>CAZORQ010000019.1:0-48337 GCA_964582285.1 uncultured Thermotogae bacterium
AACAAGGTAGCCGTAGGAGAACCTGCGGCTGGATCACCTCCTTTCTAGGGAGTACTGGACCAACCAAAACTGCAAATGATCTACTGCGCTGTCCCTTTTCATCCAATTCGTCTTTCTCTCTATCCTTTCGGGAGGAGCTGCATTGCTCTTCTCAGCGAAGCCGTTGGTTGGGTAGGAGCCCTCCTATGCGTTCCCATGGTGCGAAACGGGAGCTGCTCTTGCTGCAGGATGAGAGTTCCCGGCAGCCGACACCCTCGGCCTCCGTCCCGAATCGAGACCTCGGTGGTCCTACGATCCGATCTTGCATCACTCCGTTCTTCTCATAGGGTGACGCGCGTCACCAACTGTCGTGTCGGAGCCGTCCATTGCACCTGGCCGCGCTTCCTGCCGATCGATCGGCAGAAGACATACGCTTACAGCAATGAAGAAGAGGGAGGGCGAATGTTGTCGACCACCAGCAACAAAGTGAGCTTCGCCGATCTGTGGGCCGATCTTGGGGACCTCAGTGACGTCGATCGTGGTGAGACGATCTATCACCCGGGAACAGCAAGCAGCTCCGTGTACATCGTGGAGAGCGGGCGTGTCAAGCTTGCGTACCTCGACGAAAGCGGCAAGAAGCTGACGCTGACGATTGTGGATGCAGGCGAGATCTTCGGGGAGATGTGCCTGGTAGGTGAAAAGCACAGGCGACATCTTGCCACTGCCATTGAGGAGACGGTGCTGCGCTGTGTCGACAAGAAGATCTTCATGAAGCTGATCGGTGAAAATCCGGAAGCCCTCCAGCAGCTGGTTCAGCACTTCGCCGGGCGCATGCGTGAGTTCGAGGAAACACTCGAGGATCTGGCCTTCCGAGACATCCAGGCGCGACTCTCCCGGCAGCTTCTCAAGCTGTCCGATGTGTATGGCGTCGAAACGAAAGAAGGGATTCTGATTGGCCTCTCCGTGACCCACAAGGAGCTTGCCGACATGATCGGCTCCGCGCGGGAGAACACGACCCTGGCGCTCAACCGCTTTGCACGGGAGGGGATCCTCGACAAGAGCCGATATCGAATCGTCATCAAGAACGAAGCAGGTCTACGGAAGAAGTGCCACGCCAGCTAGGCGGGCGACACAAGCAGCAGCTGTATCTCGCAGGGAGAAGGGGACGATGCACGTCGTCCCCTTTTCTCTTTCTTCGATCACAAATGCGGGATTGCATTACGGGTTGTCTCTCGTAGCGATGTCGAGGAGACTGTGTTTGTGTGTTCTGAGTCTGTGAAGGGAGGATTCCTGTGAGTATCCACATTGGCGCGAAACTCGGCGAGGTTGCCTCTAGCATCTTGCTTCCGGGCGACCCACTGCGGGCGAGATTCATTGCAGAGACGCTGTTGGAGGATCCGGTCTGCTTCAACGAGGTTCGCGGAATGCTCGGGTTCACCGGTGGCTATCAAGGGCGGCGGATCTCGGTCATGGGGACCGGCATGGGGCTCCCCTCCGCATCGATCTACATCCACGAGCTGATCACCGAGTATGGCGTGAAAGAACTGATCCGTGTCGGCACGTGCGGCGTACTCCAGCCGGATCTTCGGATTGGCGACATTGTCTTGGCAATGTCCGCGTCGACGGACTCGAATACAAACAGACTTCGCTTTGGAGGACGTAGCTTCGCGCCGACGGCCAGCTTCTCTCTCCTACGGACAGCCTATGACATCGCCACGGCGCGGGATCTCCCCGTTTATGTGGGAGGTGTCCTTTCTTCGGACACGTTCTACGGGGATGATCCGGACGAATGGAGGCAGTGGGCGGCTTTCGGCGTGCTTGCGATCGAAATGGAGGCGGCCGGTCTGTATACGCTGGCGGCCAAGTTCGGCGTCGATGCATTGACGATCCTGACAGCGAGCGACAGTCTGGTGCAACGGACAGCTGTGTCGAGCGAGGATCGGGAGCGCAGCTTCACCCAGATGGCGGAGATCGCGCTCGAGACTGTGCTCTAGGGAGATGGAGGGAATGGACCGGCGACTCGACGAGGTTCTTCGCATCTTGCACCCCCCGGCGGGAGAGAAGCTCTGGTACGGTGGAGCGTCCCCGTTTGGCAGCCTGAGAGGGGTGAATGCAGACACAGCTGCAAGGAAGCCCGAACCAAGCCGCCACAGCATCTGGGAACTCGCTCTTCACATTGCCTATTGGGAGTATGCTGTCCGGAGGATCCTCGACGAACTCCCCGCGGGGAGTTTCCCGCGGTCTCCGGCTGATTGGCCGGCTGTTCCCGACGTCCGAAGTGAGAGATCGTGGAAAGAAGATCGTACGTTACTTCGTCGCGAGCATGAGGCCGTCACCGATGCCGTTGCCCGATTCGATTCGAAAAGAGTTGACGAGATCGCACGCGGCAGCGGATCGCATCGCTACATCGACCTGATGTACGGTGTTATCATGCACAACACGTATCACGCCGGGCAGATCCAGTTGGCAAAGCGGCTGCTTGCCGAAGGTCGCGCTGGCTGCCCCGGCTGGATGCAATCCCAACGGGAGACACCAGGAGGTGCAAAGGAATGAACATCGGACTCGTCGTCTACTCGTGGTCGGGGAACACCCTATCGGTGGCGGAGAGGCTCAAGGAAAGGCTTGCGACGGTCGGTCATTCGGTGGATCTCATTCAAGTGCAAGTCATCGGCGAGCGGAAGCGGGGAGCACCGGACTTCGAACTCGCCGCGCTGCCCGATATCGGCGGCTACGAAGCGCTTGTCTTCGGCGCTGCTGTCGAAGCATTCTCGCTGTCGCCGGTCCTGGCGGCCTATCTGAAGAGGATCGAGTCGCTAGCCGGGCAGCAGGTCGCCTGTCTGGTAACCCAGCAGTTCCCGTATCCGTGGATGGGTGGCCATCGCGCTGTTCGACAGATGCGGAAGCTGTGCCAGGCCAAGGGGGCAACGATTGCCGGTTCGGCGGTTGTCAACTGGGCGGCGTCACGCCGCGAGAAAACGATGGCCGCAGCGATCGACCGACTGGCGGGGTCGTTCTAGAGGCCCCGTACCGATTGCCGTTCCACCGGATGCGATCGGATCAATTGGCGTAGCATGTCGCGTTCGTGGCTTGCGCTGTGTCGCCACGCGTGCGGGCTGCAACGCTGGCAGGTATTCGGAGGGGAAATCGTAGATTTGTGGTCTACGCTTCTCCCCACGATTGACAGGAGGAATCATGGATGACAGCCAGGCGATTCGAGATAGCGCGCTCGACTACATCGAGGGATGGTACGAGGCGAACGCCGAGCGGATGAACCGAGCCCTCTCTCCGTATCTTGCCAAGCGTCGTGTAGTCTCGGAGGATGAGATCTGGCATGTGGACAAGGCGTGGATGATCGATGTGACGGGGAAGGGACGAGGACGGATCGAGGATCCGTCGGCCGGTCGTAGGGAGATCCGGATTCTGGACCAGACTGACACGATGGCGACCGCGAAGATCGTCTCCGAACGCTTCGTCGATTACCTTCATCTTGCGAAGGTGGATGGCCGATGGTCCATCGTGAACGTGCTTTGGGATCTGCATCCATGATCGAGCTCGCGGCGAATGCGTCACTGGAACTCCCGGCCTCGACCGAGCTTGTCCCGTGGCTCCCACGGCGGTACTGTGGGAGAGCAGGTCGGGGCAGCATACGACGATGGAGGGGCGTTCGATGATACAACCAGGAGAAACGGCGAACATGGCGTTGTTTTGCGATTTCGAGAACGTCGCACTCGGAGTCAAGGAAGCGGAGTATCCGAGATTCGATATCGACAAGGTGCTGGAGAAGCTTCTGCTCAAGGGGAACATCGTCGTCAAGAAAGCCTACTGCGATTGGGCACGCTACAAGGAGTTCAAGAAGTCGATGCACGAAGCATCGTTCGAGCTGATCGAGATCCCTCACGTTCGGCAGTCAGGCAAAAACTCGGCGGACATTCGGATGGTTGTCGATGCGCTCGATCTGTGCTACACGAAAGAGCATGTGGATACGTTCGTGATCATCAGCGGTGACTCGGACTTCTCGCCGCTGGTCAGCAAGCTTCGCGAGAACAACAAGACGGTGATCGGTGTCGGCGTGAAAAGCTCGACGTCGGATTTGCTGATGGCGAACTGTGATGAGTTCATCTACTACGACGACCTGGCGCGTCGCAAGAAGCCGGCAAAGAAGACGGCCAAGGCACCCGCCAAGAAGACGACGGCGAAGAAAGGCACCAAGGCCCCTGCACCCTCGGCGGAGGACAAGAAGCAGGAGGCGTGGGAGCTAGTCGTCGAGACGTATGAAGCGCTTGTTGAGGAACGAGGCGAAGGCGAGAATATCTGGGGCTCGATGATCAAGCAGACGCTCAAGCGGCGGAAGCCCGGATTCAGCGAGTCGTACTATGGATTCAAGTCGTTCGGACAGCTGCTCGAACAGGCGGGCAAGCAAGGTATCCTGCAGCTGGAAAAGGATGCCAAATCGGGCGGCTTCATTATCAAGAACGCCAAGGCCTGGTAATCTCAACAACGCTCCGGGTTGGCAGTTCGATAAGGACTCGGACCCGGATCGAGGCATGGAAGCAGCTCGAACCTGGCGAAACGGTCCGCTAGGTTCGAGCTGCTTCGACCATGCTGGCCCAGATACGATGTCTAGAGCCTTGCCAGCGCCTCCAACCCCGCGCCAAGCTGCATCCCGACAAGATTGCGGATCGGGATGACTTCGTAGTTCAGGTTCGCCACAACGGCATCGTGATGGGTCCGGAAGATCTCGTCGACAGCATTCCACGCATCGCCAAACACGGTGTCCGAACGCGCTTGGTTCTCCTCATCGAAGACCCGGAGCACCATCCCCACCAGAAGAAGATGATAGAACGGGTGCACCGCCTGGCTGTCGAACAGCTCGGCGACCGTTGCTTTGCGCTCCATCTCAGGGTTCTTCGAGGCGAACGTGCGTTCGGCCTGGATTCCAGCCGGGAGCGTCTCCAGGAAGTTCTCCACCGCTGTCCGTAGCGATGTCATCTTGCTCAGCAGGCCAGAGACCTTGTCGTACTCCGCTTGCACGGCCTTGAACAGCGTCTCACTTTGCTCAAGGCGATCGAGGACGGCGTCGCGACGGATCACATCGCTCTCGCCTAGGTCATCGATCCGAGGGTCATAGAAGTACGGCAGTTCACATACGAGCGTGAACGGATCGCAGAACCGACTAGCATAGCCGAACGAAGACGCGCCTGAGCGAATGATCTCAGCAGGATCCTTGTCGGTGTTCTCCGCCAGGTAATCGTACGATTCCTCGATTCGTGGAAGACGGTACACGGCATCCGCAAAACGAACGGCGAATGGCATCTCCGGCTCGCCCAAACTGAGCGGCAACTCGAACCGTTTCGCCAGGGCGTATAGCGTTTCGCACCATTCCGGCGCTTCCCGGGTGATGTAGGCGTAGACCCCCCCGAAGCCTGCGTTGTGAAGCGAGTATAGGAAGTCGGGCCGTAGCTCTTCGATCAGCTTCATCAGGACCTGCGTCTCCGGAAGGGGACGGTCGAAGTGAAGCGTCTTGTAGTCGACGGGGAACGTCCACTCGACCTGCTCAAATCCGGCCGGGCGGAAGAAGTTTCGAGCGTAGTTCTCGACAGTGAACGGGCCCTTGAACCAGCCCTCATTCAGTTTGGTGCCGTCTGGGTCAATGCACTTGATGATGTGGAACGTCGTGTCGAACTGCGCTAGCAGCTCAGCGTCGGTGCAGAGAAGCTCTGCCAGATGGTCGGCCATGACGCTTCCGATCGGCTCGTTGGGGTGCGGGCAGGCATAGAACATGGCATGTCGCTTCCCGTGGCCGATCTTGAGGACACGAATCGGATGGCCGCCGCGGGAGTGTCCACCGACTGTCACGGTGACCTTGTCCGGGTAGCGTTCCGCCAGTGCTTCGGTTCGTTGATCGAGTTCATCGACGGTGTAGAAACTGCTCCAATCGGGAAGTGTGTTGAGCTGCCGCTCGAACCGCATGCTGTACCTCCTATCGGTTCTTCTGGCGCGGATCCAGGGCGTCGCGAAGCCCATCTCCGACGAGGTTGAATGCAAGAACGGTGAAGAAAATGGCCAATCCTGCCGATGTGGCCATGTGTGGCGCCTGGCGAAGGAATCTCCTTCCCATGCCGATGATCGCGCCCCAACTGGCCTGCGGCGGCTGGACGCCGTATCCGAGGAACGAGAGACCGCTTTCGAGGAGGATGGCACCGGCAACACTGAGCGTCGCGGTCACGATGATTGGGGCCAGCGCGTTTGGGAGCAGATAGCGGAACATGATCCTCAGATGCGAAGCGCCGATTGCACGCGCTCCCTCGACGAAGTCCTGCTCCTTAAGGGAGAGGATCGTGCCGCGGAGAACACGGGCGTACTGAGCCCACATCGTCAGCCCGAGGACGAGCATGATGTTGAAAATGCTGGGCGGAACGATGGTGACGATGGCGAGGATCAGCAGCAGCGCAGGGATTGACATCAGAATGTCGACCAACCCCATGATCAGCGGATCGATAGGCGAGCCGAAGTAGCCGGCCATCAGCCCCATACACACGCCGACAATCAGCGACAGGCCGGCGGCGATGAATCCAACGGTCAACGAGATCTGCGCTCCGACCATCAGACGGCTGAGCACATCGCGACCGAGATCATCAGTCCCGAGAAGGAAAGTGGCGCTTGGCGCCTCGAGCTTGTGCAGAAGATGAATCTCCAGCGGGTCATACGGAGCCAGATGAGGAGCGATCAGCATCGCTATGTAGAGGAGGACCAAGAAGACTCCCGCAACGACTGCCGCCTTATTCTTGCAAAAGCGAACATAGTGCTGACGGAACAGACTGTAGCGCCATCTCTCGCGAAGTTGCGTCATCGGTCAGAGCCCCCTATTCGTACCGGATCCGCGGATCGATGAACCCGTAGACGAGATCGGTCGTCAGATTGGCCAGAATGACGACGACGGCTCCCAGTAGGATGATCGCTTGAACGACCGGATAGTCACGGTTTCCGAGTGATTGGAAGACCAGACGTCCCAGTCCCGGCCAGGCGAAGACCGTCTCAATCAGCACGCTCCCGGATAGGATGTACGCCAGATAAAAACCGAAAATCGTGACCACCGGGATCGCCGCATTGCGAAACGCATGCTTGACGATGACGATGCGCTCTGCGAGCCCCTTGGCTCGTGCTGTGTTGACATAGTCCTGTCGCAGCACTTCGAGCAGGCTCGATCGGATCATTCGCGTGAGTCCTCCGGCAAGACTGAACCCGAGTACGAAGCCGGGCATGACGAACGTTCGCCAATCGCCCATACCACTGGTTGGCAGAAGCCGCCACTGCACCGAGAAGAGCAGGATCAGCATCAAGCCAAGCCAGAAAACCGGCATCGACATGCCAAACAGAGAGAAGCCGGTGCTGAAGTAGTCCACGATGGAGTTCTGCCTCAGTGCCGAGAACACGCCAAGAGGAAGCGATAACGCGATCGCAATCGCGTATCCGACGAGAGCCAGTAACACGGTCGGCAGAAGCCGCGCCTTGATCAACGGCCACACCGGACTGCGGAAGCGGATCGAGTTGCCCATGTCGCCTCGAACGATGTTCCCGAGCCACTTGACGTACTGAATATGCAGCGGTTGATCGAGACCCCATTTGGCACGAAGCTGCTCAATCATCGAGTCGCCCACGTCTCCGCCTGCGTAACCGCCGACGCCGAATCCAAGCAAGATCCGGATGGGGTCTCCCGGAGTCAGATGGAGAATGGTGAACACGATCACCGTGATCGCAAAGACGATCGGAATGGCGGCAAGCAGCTTGCGTATCGTGTATTGGATCAACGGATTCCTCCGGAGTTGAAGAGGCGCGTGACCCAACCGGAACCGATTGGGTCACGCCTATGCCTCTATGGAATGTCTACTCGTCTAGCCAGATCTGATGGATCAGCTCGAGCTGACCGAGCGGAAGCTCGGACATGCCCATGACGTTTGAACTCCAGAAGGTGAACGCTGGCCACGCCACGACCTGAATCAGCGGCGGATCCTTCATCCACTCTTCCTGATACTGGTAGTAGAACTCCTGCCTTCGCGCGAGGTCGGTTGTCGTCTTCCCGGAATAGAGGAGCGAGTCGACGAGAATGTTCGCATACCCCTGAAGGTTGAACGGTCCCGTTGAAGCATGGTACTGCTCCTGGAGTGCCGGTGTGAAGCCGACGCCGTACTGGACGATATCGATTCCAAACTCGCCCGCGAACGCCATGTCGAGCCAGGTTCCGAACTCGACGGTCTTGATCTCGGACGACACACCAACCGCAGCGAACTGCGTGTTCAGGATGACCGAGATCTGTTCGAGTTCGACACCGCCTGACGGAACGAGGATGACCAGATGCAGGTTTTCCCCGTCCTTGTCGACGAAGCCATCGCCATCCGTATCCGTCCAACCGGCCTCGGTGAGGAGCGCCACGGCTGCGGTCGGATCGTATCGGTACAGCTCGGCGTACTTGTCGTTGACCGACTCATCGTAGTACATGCCCTGCATACGGGGCATCGGCGAGTTCGGCACGTAGGAGTAGCCGTAGAAGATGGCCTCATTGATCGATCCGCGGTCAATGGCGTTGAACAGTGCCGTGCGAACGCGGAGATCCTGCAGCGGCTCATAGGCGAAGTTGAACCCCGCCTGCACGAACTGCACGATCGGGTTCAAGAAGACGGACAGCTCGGGATCTGCTTCGACCGTAGAAACATCGGCCATCGATCCGCCGATCATGTGGACCTCGCCCGTCTCGAGCGCGGCAAACTGAACGGCCGCTTCTGGAATGACCTTCACGACAAACGCGTCGAGGTACGGGCGCCCACGCCAGTAGTTCTCATTGGCGACCACGCGGACATACTGTCCCGGGGCCCACTCATCGAAAACGAACGGTCCGGTGCCCATCGGCGCGCGGATCGTTGCGTCCATGCCGACAGCTTCCGTGTACGACTCGCAGATGATGCCTCCGATAAGCGCGAGATCATCGAGGAAGAACGGGGTCGGGTCGGTCAGGTTGAACTGGACCGTCAGATCGTCGATGACTTCGACGGTATCGATCTGTGCGAAGTTCGTCATCCGCGCCGCGCCCGTCGCAGGATCGAGGACCTTCTCGAAGGTGTACTTGACGTCGGCAGCGGTGAACGGCGTGCCGTCATGCCAGAGAACGCCTTCTTGGAGATGGAAGATCCACGTGAGCTCGTCCGGGCTCTCCCAAGACTTCGCCAAACCCTCGCGGAAGCCTGTCAGCCCAGGCTCGTAGCATATGAGGGTCTCGTAGATCCGGTCGGCGATGGTGCTTGAAGGACCATCGGTGAGCAGGATCGGGTTGAGGTTCGACGGTTCGTTTCCCGCGGTGTAGAGTGTTCCGCCGTACTGCGGCTCCTGCGCAAAGCAGGCGAGCGAGACGAGAACAAACCCAACAACGAGAGACCAACGCAACAGGTTGCGTGTCATGCATGCCTCCTTGTCTCTGTGGAAAACCAGTTTCCGTATGGAGAGGCGAGTCTCCGTGCATCGAAAGAATACCGGAAACATATCTATGATGCACAACCAGTATGCTGCGCTTGCTGCTGTCTGTCAACCCCTGATACATTGCACTAGCAAGCGACGAATGCCGTTCTTCTGACCCTGCGCAATGAGTCGAGCGTCGAAAACGGAAGAGCACGGCATCTTGGCCAGCCAACCTGCGGTTGAGTATAGTCCTGTCATGTCCTCTGACTTGCTTCACGAACTGCGAGAACGGATCGTGTCGTCCGAGTTCTCGCCTGGTGCTGCACTCAATGAGAAGACACTTGCTGAGGAGTACCAAGTGAGCCGCACGCCGATTCGGGATGTGCTCATCCGGCTCGAGGGGGAGAACTTGGTTGGCAACACGCCGGGACGGGGCTTCTTCGTCAAGAACGTCACCGTGACGGAGTTCCGTGAGATCCTTGAGATTCGTGTCCACCTGTGCGAACTGATTGGTCAGCTCGTTGCCGAGAGGATCACAGCTCCTGAGCTAGACGCGCTTCGTGAACTCCATGGCGAGATATCGGCCGACGAAGAACTTGAAGCACTTCGGCAGTATGATATCCGCTTTCACAGACTGATTGACGAAGCGACTCACAATGCTGCCTTGGCTCGCCAGGAGAATCAGCTCGTGAATCAGTTCGCTCGGATCAGGCTATCGCTCGCACCGTTGGATGAGAGTTCGGAGTTCGAGCCACTGAAGGAGGATGTGCGCATGTTCGTCGAAGGGGCGGCCGCGCGAGATGCCGCGATGTGCACGCAGGTTCTGCGAGATCATGTTCGGCGGTTCGTCGATCATGTACTCGACATGAGTCTGTAGACATGGGATGTCGCGGCTTCATCGAATGCCAGGCGACATCGGATTGCTAGCGGGAGCGACGCTTGGCGAGGACGGCGCATACATCGGCGAGTGCTAGATCCCGGGATTCGAGCAGCACGAGCAGGTGATACAAGAGATCTGCCGATTCCTCGGCCAACCGCGTATCGGATTCGGTCCACGCAGCAAGACAGGTCTCGAACGCCTCTTCTATGATCTTCCTGCTGATCTCCCCGACGCCGCCGGCCAGCAGGCGGGCCGTGTACGAGCTGTCGGGGGCGGCGGAGGCACGATCACCGATGATCGAGGTAAGCTCGCCAAGGACACCGAACGGAGAGACTGATGTACGACTGACGATTTCGAGCTCTCCTTCTGTCGTGATGCAGCGATAGAAGCAGCTCTGTGCGCCGGTGTGGCAGGCCGGACCGGAGGGGGTCACGAGAAACAGAAGTGCATCCTCGTCACAGTCCACACGGATCTCCTCAATACGCAGCTGGTTACCCGAGGTGTCTCCCTTTCGCCACAGGCATTCGCGAGACCGACTCCAGAAGTGAGCGAAGCCGGTCTCAATTGTCCGCTCGATCGCCTCACGATTCGCCCAAGCAAGCATCAATAGTTCGCCGGTCTGTGCGTCTTGTGCAGCTACGGGGACGAGCCCCTGGTTGTTGTACGTCAGTCGATTGGCCGCGTTTCCCTTGCTCACGCCTGGTCACCACCTTGATTGGCTATCGATGTCATCGAGAGGGCCATTCTCATCGGAAGACCGCGGGCTGCCAGGGCCCTCTTGACCTCGTCGATCCGAAGCGTCTTGAAGTGAAAGATTGACGCGGCCAGCGCCGCATCGGCCTCTCCCTGTGTGAATGCGTCATACAAATGATCGACCGACCCAGCGCCCCCCGATGCAATCAGGGGGACGTTCGTCGCTTGGCGGACGTCTCGTGTCAGTTGCAGGTCGTACCCGTCCTTTGTCCCGTCGCAATCCATGCTTGTGAGCAGGATCTCCCCTGCTCCGAGATCGGTGGCGTGCTTGGCCCATTCGACGGCGTCCAAGCCGGTCGGGGTTCGCCCGCCGTCGATCAACACCTCGAATCGGGCGTCCTCGGTTCGGCGGGCATCGATTGCCAACACAATGCACTGGTTGCCGAACCGCTCGGCTGCCGTGGCAATCAGGTCCGGCGAGCGAACGGCGGCCGAATTGAGCGAGACCTTGTCGGCGCCGGCCTCAAGCAGAGCCCGGATATCGGCGAGGGTTCGGATCCCCCCGCCGACCGTCAGCGGGATGAACACCACCGCCTGGACCTTGCGAACCACATCGAGAAGGATCGGGCGATCGTCGGATGTCGCTGTGATATCGAGGAACACCAACTCATCTGCCCCCTCGGCATCGTAGCGTCGGGCGCAAGCGACAGGATCCCCGGCATCGACAAGGTCGAGAAATCGGATTCCCTTGACGACCCGTCCGCGATCGATGTCGAGACACGGAATGATCCGTCTTGCAAGCATCATGACCTCCTTGAGATCGCTAGCGCATCGCGCAGCGTGAAACGGTTCCGATACAACGCCATGCCGACGATGGCTCCTTCCACCGACGTCTCGGAAAGCATGCGGAGATCGTCGAGGCTATCGACGCCACCAGACGAGATCACGGGACGATCCGTGCTGTTGACGGCCATGGCCATCAGATCGACATTCGTACCGCTTAGCATCCCATCGCGGCTCACATCGGTGACGATGAACCGTGCCGCGCCAAGATCGGTCAGGCGCTGAATCAGGTCGATCGCCAACCACGCGCTGCTTTCGGTCCAACCGGAGACGCAGACGGAACCGTCACGGCTATCGATGGCGATGGCCAATCGGTCTCCGAAGGCATCGATCAACGGTCTTGCACGCTCCGGATCGGTTGCAGCCGAACCGACGACGGCACGATCGACGCCTATCTCTAGCGCTGCTTGCACGTCTTGCCCACGGCGGAGACCTCCACCAAGCTGAATCGATGCGTCAACGGAGCGTTTGATCCGACGAACCAGCTCCAGTTGCTGCGGCGCTCCGGCAAACGCACCGTCGAGATCGACGATGTGGATCCACTGTGCACCGGCAGCGTCCCATGCTCGGGCTACAGCGAGCGGATCGCGCGAGAAATCTATCCGCTCGTTGTCGGCACCCTGGCGAAGGCGGACCACTTGGCCGTTGCGTAGATCAATCGCGGGAATGATCAGCATGGGAGTCCTCCGAAATTCGCGAGCAGCTGGAGTCCGGCCTGCTGGCTCTTCTCCGGGTGGAATTGCACACCGAACAGGTTATCCCGCTCGATGGCGGCGGCGAAACGGAGCCCATGCTCGGTGGTGCCGATGACCAGATCGGGGTCTCCGGCTTCGACGTAGTACGACTGAACGAAATAGAAGTACGTTCGATCGGGAATGCCGTCGAACAGACGGCTCGTACGAGGCTGCTGGACTGCATTCCACCCGATATGAGGTACACGGACCGTGTCCGGTAGACGGCGGACGCGCCCAGTGACCCAGGCGAGGCCGGTGTGCGATCCGTGCTCGGCACTCTCCTCGAACAGCAGCTGAAGGCCGAGGCAGATTCCGAGGAACGGTCGCCCTTCGTCCAGCGCTTCCCGCAGCGGGTCAATCAGCTCAAGTTGCCGCAGGGTATCGATCGCACGGCCGAACGCGCCGACTCCCGGGAGTACGACTCGGTCACAGTCGACAAGATCGCCCGGCTGCCGGATCCATGTGGTGCTGAATCCGACGGCGGCAAACGCCTTGCGGACGCTCTCGAGGTTCCCCATGCCGTAGTCGACGATGCCGATCATCGGAGCGTGCCTTTCGTCGATGGAATCCCGTCGAGCCGATCGTCGCGTGTGACAGCGTCGGCCAATGCGCGTCCGAGTCCCTTGAACAGAGCTTCCGCTCTGTGATGTTGGTTCGTGCCTGTCAGCAGCGACGCATGAAGTGTGAGCCGCCCATTGCGGGCAAACGCAATGAGGAACTCGTCTATCAGCTGTCCGTCGAACCCTCCGATTTGCCCGGCGAATGGGGTGGGAAGCACGGCTAGCCCACGTCCGCTCAGGTCGATCGCGATCTGTGCCAACGCGTCGTCCATCGGGAGCAATGCCGAGCCGTATCGCCGCACGGCTCGGGCATCACCCAACGCGACATCCACTGCTTTTCCGAGCACGATGCCGACATCCTCCACCGTGTGGTGGTCGTCCACCTGGCGATCCCCGTGCGCACGAACTGCCAGGTCGAATTGCCCGTGCCTCGCCATGCCCTCAAGCATGTGATCGAGAAATCCGATGCCGGTCTCGATCTGTGCCTTCCCGATTCCATCAAGATCGAGCTTCAACTCAATCTCGACCTCGGATGTCTTCCGGTCGATCTGTGCAGTTCGGTTCATCATTCCTCCAGTTCCTTGAACAGCGCGTCGAGAAGTCGATCATTCTCCGCTTGGGTGCCGACGGTGATTCGAACGGCGTTCGCCAATCCGGGATATGTGCTCAGATCTCGAACAATGATCTGCCGTCCGGCGAGTCGTGCAGCCAGTTGCTCACCGGGAATCGCGGTGCGAATACAGATGAAGTTCGTCTGCGATGGCAGGACGGTTGCATTCGGGCATGCGCTCATCTGCGCGATCAACCGATCGCGTTCGGCAAGCAGCTTGCTGTGGATCGAGGCCAACTCGCTCCGGCGCGCGAGCCCGACGCGAATCGCTTCACGTGCCATCACGCCGAGGTTATATGGGGCGAGCGTCTTGGCGATGTGCTCGAGCAGGGCGGGGGCTCCGATGGCGTAGCCAATGCGGATGCCCGCGCTGCATAGCGCCTTGGAGAAGGTTCGGAGCAGAAGAACGTTGTTGTGGCATTCGGCCACCGATATCGCATCTTCGCCGGCGAACTCCGCATACGCCTCATCCACGACAAGCAGCGCATCCAGATTCTCCGCCAGTCTCTCTACGTCGCGAAGATCCATCGATCCGCCGGTCGGGTTGTTTGGACGGCAGAGGAAGACCACGCGCGCGGCAGATGCCGCAGCAGACTCGAGGATCTTCGTGGCATCGAAGCCGAGATCGGCTTGAGGGGGAACGAAGACCGGCTCGCCTTGCGCCAATCTCACCATGCGTTCGTAAACGGTGAACGTTGGTTGCGGAATGACCGCTGTCGAACCCGCACTGACGCACGCCGTGACGACGCAATCGATCAGCTCGTTCGAGCCATTGCCGAACAGGAGATCGAGCCCGTCGGATAGGCCGAGTGATCGACGAGCCGATGCACGCAGCTCGCGTTGCTCGAGATCTGGATACCGTCGCCAAGATGCGCGGCGGATCCGATCGAGAATCTCATCGCGGATCGCATCGGGCAGCTCGTAAGGCGCCTCGTTTCGCTGTAGGGCAATCCCATTCTCGGAAGAGGGCACCGTGTACGGAGACAGCTGGCGAACGTCCTCGCGTAGGAATTGCAGATCGTTACCGCTCATCGATTGACCTCCGATCGGATCCGCAACGCTGCAGCGTGGGCTGTCAAGCGTTCAGCCTCCGCGAGGGCGATGCCGTCCGGCGCGACATCCGCGAACGCCTCTTGCGTCGGATAGGCGATGGACATCCGGCGCGTGAAATCATCGACGCCGAGGGCTGAGGAGAATCGGGCCGTCCCGCCGGTTGGCAGGACATGGTTGGGCCCGAGCCCGTAATCGCAGATGGCCGCAGGTCCATATGCTCCACAGAGAACCACGCCTGCGGTGCGAACGGACTTGGCCACTGGCAGGGGGTCCTCGATGTGCAGTTCGAGGTGTTCGGGAGCAATCCGCTCGGCGCAATCGATCGCTTCGTCCAAACTTCCCGCAACGATCGCGAGACCCTTCGAGAGGGCGGAACGGATTGTCTCGGCCCGCTCGAGCATCGGGATGGATCGCTCAAGCTCCGCTACGACGGCCGAAACAAGATCGCTCGATGTGGTGACGAGTACGACGAAGGCACCGCCGTGCTCCGCCTGTGCCGCCAGATCTGCAGCGATGAAGCGTGGATCGGCCGAGCCGTCCGCGAGCACGACAACCTCACTTGGTCCGGCAATGGTGTCGATCCCGACCAGGCCGTAGACGAGCCGCTTGGCGGTGGCCACGTACGCATTCCCCGGTCCGACAATCTTGTCGACACGGACGATCGAAGAGGTGCCGTACGCGAGCGCTGCGATGGCCTGCGCTCCGCCGACCCGGTACAGCTCGTGGACGCCGCACAGGCGCGCAGCGACAAGGATGCTCTCATCGATGGCGCCATCTCTGCCGGGCGGCGTGACGGCGACGATGCGGCGCACGCCGGCGATGCGGGCCGGAATGACGTTCATCAGCAGGCTACTTGCGTACGGCGCCGCACCACCGGGCACATAGATGCCGACCGAATCGATCGGGACGATCCGCTGTCCAAGAACCGCTCCGTCGGGGGATACGCTCCACCAGTCGTCGCGTTGCTCGTTGCGATGAAACGTGTCGATCCGCTCGATGGCACGTCGCATCGCGGCATCCGTCCGAGGATCGACGGTTGCCGCAGCGATCTCGTCCGGAGACACACGCAGGCGAGAGGCATCGAGATCGACATGATCAAAACGAGTTGTGAAGTCGAGCAGCGCGGCGTCTCCCGTGGTTCGGACTGACTCGATGATGTCGGACACAGACACAGCCGTGTCGTCGGCCCGACGACGTGAGAGGATCGCATCGAGCCGTTCGGATGCGGATGGATCGGACGCTCGTAGGATCTCTAGCATGATAGCTCCCTACCCAATCGGTCGATCAAATCTTCGATCTCGGCCCGTCGGGTCTTCTGGCTCGCGCGGTTCACGATCAGCTGCGCGCGGGCTGATGCAATCTCTGCAATTGGCTCGAGGTTGTTGGCGTGAAGCGTGCGTCCCGTCTCGACCAGATCGACGATCCAATCGGCCAGCCCCGTGCTTGGAGCGAGCTCGACCGATCCGCCCAGGACAATCGTTTCCACCGGAATCCGCTGCGTCTTGAAGAACTGCTCGGCGATGCGGGGGTACTTCGTCGCGACGCGGTGGAGTTGCCCATCGGAGTTCGCACTCTCGCCGATGGGCGCGGCGACGACCAGGCGGCAGGCACCGAAGGCGAGATCAAGCGGGCGAAGGACATCGCGTTCCGTCTCAAGCAAGACATCGCCCCCGACCACGCCGGCGTCCGCAGCGCCTTGCTCGACGTACGTTGGGACATCGACTGGCTTCACGAGAAGGAAGCGATACTTCCCGTCCGTGGACTCGAACACGAGCCGGCGATCCGGATCGAACGCAGGTGCGATGCCGATCGTCGCGAACAACGCCAGCGTTGGATCGAGCAGTCTTCCTTTCGAGAGGGCAATACGCAGAACCGCCATCAGCATCCTCCTTCTGCACGTTGTGCTTTGCCTGATGGAAGGACAACGACCCGGTTGACCCGATGCGCAGCTTGATAGGCTGCCAGGTCCTCTGGAGCAAAGGACAGAACATCGAATGCCACACGATGGTTCTGTGCGCGAAGAGCTCGAGCCTTCGCGACGGCCTCCGGCCATTGAGCCGGTGGGAAGCGAACGAGGAGCACTTCGCTTTCATCGCGCTTGGGAGCGCACGATGCGGCGATTCGATCGACCTCAAACGCGCATCCGACCGCAGGCTCTCCTGCGCCGTACTGTCCGAGAAGATCGTCGTACCGTCCGCCACGCAACACGGGGAATCCCGATGCCGGGTCGAACCCCTCGAATCGGATTCCTGTGTAGTAGGACCGATCGCGAACTTCGGTGAGGTCGAGAATGATCGGCGTCGGCAAGTCGGTGCGTTCGAGGAGATCGAAGACCGCATCCAGTTCGGCGAGTGCACGGAGCGCGTCCGGCTCATCGGTCAAACGGCGAGCTTGATCGAGCACATCCTCGTTGCCGATCAGATCGAGGATGCGCACCAGTGCGTTCGCCGTATTGGAGGAGATGGCTTGAGCCTTCAGAAGCGCCGAAAGCGCGGGCCGGTCGTGTCGTGCGAGCAGATCGCAGACGACCCGTTCGACGTCATCGGTGAGGTCCGATGAGCGCAGCAAGGCGCGGATGAAACCGACGTGACCCAAGTGAATCTGCGCGGTTTCGAGTCCGATGGCTGCCAATCCCTCCGACGCGAGGCTCAGGATCTCCGCATCGGCGAGCGGGCCGCAGGCTCCGATTAGCTCGACGCCGGCCTGACGGATTTCGTAGCGGCGTTCGTCGACACGCTGAGGACGGCGAAACGCACTGCCGGCATAGCAACGGCGCAACGGGCGCACGACCGCCTGCCCGATGGTGGCCGCCTCGCGGGCAACAAGCGACGTGAAATCGGGCCGAAGTGCCGCGGCGCCGCTGGCCGTATCGGATACGGTATACGTCCGGTCGAGCTCATCCGGTGTGTAGTTGCCGGTGGGCTGCAGCACATCGAATCGGGTCTCGATGTATGCCCAGGCTCGAAACAGCTGGCGAAGGCGATCTTCCACGACCAGCGTGGCCGGGAAGATGGGCGCATTTCGCGAACTGGCAAGCCGATTCAATTCGTTCATCGGTCGTTCCTTTCAGCTCGACGCGAGGGAGTGGCACAAAGAGAAGACCCCAGCAAATGCCGGGATCTGTCTGCGCCTAGAGGAATGCCACGCCGAGCGGCATGCGTTCTCTAGGCGACGTGATGATGATGGACGCTGCAGGCTTCGGATGGAAGCAGGCAACGGATGTCAACGGAAGCTGGAGGTGGCGTGAACGCGCTTGTGCTGTTCATGATCCTCCCCGCTTCTGATAATCCAAGCACAGCAACCCAGTGCCTGTACCGCACAGATTAGGGTAGACGGGGCGTCTGGTCAAGGGAGACGCGACGGAGATATCCCGATCCAGTTGCCTGAAGCGGATCCTACGGTTCGACGGCATCGCTCAGTTGCGCCGCCGCACGGCGAACGGGGACAGACGGGCGAGGAGAACCGGTCCTACGAACAAGTCACCGAGAAGTGCAATCAACACGGCCGTTCCTGAAAGGATCCCATAGCTTGCCATGATCCACGAATCGGAGAAGAGGAAGACGCCGAATCCCGCCACAAGAATCAGCGTGGTGAAGCAAAGCGCCTTGCCGACCCGTGTGAGTGCCGCCGACATCGCGAGCTTGGAATCGCCTGTCTTGTGCAACTCATCCCGGAAGTGAGAGAAGAAGTGGATTGTGTCGTCGACAACGATCCCGATTGCGATGGAGGCAATGATTGCCGTTGCCATGTTGAGTCCGAAGCCGGCGTACCCCATGAGCCCGAGGACGAAGACGATTGGCAGCACGTTGGGGATGAGGCTGAGCAAGCCGGCACGAAGGCCGAAGACGAGAATCATCATCACGGTGATCATGCCGATGGCCAGGCCGAAGCTTTGGATTTGCGTCAAGATCACGTTCTTGTTCAGCGTGTTCACCATGTGATCCATCCCTGTGATCTCGGCACGGAACGCGGGCATCTGCTCGGTGACGTAGTTCTGCACGTCGGCAAGCAACGCTTCTTGGGCGGCATCGCGCATCTGGCGTGTCCGAATCGAGACGCGGGCGACCGAATAGTCGCCAGAGACGTACTCACGCAGCCCGGCGCCCCCGGACATCTCGTAGAGCAAGAGCGATTGCGAGACCGCCGTGCGGGAGTCGGGCACGATGTACTGCGAAGGATTGTCCCCATGCAACGCGCGCGAGATCAGTTTGACGGTGTCCACAATCGAGTGGACGGCGGCGACGCCCTCGTGTCGCTGCGCGAGGGCTTGTAGCCCCGCTATTGCTTGTAACGCATCGGGCGCCTTGAATGCGTCTCGCTCTCCGTACAGAACAACCTCGGTGCTCGATGCACCCGCGAGGCGACTGTCGAAAAAGTCGACCGACATCCTGTAGTCGGAACCCGGTTTGAAGTACTCGACCATCGAGCCGGCCGGTTCGATCAAGAAGATACCGATGGCCATCGAGAACGCGACCACGATCGATCCGACGATCACCCAGCGGGAGTGCCGGAGATTGAACCGTCCGATTCTCTCCAGGACGTGCTCGAGCCACCGATTCCTCGCGGTGCGACGGCTCCGATGACTGATCCAGTCGATTCCCAGGGGAACGATGACCATGGAGAGGAAGAACGCACTTAGGATACCGAATGCGGCGAAGATACCCAGCTGACGGATGGCCGGAACGCGGCTGACAATGAGCGATGCGAACCCCACTGCGGTGGTCAGCGAGGTCATTAGACAGGGCGTTCCTGCATGTCGGTAAGTTGCCAACAGGATCTCACGCCGAGACAGGGATGCTCTCTTCTCCAGCATGTAGTGAGAGATCATGTGGACCGAATTGGCAACACCGATCACCGTGATCAGTGCGAACAG
Organism: uncultured Thermotogae bacterium; assembly: GCA_964582285.1. Classification (GTDB taxonomy): domain Bacteria; phylum Bipolaricaulota; class Bipolaricaulia; order UBA7950; family UBA9294; genus JANQEA01. The sequence goes on from CAZORQ010000019.1 coordinate 19,673, forward strand.
CGTTGTCGAGACCGGTGTTATTTGTGAACCGACCAGCACCTTCAGACCCAGCGTCCAGCCGAGGCTGAGGAAGACCGTTGTCAAGGGGAGAATGACGCTTGGGATGCTTCGAAAGAACAGCAGGAGCAGCACGGCGGTGAAGAGCATGGTGATCGGGAAGAACCGGCTCATGTCCGTCTCAAGCATGCGCTCTGTTTCGATCTCTGTGACCTGTGCCCCCGCGATGTGGAACCGGATCCCGGTTGCTGCGCTCTCCGCAGCGAGGACGGCGCGTACGGCTGCCACAAGCTCCGCTGCCGCCTCCTCGTATGTGATGTCGTCGCCCACCTCGATTTCGAGCACGAGTGCGACGGCCGTTCCATCCTCGGAAACAAGGTTGTCGCGGAGGAACGGATTTATCGCGATTCGATGGCGAAGCGTCTCCTCGTCGACCATCGGAAGTGCCGCGGAGTCGATCAGTGGACGGACCTCGATTGCCGTCTCGGATCCGACGATGTCATCGACCGCGGTGAGGCTTGTGACCTCGGAGATGTACGGGATATCGTCATCGAGGCGACTCGTGAGATAGGCGAGATAAGTCAATGACTCTAGGCTGTATGGGGCATCCCACTCGTAGCCAATGAAAAGGAGGTCATCCCCTTCGAACCGGTCCTCAAATGCCTGGAAGATCTCCAGCGTGGGGTCGCCCGGTCTGTACCAGGTGGTCTCGTCGTCCTCGACATCCATCTTTGGGACATGTAACAGGAAGAGCACCGAGAGCCCCACGATGACTGCGAACCAGATCCAACGGTACCTCAGGATTAACCCACCGAAACGCTCCACAGCCTACCTCCTTGTTGCGCCGCCTGACGCGTTTCCTGCTGCTTCGTCGATATGCGCCGTAATTCGTAAATGACGACAGTCGTCACATCGATGCAAAAAAAACTACCCCAACCTGTCCACCACGTGCTGTAGCACCTCGATGAAGCGAAGCCGATCGCGATCAGAACCCAGTATGCGGAGCACGCGAATCGCCAAGTCATTGTCGGCCCGATCGTGGCGCTCTTGGAATGCCCGGCCGTCTCTCGTCAGTTCAAGACCATATGAACGGCGATCCTTGTCGGTGATCGTCCGACGGAGCAGACTGCGCGCCTCGAGCCGGTCAATCGCGCTCGTCAAAGTACTGTGTGGCATTCCGAGCGCTTCCCGAACATTCCGCAAGATAATCTCCGGATTGTCTGCAACCAATTGGAGGATCAAGACATCGCCAATCGGCATGTGGATGCAATCTCCGGAGATTTTCTCGTGTTCCTCCTGAAGTCGGAACCAAGCGCGGTGCATCACCTCGCGCACGGCCGCAATCTCCTCCGGGGTGAACTCCGAGTGATCTGTCACGTCGTCTCCGTGTCTCTCATATTTGTGACGCTCGCCGCATACTACGAGTATCGTAGTAGCATGATAGATGGAACGCGCTTTGTCAAACCGGTGCTTGATCGTTGCGACGTGTCGCGTTTTTCGCTTTTCGAAGGGCACGAGCCCTTGTGGGATGCGGGGAGTGGCCGAACTCAGGCAGGGGGGAGGCCTTCGTCGGAGCGGTTCCTTCCGAAAGATTCCGCGGCGTCCTCTCGCCAGTGGGTGCCGCGAGATGCGCGATTGGCTCGGGCTGCTTGGGTCACGATCCACGCACAACGGACGCGGTTTCTCAGCCCGACGAGACTGTCGTCCAGGCGACAGGAGCGGTAGAACCCTTCGGTCTCCTTCCAGAGGCAGTCGAGGTCGTGCACGGCGCGATCCAGTCGCTGTTCGTTCCGTGATAGTCCGACATAGTGCCACATGATGTTCTGCACGGATTCGACATCGCGTTGCACAAGCACTGGATCGGCTTCTCCCCGTCCGGTGTCGCGCCATTCGTGGAAACGCTCCTTGGACGAGCTTGCCAGGTCAGACCGAGCGGCGATGTCCTCGGCGGCCTGCGTCCCCCAGACCAGACCTTCGAGAAGAGATGTGCTTGCTAAGCGGTTTGCCCCGTGAATGCCGGTGCAGCTGACCTCCCCGACTGCGTACAGCCCGTGAATGCTGCTTCGCCCGGCAGCGTTCACGAGGATGCCGCCACACGCGAAGTGAGCAGCAGGGATCACAGGGATCGGTTCGCGCGTAATGTCGAGCCCGGCCTCGGCACAGGTCCGGCAAATCGTTGGGAAGGAGCGTTCGATTTCCTCCGATTCCAGTGCGGGGCGAAGGTCGAGCAGCATGTGTGGATAGCCGTGCGTGAGAATCTCCTGGTGCATCGCGCGCGCGACGACGTCGCGAGGAGCCAAGTCGCCCCATTGCGGGGCATACCTTCTCATGAACGGCTTCCCATCCGGTGTGAGCAGTTTCGCGCCGGCGCCGCGAACGGCCTCCGAGATCAGGAAGTTGCCCGCGTCGCGAAGGGCAAGCGTGGTCGGATGGTATTGCACGTACTCGGCGTTCTCGATGCGTGCACCGGCCCGTGAAGCCATCGCCAGGCCATCCCCGCGAGCGCCGCGGGGATTCGACGTATGACGAAAGATCCGCCCAAGACCGCCGGTGGCGAGAATCGTTGCAGAGGCCAGGGTGCGACGAATCTCAAGCGTTGTCCGATCAAGCAGATAGGTGCCGTGGCATGAGATCGGTCCGTATGCAGCGAGCGGATCGACGCTGTGATGTGGGGCCGTGATCAGATCGACGGCGGTCCAGTGAGTCAGCCACTCGATATTCGGGCGCTCACGCAGCGCGGCGATCAGCCTTTCCTGAATCGCGCGGCCGGTCGCATCCTTCACATGAACGATCCGCGGTACCGTGTGCCCTCCTTCGAGGACACGCTCAAGTTGCCCCGACTTGTCGTTGGAGAACGGCACGCGCAGCTCCTCGATGAGCAGATCATTGACAAGACCGGGACCGCGCTTGGCGAGCAGTGCTACGGCAGATGGATTCGACAAGCCGGCTCCGGCCTGATCGATATCTTGCACCAGAAGCTGGGCACTGTCGTTCTCCCCTCGGGAGACGATCCCTCCCTGAGCGTACCATGTAGATGATTCATGGGGATCCCTCTCGCGCGTGACGATCGTGATCCGGAGGTTCGGGTCTTCGGACAACCGGAGTGCCGCCGTTGCGCCGGCGATGCCGCAGCCGATGATCAGAACGTCGGTTTCAATGCTCATCGTTCTCCCTTGTTGCGAAGTGTACTCGGGCACTTGCTGTGACGCGACCAGCATGTATGACAAACTGCGCAAGTACCCGTGGCAAGCCGCGGAGATCGATTTCGCGAGCCGATCTTCTCTCTGCGTGGGTGGAGGCGCGCGGATCGATTGGCTACTCTTCGCCACGACGAAAGGTTTTGGGGGCTGTGATGTGTGGTTTGGATTCGGGCAAGACAGGGCGTGACCAACTGCTGCTGGCGGCATCTTCCCTGATCGATTTGGCCCTTGCCGAGGATCTGAGGCTCGAAGGCGAGACTGGTCAAGCAGCACTCTCGGACCCATCGAGCAGCTCGACCATCGACGCTGAAGCATGCACGTCGGCCCGCATTGTGGCCAAGGAACGTGGGGTAATTGCCGGGCTTCCTGTAGCGGAGGAAGTGTTCCGCCGTGTGGATCTCCGGCTGGAGTGGACCGCGAATGTTGAAGAGGGGCAAGCGGTCGTTCCCGGAGAGCGAATCGCCGTCGTTCGGGGTCCAACTGTTTCCATGCTTGCGGCGGAGCGGGTCGCGCTTAACTTCCTGCAGCGCCTCTCAGGGATTGCTACGCAGACCCGGGCATTCGTTGACGCCGTTGTGGAGACCGATGCGCGAATCCTCGATACGCGCAAGACGGTTCCCGGGTTTCGGATTCTCGACAAGTACGCAGTACGAATGGGCGGGGGGGAGAATCATCGGATGTCCTTGGCGGACATGCTATTGATCAAGGACAACCACATCGATGCCGTCGGGAGCCTGACCGATGCTGTATCGCGTGCGCGGACCGCGCACCCGGAGCTTCTTCTTGAAGTGGAGATCGACTCGATAGCCAGGCTCGATGAGGCGCTGGCCATCGATCCCCCGGTCGATCGGATCCTCCTGGACAACACGTCGCTCGAGCAGACGAGCGAGGCTGTGCAGCGGGCGTCGGGGCGCGTACCACTCGAGGCATCGGGAAACGTCTCGCTCGAGACAGTTGCCACGATCTCCGCGACCGGTGTCGATTACATCTCAGTTGGCGCACTCACCCACTCGGTCACCGCGCTCGATCTCTCGATGCGTGTCGATGATCCAGCGGATTCGGAGATCAATGCGACGATCGCGCGAATCGATGCAGCGCGGCGTCATCTGGGAGACCGCCTTGTCATTCTCGGGCATCACTACGTCCGTGATGACGTGCTCAAGCACGCCGATCTCCGCGGAGACTCCCTCGAGCTGGCACGGCGTGCTGCGGAAACCGATACCGAGTTCGTCGTGTTCTGCGGCGTTCGGTTCATGGCCGAGACGGGGGCGACGCTGGCCAAGGACGATCAGCGGATGTTCAGCGCAAGTCCCCACGCAGGATGCGCACTGGCCGACACCGCGCGGATCGATGCCGTGCGCGATGCGTGGGACAGGATCGTGCGTGTCCTGGGAGAAGACGAGGTTATCCCTATTGCGTATGTCAATTCCGCTTCCGAGCTGAAGGCGTTTTGCGGCGTGAGAGATGGCGTCGTATGCACCTCGGCGAATGCAGCGCAAATCGTGCGTCAAGCGGTCCTCGCTGGAAAGCGCGTTCTGTTTCTTCCGGATCGTCATCTCGGCGGCAACACGGCACGGGCGCTGGGGCTGTCGGACGAAGCGATGCTCATCTGGCATTTGGACCACTCACCTCACGACGATGCGATCCGGCGTGCACAAGTGATCCTCTGGCCTGGAGCCTGCAATGTCCATCAGAGGTTTCACTCTGAGCAGATCGCGCAGTGCCGAGCCGACGATCCCGCCGTACGGATTGCCGTTCACCCGGAGTGCAATCGCGAAGTGGTGTCGCTTGCGGATGAGGTTGGATCGACATCGCGGATCATTCGCCTCGTAGAGGATTCCCCTGCCGGAACGCACTGGTCGATCGGGACCGAGGCTCGTTTGGTCCGTCGCCTGGCAAGGATGTATCCAGAGCAGACGATCGACCTGCTGGCCGATGTGCCGCCCTACTGTGCCGGGATGAGCGAGATCACGCTGACCGACCTAGCGCGAACCTTGGAATCGATCGAGACAGCGCAACCCGCGCAGGAGGTCCTGCTGGATGAGGCGGTTGCCCAAGCGGCCCGGGTGACGATCGAGCGAATGCTCGCGTGGAGTGCTTGAGGAGACGATCATCACTGCTTGTAGCATGCCACGTCGTACGCATGGGCTACCGCTCTTCTGACATCGGAGGTGGAGCGCTTGGCACTTGCGAGACGACCGTCCTCTCCGCGGCCGCGAGCATCTCCGATGTGATTCCCTCCTCACTCGCTGCCATGCCCGTGATCGCTCCTAGCAGGACTGTGACTGCAATGTGCAGCGCAATGACCCATCCAACGCTTCATGTACGCATGAATCCGCTCCTTTGGCTGTGCTCTGGAACGAGATGACAGATCGAATTGGCTCTGCAGCGGAGGCTGTTCAAATCACCATCAACCGAGGGGCAACCGCGTCTCGTCGACGAGATGGAGTGTGCCGCGTCAGAGCGATGAACGTAGGCTGGTAGACATCGCGGCGTGCGTGGCAGAAGGCTGCTTGCGTGGGGTGGGGTGTTCGTGAATGTCTTCCTAATGGCTATCGAAGGAACTTGACCACCGGCTATCCAGAGAGCATCGACACTTCCTTGGAGCGGATCGATGAGCGGTCGCGGATGGTCTCTGAGCTGGGTTCGGAGCTGCTGGCCGCTCTTGGTGAAGGTGAGCGTGATCGTAGTGGGCGTTGGTGGCCGAGTGACTAGGCTTTGAGAGGGTGCCGGGCATGTCATCATCAAGACGGACTCACTTGGCGCCACAGACTCCTGGAAGGCGTCGCACCAACCGTGAATCATTGCCGAATGCCCGAGCGGTGGTCTGTGCCCTGGACTCGGCGGGCGGAAAGGGAGAAGAGCGCAACGCGACCCGAAACTCACACTGTCGAGTATCATGCGGTGAGTCGCAATACTCGGAGGCCGGACGGGCACCGCTTTGATCACGTCGAGATGCGGCGGTCAGACGGTATCCGGATCGGTTCGTGACAGGAGGTTCGGCATGCGTGCGAGAGGTGTGTGTGTGGCAGTGATTGTGCTGTTGACAGCGGTTTCTCAAGGGTGCAGCTGGCTTTCTCCGCCGGGGCTGAGCGCTGGCTACCTGATCACGCCGGAGATTGCCTTTGGCCCCGTCCAGGTAATGGGGGAGGTGTTCTTCAGCAAGACGGTCACGATTATGTACTCAGGTGGATCGGCACGCTTGAGCCTCCACGGCACAGGAGATGGAGAAATCATGGTCGATGATGTGATCGATCTCGACATTGTCCGTCCGGGAAGAAGCACAGTGAATGCAGAGATCGACTTCTCCGACAACTGCTCGCATTTGGTTGCGCCGCTTGAGCCGCAAGAGATCAGTCAGTGGCTGGGAATCGGAGAGAACATCATCACATTCACATTCCGCGACAAGTGTGGCGGAGGAAGCGGGAATACGGAAATATGGCTTGTAATGGATGGGACACCCTAGCTGCCTGGTGAGAACTTCGAGTCGAGTATTTCCCTCCTTCGTGATGGGGAAAGGTCAAGATGGGCGTGTGGACGGACGCGTGATAGCAGAGCTTCACTGATTTTGGCTTTCCTCGAGGTAGCACCAACGGCTATGCACCCGACGTCGATCTCTCGCGGGCTTTGCTTTTCGAGCAGTACGGAGTGACGCGGGACGACTCCCACAGGCTACTAGCGTCCATGGAGTCACACCGAGGAAGTTCTCGTACTTGTATCGTGGCGTCGACCCCCAAGAACGCGGTGCGGTAGTACGCTGCGAAGCTCTCTGATCGTGGCGAATTCGTGGAGATCGGCACCATGCTCGCGCAGAGCGTGACTTGAAATGACTCTCCGATCATCCGTGAAGCTCCTAGTGGCAGCAGGCCGAGCATGCACTACCCATCGAGTCCACGACGGAGGCGCTGTTCTCAATCGGTTTTTGGGATGGTCTGCCGCTATGAAACGAAATAGCTGGCGGACAGCGCGATGAGGAACTGACCAACGTAGTAGGGGGCCAAGTTTGTGCGCCAATAGCGCCATGGCCTCCAGAACCGGTTTGCCGCCAGCATCGCATCCGAGAGGTAGAACAGAAACGCACCCACAACAATCATGAGCGCCTGTCTGTGACTGACGTTCGGACTCCACAGGGTCCCAGTAGCCCGGCTAACCGTTGCGGAAATCACCAGCATGTATACGATCACCGGCACTCGCATTGTCCCCAGATTGGCCCGAATCAGTTTGTAGAACACCACGCCCGTTGCCAGCAGTACTGCGATAGAGAGACTATCCCATAGCGAGATCTGCCCCAGCAATGTGAACACCGTGGCATAAGCAATGTGGGCCAGCAGGAACAGCCCCAGGCCCAGGGCAAAGGCGTTGCGACGATCTTCGAGCATCAGCGCGATGTCCCCGCCTAGGGATAGAACGAGTCCCACGATCACGCCAAGGCTGTACGTCAGGTTCCGTGCTGGCTCCAGAAGCGAGAGCAATGCCGCAGCAATAACCAGCAACGTACACATGGGCTTGAAGAGATAGATCTGCCGCTGTCTCTTCAGAATGCCGGCTTGGATCAAGAGGGAAAGCGCGACAGCCAATACTGGAGCCACGTAGAATGCGGGTCTCATCGAGTCACCTCTCTGAAACGAAGCACACTAGTCTGTCGACGGTTGATGGAGCAAGTCTGCCCCCCGCGTACGCCGGATGAACGAGAAACACTGACGACGATTGGGGGCTTGTTTGGATCTACAGCTCGCGACGCCTGTCATGTTTGGGAGAGCTTCCCCGGCGAACCTCACGTTTCCTTTTCCTGCTCGATCATGCAGCCCGGATCGATTTCCCAATTCCCCTCGACGTTCTCTTGTAGCGTGTTGGTCTTGGCCGAGGCGCTGGAAACGCCGGCATCGCTCTCTGGAAGAGGAAACACGGGGCGACCGAGCGAAGCTTCGTTGTAGCTTCGCAAGGCAATCCCGAGGGCGCATTCGGCCACATGATTGAACGCCAACACGATATCGCGTGCATTGACAAGCTCAATCCCCGTTCCCTCACAGTCCGTGATCATGTTGCCATAGACCGTGACTCCGGAGCAGTCCTCCAGGAGAATGCCGTGCTTCCAGCCCTCGGTGTACGGCTCCAGCTGATCGGGATGTCGTGGGAACGCATCGAGAGCGGTTCCCGATCCCGCGATGTAGTTGCTGGCGATCATGAGGTTGGCCTGCCAGCTGAGATACTCCACATTGATCCCGGCCCATCCGGTGTTCAGGATAGTATTGTCACGAACAAGACTTGGCTCGGAGGATGAGAAGTTCTCGAAGTTGATCGCGTCCTCGACGGTGTGCTCGATCCAGTTGCTCTCAATGAGGATTCGTCCGTGCGGCATTCCACTTCCGACAAGAATGGCGTGCGGGAAGCTGTTCGCGAAGAAGCAGTCCCGAATCCTTCCGGTCGAGCCGAGGTCGATCGTGATCGCATTGTGGCCGTCGTTCCCTCGAAACGTGCACTGTTCGATGAGCACGTCCCCGGATTCGTGCGCCCCCACGCCGATGAAATTGCGCTCGATCAGACAACCACGGACCACGGGGCGAATTGCCTGATACAGGTTGATTGCCGCCTCCTCGATGCGGTAGCGATCACGGAAGATGCAGTTCTCGATCACCAGATCAACGGCTCCCTCGACAAGCAGACGCGAGTCGACGAACTCGCACGCCGTGATCTGAATTCCTGGAGCCCGAGCAATCAGGTCACAGCCAATCACTCGCATGTTCACGAGATCGTTCTCTAGCAGCGGGATCTCGCCTTCGCGGCAACGCAGCTCATCCAGTGGAGCGATCGACGGTACCTCGGGAGCCGTCCACATCGGCGGCTCCGTTGTGTCAACAAGCGCCATCACTGGAAGACATCCGCTCAGGATGATGGCTGTGCTAGTCAAAATCGTGGTCAGCAGGTTGCGGTGGATCCTATGAAGGATCCTGAGGAGGTTCACATCCATTTCCCACCGCATGAACCGACCTCCTTGCTGCCTCCAGCTGCACGGCGCGTTACCTAACCAGTATAGCGCTGCCACTCTCTAGCAGGCGGATCGCTACGCTGGGAGCTGTAATCTTCGCTTGGTGCAGAGATTTGACCTTCCAGGGGCACTTAGGAAAGAAGCATCCGAAAGCGAAGCAGGCATCTGTGAGATTTGGGTCGCGATGGTTCGCTTGTGGATGGACTGGCGCAGGAGCAACCACAAGGCCACTGCTAGGTTGGCAACCGTATCGCTGCCATGCGGCGGTTGCATTCTCTTCCAGGTTGCGAAGTTGCCATCCGAGGCTTGCTATGCCTACGGATGATACGTGTCTTCGGAGGAGGAGGACAGCATGACGAGTGGTGGCAATGTGCTACTACGAGATCGACCCTCCCGCGGGCGGATATTCGCAGTCTCTTGACAAGCCAGATAGCCAGGGTCACGTAAACAACGAGAGCTAACCCATAAGAAGTGGTAAGGCTTGTAGAACCGTTATAAAGACGCTATGATGAGTAGTGTGCATCTACTGGAGGAGGTGGTATGCGTGGAGAAAGACGTAAAACATGAGCACGAAGGGAACTCACGGAAATCTCAGACGGAGCAGTTTGCTGCCGGTGGCGCCTCATGTTGGACGACGCCACTGATTAGCGTTCTGGAGGGGCAGAAGGATCTGCTCAGAGCCACGTCGACGTTTCCTACGCTGGGCAAGCTTCCACCGCTTGAGGAGCTTCCTGAGTTGAAGAATATCCGCATGAGGTATCCAGAAGGAGAAGTCTACGCTGTAGGCTGTGCGACCGCGATAGTCGTTGTGGTCGTTGTTGTTGCTGTTGCCGCACGCCCGGGCGCTGTGACCAGCGATGACCTACTGCGAGCGAAACTCCTGGACGTCTACGGGCCGGACGAGCGAGCTGCACTTCTGGAAGCCATCAAGGCTGTTCAGGCAAATCCCCAACTTGCCAGTAGCGCCTTGGGGCTTGATGAGGGAGCCTTCGGCCTTGAGTTCACCGAGCGTCTTGATCGAGTCAGCCAGGTCCTCATCTAGCTCAGCTCGATGGTTCTAGTGGAGACATATTCTGCGTATCTCGACTGCGCACCACGTCGTACGAACGAGTGCTGGTTGGGACATGCTGCTGCGGATGACGAACGTGGAGTGTATGTGTGTGGGTACCGATTCCTCGCTTACTTGGAAGGACCTGCACTACGGATCTGGTTCCTTCTTGACGGCACGCGAAGTGTAGAGGAGGTTGCCGATGAACTCGTATTGCGATACCACGGTAGCGATCGCGAAACCGTTCTAGAGGATACGATCCGCTGCATTGTAGATCTTGAGCAACTTGGACTTGCTGCATGGCGATCTCGGCCTCTATTCGAGGATGTTCAGCTTGACGACTGAACCTGGGAACATACTGCTCTTGCAAGCGCCCGTGCCTGGAGTGCACAATCGAATGGTTGCCAAGGCGTCTGCCATCGCTCCGCTCGGGCTTGGGTATATCGCTGCAGTCTTGCTTCGTGATGGATTCGATGTGCGCATCTGCGACATGGACGTAGAGGATGTTGGGACTTCAGCTCTTCAGGATACACTGGACGCTTTCCGCCCCGCAGTTGTCGGCATATCTTGCACCACGCTCACTTTGAAGAATGCGCTTCGTGTGGCAAAGGTAACCAAGCAAGCACTTCCGGATGCAGTAGTGTGTGTTGGAGGACCCCACACAACGGTTAGACCTGGCGACGCTCTCAAGTACCCGTTTGTGGATGTTGTAGTGAGAGGGGAAGGGGAGCTGACATTCCTTGAGCTGTGTCGAGCGGTTGCGGACGGTCAGCAAGGGCCGTTGGAGATTGTGGGGACCGCCTGGGAGGTAGAAGGGAAGCTACTCGAAATGCCTGCAAGGGAGAGGATTGCGGATCTTGACTCACTCCCCTATCCGGCGAGACATCTGATGCCTCTCCACCTCTACAAGATCCCAGGAACGGTCGTCACAAGCCGAGGATGTCCCTTTGCATGCGGGTTCTGCGCTGGCCCCACGGTGCTTGGTAGGATCTACAAACAGCGCGCTCCCAGCGAGGTTGTGAACGAGATGCAGAAGTGCATCGACCTTTTCGGGTTGACCTCATTCTACTTCGTGGATGACACGATGACCTATGACACGAATAGGGTCCTGGAGCTCTGCTGTGACATGAAGGCCTTGCGCGTGCCTCCTGAGCTGGGGCGACGATTGAAGTGGACCTGCGAGTCAAGGGCCAACGCGGTGACACCTCAGCTGTTGAAGACAATGCGTGAAGCGGGGTGCACGACGATTCAGTTTGGGATGGAATCCGGATCTCAGAAACTCTTAGATGCTCTTGGGAAGGGCGTAACAGTGAGCGAGATTGAGCAGGCAGTAGCAGCGGCCTGTGCTGTAGGGATCAGCCCAGTGCTCAGCATGGTGTTTCCGCATCCCGATGAGACTGAAGCCACAATGAAAGAGACCTTCGACTTCGTCCGCCACTTGTATGATCTGGGAGCGGAGCAAGTCATTCCAGCACTGCTGACGCTCTTCCCCGGGACGCGCTTCATGGAGGAGCGCGAGGAATTGGGATTGAGCTTGCTGGTCGAGGATACGGATGAATACAACCTAGGCACTCCGCTTCTCACAACCAAGCATCTCGATGCGGAGGCAATCTCTAATGGGTACTCCCAGCTTCTGCTACTCACGCAGATGATGGGCGGTACGGAGGCAGGGGGCACTCAGATTGAGAGTAGGCTAGAGGGATACATACCCTAGCTCTCGCATCTTCAGAGAACCATGTCTGCCCAGCGCGGTATCGAAGCATCCGTGACAGCAAGGGAATGCCTGGGAGCTTCGCGGTTTGCATGGCCATCTCCAGCAGTACCGCTTCGAGGAGACGGCGACATCAAGGTGTCTACAGCCAATCCACACCCTCGCCCATGTACCGTGGATCGTGCGCGAACGTGGCGGTGAGCATCGATTTCGGATCCCCCTTGGCGGACGGACTACGGACCGAGAGGGGCGTGCTCGTCGAAATAGGCCATTCGGTGCGGGATTGTCTCCTCGATCGTCAACAGCATCTCGGGCGAGATGCGATCGGGTCGATAGCGAACCGCGTAGTACGGAAGGAAGCTCTCAGCCACGTCCTCGCGCTCTGGATGATCTCGGGCGTAGATGGAAATAAATGTGGCGTCGGCCTTCTGAGCGGCGATCCACTGGCTCGCTCGCGCGTGGAATGGGTCCAGCGAGACATGGCAGGCCTCGTGTACGAGCGTCTCCTCGAGGATCCCGTCGTTCTCGTACTGCCGCGCCTGACCGGTGTGGATCAGGATCTCGCCACTGTGCGCATCTCCGCCAAATGGCTGGACGCCCATGAGGACAGCCACCGATCGGATCTGTCGACGAAGGATATGGGGGAGCTGGCCGAGCACGTGAGCGTATCGGGCAGCGGCCGCCTCTGCGGAGGATTGGCTCTCGAACTCCGGGTGCACGCGGAACTCGATGTCGTCTCCGTCGCTGAACGTCGCGATGAGGATGTGCACGTTCTCGACGCGGTCCGACATGCCGGTTCGCCGATCGAAGAGCGTTCTCGTATCCCGTCGGAGATACGAGATCTCGTTGTAACTTGATGGGTCGGACGGGAGGATAATGTCTGGCTCGATGCTGATCGTGCCATAGAACGGCGGGGTGGCCAGCACGACGAAGCCGGTGAAGAGCAGCAAGGCGGCAAGCCCCATTCCTCGCCGAGTCATGGACACAGGATACACGCATTGGGTCTGAGTTGCCCGATCGCACATGCCCCAGAAGATGTCCTCTCACGATCCCCTTCTGTCTTGGTCAGGGCTTCGCAACGGCTAGCAGTGTACACGCTTGACGGCGATCAGCATGGGAACAGGATGATAGAGGAGACTCCTTGACATAGGCGGCAGTGCCTGATATGATCGTGTCATCATATGACACGATGTTGACCGAAAGGGGAGACTCGATGACTTCGGGGACCCGAAGACCGATTCGACGCGAGACCCTCGCCGACCAAGTGGCGATCGACCTCACCGAGCGAATCCTTGCCGGGGAATTCCCAGGTGGTACCGCGTTGCCCACGGAACCGCAGCTGTCCGATGAGTATGAGGTCAGCCGCTCCGTGATCCGCGACGCCGCGCGGCTGCTTGTAGCGCGGGGCCTCGTCGACGTGAGGCATGGCAAGGGTGTCTTTGTCACCTCATCGCAGAAGGGGCCGTTTGCCGACGCGTTGATGCTTGCGCTTCGGCGAGACGGTGCAACGGCCTGGGACGTCGACCAGTTCATGGAGTGGCTCGTCATCGTCGCGGTCTCACTGGCGACGGTGAATGCGACCGACGCCGAGATTGAGGAGATCGGTCGGCTGGGCGAGACGTTTCTCGAAGCCCTTGTAGCATCGGGCGAAGTTCAGGACGAAGAGGGATTCCTCGCCGCTGCCCAGCAGGCCGAGCAGACCTATGACCACTTCTACGGAGCGATCATCGATGCGACGCACAACAAGGTCCTGCAGCACATCGTTCACCCGCTCCTTGCGCTGAGGCGGCTCCGGGAGTGGGATCTCAGTCATGTGGCGGACGAGCCCGGTCTTCCCGACCCACAAGATGTTGATCGCCGTTTTCATGAGGCGATTGTCGATTGCTTGCGAAGCCGAGATCCATCCCGTGTGGCGGCCGCGCTCTACGAGTTCTTCGAGCTGCCGAGCGAGGCGATCGAGACATTGAAGCAGACACCTGTCGGTGAGGTTGCGCGGATTGTGATCACATCCGTTCCACCGGCGTCGAAGGAGGAGGCCAGTGATTAGGGTCAGTGTTAGGCTAGGTGCTGTGGGGTCTATGCACGTGGTGCTTGTCATTTGTGACGACTTGGCTCGTCCGCTTGCGATTGAGATGCGTCCGAGGTAGCTCGGACAGTAGGAAAAGGGTGGCCGGTCCCCACACCGTCAAGCAGAGGGACCGGCCGACGGCCGGCGCCCGAGGGCGCCAACGCATCAGTATTATACGGAGGCAGCATGAAGGAGAAACTGCGTGCGGCCCTCGAAGGGCTCGATGTCGACTACGCCGACATCCGGTTTGACGAGGAGCGCAAGACACAGATCACGTTGAGCACAGGACGCGTCGAAAACATCGCATCGTTCTCACCGCGAGGAGGACATGTACGCGCTTACGTAGACGGCGCGAAGGCGATCGCTTCGTTCAGCCGCATCGAGGACGCGGAGCGCATCGCCGAGGAGACGGCGGACGCGGCGCGTGTCGCGTCCGCCTATACAACGAAGGTCACGAAGCTAGCTGAGGCACCGATCCTCAAGGCGTCGTTTCCCGTCTCGACACTGTCCGACCCGAGGGCGATCTCGTTGCGTGAGAAGACGGAGCTGCTCGAGCACTACGGCGGCATGGCGGACACCGCCACTGACGTCCTGATGACGCAGTTCATGTACGGGGACTCGTATGCGCACCGTGTCTTCGTCAACACTGAGGGAACCGCCGTGAGCTACGAGTATCTGATCTCACACATCCTAGGTATCATCGTTGGTCGGCGCGGCGATGCCGTGCGAAAAGCATACTTCGCCATCGGAGGCTGCGCTGACTACGCGCGCCTTCTCGATCGCGAGGAGCTGCTCCAGGAGTCATTGTCGGAACTCGACGAGCTCCTCTCGGCCCAACCGGCAGTCGCAGGGATCCATCCTGTGGTCGTCGATCCGTTTGGGGCAGGGATCTTCATCCATGAGGCGTTCGGGCATACGTCGGAGGCCGACATGACGCTTCACGAGCCGGTGTTGCGCGAGCGGCTCAGTCTCGGTGCGGAGATCGCCTCTCCGATCCTCAATGTGGTCGACGATCCGACGATCCCCGATCGCGGTGGGAGCTATCCGATTGACGACGAAGGCGTGGCTGGTCGGCGGGTCCAGCTGATCGCCGAAGGTCTCGTTGCCGGTCGCTTGCATTCTCGTGAGACGGCAGCGGCGCTCGGCGAGCCAGTTACGGGAAATTGCCGTGCTTCAGATGCCGGGTACGAACCGGTGATTCGGATGTCGAATACGGTCATCGAGCCCGGCTCAAGCACGCTCGAAGAGATGATTGCCTCAATCGACGATGGGTACTACATCACCGGGGGAGCAGGTGGGCAGGGCGGTGTCGATTTCACATTCGGTGTCCGCTGGGCTCGCCGGATTCGCAACGGGAAGCTCGGGGAGATGGTCTCCGACGCGAATCTATCGGGGAACCTGTTCAGCACCCTCAGAGGGATCTCGATGGTCGGGGACGACCAGCGGCTGTTCGAGTACTGCGACTGCGGAAAAGGGAGCTTCGATGGCGTACAGATGATAACCCGTATCTGTGCCGGCGCTCCCCACATTAAGATCGATGCCGTGACGGTAGGAGGTGTTTCCGCATGATGCTACTCGATAAGGCAAGAGCGGCCGCCGACCAGGCCGAACTCTACACGCTTCGGCGCAAGACGATCCACGTTCGCTTTGCGGAGAATACACTCGACCGAGTGGCGCATCGGAACACATCTGCCTGCGCGTTGCGCGTGATCTCCCATGGAAAACTCGGCGCATCGGTCGCCGAGTCGCCATCGCAGCAGCTTCTCGACGATGCACGCGAGACGGCGTCGTTCGGGCAAACCGCGGCGTTCTCGTTTGCATCCCCCCAGGCCTACCCCGACGCCGCCGGCTTCGACCCTGACGTTGAGACGCTTGCGGCTGGCGACCTGATTGACCGGGTGATCGATGTGAAGGATCGGATCGTGAGGGCCGTCCCAAAGGCTTCCGCGCATCTTATCTGTGAGGCGGAGTCAGGCGAGCGCATACTGGAAACCACGGAAGGAGCCCAAGCTCGCGAGCCGTTTTCGCGGGTTGCTCTCGGCGTTCGCCTTCCGTTTCCCTCGAAGAGCGGCGACGGGGGTGCGGGAGAGCGATTGATCTCCACCGGGTTGGTCGACGTCACAGAAGACTGGCTCGAACGTCTCCTCGAAATGCGCGAGTGGGGAGCCACCGCCTCAGTGCCGACATCCGGGCGACTACCCGTCCTCCTGACACCCTACGTGAGCAACCTTCTCACACTGACACTCGCGGCCTGCCTCGGGAGCGAAAGCGTGGCTGCGGGTGCGTCGCCCTTCGCTGCTCAAGTAGGGGAGCAGATTCTCAGTGAGCGGCTGACGATTCGCGAGGATCCGACAGCCACCGGGAGTCCGTTCCGGCGATCGTTCGATGACGAAGGCGTGGCTGTACACCCACGTGCGATCGTCGAGCGGGGCATTCTCAATGGATTCTTGACCGATTTGCGTGGGGCAGCCGATCTCGGGCAAGCGCCGACGGGGAACGCATCGCGGAGGACGCTGTTCAGCGAGAAGATCGAAGACGCGCCGATGCCAACGTGGCTCGGGGCGGTTATCGAGCCGGGAGAGCATTCCTGGCGGAAGCTCCTGGGAGGCATGGAGGAAGGGATCCTTGTGACGCGGATGTCCGGACTCCACTCGAGCAATCTCCTTCAAGGCCAGTACGCGATCCACGTCGACGGGTTCCACGTCCGTGGGGGGAAGCCTATCGGCCATCTTGAACGGACAATGCTTGCAGGGAACGTGTTCGAGGACTTCGCGCACATCCGCGCAGTCAGCAGAGAACAGCAGCCGACGGCGCAGGCGGAGATGGAGGTCGCCGGCCTCGCGCCACACATCCTGCTTGACGCAGCCCAGGTCACCGTCGGATAGGGGTTGTAGCCGCGGAAGGTCCGTACAGCCTTCCGCGGCGTCGCTTGGAGTGCATGGGAAGATCTCTGCCTTGGTATCCGGAGCGGTGGCGCGTTCCGGCCTTCCGGGTGAGACCGAGAACCGAAATCCGATCCCAGAGGAGCGTCTAGTCAGAAGGAATCAGCTGCTGGTAATTGACGACGTCGGGCGGCGCTTCCACATCTGAGGGAACGAATCCAAGATGCTCGTAGAAACCAATGGCTTCCACGTTGCTCCGAAGGGCGCCGATCCCGATTTGAGTTGCCGATCTGCGGAACTCATCCTCAAGCGATTGGAAGATAGCGGGGCCGATGCCGCGCCCCTTGAAGCCGGCGACCTCACCGTCTGCCACAACAGCGCGGATCTCTCCAGTCGTCTCGAACGCTTCTACGAGGCCCGACCACGAGAGGCCGAGGCTCGTGAGCGAGTCTTGCCCGAGTCTGATCAACTCCTCGCGTAGTGCCTCGAAGAACATATCGCGTTCGGTCTTGGTCGTCGCACGAAGCTCAAGCACCGGAACCTCCTCAATCTCACGGCTGCCAAGCGTATCACAGTGAGGAGGTTGCCGCAGGACCGGGCGTGCATCCGGATTCGATCAAGTAGCTCGCCGTGCTAGATATCATGTTCCAGGAACCCATTCCCGGAAATCCCCATTGCCAACCTGCGAACAGGACAGCACAACCCGACAAGTCACGGAATCGTAGTAGGGCTTGGCGGTTCGGATGCTTCCTTGGGTCGGATTCCGCGAGTAGAGGCCGATTTGTCCGAGCAGCTTCATTGCTGTAGCATGGTATGTGAGAAGTCGATACTAATACGTGGGAGTAAGAGTAATGAAGGAACGTTTGAGGGACGGTGACCGGCGTCAAGGCGCACCGGCGCCAGCATGCATGGTTGAGTATGAATCGTGGTTCGGCACGGGAAAGGGGTGATGGGCGAAGGCTTCATTGGTTAGCGATCAAGAAGTGTGTCTTCATCTTTGGCACGCAGTTTCAGTAGGTATTGGAGGAGGGTGTTATGCTCAAGAGTCGAAGGACCACAGGAATCGTATGCGTTCTGATCGTGGCAATGCTCGCGTCGTTTGCTGGTGCTGTGATGGCAGACGACAGTGCAGGGGCAGCAGTCAAAGCCATGGTGGAGCAAGGCGTAATCATGGCTGTTGTAGAAGGGGAGGAGGCTGTGCTGGCAGCCATCAGCGATCCTGAAGGCCCCTTCATTGATGGGGATCTCTATCTCTTCGCGGGCCTTGTGAGTGATGTCATCATGGTCGCGCATCCATACTCGAGTCTTCTCAATCAGGACTTGAGTGACTACCAAGACCCTGAGGGCAACTACCTGTTTGCCAATTTCGTGGCTGTCGCTTCGGAAGCTGGCGCTGGGTGGAGCGAGTATTGGTGGCCGAAGCCGGGGGAAGAGGAGTCTTCGCGCAAGTTGACCTACATCATGAAGGTGGCTGGCCAGGACCTGTATATCGGTTGTGGCTACTACCCTGCGGAGTAAGAACCTAGTTCTTCATTGTACAGTCCATTCCGCGTCGTCTTATGGCGCGGAATGGACTGTCTCTTCGCATGACACTTGATTGGCCAGCTCCCCTGACATCGGTCCAGAGCAGGGCAAGCGGTTTGGGCGAAGGTCACGATAGCTGGGGAGTTGGGGCGTGTTGAGGACAGTTCTCGCGTGGAATGCTATGCGATTGCTCAACTGACCGCGCGAAACGTGAGGGTAGTTGTCCGTCAATCATTGGGCTGAGCGCCGGCAGATCCGGGGCTCCCTGCCCTCGCGCGAATCTGATGGTAGATTCCATGCTCCGCACAATGGACAATGGGCGCCGGGACCCAGACAAGAGGACCGAGTTCCCGGGTCGAAGCGCGATCCTTCAGCAGGGAAGAGAACGACGAGAACTGCTAGGCCCGGCAGCGGGGGAGTGCTCCATGGACGTCTCAAACCGTGAACCGCGAAGGCAGCTATCTAGGAGGAGCGGATTCATCCGCTGGCTTCGAAGCTCTCTGGCAGGGTACACAGAGAGCCTTTGCATTGTCCGCCAACTTCTCTCTTGGAGACCGACAAGATCCAGACTTGGCGTATATCGAGTCGTCCTGCTTGTCGCGTTCGCTGGGAGTTTGACCTCATTCCATCTGGTCTGGTCGGGCAGAGTTGGAGCTGCAAGTCTCCTCCGTCCCTGGAGTCACATTGCGCAACTCGAAGCGACGGCTCCACTCATTTGGCGGCGCTCGGACCTCGATAGTGCGGTTGGTGAATCCGACGTTGGGGGCCCTGCTGGAGTCCCAACCGCCAGTATCCGATATGACCTACGAGTTGATGCACCGAACGGACTATTTCAGGGAGACGGTATGAGTCTGCTCCCGGTCTGGCCTGGACCAGTGCTCACGATCGCAAACACAGGACTGCCTCCGAATTGGGCACTGGTCACTATGGAAGTACACGGGGATGGAAGAGTGCTCCAGACTCTCGATACCGAGTTCGTGCGAGTCGAGCTCCCAAGAGACGGGGTCGTTCAGGAGACCGTCGAGAGTGTCACGGGCAGCGGTACGACAAAGCGACTGTCGTGGCTGACCACGGTCCCGGCAGGCATCGGGCTGCTTGACCACCCGGATCAGGCGATCGCGGCGTCATATGATGTTTCAGATCTGGCAGCCGGACATAGCGCTGCTCTACACATGTTCGTGGTCGCAAGCATGTCCGTCATCGAAAACGAGATGGTCGGTCTCCTTCCGGTGTCGCCTGCCTCGCAGATGTGGTTGGAGATCCCGGCCACGGTAGACCGGCTCCTGATTGCGTTTCGAGTGATTGCCGGGTGGAGTGGGCGAATCGCGGAAGCATCTCTGACTCTGGATCCAGATATCCAGTTTCGGTCGCTTGAGAGGCGCAGGAACATTGAGGCGACGAGGCTCGCGATGCTGGGGCTGCTCTTCGTGTCGATCACAGTCGGCATTGAGTTCGTCAAGACCTACTTCCTCCGATCTGAGAACTGAAAGCTACAATGGAATCCGGATCGGAATCGAACAGCAAGCCCTATGCCTAGGCATCGGAGACGCCCGTTTGGGCTCTCGATCAAGCCGGTATCCCAGTTGTCTTCCATGAGCTAGATGCGTAGCATGCAACCGATCAGATGTCATCATGAGATCTGATCGGAACGCGGGACGGCATCCGTCCGCCCGGCGACGTCGCGAGGACGCGCCGGGAAGCTACGGAAGACGCAACGAAAGGAGAACGTGATGAAGACGCTCGATCCGAAAGGGAGAGGCATGGACATCGTCTGCCAATCGCTGTTCCTGCGGATCATGTACCTGAAGCACAGGGCCAGCAACGCAGTCGATGGCGGGGTGGACCTGGATCCAGCGCAGAAGTCGGGCGCTGATGACAGCATCAGAGACCTCGTAGAGACGACGGAACAGCTCAAGGACGCACTGCAGGACTGGGGCGACCGAGGCTGTTCACTGACCTCGATTCGGGGCGGAACTTCCCTCTAGGTTGCTCGAGCTACCGGGTCCAGTCGAACGCCGTAGACATCCTGGCTGGAGCGACAGGTCTTGGCGGTCGGCTTCCCGCTCCGAACACCGAACGAGAGGAAGGACCCGCCTGGAGAAGAGCGTCCGGCGACGCCTGCGGAGTTGCCGGGCCCCGGACCTGGCTCGCTGATTCGGTCCTGGCTTCCTCGGGACAATGCAGCGCTCGGTGTGGTACGGAGCACGATCTGACCCTTTCCACACACAATCGGGGCGAGGGCCTTTGCTGCCAATGGTCAGCTACCATTCTCCACGGTGAATTGGTAGCCGCTTGCCGAATCCCCGGTCAACGTAATGGTGGCCTGAGAGACGCCATCGAGGTCGTGCTCGAAGAAGGTATCCGTCACCAGAACAGCCGAGCTGATCGCCTGTCCTTCCTGAATCTCCGAAGCGATGCCCCAGTACAGCTTGGGCTCTGAAACGAATGTGGCCTTCTGATCGTAGGCGACAATGGTCTTCTGCAGGATCACCCTATCGTCTCTAAGTAGCTGGGCCGTGATACCGCCGTCTACGTGCACGAGGGAACCAACTTCGGTGGCGTTCGGCTGAGACGCGCTCCCGCTGGGGACGAGTACGATGCCGGTGGCATCTTCTTCCACCGTGTATCGCTTGCCGGTCTCCGCGCGGAGAGATCTCGTCACGTTGCAGGCGCCCCACATGGCCTGAACGGTCGTTGCTAACGGGTAGATGAGTAGAGTGGAGGCCCCTTGGGCGACATCGGACAGCACGCGCCACGCAACGCCATCGGTTAGCTCGTCAAAGGTAGGTATCGCATTCTTGGCGAAGACGAAGACCGTCAGCTGATCAGGATCGTCCGATTCATTGAAGAACGTGATGAAGATAGGGGCGGCAACCATGTCTCGGCTGATTACCGTGACGTGGGACGGTTTGGTTGTGCTCACCGGCAGACCCCAGCGGGATTCGACGGTCAGGGTCACAGAGTAGGTCCCTTCATCGGTGTAGGTGTGCTCTGGGTTCTGCGCTGTGGAGGTCGTCCCGTCTCCGAAGTTCCATAGCCAGCTGACGACATCCCCTTCGACCAATGGGCTGAACGTCACCGTCAGCGGAGCTTCGCCTGCACGGGGCTCAGCGCCGAAGTCCACTCCGTCTGCGGAGAGGAAACAGCCGCCGAGAAGCAGGACCAACCCTGCAGCAAGCACGGAGAGAACGAACAGTGAATGGGCTTTGTGTTTCATCGGTGGACCTCCTGTTCGGATTATAGGGATGGCGCGCAGTTGGAGCCCATCGTGAGCCTGCTCTGCCCGCAATCCGTGAGCCGGAGAATCGTGGCGGCACCAACCTCCGATAGAACTCACTCGCCTTCTGCTGTCTCTTCAACCGTATCATCGGGCGGCCACGTGGAGAAACGGCCCCATGTCTCAAGCATGAGCTGCTCGCGGTTTAAGCGAGCTACCCGTTTGTAGTAGGAGTGCAGCCATCGGCCAACGTCGGACTCTTTGGAAGCCGCGTCAGTTCCCTGCTCGGCTTCAGAGAGCCACTTTATGATGCCAAAGAATACATAGGCTGACCAGAGTCCCAGAAACGTTGACAAGAAGGCAACTCCGACCAGGAGCTCGACGGGAAAACTGAAGCCTGAAGAAGGAAGGATATCAGCCCGAGGGTAACGCAGGATGAGCACGGCAAGGATCGGGACTGGACAGATGTACAGGTATTTGAGGAAGAGCCGAACGGGTTGTGAGCGCACGGAGATCTTTGTCTTGTTGGTCGCTTTCTCTTTCTGACTGGCTTCCCACAATGCGAATCCAATCAATAGCAGCACACTGACGCAGCTAATCAGCAGTGGAAGCCCTCGCCAGACCTTGCTGAGCTCTGGGCTCGGGAGCAGACTGAACGCAGCGACGATTAGAGGTACGCCGAGTACGAGAATCGGCAGGCCTACGCCAAGGTATCTTGCCCTATAGAGGGGGCCGTTCAGATGATCGGAAGCTTCTGAGTGAACAAGGAAGTTCTCCCACGCCATGACCGGGCAGACAGTCGAGTTCCCGTTACCCTGAGACACGGTGTCGTCACTTGCTGCCTTCGTGAGCAGCCGCTCAAGGATGAGGACGAATGCACACACGCGTCGATTGCGATGCTGTTCGTGCAGGTACAGAGACCCGAAGGCGTTGACGAGGAAGACAACGCCAACAGCACCGAGCTGCAAGGGTCCAGGTGCCAGAAGATCTGATCGCAGTGCAAACAGGCCTCCTATTCCTGCAACCAGGGTCGTGAAAATCCCCACCACAGCCGCTTGCCGGAGAAGCGTGCATTGATTGATCTCGGCTCGAAGCAACTCATACTGCCGCAGCATGATGTCAAGTGGTTCCCGCATGACGACCTCCGTATCTGGACTTCTCTTGGTGCTGCTGCACAATAACACAGAGTGGGTAGACAGGCATAGGTGTGGAGGAAGTAGGGGTAGACCACATCCTCGAATACAAGGCGATCCCCGGCCTGCAATGACATGAACTGCCGAGGTGCAGGCCAAGATTTCCGGAGATCTGCCTGGCTTGCCAGTAGTGAGCGCCGACGGCTTTCATGGAGGAGACCGCGCCCCATTGACCTGGTCTGATGTCAGCTTTAGAATCACCCCACCAATGCTTGCTGAAGCCACACCGGGCAATTCTGTCCGGGAGAGACGAAAGGTGTCCAACGCGCTGAGATGCTTTGGCAGAACACTCCTCAGACTTCCGATCTCCTTCATTCTTTCTGTGTGTTCTGGAGGCAGCGCTCAATCCCCGAAAGCTACCGGAGAAACCCAATCCGTCACCATCATGTCGTTCAACATCAGGTGTGACACCGAGTATGACAAAGGGAACAGGTGGCCGTTCAGAAGCAAAGCGTGCGTCGAGATGATTCGACAGATCAACCCGTCGGTGTTTGGCATTCAAGAAGGCATGCGTCACCAAGTGGACGAGCTGGTTGCGAATCTGCCGGAGTATGACACCGTAAGCGCGGGAAGAGATGATGGAGCGTTTGGGGGCGAGGCGTGTGCGGCGTTCTTCCTAAGACGCCAGTTCACTCTGTTGGACCAGGGGACATTCTGGTTGAGCGAAACACCTGCCGAACCGTCGCTCGGTTGGGACGCAGTCTGCAGACGCATTGTCACGTGGGTGCACCTGCAGCCGAAAGACAGAGAGAAGCCCTTCTTTCTCTTCAATACCCATTTCGACCACAAGGGGGAAACGGCTCGGATCAAATCAGCTGAGCTGCTGGTACAGAGTATCCGAGAGCTGACGGGCAGCGAGGCAACTGTCTTTGTCACAGGCGATTTCAACGCAACCATAGAGAACGCGTCACTCGCGCCGATACTGGAGATCCTCTGCGATGCTCGCCGGACAGCGCCCCAATCCGATCGAAAGCACTCCTACAATGAGTGGGGGAATGCCCAACCCCCAAGAAGCATCGACCACATCTTCTATACAAACGCGCAGGTGTCGGTGTTCAAAACCATCACTGAAGACTTCGGTGTGCCCTACATCTCAGACCACTACCCGATCATCGCCGACTTCCGCTACTAGCGTGTCGCCGCAGGCCTCGCGCCGAAAGCTGCAGACTAGGTGTCAACTACAGCAAGGCGTTGCCGTGATGCCGATTCGTCCACACGCACCGCTTGTCACCTCATAGGCGCCGCCGGGTGTTGCTTTGCTCCTGCAGGCATGACGGAGGAGAAGATCCTGGCTGACATGTCGGTACTGACGCAAGAAGATACCCCAGCATGCTTCGCGCTTGCGGTCAATCGTGAGAAACGGGTGACGCCATCGGAGTACCCAGAGAAATCAAGATCTGAACATCCCTCTTGGAGAACGGCACTCCGGTCGAGCTGATGGAGATCTCCGACGTGCGCGTATCCGCATAAGGAAATCGAGAGCGGCATCTCCTCGTCCGGAGCGGATCACTCGTTGTATGCCAAGTTCCGAGCCCGCGCATTGGGGATTGCATCCGCGAAACTCAACGGGAGACTCAGGCGACGGACCGTCTCCCACGTTGGCCTGCGACCCGTCGCGTCGGCCACCGAAGGGCTACTCTCCTTGGTAGATCCTGAAGACCCCACATCCGCTGGAGAAGTACACGTCCGTGTTTGTCTGCGAGCCGATCACCCCGGCGGGATCCATTGGCAGGTTCTGGGCAAAGACGACTACGGATCCATCCGGCGTGATCTGCAGCATATGCATGTCATCGAGATGTCCCGGGAGGTACAAGTCGCCGTGGCCCGTCCAGTAGATGTTGTTGTCTGCGGCTCCGGTAATGCATCCCATCGGGCAGCACATCTGAGCTGTCGAGAGATCCGCAACCTCCTGGAATTGTCCGGCCATCGTGTCCACGCGGTACAGAGCGCCACGTACGGGGATCGTGGTTTGGTCGTCCGAGGGATACGCGACGATGTAGAGTGAGCCGCTTGGCGTGAATGCGAGGCTGTCCAGAACCTTGCCTGCAGCCCTTGTGGAAAGCGTGCGACGCCTTCCGTACGCGTCGACTGACCAGAGATGGCCGGGGGAGATTCCCCAGAGATTTCCGGTCAAAGGATCCATAGCCAGTTCCCAGGCGGGCTCGCCGAATTCGGCGAGAACGTCGACATGGCCTGATGGAGAAATCTCGTACAAACGGGTTGCAGATCCACCGGGCACCCGGCCCATCGCGAGAGCATAGGCCATTCCGTCGGAGGCGATCGCCAGGCCCTGCACATCCGGTAGAAGTCCGCCTGCGAAATGGCGTGGCCTGCCTTCGCCGTCGATGCGCATAATCTGACCCTCTCCTGTCACGCTTGGATGACTCACGCCGATGTAGACCCTCTCCTGCGAGTCCGTCGCGAGCGCACGTGTATTCCCCATGCCCAGCCAGAGGACGTCCAAGCGGTGTGTCGACAGATCGAAGCGCACGACGTGGTTGAACGTGATATCGACGCAGACGATGCGCCCCTGTGGATCGAAGACGAAGTCGCAAGGATGCAGACTCGTGTAGCTCTCCTGGACCCAGGGGATCCGTGTGCATCGGCCCGTCGTTGTTGAGATCTCCCAGAGTCCGGCGATCAGATCCATAAAGTAGAGGTGTCCGTCGGCAGAGCAGGCGATGTAATTCCACTCGCGCAGGACGTCACGAACGAGCACAGATTTCGATCCGTTCTGTGCAACGCGATAGATGAGTCCGGCACCCTTGTCGTAGACGTACACCTCTTCGGTCAGTGGGTTGACGGCGAGATCGATCGCATCGGAGAACCCGGTGGCAAAACGTGTGACCTCTCCGCTTGGCGACACGCGCTGGACACTCGAGCCACTGCCTTCGGTTCCGTAGACTGCGCCGGAAGGGCCGACATCCAGTTGATACCCGTAGAATCCGTGAGCATACTCCGTTGCTTGTCCAGTTGGATCGATCTTCCAAAGGATTCCGTTTGCCCCCGTCACGAAGAGATTTCCGGCTGAGTCAAAGACGATGCCGGAATTGTCGTCAGACGGCGCGGGGCAGTAGTCGGTCAGTGTTCCGTGTCCGCTGAGCTCAAACAACGTCTCGCCCGATCCCCAGTCAGTTATCACGATCGTTCCGTCCGGCCCGACAGCCACATGACTCGGCGCCTGGAGCGGAGGATCGTAGACATGCTCTGCCAGATAGCCATCGAGCAGGCGGAACTCCTGCGCCAGGGCATACTTTGGATCGTCGCTGAGAAGTCTCCCGGGATCGATCTCTGCGAGAACGGGGATTCCACCGGGGAAAAGAAGGGTGTCGGTTGGCTGCCACAACGCCTCGCAGCATTCCCCGTGCATGGCGACGACCTCCACGAAGCGGACGACGCTGGGGTCATCGATATCCAGATCACGCAGATCGATTCGAACCTCGAGACAGGAGTCGTAGGCGAACAGCGAATACTGCGTCGGGCCGATCTCCTGAAATCCATCGGTTACATCCGCTCGGTATCCCTCTGGCGAACCCGGAGGCCAAGAGATCAGGTAGTCCATCGATCCGACGCCGATGAAAAGATCGAACTGTGCGTACGGCTTGCTCGCATCTTCCAGCTCGACGATGAAGTAGAGGGCATTCCGGTTGAGGAACGCGCGACCTCCGACGAACCCGAGGTATCCGGGGGCTTCATCGTAGGCACTGTCTGTTCTGATGGCGACATCATCTGGCCAGTCTGAGATGTCACCGTCAATGACAATGTCCATCGTGCTCGCGCTCTGAGCGCACAGCGGTACTACGACTCCCGAGACGGCAGTCAAGAGTACGCCAAACAGTGCAACCATATGTGTGAGACGGGATACACGGTACATGCTAGGCACACCTCCCATGTACGAAGACACACAACGCTAACATAGAGCCATGAAAACATCAATTCGCGGTCCAAACACTGTCGGAACCGTCAGGATTCCGAAGGACTAGGGGATCCGTGGATCAAACGACACCGTAGCGATTTCTGAGCGGCTCGAGCTGGATTCTATCTTGGCGACGCGCTCGGAATACCCGGAGCGGTTCAATCACATCCTTGGCATGCCACTCCGAGCTGCTTCTATGATGGCCGTTCAGCAATGCACTCTATTTCGACTAGCGCATCCAATGGGTTCTGTCTGACCGCGATGGTTGTTCGGCTGGGCTTGTGCCCCTGAAACACCTCTTCATAGGCAGCATTCATCCCTTGGAAATCTTGCATGTCTTTGAGATACACCGTCGTTTTGACGATGTGCTTGAGTGTCAAGCCAGCGCCAACCAACACAATAGAAAGATTCTCCAAGACTCTCCTGGTCTGCTCCTCGATGCTTGTTCCAACCAACGTCATTGTCTCCGGATCCAACGGTGTCTGTCCGGAGCAGAACACCAGATTCCCGACATTCATCGCATGACAATACGGGCCAATCGCCCTCGGTGCACTCTGCACTGTGAGCATCTGCATGTGTCGTTCTCCTTTGTGTATGTCTCTTCGTTTGGTCATCCAATACCGCACCGCCGACGTCTGCCTCGTCTTGCCTCGTCTTTCCGCCAATCCAACATCATCGAGATCAGAGAACCGCTCAGGCAACTTCGGGGGGCTGGGGGCATGGTACTCAATTGGAGGGTTTGGGGCCGCGCTTTCTTGGTCGGAGAGAACGTCCGGCTAGCTGCTCAAGGGGGATCGAGATCTAAATCTCCCTCTGGCTACGCGGTTGGCAAACGTATGGGGCGGTAGTAAGCCCAGATGCCATCAGATTTGCATCTGGTAGCACCAGATGCAAAAGCGCTGACATATGTACTTGTGGACGGAAAAGAGATCGACTTCGTGGTTCGACGGCGCGGGCGAGGCCGCGATGCCATTGAGTGCAAATGGTCTGCGGATGGGTTCGACGAGAAGAACCTCAAGGTGTTTCGCCGCTGCTATCCGAGCGGGCGGAACTGAGTTGTCGCGGCGGATATCGATCGACCGTTCGCCCGGAACGTGAAGGGCATCGATATCCGCTACATCTCACTCAGCGACCTGATCGAGGAGATCTAGGCAGCGGATCGCGAGAAGTGGGTGACGTCACCGTCCAGCAAATCCCAAGAATCAATGTCCGAACTCATCTTCATGCTCGCTGCCGCCATCGGGCGGCAAGAAGCCGGCTTGCATGGAATGCCCACGCCGGAGCATGATCGACCGAACGGCTGACACCGACATGGCGATGCTTGGTAGTTCCCACCCATTGTGGTCAGAGAGGGAGGTCATGATCTGATGAAGTCCAACGCTGAGATCATCCACGATGCCCTTGAGCAGGTTGTCAATCAGAAGCGAATCGATGCTTGGGACGAGTATTTCAGTCCGGACTATGTCGCGCGGGGAGCTCAGTCTATGGGGTTGGGTTTCTACAGAGACACGTCAGACAGCAAGCACACCGTCCACTACGTCGTCCCCGGCGGTCCTGCTGAGGGGAAGCTTGAGGTGGGGGACGAACTGCTCTGGGTCGAGGATGAACGCCAGCGCTGGGCTGCCCACGAAGACATATCGGAGGGACTCCGGCGCCACCTGGGCAGCAGGCTCAAGGCGGGCGTCCGGCGGGGTCAGCAGACCCTTGAGGTTGAACTGACTCGGGGCCTCATCGGGGGCTTCGATACCGACAACGAGCGAGCGAAGTCGGAGATGCAGGAGTTCATGACGAGGCAGATCCCGGACTTGAGCGTCGACATCAAGCTGACTCTCGCAGATGGGGACATGGTTGTCTGTCTGATGGAGTATCGCGGCACCCACGCCGAGTTCAAGCGAGAAGCGGTCTGGAGGGAGATCTGGATTG
>CAZORQ010000020.1:0-46154 GCA_964582285.1 uncultured Thermotogae bacterium
TGAACCTCTACATGCGCCTCCGCCCCCAAGTCCCCAAAGGGCACGAGGGATGGGGCAAGATCGGGGTGCTCAATATGAGGACGCTTGAGGAGTTGATACGTGGGAGCCGTGGTCTTCAAACCCGACCGCGGCGTTGACAGATCGCCGCGGGTCTGCGTACATTGCCCTTGGGCTTTGCGGAAGACGCGCTACGTATGTTGTGTTCTGATCGGAAGGAGATGCGAATGAGGAGCAGGCAGCTCTGGATCGGAGTGGCACTGGTGCTGGTTGGTGTGGCAAGTGCGTGCTGTGCGGACTCGGAGCCGACGATGGCGGACTGTGCGGAGGTTGGCGCATCGGCCGCAGTCGGCTTGGCTGAGATGTACGTGGAAGGGCTGATCCGAACCATGGTTGTCCTCGCGGCTACCGCACCGGTCAAGTCGGCAAGCTGGGATGCTATGTTCAGTTTGCTGGAGACGTTTCAGATCGCAAGCCTACCGATGGCAACCTGGTTTGTGCTGCCGGATGGCTCATATCACACGGTCAGCGGGGGAAGATCGAGTGCGAACCTCTCCGATCGTGACTACTTCCCGGTTGTCATGTCGGGACAGATTGCCACCGGCTACGTTGTGATCAGTCGGTCGACCGGCCGGGTATCGATGGTCACCGCCGTACCGGCCATGCTGGAGGGAGACATCGTCGGTGCTCTTGGCGTATCGCTGTTTCTCGATGATTTCAGCTTGGTGATCGCGGACGACCTTAACCTTCCCGCGGGTGTCGTGTTCTACGCAGCGACAGGGGATGGGCGCATTGCACTCCACTCTGATCCCGACGTGCTTTCGGCGGATGTGGCGGAAGCTGGTGTGATCACGGAGGAGACAGCAACCTTCATGTCGCAGTTGCTTGGGTGGACATTTGGCGTGGGACCTGCGCAGTAGGCGCTGCGGCAATGCGCGAGCCTAGTGAGACGCTGTTGCGTTCCGGTTGAAGCCGATTGTCGCGCCGATCGCCGGACAGATCGGGAGGAGCAGAAATCCGAGAAACTCGGTCGTCGCTTCGGGGACCCCGAACAGGTACAGGAGCGGCTCGACAAACGCACTCATGAGACCTCCAGCGAGCGATCCGAGCAAGCAACTGAATACGTTCCCCTCGGCGCCGCGGATCTTGCTGGCCGCAAGGACACCGGCGGTGGCCCCGAGTCCTCCTCCCAACGTGACGCCTGCAACCACTGTGGCGACCCGCGCTGCACGCGGCTCGAGGGTTGGCGCAATCTCGCTGATCGCGAGAATGCCGAGTCCCACTCCCACAACGCCTCCGAGCGCGCCGCCGAGTAGCTGCGTGCCGACCGGTTGAATCGGCGCTGCGATCAACGCGGGGTGCACTGCACCCATGAGGATCAATCCAACGGCGAACAGAACGACTGCGCTTCGCAAACGGTTCACCTCCGTTTCCATTCTCCCGATTTCCACCACCTCAGAAGGGCCATCGGTTCACTCCATCCTATGGCCGGAGGTGTGTGCGCGGGAGGCCCCAATCGCGCTCCGCGGACTACGAATCGCCTAACTGCACTGACTTGCCACCGTCTCCTGTGACGCTCTCATTGCTCTGCGCAATCCTCCGCAGCTTGCGAAGATCCGTCTTCACGAGACGATGTGCAGTACCCACCGAGATGTCGAATTCCATGGCGATCTTCCGGTAGCTCTTTCCGCGGCGATGCTGGGACTTCATCTGTTGGATGCGATCGATTCGATCCTCCTCTTCCACGAGCGTTCCATCCCGCACCGTGAAGCCAAACGGTGGCCGGCCAGGCCATGCGCGCCGTGCCTTGCGACTCTTCAGGCGAGCTCGCGTCTGCTCATAGTCGATGCCCCTCTGAAGCACAGCGAGACCGCGAATGAGGGGCTCCGCGTTCAGCAGCTGCGCTTCAGGCGCGAGATGCAACGGCGCTCCATCGAAAAAGTCGGCACATCGGAATCCAATCCCTTCATCGAGCCACCGTTCGAGCGAATTCACTGCATCGCCTGCCGATGTGAAGATGTGCTGCGGTCGCAACACGAGGATCTCGTCAGCCAGGCCGCTCCGCAGTCGCTTCATGACCTCGCGTCCTACTTCCCGGTCCTCCAGGGAACGTCTCGTGCGGGAATCCGTCTCGACGAGGAAGCCAACAAGCGTCAGATCAATTCGACGGCAGTATGATCGAAGGTCGCGTTCGACACCGGTGCGTCCGGTGCGATCGCTTCCAATCCTCGTCCAAGGGAAAGGCCTGTAGTAACCGATTACACGCATCCTCATAGTTCTAGAAGAGTACTTCCCATCTGGGGTTCTCTGCCAATCATAGAGCCTAGACACTGCTAGCACATCCCGCCTCGTCGTTGATCAACTACAGAGTTCGTCTTCTTCAGCGACGATCTCTACTAGATCAGTCCCTTCGCAATCAGCCACTCGCGGGCGACTTCCTCTGGTTCGAGGAAGTCGTTGTCTACGCGAGTGTTGAGCGCAGTCATTTCGGCTCGGGCTTTGGCTGGATCGCTCGGGAATGCAGCCACGAGACTGTCCAGAAGACCCTCGACCTCCGCCGGGAACGCATCCAAGATCTCCTGGCGGAAGATGCGTGAAAGAGGCGTACACCGAATCAAGGACGAAGTAGAAAATCGGTCAGGATTGCCTATGAATCGTATCCTCATAGCGTTAGGGGCAGGCTCCTCTTGTCCGTCTCTCTCTCTCCACTAGTTCTGACATCCAGCTGCGGTTGACAAGCCCTGCAAACGTGGCGAGGGGCAATTGGGATTCACCTTTCTATCCGTGTCCCCACTGAAGCGTCATTGATGAGAATTGATCTTAGATCATTTCATCTCTATCACACAAGTATGTTCGGGAGTGTCATCTACCCGCATGTACGTTAGGGCTAGGTTTCGCGGAGATCCACAATCTCGTGATTCTCCAATCCCTCGATAACTGCAATGAGTTCCTGCCTGGATGCGTCGCGAACCTTGATCATCGCATCCCACATATCAGGCTTCCTCGGAGACGGAACACCGCAGATCGCCGGTATCTTCCATCCTTTTGCTCCCACAGCATGCATCAGTCTGGCGGCCTCTCCATCAGCATTGGGCATTCGTACTGTCACACGGATGCCGGAGCGCCGAGCCCCAAGCATCTCCATCAGCTGAGCGAGGAGGTCTGCCTTGGTGATGATCCCTTCGATGTTGCCATCCTCGTCAACGACAGGAAGGCATCTCACCTTGTTGTTGACCATGATCCTCGCTGCCTCTTCGAGGGGAGCCATCTTGTCGATGACGATCACGTCTTGAGCTGGAACCATCACGTCTTTGAGCTTCAGGTCCGAGACGTACCGAGAAATTTCCCAGACATTGAGGCTCTCGAGCTTCGCAGGATGAATCAGCAGCCGACCGCGCGATACCAATCCCGCCAGTCGCTTCCCCTGTTTGACAACGGGCAAGTGGCGAACGTCGTTCTCCCCCATGGCGCGTTGCGCATCAAGAACGCGCATCTCGGGCTCGACCATCATCGGATGCTTCGTCATATAGTCTCGAACCAGCATTGAGGCCTCCTTTGCGCAGATCAGTCCTCTGACAGAGTAACGACTGGCTCAACGTCGCGGAGTTCCGTCAGTGGAATGTGGCAGTAGATCTTGTGATCCGGCCCAGCGTCTGCTCCTGGCGGCTCTTTCTCGGCACAGATATCTCCAATGAGCCGCGGGCATCTCGTATGAAACCGGCACCCAGTCGGCGGATCAAGTGCGCTTGGAACCGCCCCCGATAGGCGGATTGCTTTCTGCTTTGCCAAGGGGTCGGGAATCGGGACCGCCGACAGCAGTGCCTCCGTATATGGATGATAGGGAGGGGAGTAGATCGCCTCAGCGGGACCAATCTCACACACCTTGCCCAGATACATCACCGCAACAAAGTCAGAGAAGAATCGTACAACACTCAGATCATGTGAGATAAAGACCATCGTGATCTCGAATTCCTGCTGCAGTTCGAGGAGAAGATTGAGGATCGCTGCCTGGACAGACACGTCCAGAGATGATGTGGGTTCGTCACAGAGTACAAGTTTCGGATGCGCAGCGACTGCTCTAGCCAGTGCCACGCGCTGCTTCTCGCCACCGCTCAACTGGCGTGGTACGCGGTTGTAGTAGCTCCCGTTGAGCCGCACGGCTTCCAGCAGTCGATTCACCTCTTTCCGTGCCTCGTGGCGTGAGATTCTCCTCAGACGTCTCAACGGACGGCCGATTTGGTGGCCGACGCTGAATGAAGGGTTCAGCGTTGAGTCTGGATTCTGGAAGATCATCTGAAGCTCCCTGATTAGGGCGTCTCCACGATTGCGCACAGGCTTCATGATATCAAGCCCAAGAAACTCCATCTCTCCATCGTGAGGGCTCTCCAGGCCAACGATCGTCTTCGCGAGGGTACTCTTCCCGCATCCCGACTCTCCAACAACACCAAGAGTTCGTGCCCTTCGGAGTTTGAAGGAGATGTCATCCACCGCTTTGACGTGTCGTTTCGTTCCCAATCCGATCAAGCTCAGAACAGAGTTGCTTCGTTGCGTGTAGTACGTCTTGAGCTTATCCGCCCGAAGGATCGGCTCTTCGGTATCGTACGTCGTTTCCAACGTGATGGTCTGTTCCGCAGGCGTCCGTTTCTTGAGCTTCTTGGCGCCGTTTGATGCAATCCGTTCGGCGAGATGACACCGAATGGCATGATCCTCCGCAATTTGGCGAAGCTGCGGATGCTTGACTCGACAAATGTCACGAGCGTAGTCGCACCTTGGCTCGAAAACGCACCCTGGGGGGATGTTCATCGGAGATGGAACGCGACCACGGATCGGTGGGAGATAGCTCAAGTCCTTGCTCTCTCCGAGGCGCGGGACACACTCCATCAGGGCCAGCGTGTAGGGGTGAAGCGGGGTCGCGAAGATTGTGTTCACTGGTGCCTGCTCCACAAGCTCGCCCGTGTACATCACGCCGACCCGGTCGGACACGGAAGCAATGACGCCTAGATTGTGGCTGATGTAAAGAATCGCGGTATCGAAGTCAGTACGAAGATCGGAGATCAGATCAAGCACGCCGGCCTCTACTGTTACGTCGAGAGCGGTTGTCGGTTCATCGGTGATGAGCAGCGCTGGGTTGTTCAAGAGCGCCATGCCGATGACGACACGCTGCTGCTGCCCGCCGGAGAGTTGGTGCGGATAGCGTGCAAGCATCGTCATGGGATCGGGCATGTAGACCCGTTTGAGCA
The DNA here is from genome assembly GCA_964582285.1 of uncultured Thermotogae bacterium. GTDB lineage: Bacteria > Bipolaricaulota > Bipolaricaulia > UBA7950 > UBA9294 > JANQEA01. The sequence continues at coordinate 5,238 of CAZORQ010000020.1, forward strand.
TCTCCAAGCATTTCGCTTGGGCCTTCCCTGTCTTCATGTTCTTGTGTACGATCAGCGTCTCTGCCATCTGCTTGCCAATGCGAAGGCATGGGTTGAGTGCTGAGAGCGGATCCTGATAGACCATCGACATCTGATTCCCGCGTAGGTGTCGCAGTGTTTCCTTGCTTCGTCCGCGCAGCTCCTGGCCTTGGAAGAGAATGCTCCCATTCACGATTTTCCCATTTCGATCGAGGAAGTTCGCAATACCGAACGCAACTGTGCTCTTCCCGCAACCAGATTCGCCGACTAGTCCTAGGACCTCTCCGCGGTGGATTGCAAACGAAACATCGCGAACGGCTGAGACGTCGCCCTTTCTCGTCTCGTACAAGATCGCGAGCCGATCGATCTTCAGTACGGGTCGCGGTCGTCGTTTATCACTCATCCATCTTCCCCTTCCTCCCGAAGCTAGACTCGACAAGAACTGCGCCTAGTCTGATCATTGATATCGCATGGACTCCTCTCGCAAGCCATCGGCAAACAGGTTCAGACCGATGACCAGTGACGAAATCGCGATCGATGGCCAAAGGACTGCCCAGATGTTGATGTAGATGTACTGGCGACCCGTTGCCACCATGCTCCCCCAATCGGGAGACGGTGGCGGCAAGCCAAGCCCAAGAAATCCCAGCGTGCCGATTGCGAAGACCGCGTAGCCGATGCGCAACATCGCATCAACGATAACTGGGCCTCGGGCATTTGGCAGGATCTCGACAAACATGATGTACAAGGGATTCTCACCCCGAAGCTCAGCCGCTGCGATGTATTCGCGCGTCCGGATATCGAGTGTCATGCTCCGAACAAGACGCGCGATCCCGGGAGCCCCGGTGATTGTAATGGCCAAGACTACGTTGAGTGCAGAAGGCCCCAATGCCACAATGATAATTAAGTAGAGCAGGATGGGTGGAAATGCCATGATCGCATCAAGAACGCGCATCACAACCTCATCGATCCAGCCGCCGAAGTAGCCGCCTGTGAGTCCGAGCGTGGTTCCGATCACAAGAGCAGAGAGCACAGCGAGCGGTGCCAATACAAGAATCGTACGTGCTCCGTAGATGACACGAGTCCACAGGTCCCGTCCCAAATGGTCGGTGCCAAGGATGTGTCGAAGTGATGGACCCTCGTTCATGGCGTAGCGATCCTGCTCAGTTGGACCGTACGGGGAGAGAAGGGGAGCGAAAACAGCGAAGAAGACCCACAGTCCAACCAGCGTTAGCCCAATCATCGCTACTCTGGATGACGCGATGATGGCAAACAAGCCACGGACGCGTCGCCAGATGGTGTGCCGCATTGCGTATCGCTTGATGGGGCGCTTCAGCTTGCTCTCGTCTGAGGCCATCCGTTCTCCTTTCCGATCCGCGATGTGTGACTACCCATACCGAATGCGGGGATTCAGGAATGTGTAAATGATGTCCGCAATCAGCTGTGTCCCAACGGCCAGGGAGACCATCACAAGCGCCACGGCCTCGATCGCGAAGATGTCCTTGTACAATCCAGAATCGTAGAGGTACTTTCCCAGCCCAGGGAATCCGTAGATTGCCTCGACCACGACGATTCCCCCCATCAGCCAATTCACATGGAGCATGATCACGGTAATCGGCGCAAGCAGCGCATTGCGAAGTGCGTGTCGGAACACTATCCGACGATACGGCAATCCCTTCAAGTGAGCTGTTCGGATGTAGGCTGTATTCATGACCTCCACCATGCTTGCACGTGTAATCCGCAGTACGTATCCCAACTCGATTAGCGTGAGGGTGAGTACCGGGAGCACTAGCATCTTCGGATTGGTAAAGATGGCCGTGTCGCTCAGGTAGACCGTCGCTCCCGGAAGAAGCTTGAGCCATGTTGAGAAGATGAGAATCAAGAAGATTCCAGTCGCGAAGTGGGGGGTCGCTGTTGCGGCCAGCCCGCCAATCGAGAGTATGCGGTCAATCGCCTTCCCCTCGTTCAGTCCGGCAATCAGGCCGAGCATGACGGCAAGTGGCATGACCACGGAAAACGCAAGCCCGGCAAGGATCCCCGAATTCATGAGCCGACGAAGCAGGGTTGGCCCCACGGACCGTCCTGTTTGGATCGACTCACCTGGATCGCCCCGGAGGATCCCCTTCTGCAACGGGATGTACTGCTTTGCGCCTGCTTCCTGCTCGGTCCACCAACCGGCTGCACCGGCTCGCATCCAATACGTTTCGCCGGTGCCCTTCTCCCAGAGCACGGCGCGGTCCTGCGTATCCACGCCCCAGAATGTGCTTACGCCTTCGTCATCTGTCGACCATCGGTCATTGTCGAGTGATTCCACGATCGAGCCATCCGGCCGGAGCCGTTGTGCAATGAGATCCTGGCCATTCTCGAGCTTCCAACGAATCGGCGTGCCGTCCTGATCAATCGCCCACCAATCGATGATGTCGCTTTCCCCGCGCCGAATCCTTCTCAGGGACAGGCCGATGCGGTCGTCACTCCGCCAATCGTTGCCGATGAGCCAATCCAAGTAGCGCAGATACGCCGGCTGATCGAGCCCCAGTTGCTTCTTGAAAGATTCTTCTTGTTCCGGTGTGGCGAACGCCCCGAGGATCTTCCGTGTGACATTTCCGGGGGCGACCTCGGTCACGAGAAACACAATCATCGAAACGATGAGCATGGTGACACCCATCAGAAAAAGGCGTCGGAGAATGAACTTCGCCATCGATTTACCTTCCGGCTAGGCGGAGCGTTTAGCGCTCTACAGGTTCCCGCTTCACCGCTCGTTGCAAGCCTTTTGCCGCAGGCAGGCGGATTCCGGCATAACCACCAACTGCAGACTTCCGATTTATCCGCCTGTCCTGTAGGGACAGTTGGGGCAGGTCAAGCTCAACTTGACCTGCCCCGAACGTGTCCACTCCCGCTACGCAGATTTGGACCGACGATCACGGCCCTCTGCGACGGAACCTAGTCGTCTATCCAGGCCTCTCTCAAGAACTCATCGTACTGGTTGGGATGGCCCTTGAAGTTCTGAATCCTCGTACTAGCGATCGACCACACGTTCATCCAATAGGGGATGATCACTGAGCCACGATCGCGTTGGATCGTTGCCATCTGGCAGATGATGGCTCGACGGTTATCGATATCCGCCATTCCCTGTGCCTGCGCTAGCAGTGTCGAGAATTCGGAGTCGCACCATCGGCTTTCGTTCCATGGCACCGGATTACCTTCGCTATCACACGTGTACGCAGATGCCGCCACCATTGTTCCGAGCACGCGGGGTGACCAGTGCGTGATCCCCACTGGAACCTCGGTCCAAACGTCCCAGTATGTCGTTCCTGGGACGGGCGTGATATTGATATCAAACGCCGGCGCTGCATCCTCCTTCAGCACTTCGGCAAGCGTCACGGTATCCGGCCAGGCCGTTCCCATGGTGATATCAAAGCTGATCGGCGTTGTATAGCCCGCATCTTCCAGCATGGTCTTCGCACCTTGCGGATCGAATGGGATCGGGTCGATCTCGCAGTAGGCCGGATGTGCTGGAGCGAAATGATGATCAGCTCCCACGACGCCTTCACCGTAGTAGGCGACGTCAAGGATCTTCTCTCGATCGACGCACATCTTCAGTGCTGTCCGTACGACGTTGTCGTCCCAAGGCTCCATATCCACACGCATCCGCAGGACCCTAGTATTGGCCGTGGCTGTACCAATGACTTGCACATCCGGATCATCTTGCAGTGCCAGAAAGTGTTCGATGTCCGGCTCCGTGATCACATCAATGGACCCATCCTTGATCGCAGCAACGTGTGCCGCCGCCTCTTGGCCTGTTACGACGTAGATCACCTGATCGACATAGGGAAGTGGCTGCCCATCCTCACCGTTTCTCCAATACGGCGGAACGCCGTCGACGCCATTCCGCGACTTGAGGATGACGCGCTCTCCTGCAGAATACTCGTCCAACAGGAATGGGCCTGTGCCGATCGGGGCCTCGATGAAGTCACCCTCAAACGTTCGCGAGTTCATGATCTGGGCCGGATACTGATAGAGGTCCTCGGGAACGCTGATTGAAGGCGCATCCAGATTCAACTGCACCGTGTATTCGTCGATCTTCTGCACACCGTCAGGCGACAAGTAGGAGCCGATGAACCCAAGCAGCGACGACCCCACGTCCGGATCAAGCCAACGCCGAATGTTGAATACGACGTCATCCGCGTTGAACTCATCCCCGTTGCTGAACAGAATCCCCTGTCGGCAATTCAGGGTCCAAGTCATTAGATCATCACTGGCTTCCCAGCTTTCCAGCAGCCAAGGATGGGTTGTGTTGCTTTCGTCGGTGAAGGTCAAGTACTCTGCAACCATTCTCGTCGGGTTCGAGTTTGCGATCCACGAGTAGCGTGCTGGATCATCGATCCGACCGATGTCTTCTCCCGATACGACGATGGTTCCCCCTCGCTCCATAGCGAACGTGAGAACCGACCATCCTCCCAAGAACAGGAGACACAACACCATTGCAAGCGCTCTTCTCATCATGTTCTTCCTCCTTTTCCATTTCTGGTTCCTCCAATTCACGACATCGTACGCCGCGAATCGATGGGACAATTTGCTTCCGAACTCCGCCAATCGCGCCTGAACCCAGGGCGCCGCATACTTGCGCCAGAAGAACAGATGGCAAGAATCCGGCAATCCTTGCTGCTATAATCTTTGCTTCTGTCTGCCAAGAGCTTGCCGGTTTCCCCGAATGTCTTGAGAAGCAGACACATCAACATCTCAAGCGTTCGTGACGTGACCTAGCCCAGAAAGCACTGCGATACAGGTGCCTATGCCCATCCCTTGTCCGGCTTCGATCACTGCTGGATCCACTTTCCGGAGGACTGCGTGTGTACTGCGGATGATGGGCAGCAACCCATACAGGATTAGGGCAATCACAACGGGAAGCATCCCGATGGATGGAAGAGACATTGCATACAGAATCCCCATCAGGATTCCGAACAGCGCCAACGAAGGGATGGTCATCCGGATGCTTGCCGCGTAGATGACGCCGTCGGCCATGTGCTCTCGGCCCTTGCCAAACACCCACATACCGATCAATACACCAAGCACCACAGCGATGGCATTCGCGATCAGGACGATCTGCAGATGCTGCCATGTCCAGCCAAGCAGCTTGTCAGGATAGCTCAGCATATACTGCCATGTCTGTTGGAACATCTGGCTCCTCGCATATCCTCAGTCTTTTCAAGACTAACGTGATAATTTCAATAGACCTATTGTACTGATTGGTAAAGACTATTGCGAGGTCTTGCGTTCTGTTTTCCAGTAACTCGAACACTGAGTGTGTTGATCGGGCTGCACTTGGTACATGGCGAGCAGTGCTCAGGAAGGCGCCTGTCATTGCACTCAGCTGATAGTAGAGGATACCTCGTGCAGGAGAGCGGACCGCTGTTCCGGACATCCTCTTCACGATTGCGCTTCACGGATTGCACGGCCCGGAGTTTGCATCCCATCAGCGCTTTTGATACGCTGTTGACGGAAGTGCTGGCGAGAACAGCGATTCCGAGATGCCTGCGGAATCGATCATGGACACAAGCTAGCCCTAGGCAGGGAGGAAGACCGCTTCCTATGGGTCAAGACGAGCCGGAACCGCTCAATACACTACAGGCCTGCAGGGCGCGGGTTGCACGGGAGTTTCTCGCCTCTTGTGACTGGCACAGGGATGTGACCATAGCTGCGCACTTCCTTCCTGGAACTGGGCTTCTGATGGAGGCGTGTTGCGCTGCGCCGGTGATGCCGCTTCTTCCACCACTCTGTGATGGATGTGCAGACATCCGCTTCAGTTGTGCCAATGCGTCCGTATACCGATCGAGCCGCTGGAGGTGGCCCTAGGAACATGGGCCCAATCGATTGGATTCTGCGAGGATCACTTCCACGGAACTGCTCATCGTGCAGGCGAATACTGGTCTCTTTCCCCGATGTAGGAAGCGCCAAGAAAGCAGTTGCGGCAGCAGAGCGCCTCGCTGCACCCTCGGGTTCTAGATTCCGCTTGCTGCACGTCCTGCAGCACAGAAGACCTGCAAGGCGATCGCGGTGGCTCCGTAGCAGAAGAATCCATCCCATCGTACACGTAGGTGACCTGCCATCGGGCTTTGGGCTAGGCAGCTCCTACCTGGAGGCAAGGTCAGCAGAGGAAGCAGATGCTCTAGGAGGGATCGGGACCACTGGATCTGCAACGGATCAAGAAGCGCAAGAGCTTGCTGGTTTATGCCAACATCTGCGAGATACGGGTCATGCCACGACACTGACTATCCGCTTCGGGAGTCTCGCGAAAGAGATCCTCAAGATCTGCAGATCGGAGCACATCGATCTTGTTGTCATGGCGGCAGCTAGAGACCGTGTGCGGCCATGGAGTGCGCTGAATCGGGCAATCAAACGCGTAGCTCGCGAAAGCGAGATTCCTGTACTTCTTGTCCAAGGCGACAAGGGGTTAGCGCGCCCTGAGTCCGGGTGACAAGTCAAGTGACGAGCAGAACCACATCCATTGCTCCGCTTGCCGCACGATCTCGTTGGGCTGGTATTGGAGGCGATGATGTCCAGCCAACGACTGCAGTAATGGGAGGTTACTGAGTTGGAGACGAGGAGAGCGATCCTGACGTGTGAAAGGACTCTGGATTTCGTCCCCGGATCCGCGATTCCAAGGAAGACGCTGAAGGATCTGTTACGGGCAGCGATGAGTGCGCACTACGCTGGCACAGACAGTCCCCGCCACTTCCTCGTTGTTCGTGAGGAGTCCACGTTGGGAGAACTCGCTGAACTCGCCTGGGAAGATCCATCAGTCGGTTTGGCTTCCATCGCAATTGCTGTCTGCGCTGACAACAGAACCCAGAGACACATGGGGCAATGGGTCGTGGACTGCTCGGCTGCCTCGCAGAACATCGTGCTACTGGCTCGCGACAAGGAACTTGGTGCTGCGTGGATTCGCGTGTTCCCTCACAGGAGCAGAATGAGAGTACTGGCCAAGTTCCTCAGGGTGCCTCATTATTTGACACCATTCTCACTGATCTTTGTCGGAAGACCGCTGAGGCCGCTCAGGAAGCTTGGAGCATCAGCCGACGAGACCAAGATTCACATCGACAAGTGGTAGCAGATCCGCCTTTGCATCCGATGAGCTAGATTGTCCAGCCAAGGAATCCCGCAGACTGTTCAGGCCTCCTCGTGACATGCTAGCGGACGCGATGCTGCCTTAAATGGATAGAAGTTACTTGGTTGAACACGACGTCTCAATGCTGCTGCGCGCGGATGGCGGCCAGGACGAACGCCTGTCCATGTTCACACAGAGCCCCTTCACGTGCCGGCTGCGATCGTTGGGCACGCAAAGCCTCAAGAGGCCCTACGCCAAACGTTGAAGTGGGCTAGGAAGTGAGCGAGTCCTTCCGAGTCGCGTTCCTGCGCGCCTTGAATGATCGGACTCAGGGCTTCGGTCAGCAAGATGTGATGTGCGAACGCGTTCTGGCTTCGGACCCTGAAGCGCCAGATAGCTGTCCCGCCTGATGACTGTTCCTGTCTGGGTTTCACCACGCAGTGGAACGCCAACCTTGCATGGGAACGACATTTCCGCTATCATGCGCCCCAGAAGTGCAGATAGGAAAATGGTTTCGTGCACCGCGGTCGTTTGAATTTGTGGTAAGCGGTGCTCCATATTCGGCATCTGCATGATGCCATCTTGGCTCACCACGCGTTGGCTTGCGGGCTTCGCGCCCAGACCTGAACACCAAACGGTACGCCTATAGGAGGTGCCTGCTTTGTATCGGAAGCGAAGTCGCCGTGAAACGTACGGCGGGAAGGAGGAATCATGTACAAGACGATCGTTGTGCCGCTCGACTCATCCGAGCGAGCGGAGAAGATACTTTCCCACGTGGGACGACTGTGCGACATCAAGATTGGGAAGGTCATTCTCCTCCACGTCATCGAGCCGACGGCGTTCTCTCCAATTGCGCTAGCCTCGGCAACCAGAACTGCTTTCATGACCCCAGAGTCATACGCCCAGCAACTCGAAGAGATGCGTGCGTCCGCCGAAGAGTACCTCGCGAAGATCCGATCTATCCTGAAGAGAAGAGGCATCGAGGCCGAAACGCTAATCGAGGCCGGACCTGCCGGAGAGCGGATTGTCAATGTCGCTGAAGAGCGCGACGCGGATCTCATCGCACTTGCCAGCCATGGGCGAACCGGCCTCTCTCGGGTCTTCTTCGGCGGCGTGGCCGCCGCTGTCCTTCATCGATCGGAGATCCCGCTTCTTCTTGTGAGGTCGAGAGACGATGTGTAGCGCGAGCCGCGCCAAACACAACGAACTGAAAAGCCCTCTTATCCGGTTTGAGAACTACGTTTGGATTGACAAGCCGATCGATGCTGTGTTCGCCTTCGTCGCCGATTTCCGAAACGTGCCGAAATGGAGCTACTCCGTTCAATCGGTCGAGGAAGAGACCGAGGGCTCAATTGGTCTGGGAACGCGCTATCATCAGAACAGGAGACATGACCGGCAGGACTTCGAAGTCACACACTATGTTCCTCCGAGCTTCATAGCTATAGAGACCCTGCCAGGGTCGGTCCCCGCCTTCAGAATGCGCTTCCGTTTCGTCGAAACAGCAGGGAGTGGGACGATGGTACTCAATGCGGGCGAATTCGACGCAGTCAGTCACAGGCTGCTTGCTCGCCTTCTCGCGCGCAAGGCTAGACGGGATGCAGCTGCGAACCTATACAAGCTGAAGGAACTGCTGGAGACAGGAGCGGCAACACTTCAGGATGGCCGGCAAGTGACGCTCTGATCCCGAGCGCACGTAGGAAGGTGGCCTATGATTGAGCTTCGCATGCTTGGCCGGATGGCACTCGCCATCGCGCTATGTGCGATCATCGGAGTAGAGCGTGAGTTCCACGGGCGCCCGGCGGGGCTGCGAACCCACCTTCTTGTTGGTGGCGGCTCAGCCCTCATCATGGTCATCGGTGTGTCACTCGCGCAGACGAGTCAATCATCAAGCGGTGGCATCCTCAGCCTTGACGTCGCCCGCCTCATTGCGGGGGTCGTGACCGGGATCGGGTTCCTTGGAGCCGGCACGATCATCCGCCAGGGTGACTGGGTACAAGGGCTAACGACAGCTGCGTCAGTGTGGTTCGTTGCCGGCATTGGGATCGCAGCCGGGCAGGGACTGTACATCATTGCAGCCGGTGCCACCGCCATGGGATTCATCGTTCTGTTCGCGTTCTCCCACGTTGAGGAGTGGCTACCGAACTTGACACGCCGTGTCCTTGTGCTCGAGCTTCCGCCCGAGCGCAAGGATGCCGTCCGGAGGCGGTTGCGACGGCTCTGCGCCGAACGGCATGTTCGAACGAGGCTGCTGTCATGGGAGCTAGACGAAGATCGGGAGTGTGCAAAGATCCGGCTCCTTCTCAGCTATTGGCGCCCCGTTGACATCATTGGTCTGGCGAACACGCTCAAGGAGGAGACTGGAGCGACGAGTGTTCAAGTGGAGCAGTAGCGAAGACAAAAGAAAGCCTTGAACCGGCACAAGAAGGAGGAGGAAGACTATGGAGGCATTGCGTGCACTCGTAACTAGAAGAGAGACAGCGGATTTCAAGACAGTAGACGTCCCAGAAGATACACAACAGGATCTCTTGCGGGCGGCGATGAATGCGCCAGCTGAGGGGCAGAAGCCTTGGCACTTCGTCCTTCTCAGCGATGAGAAGATCCTGAAGGATCTGACGATCCTTGTCCATGAGAGGGACTCCCTGCAAACCGCGCCGATGAGCGTCGTGATCTGCGCGAACGAAATGGAGCAAGCGAGCATAGCGCAGTGGGCGATCGACTGTGCCGCAGCCACGGAGAATCTTGTGCTTGCGGCGCATGCCAAGGGACTCGGCAGCTCATGGGTTCATGTCTTCCCATCGAAGGAACGCATGCGAACAGTTGGGGAGCTCCTCGGAGTGCCGCAACACATAACCCCGTTCTCCGTTGTCTTCCTCGGCAAGCCGAAGAAGCCCCTGAGTAAGCGAGCCGTCCCTCTCGAGACAGAGAGGATACACCTGAAGGGCTGGTAAGGTGGGATCGGCTTGCCGATCGATGCGCTCGCGCGCAGGCTGCAGTCAAAGGGAAGTGACACACGGTGAGTAGTGCGATTGAGTGGCTGGCTGGAGTGCTCGGGAGCTCGGACTCCGCGATTGTCAAGTGGCTCATCACTGTGGGCACGCTCGCCGGGCTACTCGTGCTCCGCTGGGTCTGGCTGCACTTCACGATGCGCAGGACCGAAGATACGGCCGCCGGTACCGGTGGCGGAAGGCCATCACGTACTCGCTTGCTCTCGCTGGAGTCATCATCATCGGCGCGACATGGCTTGAGGGCGTACGCAGTCTGATCATCTACTTCGGGCTGCTGTCAGCCGGTATCGCGATTGCCTTGCGAGACCCGATCCTGAATTGGTTTGGGTGGGTCTACGTCGGTTGGCGACGACCATTCACCACGGGAGACCGCGTGGCACTGGCAGACTTGAAAGGCGACGTCATCGACATCGGGGTGTCAACGTTTTCGCTTCTCGAAGTGAAGGACCTTACGGAGGGAGAGCAAGTCTCTGGGCGAATCATCCACGTGCCCAATGGGAAGCTCTTCACGGAACCACTGATCAACTACACACAGGGCTTCGACCTTGTATGGAACGAGATTCCGATCACGGTAACGTTTGAGTCTGACTGGCGGAAGGCGAAGTCGATTCTCCTAGAGATCGCCCATCAGCACGCGGACACGGAAGCAAGCATAGGAGCTCAACGTCTTCGCGAGGCAACAAGGCGCTTCTTCATCCGGGAGGACAGCACAGAGCCTGCTGTCTACACAAGATTGGCATCCAACGGTGTCCAGCTGACCCTACGCTACCCATGCAGAGCCCGAAAGCGTCGCTTCACAGAGCAGGCAATAGCCGAGAGTGTGCTTGAGAGGCTTGCTCCGGAACAGGATGTGGAGTTCGCGTACACAACCACCCGGATCTACAGGCAAAACGAAGAAGGGAAAGCAGTGTCATCCGGATATTCCTTGCCCGATGAGAGGAGTAGCCAAACATGAGAACTCGAACCGTTGCGATACTGGTGCTATTGCTGCTGTCACTCGTGGTGACCGCGCAGAACACAGAAGTGGTTTCCGTCCGTCTAGTGTTCTGGGATCTCGTGATGTCCCGAATCATACTGCTGGCGCTCAGCATCGCTGTCGGCGTGATCATCGGGTTCTTGCTAGGGAGACCATGGCGGAGGCAAGCCCAGTATGTGCAACGCAGACAGTCTACCGAAGACAACCACTCACCAAGCTCCTCCTAGAACGCGTAAGCAGAGACACCTAAAATAGCATTCGGCAGATGCCTCTGGCCCCACCCTGTACAGTCGATCTCATGAGTCACCATGCGACAGCTAGCGAACGCGTTTTACATTCAGTCCCCAGGCTCCTCTTGCGACCACAACTGTGCCCGCTTGGATGATGGATATCCGGCTTGGCATACACGACAGAAGTCTCTACGATGGGCGGCGAGAACAGGAGAAGGGGGGGGAGGATGAGGAGAATCAACACAGCCAGGACCGTGGCGGTTGTCCTACTGATGGTGGCGATGGTCTCCGTACCCGTGTTGGAGGCGAGTGCGGCGGGGCGGTATGAGTTCGGCGTGGCGCTTCCAATCTCGACGTCGTTCGGTTTCTCGTCACTCGGATTTGGTCTCGAGGCCTATGCGAGGTTCCTTGGGGCGATGTTCATCTGGGAGACGGCGCTCAAGACCTACATGACGTTCGATTCACTGTACATTCGGAACACAATCGCGACGGCCAGTGCACTCCACTTATGTTTCGGACACGTGACCAACCTGTTGCCGTACTTCGGGTCGACGTATCTGACCGCCGGCCTTGGACTTACCCTAGGCCAAGCTCTTGTTGCACGAATGGCGGTGAATCTAGCGGTGTCCATTGGTGGTGGGATGTTCTATCCGTTCTTGGAATTCCGATTCCAGCTTGGCATCGATCCGTAGACTGGGCGTCTGAAGGGTTTCCATCTCGGAACGACGAGCGCCCGGGGTTGGGGAGGTGAGGAACGATTGAGCAATACGTTCTTAATCGGCGCGGCCGTGATGCTGCTCCTCATGGTCGGCGCAGCGCTGCTGTTCCCGGAGCAGATTGCGACTGAGGCCCCTCTCGATCTGGAAACCTCCAGTGCGGCAATCGGAGAGGAGATGCCAACTGAGGTGATCGCTGAAGCTGTCCCGGAGCCACCGGCCGAGTTGCCTCGAGTCCCCATCGAACCTGTTGCTGTCATACCTGTGGCGATAGATGGGATCGTGTTCCAAGGAGAGTATGCGCACAGCATGGATGCGGGGGGGTTCGAGGTTCACTGGTCGAACGACATCAACTACCTTCGTGTCGGGCTTGTCAGTCCGGGGAGCGGGTACGTGGCCATCGGTTTCGATCCTGACTATCGGATGAAGGGAGCCAATTTCATCTTAGGAGCAGTGGACGATGGTCAGTTGATGATGCGCGATGACTACGGAAACGGACCCGTGAGTCATACGGCCGACACGCTTCTCGGAGGCACAAATGACATTCTCGAGGCAGCGGGGCAGGAGCAGGACGGCCAGACCACAGTGGAGTTCGTCATTCCACTTATCACGCGTGACGCAAACGACAAAACCCTCGTTCCGGGAGAGACGTACGACATTCTGATCGCGTACCATGAAACAAGCGACAGCTTCGCTGCAGGACACAGTCGGCGTGGATCCGGTACATTGCGGCTCGATGCTGCACCGTAGCAGCATCGGCAGGAGTTGGAAAGCCTTGGCGGATTCGGGGTACTGACTTCACCCGGTAGAATATCACGAAGGGAAGGAGGGAAGCGATGAACAGCACGTGGTTGATCGTCTTGGGGATTCTGGCTGCTGGAGCGGCGGTCTTCCTGCTGTTGCCTCAGCTGTTTCCTGAGCAGGAACCGACACTTGAGATACCGGCGGTCGTCGATGTGGCCCCGAACGATGGGGAACCGGAGCCAGTCGCAGCGATCGACGGAGAAGGGGACGAAGAGGACGCGCAGGCATCGGATGATGCTGAGACAACAGATCAGCCTCCGACGTCTGCGGAGGTGTCGCCATCCATCACCGGCTATTCGATTGACGGCGAAATCGGCGGAACGGAATACGCGCACAGCACGGAGATTGCCGGGGTCAAGGTCTACTGGACGAACGATGCAGCATACCTTCGCGTAGGACTGGTTGCGCCGGGGACCGGATATGTGTCGATTGGATTCGGACCCACGCGACGGATGGAAGGCGCGAATTTCATCCTTGGCTACGTCGAAGATGGGAAGAGCTACTTCCGCGACGACTTCGGAATCGAAGCGACAGGACACATTGCAGACACGGATCGCGGCGGAGTCGACAACATCGTGTCGTCCGCAGGAGCCGAGTGGATTGACCAGACGATCCTTGAGTTCATCATTCCGCTCGATTCGGGGGACGCGATGGATGTTCCCATGTCGCCGGGGAGGAGCTACACGATCTTGGTCGCCTACCATGATCTGCAGGATGGCTTCACGGCGCGCCACAGTCGGCGTGGGACAGGCGAGATCCAGCTCGACACGGCACCATAGGAAGGGGCACCCCCACTGAATCACGCGGAGTGTGGATTCGAGATTCACCATCAGGACGACGGCATCTTGCTGATCGATCGACGAACATGGTGGCTCGGCTACGGAATGGGGATGCTTGCTGTTATTGGCGGAGTTCTCGCAGTGATTGCGATCCTCGATGTCGCCGGCATGGCGGATTTCCGATCAGAGATGCCGGCATCCGTTCTCTTTACCGCGGCTGCAGCGTGCGGACTGGTCGCTGCGGCGATGTTGGTGACATACCGACGCTACCGTGCGCTTCCCTTGGATGACGTACGTCATGCGGTCGTGATCGACCCTCAGGCGGGATTGCTCCGCGAACGGCGAGGAGACGTCCTCGCCGAACTCGATTCAGTGCGTGTCGCTGTACGTATCGACTGGTGGACAAGAGGGTGGATGCGTTTGGTTGTCCTTGCGTGGCCCGGTGGACGGAGGATCGTCTTCAGAACCAGCCGACGAGAACGAGCCCGGGACGTCGCGGAGTCGCTCCGCGAGGCGCTGGGCGCCTGAACTCGCCCTCGGAGAGACGGAAGCGACGGCGATCTCAGCAATCGCTCGACCGCAGTGTGTCGGCGGAACAGGTGGAGTCCGATGGCTCGCTGTGCGCTGAGTCCCGCCGACGAGTCCGGCCTGCTGGGTATGCGCCGACGCACCTATGCTCTTCCCCAACAGGGCCCACGCAGATGGGGTAGCCTAACTCGGTCCACAGTCTGATTCCACCTTGCATGTCGTAAACCCTGCCGAAACCCATCTCCTTCATCAATGCGAACGCTTGGCCGGTGCGGTTTGCCGTGCGGCAGTAGATGAGATATGTTGCCTCACGATCCAGAACGTCCAGTTCATCACGAAAGGCTTCGTTGCGGAAGTCGAGGTTTGCCACTCCCGGCAGATGTCCGGTGGCTACCTCGGCCGGGGTCCGGATGTCGAGCAGAACGAAGCGTGGATCCCCGGATAGACGCTGGATCACATCCACGGCCTGCTGTGGATCGATCTCTCCGTACGGAGGGATTCCTCCGACGGGAGGATCGGAGAAGCCGACGACCGAACTGCCCGCACATGCAGTGATGAGCACCGCGCCAATGGCGATCGATCCGACGATCTGAATCAGTCTTTGCATTCCACGCATGTTCATGGCCCCTCCTGGCGGCTCAGGTAGACTGCAGAAGCGGTGTGAAGGATCTGAAGGGGAGCGGTGAATGGATCATGTGATTGCCTTCAAGCCCTCTGCGCCCGTGAAGGATCGTGGGGACATGCTAGCAGGCGTACCTTCTGACATGCGGAGGCGTTACGGCACGAACCGAACGAATGTGGAGTATGTCGGCAGCACCAGCAGCGTGTCACTGATCCGTCCGATGGGATTCTGGAAGCGTGTTGTGTCGAGAATCACTGGTTGCATTGTGACCCGTGCCTGAATGGAGGTGCCGGTCCACCCTTGCCAGTCAGCAGCCAAGTGAACCGCGGGAAGTTCGGATAGCGGGAGAATCTGCCAGCCTTCGTGCTGCCGTGTAAACGACACAAGAGGGAACGAGAGGCCCATCTCTCCCACAAGGTTTGGAAGCACAACCGGGCGCGCACAGGCGTGAGCGAAGCTTCCAACCACTGTCCGAACCAGCGTTTCTTCCGTCTCGAATCTCCACAGCATGTTGAGTCCGGCTCCGATGGTGAATGGATCCGAGACAGCTCGGTGGTACGTGAATGTTGCGCCTAGGCTAGACAGAATGGAGTCAACCACCGCGGAAAGCTCTACGCTGTTCGCGCCTCCAACGGAAACGCGAATGCCCGCTGAGATTGAGAGATCCCATGATCTCCGGCCCTCCTCTGTGTCCAGCGCGGGATTCAGATGAAACCCAATGGAGATCGATCCAAGCTCCACAGCAGTCGCAACGGGCATGGCAAGAAGCGATATCGCCGTAGCAATGAGCATGGCTTTCTTCATGATTCCCCCTTCATCTTGCCGCTTCTGCGGCGGTCAACGGATCATCTCCATTCTAGCGGGGTTCGCCGAGATTCCAATACGTCTTTGACGGAAGGTCATCCTTGGACTGCAAAACGAGAAGGCTGTTCCCTCTTGTTGTATGGATTTGGACTCGCTCGTTCTTCGCGATCGTCTTGCCGTTGACGCTGTGTGCGGACCACAGTTCCCCGTCCACCTTGACGTATCCTGTCGGACGGAGGGGGCTGATGGTCGTGGCGCTCCTGCCGATGAGATGATCAGCACCGCGGTGGACTGCGCGGTGGTACGGCTTCCGGAGACAACTGACATAGAACAGAACGGACGCCAACGTCTTCGCCAAGGGAACTCCGATCAGGGCCCACATCGGGAGATCGACAAACGATGTGATGATGACAAGAATGGCAACCAACAAAGCAAGCTCCAAAGCCTCTCGCACGGCATACGCACCGACCCCTTGAGATCTGCGCGGAGCCGCTCGGCGCCTGCCGGATTGCTGTCGCTTCCATTGTGCGATCATTTCTGAATCGTCTGGCAAGACGCATACGCGATGCAACCAGCCACGCGAGAACCAATATGGCGTCGTCCTCTCGTCCGTCCGGCAGTCGTGCTGTACGCCATCGGACACAGCAGACTACGCAAACCTCTGCTGTGCCGATGCCAACGGACTTGCAGTGTCATGTGAACTCGAAGTGGGTTCGGTGTAGATACACTGTCTGGTGTAGACCTGCTGTCAGAAGAGGGGTTGCGGTGCGTACGATGTAGTAGTCTGGTTGGAGCCAACGAAGAGGTGATCAGGATGTCGGGATGGACAAGAAGACTAGCTTGGGCCGGAGTCGTAGTTCTCATGATTGGTGGCGTCGTCGTCGCTCAACAGGCGGTGCAGTTCTCCGATGACGGGTTGGAAGGTGCAGTTCGAGATGCCGTATTCAAGTTGTCTGGAACCCTCTATGACTACGACGTATCGTGGCTGACCGTTCTCGATGCGAGTGAACGCGGCATTCGGAGCCTTGCCGGAATCGAAAACTGCAGCTCGATCCGAGACATCGACCTTAGCGGGAACGAGATCGATGACATAGCTCCGCTGAGACATCTTGCTGTGCTCGCAGAGCTTGTCCTTGATGGCAACGCCGTGAGTGATCTGTCACCACTTGCCGATCTCCCGAACCTACAGCTTCTATCGGCAGAGGGCAATCAGATTGCCAACATCGCGCCGCTCGGTAGCCTCACGTACCTTAAAGCTCTGGATCTGAACCGCAATGAGATTTCCGACCTCTCTGCGCTTCGAGCCCTCGTACAGCTCGAGGTTCTGACGATCACCTGTGTGGCAAGCTGCGATCTGACACCGCTCCAGGTTCTCACAAGGTTGCAGACGCTTCAGGTTCAGTGCGATGGCACGTTTGACCTGACGATCCTGGGAAGGATGGACGATCTCCAACATCTTGGATTGCTTGACACAGATGTTGCAGACTTCAGCCCCTTGCGTTGGCTTCCGGCATTGCGCAGTCTCTCGTTGAGCGGTATCGAGCTTGCGAGTGTTGCTCCGGTCGTGGATATCCAGCCGTTGCTTGAGCGTCTCCGGTTGGCCAACCTGGTGATCGAGAGCTTCGCTCCTCTGACGGCTCTACAGGAGCTGCGTTCTCTCGAACTGGAGAACGTGGGGTTCGATGAGCTTGGCATCCTGGTTGCGTTTCCAAGACTCGAGGAGCTGAACATCAGTGAGAATGGTCTCCAGGAGATCGGCATTCTTGCTCAGCTGACAGATCTGCGTTCCTTGAATGTCGGAGCGAACGACATCGAGAGCATCTGGGCGCTATCGAAGCTGCGCCACGTGGAATCGCTTGATCTGAGTGAGAATCCAGTCGTGGATCTTGAACCGCTGCTGTCTCTGTGGGAGCTTCGCATTCTCGACCTGAGCGGTACCGATGTGAAAGATATCGGGGTTCTCCTCGAGCTTGACAATCTCGAGTCCGTGAATCTTCGCGATACACCACTCAATCTGGGGAGTGGCTCGTCGGCATCGGTTGTGGTCGAGCGGCTCAGAGGTCGCGGCGTGCAGGTCGACACGTAGAGAAAGGAACGGGAGGCACTCCGAAGGAGGTGTGGTGAGCGGGCAAGTGGTTCTCATCCTTGTGGTTGGTGCAATTCTCATTGCAGTTGCCGCATGGTTCAGTGCAAAACGGCGCAAGGAGCTAGCGGCGTGGGCAATGGCGAAGGGCCTCGCGTTTCGGCCGGGGCGAGATGCGGGATTCGATGAGATGTACCACAACTTCGGATGCCTGCGACGAGGACACAGCCGCTCGGCGCACAACATTGTGGAGGGTGACTGGGACGGTCGGCGGGTGACGGCGTTCGACTATCGCTACGTCACAGGTTCGGGAAAGCACAGGCAGACACACCACTTCTCGGCAGTCATCGTTCGAAGCGACGTTGCACTGAAGCCGCTTCGAATCCGCGCGGAGAATGTCTTCGATCGCGTGACGGAGTTCTTCGGCGTGGACGATATCGACTTCGAGTCAGCGGAGTTCAGCCGAGCGTTTCATGTGAAAGCACCGGATAAGCGGTGGGCGTACGATCTACTTCACCAGCGGACGATCGAGTTTTTGCTCTCGAAGCCGAAGTTCTCGCTCGAATGCGACGAGAACCATGTGATCGCATGGCGAAACAGGCGATTCGACTCGGAGACGTTCGAGTCGGCGATCGCTGTTGTGGAAGGGATCCTTGATGGGATTCCAGAGTACTTGGTTCGCCAGCAGAAGGGAGAGAGGAGGCCGTAATGGTCAGCGTATACGTCATACTTGCCATTGCTGGAACTGTCCTGCTGTATGGGATGGGAACGTACAACAAGCTCGTCCGATTGCGCCAGCATGTCAGCGAGAGCTGGTCGGCGATCGATACGGAGCTGAAGCGTCGATACGACTTGATTCCGAACCTGGTGGAGACAGTCAAGGGCTATGCATCACACGAACGTGAGACGCTACAGGCGGTGATCGATGCCCGGGCTCGCGCTGTCGCATCGACCGGGTCTCCCGAAGAACAGGCCCGCGACGAGAACATGCTTGTTGGCGCACTTCGGCAGTTGTTCGCTGTCGTCGAGGCGTATCCCGATCTGAAGGCAAATCAGAACTTCCTACGGTTGCAGGAGGAGCTGACGGTGACCGAGGATCGGATTCAGGCGTCACGCAGATTCTACAACGCTAACGTCCGTGACTTGAACACGCGGATTGAAGTCTTCCCATCGAACATGATCGCCTCGATGTTCGGGTTCAGGCAGGCGACATTCTTCGAGATCGCAGATGCGGAACGAGCTGTCCCGCAGGTGCGGTTTGGCGGGGAGAGGCCGTAGGGGATTGCGGGGCCGAGGGGGGATGCTGCAGTGAGAGCATGGCTTCGCGAGCGACGCAGATCGCGTCTTCGAGGGCGTCCCTTTCCGCAAGAGTGGAAGGAGATCATCGAAAGAACCGTTCCAATCTACCGAAAGTTGGATGAAGCCGACCGGAGTGAACTGTCTGGGCATATCCAGGTCTTCCTCCACGAAAAGCGATTCGAGGGTGGTGCGGGGCTGGCCATCACGGATGAGATGCGAGTGACGATTGCAGCCTTTGCGTGCGTTCTCCTTCTTCATCGACAGACAGACTACTACCCCCGCCTGTACACGATCATCGTCTACCCCGGTGCGTACGTAGCAGAGCGGTTCGCACGAGAGCCGTTTGGTGTGGTCACAGAACGGACGGAGACGCGGCTCGGGGAATCGTCTGTTCGCGGGGCGATTGTCCTCGCATGGGATGCAGTCAGAGCTGCAGGCTCAAACGTGGACGGGGGGCGGAACGTTGTCTTGCACGAGTTTGCCCACCAACTCGATGCTGAGGATGGCTCCGTAGAGGGGGCGCCTGCACTGCCCGATGCATCACGATATGCCACCTGGGCACAGGTCCTGGGAGCGGAATACGAGCGGCTTCGTCGCGATACGGCTCTGGGTCGCCGGACGACACTCGATCGGTACGGGGCGACGAACCCGGCGGAGTTCTTCGCCGTGGCTACCGAGTGCTTCTTCACACAGCCCCAGCGTCTGAAAGCAGATCATCCGCGGTTGTATGGCGAGTTGCGCAACTACTACCAACAGGATCCAATCGGTCTTTAGGACGAGCCGCTCTACTTGGTTGGCGTTCTGGGATCGACACCCGGATGAGCTTCTTCCCAGAGGGCGAAGGCGTCGCTCATCTCGGAGAACGTGGCCCACCGGATCCGACCGGCGGCAACGAGCGGATCAATGATCTCGGTCAGGAAGCGATCCAGCGCTTCGTACTGTGCGGTGGGGCTTCCGACGAACTCCCCCGGATGCGCGGTGAAGTGGAACACGTTGACGCGGTCGGGATGGACGTTCTCCAGGGACGCAAGCAGTGCGTCTTCGATCACGTCGAGCCATGCGTCCAGGCCGCCCTCCTCCTTGATCTGTTGTTTGCTGGAGAAAAGAGCAGTGTCGAATGCTCCCCCAGGAAGGAACACGACTGCCTCGTCCGGATCATGTCGGGCAAACGCGAACACGTCCTCGCCGGTCGTTCCGTCACTCGGCCGCCACGGATGGATTCCGGTCAACAGATCCGGAGTGCTCTGAGTGCCCGGGTTCTTCCAGTCGCTGTTGATCGACAGTCCGGCTTGCGCCGCTGCGTCGTACACATGGGGATATAGGTTGCCTCCGCTCCAGTAGCTGATTGGTCCTGCCACCCCGGCCGCGCGGATGCGCTCGATTTCCTCGATCATCACGGCGGTCCAAACCGACGGAGGAAGCGCCTCGGCGTCTTGGCCGAGATGAGCGTCTTCGTGGAAATGGAGGGCGATCTCGTGGCCCTGCGCCTCGAGATCGGAGAGAACAGGATTGCCGTATGTTGCCGCCGATGTGGTGAACGGTGTCTGTGCCTGCACGGTCAAGACGCCACCGTGGGACTCGACCGTATCGGCCAGAAGTGACAAGTCGTCGACATGGCGCTCGAAATCAGGCCGGCGGTGGTAGTTCATTCGGTTATGGCCTGCGCCGATCGAGCTGGCGCCGGCAGCGAGGGCTATGGGGCTCACATGTGCACCGAACGGCTCGATGTGGACGCCGATTCCAAACAGGAGAACGGCATCTCCAGCAGGACTTGGGGATGAGGCAGTCAGCAGGAAAACAGATCCGAGGCAGGCCGCCATCCACAGGATACGTCGATAGCGGGGGCGCTGAGAGCATCGATGGGGCATGTCTTCCTCCTTCTCGAGTGCTGATCACAGTATCTACGATAGCGAGTGGATCCGGTTCCGTGGTCGGGCGCTGCATTGACAGCGGCGAGCGGATACCAGATCCTCTTTTTGGTAACGCATTTTCGAACCGCTTTGAGTCAGGGAGGCCTACGCATGTCAAAACACGAATACCGGCTCGAATCCGATCTATCATTGACGCCCGCCCCAGTCCTACCTGCGTTGATTTGGGCTGAAGACATCGACATGTCGATCCCGGCGGAGACACTGGACGGCGTGCTGGGAGAGCTTCTCGACCGGGTCCAGGACGGCGGCGAGGAATTCGTTCCCGCCGAGATGCGGCAGCGCGTTCGGAAGATGCTTCGGCATGGCAAGTACAAGCCAAGTGGACGGAGCAAGCCGGCAAGTGAGTTTCTCCTCCGTGCAGCACTGGCTGGCACGTTCCCGCGAGTCAATGGGC
This sequence comes from uncultured Thermotogae bacterium, assembly GCA_964582285.1. Taxonomy (GTDB): domain Bacteria; phylum Bipolaricaulota; class Bipolaricaulia; order UBA7950; family UBA9294; genus JANQEA01. The sequence goes on from CAZORQ010000020.1 coordinate 26,529, forward strand.
CGGTGGATGTGAACAACATCGTCAGCCTCGAGTCCGGGCTTCCCGGCTCGATCTTCGATACGGAGATAGTCGGCTCGTACCTCCTACTGCGGCATGGCGCCCCCGACGAGTCATACGTGTTCAACCCGTCCGGCCAGTCGATCGATCTTCAGGATCTCCTGCTCGTGTGCCGCTCGACGGAAGAGGGCTGGGTGCCGTGCGGCAATCCGGTGAAGGACTCCATGGCGACGAAGACACGTGTGGAAACGCGAGACGTGATTGCCGTTCTCTATGCGCCGAGCGATGAGCTACCTGACTCGGTCGAGCGATGGGCAGGTCGGTTCGCGACGCTGCTGCAGGAGCACTGCGGCGCCGTGCATGTCGGGTACCGCGTTGGGTTCGACACGACCACGGCGGCATGATGGGTATCCGAGGCATGTACAGAATCGCGTTGGAGCGGATCGCCCGCAGCGTAGGCCGATCTTGATCTTGGAGGTTCGCTGGCACGAGGCTTGACTTCTTCCTGACGGGAGCTACACTTCGCCGGATCTTCAAGAGGTGTGTCGACGCCGGGGCGTCGAATACCGCGCCGCAAGGGAGTGCAGCGATGAGACGAACGCTCCGATCATGGCTTCGTGACGCCGAGCGATGGTATTGGGCGGTCGGCCTAGCCAATCTCGTTCTAGGGACCTCATCGATCCTGATCCCCCTGGCCGTATCCGATCTCTTCGGACGATCGGTCGGAGCGTTGGGGCTTCTGACGAGCTTGGTCAGCCTTGTGGGCGTCGCGGGGAGCCTCGTCTGGGGCAGGCTTTCGGACGTGGCGCATCGGCGGAAGCCATTTGTCATCTTGAGCTACATGCTTGTCGGGCTTTGCTTTCTTGCCATTTCGTTCACCTCGGCGTTCCGCGATCTTGCCCTTCTCAACATGCTGATGAACTTCTTCTGGATGGCCAATGCATCCGTGACCGTATTGATTGTCATCGAAAACCGGGACCAGGCGGTATGGGAGAGGAAGATCGGCCATCTCAATCAGATTGGAGCGATCGGGTGGGTTTGCGGACTTGCGCTGGGCAGTGTGTGGATGGGGTTGATGTCCCGCTCCGTTGGACAAGCTCTGACGATCCGGTCCCTATTTCTGTTGATCGGTCTCGGTAGCCTGGCGGCCGCGATCCTTGCGGTTCGGTTCGTTCCGCGAACGGTCCCGCGATTCACACGGCGACGGTTCCGCGGCGTGGTCCTCGCCATGGGCAACTTCATTGCCGAGCGGGCGCGCTTCGCTCCGCTGCACCTCTATCATCGCCTGCACCCGCGACGCATTGTGCGCCTGCTGACGCGGCCTGAAGGATTTCGCCCGGGGACGCGAAGATTTCTGCTTGCCACATTGATTGCGTTCATGGCGCTTGGGTTCTTCGGAATTCCCCTTCCGTTACTGCTTTCGGAACGGTTCGGCTTTGCATCGTCGCTTGTCTTTCTGTTCTTCGTGGTTCAGCATGTGGCGATCGTCGTTGCGTACCCACTTGCGGCCCAACGAATCCGGAGATTGGGCAACCGATCGGTGCAGATAGGCTCACTATTGGTCCGGCTGCTTCTCTTTGGGGGATTTGCGCTCTATGTGGCCTTGTCTTCGGCGGTGCCGCCGATGGCCGTGTTGGTTGTCGCATTCATCGCGTATGGCGTGACTTGGTCGTATTTTCAGCTGTCGGGCGTCGCCTTGATCTCTCGGCTTGCTCGCGATGAGAACCGGGGTGCAGCGTTGGGGCTGTACAACGCGCTGGCGGGGTTCGGGTGGATTCTTGCGGGAGCCGGAAGCAGTCTCGTGGCGGAGACGGCAGGCTATGCCACAGCGTTCGGAGTCGGTGCCCTGCTGTTGCTCGTCAGTCTGGCGATTCTTCACTTCGTTCCCGACCCGGTGGCACTGAGCGCCGGTCAGCCGGAGAAGGACACAGCACCGCGATCACAGTGCGATATGGCGCTCCTGCGCCCTGCGACGGGGCGCGTTGGCCGCCAACGCTAGCTGTACCGAGAGGGTGCTCGATGAGGCGAAGCTCGTCGATCAGCCATTGTAGACCCAGCAGAGATGCCAACGACCGTTGAGTCCGTAGTACCAATACCATCCCACAGCGGGAACGCCGTAGGACCAGTTGCCGTCGACGTAGGACCACGCATCGCCGGGAGTGGAAACGAACGGGGGAAGCGGGGGAAGTGCAGGGTCGATGGTTATGGATTCAGGCTCTTGCGATGCTCCGGGCACGTCGGATTCATCGGTGGGATCGACAATCTGAATGGCGGTCCATCCGACCCCCCACGATGAGGTGTGATCCAGCGCAGCGACAAGGCTGACCAATGTATCGATTGCCTCCTCCGGGCTCGTGGCGAATACGGGGAATGGATCGGTCGGTGCAGTCGCGGAGAACGGGAGCGGACTGTCGGTCGCGAAGACGAGCAACTCGTCGATTCCCGTTGGCGGAGATGCGACCAAGTCGTACGTTCCATCCGGGAGCTGGTGCGTCGAGACGACGTAGTTGTTCGGGGAGAACGCATTGGGAAGAAGAAGACGAACGACGCCGTCCGGCTGCAGGTCAAACAGGTACACAAACGCCGGGCGACTAACCCTTAGCTGGATGACGATCGGATCTCCTACGTGGAAGCGCGACTCCATCGTCCACACGAACGCATCGAGCGGCTCGTTGGATGTTGGGAGAAGACCAAGAGGGAATCCCTGGGCGAAGGTGGCCCATCCGAAGATCAGGAGAACGCCGAGGACTGCAAGAGGGACAATGCTTCGTGACATAGTACTCACCTCACTCCACATACGCGTTCCCGTGGGATCGGTTCCAGCGGCGGGAAAGAAATCCGGGTCGGCTCAACGTGATCGCGCTTTGAGTCGGACGAACGTGTTCCTGGGTGAGCCATTGAATCGTTCGTGTAGGACCGGGCGCGACGTCCGTCTAGGTTCGGTATACTCAGGCCCATCTGTGAAAGGGGGTGCAAGCAATGGATGAGCGGCGTGCGGGTCGCTACGAGCGGCTCTACGATCAGCTTCGCGGATTAATCGAGGGAAAGTCTCCCAGCCTTATCGCGGCGATGGCGACGATCTGTGCTGTCGTTCATGCCAAGATGGCCCATCACTTCTGGACCGGCTTCTACGTCGTCTCCGGCGATCAGCTTCATGCCGGGCCGTATCAGGGATCTGTGGCCTGTCAGGTCCTGGAGGGGAGGGGCGTCTGCATTGAGAGCGTTCGTACGAAGGAGCCGGTCGTAGTTGGTGACGTCCGTGCATTCGCGGGCCACATCGCGTGTGACGGGCGGTCAAAGAGTGAGATTGTCGTACCGATTCTGAAGAACCAAGAGGTTGTGGCGGTGTTCGACGTCGATTCAGACAAGTTCGAGCAGTTCAGCGATGCGGACATCGAGCCTCTGCGGAAGATTCTCTTCCTGCTGGATCCGTATCTATAGGCTACGCCCCGTAGCGTTCGATCAGCGCGAATAGCACATCCGTTCCGAATTCCACCGCTGAGGCGGGAATGCGCTCGTCGGCTGCGTGGATCGTCTCGAAGAAATGAAACGACTCCGGTAGGTTCATCGGCGTGAAACCATACGTCTGGATTCCAAGACGCGAGAAGTGGCGGGCGTCGGAGTTTCCGGGAAGCAGATACGGGATTGGAGTCGCGGTTCGATCGGCCTGGCGGAGCACCCCCCCGAGGAGATCGAGCAACCCCAAGTCCGGGACGGCGGTGCCGCTGTCGAACAGCACAACCTCGATGTCGGTCTCCTTGCCGAGCATCGGCTTCAGTTCGATGAACAGGTCATCCAAGGTGGCTCCGGGGACTAGGCGCACATCCAGACCGAGGACGATCTCGCTCGGGATGACGTTTGGTTTGTCTCCACCCCGAACAATCGTTGCGTTGACCGTATTGCGAAACAATGGTTCGAGGTTTCTGCCCGTCTCGCCGAGCAGCGCCAGGATGCGGTCGGTCCACAGAGGATTCAGCAGGCGCCGAAGGATGGTCCGTTGTCCAAGAGGCAACGAGGCAGCGATGGATTCGATCATCTCGCGCACGATTGGTGTGATGCGGATCGGGAGGCGGGCCCGATTGAGGCGAGAGAGCAGCCGGCCCAGCTCCGCCATTGCCCCGTCTCGCATTGGTCGTGCCCCATGTCCGGCTGGTCCTCTGATTGTGGCCTCGAGCCAGCATGGCTGTTTCTCCCCCACCTGAATCAAGTAGAACGTGCGTCCGGCGATCCGCAAGGGGAACCCTCCGAACTCGCCAATGGCATAGCGGATCCCGTCGAACCGCTCCGGGTACTGCTCAGCCAAATAGCGGGCGCCGCATAAGCCACCGGCCTCTTCGTCGGCGAGCACGGCAAGGATCACATCCCCCGCAGGAGAGAGTCCACGCGTTGCGGCGCGAAGCAATGCTGCGATCATCATTGCTAATCCGCCCTTCATGTCGAGGGCTCCCCTTCCCCACACGTATCCATCGATGAGTTCACCGCCGAACGGCGGATGCGTCCAAACCTGATGCGACGTGGTTACCACGTCGGCGTGGCCATACATCAAGAGCGGCGGTGCGCTGCCTCGACCTGGGAGCCTGGCGACAAGGTTCGGCCGCTGTTCGGACATTGCCAGAGTTGCAGTCTCGAACCCCGCAGCGCGGAGAAGGCCCGCGACGTACTCGACACAAGCCCGCTCGTTCCCAGGGGGATTGGTTGTGTCGAAGCGGATGAGCTGCTGCAAGATCTCCACGGGGTGATGGTCATCTCTTTTCGTCATCGCATCGATTATAGGGATCTACGGCGACTCGGAGGGGATGACCGACTTGGAAAGCTGCTGCTGTGTATGTGGCCTCGTCGAATCGATGATTGGGCGTAGTTTGAATAGGATGTGCGCAGGGTATCTAATGGTTCGGAGGTGATCGCAATGCGAATGGTTGTCGTATGGGCTGTGCTCCTGCTTCTTGCCTTGTATGTGGTGATGACCTTGGCCGGAGATGTCACGGTATCGTACTTGGGGCATTCGTGCTTCACGATCCAGGCCCTGGATGGTCCGATCATCATGCTCGATCCGTATGGATCGTATGTCGCCTACCCGGGTCTACCGGCTCCCGCAGATATCGTGTTGATGACCCACGGGCACATCGACCACTGCCCGGATTGTTATGGCGAGCGGGACCGCGTGGAAGGCGACCCGATCAAGGTGTTCCTGATTGACACACACGGGCGCTGCAAAGAGAGGCGTCCTCCCGCGGCGTGGGCGATTACGCCTGAGTTCGAGATCCATGCGATTGAGGGGGATCACGTTACGGCAAGCGGGGGGGGCGAAGGATGGACTTGCATGTTCAGCTTCGAGGTGGACGGGATTCGGTTTGCCCATCTCGGCGACCTGGGAAAGACGTTGACCGCCGATCAAGTCGAAGGACTGGAGGGCGTGGAGGTCCTGTTTGTGCCCGTGGGGGGAGCGTTTACGATCGATGTTGCGGAGGCAATGACGGTGATTGGGCAGCTTCCTTCGGTAAGGGTCGTGTTCCCCATGCATTACTACGTGAACGGATACACGCCCATATCGTGGTCCCAGATGGCGCTGCTGAGCGAGTTCGTGTCCCTTGCCGGGGCCACGTACACAGTTCGGGACGTCGAAGGATTCAGTGTCGCGTTGGCGGAGGACGAACTGCCGGAGTCTGTCGAGATCTGGACCCTCGAATTCAAGCCGGACGGATCGTAGGACGTGCCAAGGACGCTGCTTGTCGGAAGAAGAGCGGTTGCGGTCCGCGCCTCGACGAAGCTAAACACCCAGATGAGCCGCGCTAGACCTGTGAATGCAGCAGGAAACGCGCGCGGTTCCTCTGGGTGTTGCTGTCCTCCAGTGTCTTCCGGGGCATGAGTAGACGCTGCTTTCCCCTGCCTTGCAGACTTCCGGAATGCATCATCCGAACGGCAAAAGCCCCAACTGCTCGATCGTGCTGACGGTGGGCTCGCCGGTGGTCGGATCCCACCCGAGCTCATCGTACGCCCCGCTGAGGAGGTCATCCGCATCGGGCACGTGACCGAGCGTCCCGCCGTCGGAAAGGGGACGCCGCAGGACGTCCGGAAGACGATCAGCGTCGGCGGTAGTCCCGCGTTTGGCATTGATCAGCCGCTTGAGCGTGAGGATTCGTCGACCGATCGTCATCAGCTCGGCTGGGGGCAGATCCCATCCGGTGACCGCCGCGACCGCGTCCGAGAGAAGGTTGGCGGGAGGGTTCTGAAACTGGCACAGGATGACTGCGTTGTACATCGCTCGCCACGCCATCTGTCGGGCCGCCGTTCGGCCCTTTCTCGCAGAGCCGTCGAACCGATCGTCCGGTGTGATTCCGATCTCGTCGAGCACAATCTGCCCGGTATCCACGCTGTACATGTCTCCCTGCATGTGACAGGCGCCGCGAGGGGACAGGGCGTAGACGGCGGCCATCCCCGCGAATGCCCGGGGATCGTGCATGGGCACTTCAAGCCGGTGCACCGTTGCTGCGAGTTCAGGGACGTTGAATTGCTCAGCCAAGGCGGCGCTGCCGCCCGCCAAGAGCTCTCCGATTCCCTCACGTGTGGCGATCTGCTCGATCAGATGATGAACGACTCTCGGATCGCCGAACTGGATATCCAATCCGTCGGTCGATGCCGGATCGAGAAGTCCACGCTCACTCAGTTCGCAGGCGAGCGCAATCGTCACCCCGGTGGAGATTGTATCGAGTCCGTGAGCGTTGCAGAGATGCCCGGCAGCGATGACGGCCTCGAGGTCGTCGATTTCTAGTAGCGAGCCGAGGGCGCCCAGCGTCTCATACTCCGGGCCATCGACATGGTCGAGTCCATGGGATGGCGCATGCGTCTCACGTCCGCAAGCGATCGGGCAGTGGAAGCAAGCGCGGCCACGCACGAGGAACTCCTCGGACATCCGGACGCCGGATAGCTTCTCTGCGCCCGACCATTCGCCGCGCTGGAAGTTCCGGATTGGAAGATCTCCGTACATCATCGCCATGTCCAAGTAACCTGCTGTTCCAGCCATGCGAATCGCCTGAACGGCGATATCCTCATTCGTGTGCTCGAGGACACGCCGGACGGCGGAATCGAGCGCCTCTGGGTCGGCAATCGGCACAGCCCTGGTTCCCCGTACTGCGATTGCCTTAAGGTTCTTCGCCCCCATCACTGCACCCATCCCGGTCCGTCCTGCCGCCCGCCCGTGATCGTTCATCACGGCGGCGTACGGCACGAGATTCTCGCCGGCCTTGCCGATGCAGCCGATGCGAACCGCAGTGTCATCGAGGTCACTGCGGATTGCCTGCTGTGTCTCATACGTGTCAAGGCCGATCAGTGACGCAGCGTCATGGAGTTGCGCGTTGCCATCGACAATGGACAACCACGCCGGGACGCTTGCCCGGCCTGTGATGACGATGCCGTCGTAGCCAGCGAAACGGAGTTCCGGACCGAGGAAGCCGCCGGTGTTCGATTCGCCCCAGATCCCGGTAAGCGGAGAGAATGCGCAGTAGCTCAACCTGCCTGCCGACGGCATCGCCGTACCGACGAGTGGCCCGGTCATCAGAATGAGCGGATTGTCCGGCCCGAGCGGATCGATCTCCGAAACGGACGTCTGCCCGATGAGAGCGGCGGCGAGCCCACTTCCGCCAAGGAAATCGCGGGCGAGTGAGCTGTCTAGCGATTCGTCTCGAACCGTCTCGGCGTCGAGATCGACACGGAGAATGCGTCCCACGTAGCCGTGAAGAGCGGGCATCAGAAGGAGACCGAATTCCCGGTGTGGGCGGCGACGAACAAGCGCCGCAGCTCCTCGGTCGACGGAGAACGGGGAGCGGTGATCATCTGGGTATCGTTCTCGGCGTCGTCAACAAGCTTGTCCAGGGCTTCGTCCAGCGCGTGGCGCGGGACGCCGGCATCGGCGAGGAAGAGGGGGTTCCCAATCGTTTCGGCAAGGTTTCGCACGGCATCGGCGAGCGCGCGTGAGGCGGGCTCTCCACCGGCGTCTGAGACGCCGAGATGCGATGCAAGCAAGGCGGCTCGGTCCGGTGCCTTCGCGGCGGCAAACTCGAGTGTGTACGGCAAACAGAGGGCGACGGCCCGTCCATGAGGCAGATCGAACGCCGATCCCAACGCGTGTCCCATCGCATGGGCAATCGATGCCATGGCGTTTCCGAACCCGAGGCCGGCGGCCGTCGCAGCATGATGCATCCGCGTTCTCGCCTCGATGTCCGTGCCATCTTCGACAGCTCGGGGGAGTACGGTGAAGATCTCAGCGGCCGCGTTGAGGCACAGCCCGTCGGTCAGATCGGTGTGCCACGTGCATGTGAATCCTTCAATAGCATGGGTCAATGCGTCGAGTCCGGTATCGGCGGTCAGCTGCGGAGGCATCCCCGCGGCCATCGCCGGGTCGACGAGCGCAATATCCGCGACGTTCTCGCGGTTGCCAAGTCCCATCTTGCGCTTTTCGACCGGGTCGGTGAGGACAATGGCCCACGTGACGTCAGCCCCAGTGCCACTTGTCGTCGGAATGGTCATCAGACGAGCCAGCTTGCGGAGCCCAAGATCGATGAACGGGTTGATCTCGGCCGGCTGAAGATCGGGACGTTCGTAGAGAACCCAGATGGCTTTGGCTACGTCGAGCGGCGAGCCACCCCCCACTCCGACAATCCAATCCGGTTCAAAGCGACGGGCCGTCTCTGCTCCGGCGAGGACCGCTGGAATGCTCGGGTCCGGTTCGACGGCGTCGAAGACCTCCCATTGCGCACCGATCCCCGCGAGCCGCTCGGTGACAGGATCGACCAACCCAAGGCTTCGAACCGCCCGATCGGTGACGATCAACGCCCGCTCAATCGAGAGTGTGCCGATCTCATCGAGCGCGTCTTCGCCAAAGACGATCTTTGGAGAGACAAAGGTCCACACGCGGCATCAGCCTCCGGGCCACTCGGTCGGGACCTTCGCACAACAGGAGACGATCTCCTTTGCTGCCTTCGGGTAGCGCATGATTTTCATCAGATTCCCGTCTAGCTTCAGCTTGCGCATCATCATCCCCTGGATCGGATCGAGCTCGCCTTCGATCACCTTCCGCCACACACTGTATGGTGCAGTGATCCGATACTCTGCCGGACGATCCTCCGGAGCTGCGAGCAGCGCGGCCCCGGTGCTCTTGCCGTGCTGAAGGCCCAGGAAGAGGTATCCGGATTCCGGGAACGTGTCGTCCGGTTCGACCACGAAGATGAAGTCGCCTTCCCAGTCCTTGGCCGAGCTTTCGTACGATGGGCTTTCGTTGAGCAATCGTGAGAGTTCGACGATCCACTCATTGGATGGAAACTGAAACGCCATGCAGACCTCCCTGGAGTCCTGTGTCATGAACAGGATCATCGGACGGTTCAACGGAATTCGCAACCGCGCTTGCAGTGGCCCTCCCGCGGAACGTTACTCCTCGGCTTCGTCGAGTGCCTCGTCGACCTCCTCTGCAATGCTCTCGATCTCATCACAGAGGTCGTCGAGCTCCTCCTGGAGTCGAGACAAGCGCTCGATCATCGGACGGACTTTGTCGATCAGGTCCTGCTTGGATACGAAAGCCATCAATCCTCCTTCCTCGGTTCGACGGACAACGATCTGATTCTATGCCGGTGCTTCACACAGACAAGTGGTGTCTTCGATGGTCGCAGTCCAATCCACTAGGACGCCTGGCAGCGAGCCGGAATCTATCCACAACATGAAGGAAGACGACACGACCCTGCCATCCGGCCGCAGTGCAGAAGTTCTCATGGGCATCTACCTGTGCTACTCGGGCAGCGTCGGAGGCCGCCGGGCCTGGGTTTCGAACTCGAATGCGTAGGCGAATCGGATCAGCTTTGCATCGTCCCACGCTCTTCCGACGAAGGATAATCCGATGGGTAGGTCGGCGACATATCCGGCGGGAACGGTGACGTGCGGATAGCCTGCCACCGCGGCGGGCGATGAACAGCCGCTGATTCCGTAGTCTCCATGTACTGTATCGATCAACCATGCCGGACCGCCTGTCGGGGCAATGATTGCGTCCAACGTATGCTTGGCGAGCGTAGCGTCGATCCCTTCGGTTCGCGCCAGGCGGTGGTTCTCCTTGAGCGTGTCTGTGTAGCACTTGTCCGTCAATGGACCCTTGGTCTGTGCCAACTCCAGCAGCTCCTGTCCGAAGAGGGGCATCACCTCGTCTGCGTGAGCGGCATTGAACGCGATGATTTCCTGAAGCGATGTCACCGGTGCATCGTCCCCGAGCGCAGCGAGATAGGAGGTCAAACCGTGCTTGAACTCGTAAAGAAGGACCTCCATCTCGGTCTCTCGCCACTGTCCGGCTGTCTCGATGTTCGCCGGGTCGACAATCGTTGCGCCAAGCTCCCTGAGCGCCTCGATGCTCCGCTCCATCAGAAGGTCGACCTCCCGGTGCGCACCGAAGAAGTTGCGTGCAACGCCGAGGCGGGCACCCTGCAATCCGTGCGGGGATAGCTGTTGGGTGTAGTCGATGTTGCCCTTCGTGTGTGCGGCGTTCGTCAACGGATCCCGTGGGTCCACCCCAATAAGCACAGACAGGGCGATTGCTGCATCTTCGACCGTCCGCGCCATCGGACCGGCGGTGTCCTGGCTATGCGCAATCGGAATGATGCCGGACCGGCTAACCAGACCGAGCGTCGGCTTGATGCCGACGATCCCACAGGTCTGCGCCGGGCAGACGATCGACCCATCGGTTTCGGTCCCAACTGCAATCGGACACACATTGGCGGCAACGGCCACCGCCGATCCGGAGCTTGACCCGCACGGACTACGTGCGATGTCATAAGGATTCCGCGTTTGGCCGCCGTGGCTGCTCCACCCGCTCAGCGAGTTCTTGCCGCGGAAATTCGCCCACTCGCTCAGGTTGGCCTTCCCAAGGATGACCGCTCCGGCGTCTCGCAGCCGGGTCACAACATGTGCATCCTGCAGCGCGACAGATCCTGCCAGGGCGAGCGACCCAGCGGTTGTCGTCATCCGATCGGCCGTGTCGATATTTCCCTTGACCAGAAGCGGGACTCCATGAAGGGGACCCCTCGGGCCGTTCGTCTTGCGTTCTGCATCGAGCGACGCGGCAATCCCAGGCGCATCGGGATTCAACTCAAGAACCGAATTCAGTGTCGGTCCGCGTCTGTCGATTCTGTCAATCCGATCGATGCAATCGGATACAAGTGCTTCTGCAGTGGTCCGGCCGAATTGCATGGCATCTTGAAGCTCGCGGATGCAACGTTCGTGGGTCACGGAGTCCCCTTTCTCTGACCAATCGAGGCCGGCCGGAGTGTTTTTCTCAGCTCAATGAGCAGTGTGGGTCCGAGTCCGAGTGAAAGGATCAGGCCCCACATCGGAACCCGCAGCGACTCGATATTGAACAGTGGCCGAAGGAACGGAACGCACATGACGCCGAGCATGAGGCCCAGCGACACGAGGACCGCAATCTGCATCCACTGATTGCCAAGAACACCGATCTTCAGTAGCGGGGCCTCCTCAGAGCGGGCTGCGTATGCGCGAAGCAGTTCAGCGAAAGCCAAGGTGGCAAACGCGACGGTACCCGCGACGTCGGGCCGCGCTCCGTGGAGCGCAAGCCCAAACGCGACCAGCACGGCAGCGGTCAGGATCCCAGCTTGAAATGCGATTCCGCGTGCCATCTTCGTGTTGACAATCCGCTCTCCCGTGCCGCGGGGAGGTCGATCCATGATATTCGGCTCCCCCCGCTCCATGGCCAGTGCGAGAGCTGGCGCCCCGTCGGTGACCAGATTCAGCCATAGCAGCTGGATGGCTGCGAGTGGTGGCGGCCATCCAAGGAGCGTTGCGATCAACAGAATCGCGATTTCGGCGAAGTTGCAGGAGAGGAGATAGAAGATGGTCTTGCGGATGTTGGCGTAGATGATCCGGCCTCGCTCGACCGCAGCAACGATCGTCGCATAGTTGTCATCCGTGAGCACGATATCCGCAGTCTGCTTGGCCACGTCTGTGCCAGTGATCCCCATGGCGATTCCGACATCAGCCCGCCTCAATGCCGGAGCATCGTTCACGCCATCCCCGGTCATCGCGACGACCTCGCCGATGGCCTTCAATGCGTCGACGATTCGCACCTTGTGCTGAGGAGAGACCCTGGCGAATACATCGATCTCGACGATTGCTTCCCTTAGCTCCTTTTCGTCCATTCGGTCGAGTTCGGCTCCGGTTGCTATGCGCCGGCCTGCTTGGAGGATACCGACCTGTTCTGCGACGGATCTGGCCGTTGTCGAGTGATCGCCGGTGATCATCACGCTTCGAAGGCCGGCTCGCCGGGCCTTCTCGACTGCGGCGGAGACTTCCGGACGTGGTGGGTCATGCAGTGCCGCCAGCCCGAGGAATGTGAGATCGTGCTCAACATCTTCGACGGTCGGCTCCTTGGGGACGTCTTGGAGTTGTCGATACGCGAGCGCGAGGACTCGAAGCCCCCGCTCTCCCATCGCACGGTTCGCCTCGCGTAGCTGCTGTCGAGCGGCGGGAGTGAGCGGCACGGGGCCGTCCTCCATCTGTGCACGTGTGCACAGCTCAAAGATCTCATCGGGAGCACCCTTCGCGATGGCCACATGGGGCGACTCGACGGAAGGCACAGGAAGTACGTCCGCGGCCTTGTGGATTGTCGTCATCCGTTTTCGCTCGGAGTCAAACGGAAGCTCGGCAACTCGGACGAAGCTCGTATTGACCGAGCCCGGCCCCAGTGCTGTTGCTGCAACGAGGAGTGCTCCCTCCGTTGGATCTCCGACGAACCCGGCACTTCCGCTTCCGTCCCCGACGAGCTTGGCGTCATTGCACAACAAGCCGGACAGGAGCGAGAGGCGGAGCGTGGGGTGTTGATCGACCGTCACCGGCTTGCCATCAAGTTGGGGCAGGGATTCTGTTTGGCCGGTCAGCGGAGGGAATGCATACTCGCCCTCCGCAGTTCGAATCGAGTGAAGCGTCATTCTGTTCTGCGTTAGCGTTCCCGTCTTGTCAGTGCAGATGACCGTTGTCGCCCCGAGTGTCTCCACCGATGGAAGTCGTCTTACGAGCGCGTTGTGACGCAACATCTCGCGGGTTCCCAGTGCGAGACTCATGGTAACTACCGCGGGAAGGCCTTCGGGGACTGCGGCGATCGCCAGGCCAACGGCAACGACGAACAGTCCGGCGATCGTGGTCCGGGCGCTCGCCACGTAGGCTCCGATGCCCTGCTGGAACAGGACGCGTGCGGCCGGGTCGCGGAGCAACCCGACAACGAACACTAGCGCGCAGACACCGAGGACCGCTACACCCATGATCCTGCCGAATTCGTCCAGTTTCCTCTGAAGCGGCGTCGGACCCTCGGCGGAACGCTCGACCTCCGAAGCGATCTTCCCTAGTTCCGTGTTTGCCCCCGTTGCGACGGCGATGCCGCTTCCGCGTCCATAGGTCACTGTCGTCCCGGAAAACGCGCAATTCACTCGATCTCCGACCGGCAGCTTCGGTTCGAGGACGACATCGGCCTTTTTCGGCACGGGAGCCGACTCACCGGTAAGAGAGGACTCATCGACTCGGAGGTGAGATGATCCGATCAAGCGTAGGTCAGCAGGGACGATTGCGCCCGTCTTGAGGATGACAATGTCACCGGGAACGAGGTCTCGCGCTGCGACCTCAATCGTTTGGCCGCCTCTTAGGATCCGAGCGTCCGGTGCAGCCAGTTCCTGCAGCGACGCGATTGCCGTCTCAGCTTGCGCCTCTTGAAACGCGCCGACCGCGGCATTCAGGAGCACAATGGCCAAGATCACGCCGGCCTCAACCCAATCGCCAAGCGCAATCGAAACAGCGACCGCGGCGAGCAGAATGAGCACAATGGCACCGCGAAACTGAGCGATGACTCGCCTCCACATCGACGTCTTCGGAGGTTTCGAGAGTTCGTTGGGTCCGCAGGCTGTCAGCAACTGTTCCGCATGTGTTGTGGACAAGCCCGACTGAGGATCGACGCCAAAGCGATCCGCCGTGCTCTCGGCGGTGATCGTGTGATAGTCTTCTTCCAGTCGGTTGTCCTGTCTGCTACCGGTCATGATCCTCCGGACACCGCGCTTGGATCGAAGACAGCAATGTAGCCCTCAACAGACGAACGTTCCTCCGCGTGATAGCGCGAAGGAACGCTCCATGAGTTCTCGTCCGTATCATACGGCTTGATTGCTATGCGAATCGATCCTAGTTCTGGTTCTCCTCTCGATCCAGATACTGGATGATCGCTTCAACAACAAGGTAGTTGACAGAACGATCCCGACTCTCTCCGAGTTGCATCAGCCGTTCGACCGGCTTCTCCTCCATCTTGCGCTGAGGGATGTAGATGGAGAGTTTGTCCATGATCTCCTTGCCTGCCATCATCCTCACCTCCCTATGTGGACGTTCAGGTTATCCTGAACCGAGGCATTGATGCAAGCGTAGAGGACGCATGCATCTCGCGAGTCGTGGGCTTCAAACGGCCAGAGAAGCGTTTTCCGGTGAGAGGACCTCGACCGATGAACCGGCTTGGCACAGACGACGTGTCAAGCGGAAGCGACACCGGCGGTCTCCCGCGGTGTATAGTGGATAACTGGCTCGGAGGTGAGTGCTGTGAAAGGAAGACGAGTTGCTGTTGGTGTCAGTCTGTTTGCCATCGTATTGCTGATCTCATCTGTGACGTTGGCTGCTGTGTCGCCCCGGTACAAGCTGGGCGAAGAGATTCAGTTCCAGGTAGAGGACTCAACCACATGGTCTTGGGGATGCTGTGGATGCTGCACATGTGACGACACGCTCGTTCTTGGATGGCGAATCGTGAATACGTCCCAGCAAGCCATCTACTCCGTCATACATGATGCCCCTGTGTCTGCATCGGCATGGCTTGGCAGTTGGACGCAAATCGACTCATTGGGAGGCAGCGTGGCGGCAGGTCAGTACAAGCTGGTCGTCGACACGTCGGTCGGGACGCTTTCGCGCTGTTTCTCGATCTACGATCCGTGTGGCTGCTACTGGTGCAATCCGTGCTGTTCGTGTGTATGCGAGGATGTCTCGACGGTCTCCGACTGCTCCTGCCGAACATCGCTGGTCTTCGTCGACTCGTGCCAAACGAGCTGCTTCCGCTTCCCTCTGTTTTGGGGATGGCGAAGCTGCGGTTGCTCAAGCTGCCCCTAGAAGGAGCAAGTGGCCACAACACGTTGGGTTGCTCTGCTCCTCTCTGTGAGAGTTCCGATTGCCATTCAAGGAGGTTGACGTGATGAAGGGAGCGAAGGCACTGGTCGTCGCCATTGGGATTGCTCTCGCGATCCTGATCCCAGCATGGGCGCAGACACAGACGGAAACACCGGTCTTTCCTGATCTTATCGCCATGGCGGATGCCGCCGCTGCTTCTGCAGCCACGGCAGCGGCCGAGGCGGAAGCAATCGCTGAGGACGCAGAAGCGCTTCTCAACGATCTGAATCTGACAACGCTGATCTCGAAGGCGGAATCGGCAAGTGCGACGGCAGATGACATCGCCGAGGCGATCTCCAGCGCGAATGCGGCTGCTCAAGCGTCTGCTTCGAGCTTCTCGGAAACATGTGCGAATGCCGTCGCCTCGGCGGCGGCGAGCGCCGAAGCGACGGCAACCGCCGTGGCTGAAGCGAGAGCCCAAGCGAGTGCATTTGCGCTCGCCTGCGCCGAGGCACAAGCCAGAGCACAAGCCAGCGCGCAGGCATGCGCTTCGGCTGCTGTTCGTGCCGAGGCAAGCGCCGATGCGTTTGCAATCGCTTGTGCGGGCGCTTCGGCGAACGCGTCTGCGTCGGCCACCGCTTGTGCCGGAGCTCGCGCCTCGGCGAGCGCAGCAATTGCGGAGATAGCGATTGCGATTGCCGACGCGGAAGCTGAGGCGGAGGCGAGCGCTGTCGCATGTGCGGCGGCTGCCGCCGATGTCAGGGTGTATGCCGAAGCGGTAGCGGAGGCATTGGCGGAGGCTGTCGCCATCGCCGAAGCGCGGGTGGCTGCAGCGGCTGCGTCGTTCGCAAGCGCGGAAGCCGAGGTTGAGGCTGCTGCTGAAGTTGCCGCCAGCGCGGCAGCACGCGCGGCTGCGGTCGCGGAAGCTGCATCAAGCGCCGCGGCATATGCAAGCTCGACCGCCACGGCGTACTCGCAGGCCCAGGATGTTGCGGAACTCGTGAGTCAGAGTGTTCAGACCCAGGTTCCGTGTGGAACGGTCGTGACCGAAGTCAGCGGTGTTGTGCAGGCGATCGCAACGGCGGTCGCGCAGGCTGATGCTGCGGCCAAGGCTGCAGCCCAGGCGACTGCGTTGGCCAGCGCGTCAGCGAACGCCGAAGCCGAAGCGGCCGCTTCGGCCTACGCAAGAGCCGAGGCACGCGCTGAGGCTGCAGCTGTAGCGTACGCCGAGGCCGAGGCCGCAGCCGTGGCCGTGGCTCAGGCTAGGGCTACGGCCCAGGCGGAAGCCGCCGCGGCTGCAAGCGCGATTGCCCAATCGTTCGCGATGGCCACAGCACAGGCAGAAGCGATTGCGACGGCGGCCGCAGAGGCGACGGCGGCTGCAGAGGCTGCTGCGACAGCGATTGGTGTTGCCTATAGCAGCGCGCAAGCGGAGGCAAGCGCGGTCGCGCAAGCGTGCGCATTGGCCGGAGCCAAGGCCGACGCGATGGCGTCTGCCCTAGCTAGCTCCACGGCGAGTGCCGAGGCGAATGCGACTGCGATCGCGCAGTCATGTGCATCGGCATCAGCTGCCGCGGACGCGATGGCATCAGCCGTGGCGTCGGCACATGCAAGTGCTCGTGCCAGCGCGTCGGCTGCTTCCGAAGCTTGTGCCACAGCGAGTGCGACTGCGGAGGCTTGGGCGAATGCGTACGCGACCGCCGAGGCACAGGCTGCGGCAAGCGCGTCCGCTGCTGCATCGGCCTACGCACGTGCTCAAAGCGCCGCCTCATCAGCGGCCCAAGCGGTCGCGGCGGCGGTGGCGATCGCACAGGCGGAGGCCACCGCAGCGGCCAACGCTTCAGCCACTGCACAGGCTGCAGCGACAGCGTGTGCAGCTGCAGCGAGCTCCGCAACCGCGGAAGCAGAAGCCAATGCATCGGCTTCTGGGACTGGCGAGGCATACGCGCAAGCGTTCGCCGCCGCAGTGGCGACAAGCTCGGCAAACGCGTTTGCACAAGCAAGAGCGGCGGCCACAGCCGCAGCGCAAGCTCAGACTGCGGCCCAGGCGTGCGCAGCAGCGTACGCGAACGCGCAGGCTGCAGCAGCAAGCGGCGCATCTGCGGTTGGGACCGCTGTAGCGGAAGCCGAAGCCGCGGCGCGAGCCTGTGCGGTAGCCCAAGCCACGGCGGAGGCCCAGGCAAGCGCGAGCGCGACGGCAACAGCCATTGCGACCGGCGAAGCGCAGGCAGCAGCCTTGGCGGCTGCGGAGGCTCTGGCAACGGCGCAGGCGCAAGTGGCTGTCGGCGTTGAGGCGATGGCCGAGGCGCAGGCAAGTGCGGAAGCTTACGCGCATGCTGCAGCACTAGCGCAGGCGCAAGCAGAGGCAGAAGTTGCAGTTGGCGTTGAAGCGATCGCGCTGGCCCAAGCCCAGGCCGATGCCGCGGCACATGCTGCGGCGCTGGCTGCAGCGGCAGCCGAAGCGGAAGTGGCGGTAGGTGTTGAAGCGGCGGCGGCTGCATTCGCGGATGCGGCAGCGTACGCCTATGCGGCGGCTGCAGCCCAAGCGATTGCTCAAGCAGAGGCGTTTGCTGCGGCTCAGGCATCTGCAGAGGCGGAAGCTAGCGCCTACGCCTCGGCACAGGCCTGTGCACTTGCGGCAGCGTACGCCCAAGCGAACGCATCGGCTGCCGCCGAGGCTACCGCGCGTGCGGTTGTGGCTGCACAGGCGACCGCCGAAGCCTTGGCACAGGCATTGACCATGGCGAATGCTGCGGCACAGGCTGCCGCGACGGCGCGGACCTCGGTTGAGGTCGTGCCGGACATTCAGACATCCGTCGAAGCGTTCATCGATCCCGACTGTCTGACGCCGGTCTGTGAGGACGTGAGGCCGGTTCGGTGCCCCGACTGTCCTCCATGCGACTCGTGCTGCGAAGATGTTCGGGAAACGCCGACGCCGACAGGGTGTCCTGAACCGGAGGTCATCGATTGGGAATTCGCGCGAGTTCAGGTGGGCGCATACTCAAGTTCGACGCGCTCGATCCCAACGGAGATCGGTGCAGCGCTTGAGCAGTCCGGTTTTGTCGACTACTACGAGGTGAGCAGCTCGCTTCCGTCATCGGCGGCGTTCACGCTGGATCTCGGAGCAAACCGAGGTTCTCTAACCGGGAGCTTCCCTCACGCCGGCAGCTACATGGTCCGATACCTGTTCATCGATCGGATGCAATGTCCTGTGGTCGAGCTGATTGTGTTGATCACGGCGAACGGCGGGCGTCCGGATACTACGCCGGAAACCCCGCAGACGCCGCAGACGCAACAAGCATGCATGACCGTTCGGGCAGCGCATGAGACGCCCGGGTTCCTGTTCTTCCAAGGGACAATTACCGACATCGCGGCTCAGATCGTCGTCGACAACGAGGAAACTCGTACGACATCGTTCCAGCTGTGTGGGCAAAGAGGTTATCAGTACCTGCTCCGCGCGCCCGATGAGGTTGTCGTCAACGATGAGACAGTCCCGTTCGACCGCTGGGAACAGTACGACCCCGAGACAGAAGAATGGGAAACGATCTCAACTGAGCCTGTGTTGGGAGTCGTCGTACAGCAAGGGCTAACCGTTCGAGCTGTCTACACCGGTGAAGGTGCGAGGATCACCATCCAACCGACAACGCCGTGCGTCAGCGTCAGTGCAGTCCATCAGTACACACGGATTGGAACGGCGACAACGTATACGCAGCCTCAGACACAGGCAGATCCGATTGCGGTAACTGTGATTGTGAATCGCGATCAGGAGCAAATGACGTTGTTCGAGCTGTGCGGCCGGGCGGGGAGTCAGTATCTCCTCCAGCCGGACCTCGAAGCGTGGACATCCGAGCAGCGTGAACTCATCTTCTCTCACTGGGAGCGCTACGATGACCAGGAGGACGTGTGGGTGCCGTTCTCGGAGGCACAGCTTCTGTTGGTCACCATCCAACGAAGCGTGCAGATCCGAGCTGTCTATCGGGAGATGACAGAGGTCTACTAGGTAGGGTATGGTGAATCGGCGGGGCGTCGGGATGGTGCGACGCCCCGCTTTCTTGACGTGTTTTTCTTCCGCGGGTACGCTTCTTCGCCCACGAGCGAAGGTGGCGGAATTGGCAGACGCGCTAGCCTTAGGAGCTAGTGCCTTCGGGCGTGCGGGTTCGAGTCCCGCCCTTCGCAGTTGAACGCGAAAACGCAGGCCCGTATAATGCGTGGGCTCTGCGGGAATAGCTCAGCGGTAGAGCACTGCCTTGCCAAGGCAGGGGTCGCGGGTTCAAATCCCGTTTCCCGCTCCAAGAGTCGCCGGGACGTCGAGTACGCCGGGATGGCGGAATAGGCAGACGCAAGGGACTTAAAATCCTTTGGGGGAAACCCCGTGCGGGTTCGACTCCCGCTCCCGGCAAAAGAGTGAAAGATACCGCGGGGTGGAGCAATCTGGAAGCTCGTCGGGCTCATAACCCGGAGGTT
>CAZORQ010000021.1:0-7236 GCA_964582285.1 uncultured Thermotogae bacterium
ATCGATGGGTCGCACGTGGCCTCGATCGTGTCTCCCTGATCGTCGATATCTTCAGCCCCTGCCTCGATAAGTGCCATCTCCAGTTCGTCACGGTCGATGTCTTCGGGAAGCTCGTCGATGGTCACGATTCCCCTTCGATCAAAAAGCCAAGCGACGCTTCCCGCTGATGCCATGCTTCCGCCGTGCTTGCTTAAGATGTGGCGTACACTGGCCGATGCGCGGTTCCGATTGTCGGTGACGACACGAACAAGAACTGCGACACCGTCGCTGGCATAGCCTTCATAGGTGGCTTCTTCATAGCTGACGCCTTCAAGATCGCCGGTCGCTCGCTTGATTGCCCGCTCGATGTTGTCTTTCGGCAGGTTTCCGGCTCTGGCACGTTCGAGCGCTTGCGCAAGGCCGGGGTTGTTCTCCGGATTCGGATCTCCGTTGCGAGCCTGTAGCGTGATTTCCTTGATCAGTTTGGCGAACAAGTTGGAGCGCTTCTTGTCTTGCCGTTCCTTGCGATACTTGATGTTCGCCCACTTGGAATGCCCAGCCATTCACTCCCCCATTGTTTCGTCGGAATCGACACATCATAGCTCCCCCCTGCCCTTCGGACAAACAGGCAGTGGCGTAGCATGCTATCCGGCGCTACGGATGCAGCTCGGTTGACATTCGACGCCAGGCACGGCAGAGTGCTAGTGGATCCGGATCGCTGATGAGGGGGCGACATGCGAAAGAGAATCCGTTGGGTGTTCTGCATTGGGCTACTGCCCGTGATGCTCCTGATGAGTGGCTGTCTGTTCAACATCTTTCAGACGGCGAAGCTGCTTCAGGGAGGCGATGTCGGCGTTGCCATTGGAACGGGGCTGCTCAACATCGCGATCGACGACGATCCGCTGTGGATGCTGACCCCACAGGTGCGCCTGGCGTTTGGCCTGTCCGACGAGATCAACTTGGGGTTTCAAACGGGCGTCGGCATCCCTCTGACGACCGGCTCGCCGGGATGGATGGGAGCATCGGGGGACATCAAGGTGTCGCTATTCGACGATCCTGATTCGATGTCTCTCGCAGTAGGAATCGGGGGGGGGAGCAGTATCGAGCTTGTGGGTTGGGGCGTTTTCGGAGAGGTACTGATCGACAGCAATCTCCGCGCGTTCCCGCTCTTCATCGTATATCAGCCGACCGTTCCGCTGGCGGGGGACGGCGTCACCGTGTGGCACCACGTGGCCGTCGGGCTGAAACTACGACTCTCTGAACGAGCACGCATTCTGCTTCAGGTTGACTTGAGAGTTCCGCTACTGAGTTTCGGCGTTGCTGTGGACATCGGGCATTGGCTGGCGGCTCGCGAAGTCGTGGAGTAGCACGATATCGCGGCCGGGTCGATCCAGATGCCGACGAACAGAAGACAGACCGACAGGCAGGAGGGAGCTGGAGTATGAGGAAGCGTGTTCTGGTGGCCGCAGTCGTTGCAGTTGCAGCCTGGTCTGCCGTCGCATTTGGGTTCAACCTCTTCGCAACTGCGGGGGCGGTCGGCGAGCAACAGGTTGCGATGACGTTCGGCTTCGGTGTCACCACGACGGACCTCAGTGGGGGGGGAAGCTGGTATCTCGTCCCGCAAGGACGGGTAACCATCGGGCTCTTGCAGGGATTCGACCTGGGAATTCAAAGCGGCTGGACGACCGAACTCGGAACGGGATCCGCGCAGTGGCTGGGGACGCTACTTGACGTCACAATCACTGCAGCGTACGTACCGGGAGGGTATACCCTTGCCTGGGGAGGTGGAGGCGGCTACGGCTTGGACTTCTTCGGCAACGGGTGGGGTATCTTCTTTCAGCTGCTGTTTGAGAGCCACTCCAAGTACTTCCCCGTATTCGTCACCTATCGCTCGGCCCTTCCGTTTGACACGCTTAGCTCGACAAGTATCGAGCTTGATGGATACATCGCGGGAGGGCTCTGCCTTCGACTTGCGCCAATTGCGCGACTTCTCCTCGTGGTCGATTTCCACGGGGGCTTGGCATCGCTTGGAGCAGGACTGGAGATCGCATTCTGATGGGACTCGACTTGGTCTTTGGGCGAAGCCGAGAACTCAGGGCATAACGGGGTTATCCACGCGAGACGCCGGAAGGTTCCTCGTCGGGCTCTGGGCGAAGCCGAGAGACCAGAGCGGAAACAATCTTCCGATCGGCGGTTGGGAGCGCATACGTGTGGAGTTCGCTTGACTGCACCCATGCCCAGTCGGCGCAATCGACCGCCTGGGGCTCCCCGCCGATGTGCTGACAGTTGTAGATGTGCAGTGTCATTCGGAAATGCGTGTAGGCGTGGCGGACCTTCATGAAGAAGTCGATGACCTCGACATCGATAGCCAATTCCTCCTGGAGTTCACGCACGAGCGCTTCCTCATGCGTTTCACCCTCCTCCACCCGTCCACCGGGAAACTCCCAGAGGCCGCCTAGCATGTCGTCGTCATTTCGGCGAGCGATGAGGTGCTTCGACCCGGCCGCGAACGGCTTCCCGTCCCAAACGATACCGGCGACAACGTCGACGTGAGGGATGGCCCTTCGGGCTTGCTTCCGCGGGAACAGCACTTCTTCGCCGGTGTGATGCGCATCACATACAGGCGAGACCGGACACTCATGGCAGCGGGGTGAACGTGGCAAGCAGATTCGTGCTCCGAGGTCCATCAGCGCTTGGTTGATTGCTGAGGCCTTGCCGCAGCTGGCGAGACGCTTCGCATTTTGCAGGAGCAGCTTTCTCGTTGCTGCCTTGACAGGATTGCCGTCGATGCGGAAGAGACGGGTGAGGACGCGGATAACGTTTCCGTCGAGAACTGCCTCGTCCAGACCGAAGGCGATCGATGCGATCGCGCCGGCGGTGTATGGGCCGATGCCGGGGAGGGTTCGGAGTTCGGCAACCGTCTCTGGAAGCTCGCCGTTGTGCTCGGCGACGACCAGCTGAGCTGCCCGATGCAGGTTGTGCGCGCGGCGGTAGTAGCCAAGCCCCTCCCACGCCTTCAGTACGTCGTCAACCGATGCGGATGCTAGATCCTGGACCGTTGGGAAGTACTCAAGGAAGCGGGCGTAGTACGGTCGGGCCGTCTCCACCTGTGTCTGTTGAAGCATGATCTCGGACACCCAGATCGCATATGGATCAGCAGTCTGGCGCCACGGTAGATCACGCGCCTCGACTGCGTACCAGGCGAGGAGGCGTTCTCGGATCGTGGCCATGCGATCGATGCCCATTCCAACGGTCTCCTTCGCTCCTGGGAAGCAAACGGGCGACTCCGAAGAGCCGCCCGCGAAGTGTCTCGTATACCAGCAACGGGGAGCGTCGCTAGCCTCGGTCTCGACGGAGGAGGCTCATGTACTCTCCAACGGTGCCAACTGCCTCAAGAGCGAGCGTTGCATCGACGATTCTGTCCATCGCGCTGTCGGACATCGCATGCGATGCGTTGGCGCGGAACTTGTCGACCAACTCCTCGTCAGATAGCGGCCGCTCGGCGCGTCCCTTTGCGTGATCTTCCTGAAGCGTGTGCGATTGCCCGTCTTCAGTTGTGATGGTAGCGATGGCTCGTTTCACTTTCGGGAACAACCCATCGATTTCCGGATCCGCGACGACCTTGATCTTGGGAAGCATCTCCCACACGAATGGGTCAGTCAGCGCTTCGTCCTCGAAATCGGACGGGAGGACGTTGCCCTTGCACACAGCGACAGCGATGCAGTAGGGGAGGCTATGGTCTGCTGTCTCCTTGGTCCTCGGCTCGTATTTCGTCGGGTCGGACAGAATGTCGGCTCCGCGGCTGGTGGTCTTGATCAGCACCTCTGTGACGTTGTGCGGATCGATGCTGTGGTTCTGCATCAGCTCCAGAACGGCTGTGATCGGCTGGTGAGTCAGCGCCTCGGTGGGGAATGCCTTGTAGCCGCACTCGGTGACGAGGAACTGGTCTCCAAGACCATCGAGCATCTTCGCTGGGTCAAAGGCGACGTTGCCGACCACCTCGAAGACGCCTTCTTTTCCCTCGAACAATTCGACCGGACCGGAGTAGCCGGTCGAAGCAAGCATCGCAGCGCGGACACCAGCCTCCGTGGCCATCGGATCGGCGGTGTTCTTCATGTTGGTCAAGTGCCCTGCAACGACACCCCCGAGGGTGAAGTGGCTTGAGCCCGAGATGCCACAAGCGGCGACAGCTTGGTCCTCAGTCAGCCCGAGCATCCGCGCGGCGACAAGCGGGCTGACAAACTGTGTCAAACTGGCATGATGCCATCCAACCTCTCGCACGCCCGGATCGGCGGCAAGACAGAGACGCATCTCGAGTTCATAGCAGATAAGGATCCCGACGAGAAGATCCTTGCCTGAGAGACCCTCGTACTCGGCCGTTGACAGCGCGGCGGGAATGATGTCGGACGGATGCGACGGGTCCTGCTTCCAGTAGATGTCGTTGTAGTCCATTGCGCGGACAAGAAGCGCGTTCATCAATGCGGCGTTCCCCATGTTTGTCTTCGTGCCGTGACCGATGATGCTGGCTTGCTCATGTCCGCCGAGCTGCTGGACGAAACGGTAGGCCTGCTGCATATCCTCGTGGTCGAGTGCAGCAAGCGCGCAGCCGACCGAATCGAGGAGGAAGCGCTTCGCCTCCTTGCGCGCGGGCTCGGGGATTTGGCCATGCTGGAGGGACAGCGCGAATTGGGCCATCCTACGACTGATCGAAGCTGCGCCGGCTGGTGCCGTCATGTCAGGCCTCCTTGATGGCCTTCGCGATCGCATCGGCCATGTCGGTTGTCGTCGAGGTCCCACCCATGTCATAGGTCCGGACCTGCTCTTCTCCGATGACGTACGCCACTGCGGCCTCGATCCGGCTCGCCTTCTCCGTCTCGCCTAGGTAGTCCAGCATCATCTTGGCCGATCGAACAGTGGCGATTGGATTGACCTTGTTCTGTCCGACGTACTTCGGGGCGGAGCCATGGGTCGGCTCGAACACGGCATAGTCGTCGCCGATATTCCCGGCGCAGGCGAAACCGAGTCCGCCAACGATTTGGGCTGCGAGATCCGACAGGATGTCTCCGAACATGTTGGAGCTGACAACCACGCCGTAGTCCTGTGGGTTCTTGACAAGCCACATACACATCGCGTCGATGTTCGTCTCCCACAGCTCGATCCCGGGATACTCCTTCACCATGGCCCGAGCTTCCCGAACCATCAGGCCCGAGGTTTCGCGGATGACGTTCGGTTTCTCCGCGACGGTGACCGTCGGATAGCCGTGTTTCTTGGCGTAGTCAAATGCGTCACGCAGGATAGCTTGACATCCCTTCCGGGAGAATATCCGGGTAGAGATGGCCAGATCATCATCCGCGACAGACTCAAAGCGCTTCATCTTCGGATGCGTCGCGAACGCGGCTCGAACAGCTTCGGGGACAGGATGCCATTCGACTCCAGCGTACAGCCCCTCCGTATTCTCGCGGAAGACGACGAGGTCAATGTCGTCGCGGAGATTGAGAGGATTCCCGGCGTACGCCTTGCATGGACGGAGATTCGTATGCAGATTGAATCGCTGTCTTAGGCCGACGATTGGGCTCGAATACACGAGACCTTTGCCTTGAAGCTCAGGCACCAGTTCAGCTGCAGCCTCTTCCTTCGGCTTCGACGTGATCGCACCGAACAGACAAGCGTCGGTCGATCGAAGAAGGTCAATGGTGCGTTCTGGAAGGGGATTCCCCTCCGTTCGCCAGAATTCCCAGCCAATATCGCCGCGCTCGTATGTGGCATCGAAACCGACTGCATCGAGTACGTGCCTGCCTGCATCGAGAACGTCTCCGCCAACGCCATCGCCGGGGAGCAACGCGATCCTGTGGGTCATAGAAGCCTCCCATCCCAACACAGAGATGGGCGGATTATAGCGAACGTGACCGGAGGTTCATCCTCCGTCCGGGTGCTTCTGCGGTGAAACGATCGGCGATGATGCGCGAATCCGAGTCCAGGGTGGACATCTCCCCCGATGGACGGGTCGCGAGATATCTGTTCCCTAGTGGACTTCGGCGTCGAACTCGAAGACCTGTTGGGGCTGGACGGACTCCCAAGGCCGATGGTAGACAAAATGGAACGATTGCGGCCCGGGGGCAATGGCCACATAGCGAAACAAGAACGCGCCTCCATAGCCGACCATCGTCTGCGGGTTCGGCTTGGCCCGATACTCCGGCTCTCTTGTCTCGCGCAACACGGCATACTCATACAGAAGGGTGTTGTCCCATTGGAAGCCTGTTGTCGCATTGCCAGCCAATGCCACCATCAGGCGATCGCCTTGACGCAATTCGACCGTTGTGCCGTGATCCTCCTCGGTGAGAAGCCGGTACACGCGAAGCGCAATCCCGCAAACAGAAGCGCTTGAGGAGAATCGTCCAAGGTGGGCCATCCGATCTAGGGGGACGATCTCCAGCGCGGCCGAGAATTGACCGATATTGGTTTGGATCCGAACGGTGTACGTCCCGTCGGGCAGCAGTGTTGCATCCCCGGCCTCGGAGAGAGAGATCCTGAAGAGCCACTCCGCGGCGTCAATCGGTGTGTCGTAGCACTCTCGGAGGATCTCAGATCCCTTGCTGTTTAGAAGAGCGACATCGAGAACTTGAATCGGACTGCAAAGGCATACACATGGCGTGTCCCGGACAATCTCGAACGCCAAGCGCGCACGACGCTCAACGCAGAATGTTCCTACGGAAACCTGCAGCGGCTCGCCTGACGACACCGCGGATGCTGAACTGCTTGACGTTGTCTGTCCGGCTGCAATCCCTCCCAGCAGGATGGAGGCAAGAAGCACCATCCACAGGGCAAGCGATCTGTTCATCTGTGCCTCCTCTTGTCTTCCCAGCGATCCATCATCGTGATCTCTCGTTACAGGGAGTGCGGACTCCGAGCCGATCTCTCGTCCACGCCGGTCCATGTCAACCACATATCATACGACTATTCCCTCACCAAGTGGCCGATGCAAGCTGGCCGATTGGCCGGATGGCATGGCAAGGATGCCGGATCTGCACGTGTCGGACGTGGTCGCTGAGTGGTGGGGATGGGAAGAACCACACCGACACCCCTAGTAGACTTGACAACGATGGAAGAGGGCTTGTAGACTGCCTTTGCCCGGGAGTATGCAGTCTTCTGGTTGTGCCCGGGTCATCGGGCGACGCTGGCGGTTGGCGTTGTCCGATGTCCTTTCGCGTCTGCGCTGTCTCCGTCGAGTTGGGGCTCTGCGTTCTCTACGAAACGATG
>CAZORQ010000021.1:7336-44208 GCA_964582285.1 uncultured Thermotogae bacterium
AGTCGATGACCGAAGGAGATGGAGTTGCGAAGACAGGTTTGATGCATCGATGTGCAGTGTCAAACTTGCGCGGATGAGCCAGCCCAACTTGTACGCTTGTGGAGAACCCGATCCTGGATGTGAAAGCTGGCCCGCTTGCAATAAATAGTTCGATATCGTACGATACGATATCGAACAACATCGGGAGGCGGGAATGAACGATCAGGAGCTGCGGCTGGTGTGTCTCGAGCTGATGGCGATGGCAGATACAGTGTACTTGGCTGCGAATGAGGTCGAGGGGTATCCACGGATCCGTGCCATGCTCAATCTCAGGAACCGTACGGAGTATCCCGATCACATGCATCTCTACGAGGATCATGAGGATGACTTCATGATCTACATCGCGACGAATACCTCGTCCAGGAAGCGCGCCGATATCGAGGCGGACCCAAAAATCGGACTGTACTATCGTCATCCGGACAGGCGATTCGGCATGTCTCTGGTCGGCGACGCGGAGATCGTAGACGACGCGGCGATCAGAGAAGCGGTCTGGGCGGACGGCTGGGAGGTCTACTTCCCGGAGACCGGATGTCCCGAGGATCCGGACTACACGCTGTTGCGCTTCTTTCCGAAGAACGCTCGTGGGTGGACCGGGTCGGAGACGTTTGCGCTTGATTTCCGGCGATGAAGATCGACCGCCGGGGAGGGTTTCTCATCTCGAAGATCCATCGTCTCTCGGGGCGGATCTTCTCGCGTATGCTGAAGGAGCATCAGATTGAGATCAACCCGGCCCAAGGCAGAATCCTGTTTGTGCTATGGCAGGAGGATGGAATTCCAATCCGGGAGCTCGCGAATCGGACGTCGCTCGGCAAGTCGACGTTGACCAGCATGCTCGATCGCCTGGAGGAGGCCGGGTACATCGCTCGTAGGCGATCGGAAACGGATCGACGCGTCATCCTCGTTGGACGAACGGAGAAGGACCGTGCCGCGCAGTCAGCGTACGAGCGGGTGTCGAAGGCAATGACGGGGATCTACTACTGCGGTCTCAGCGAGGTCGAAATCGATGCATTCGAGCGGACCTTGTCGCACATCCTCGACAATCTGATCGAGTTCGAGCGGGAGGAGAACGCATGAACGAGGCGAAGATACGAGAGAAGGCGCGTGAGCTTGTCGAGCGGTCCGATATTGCGTTCCTTGGGACGATTGGGAGCGATGGAGGGCCGGAGATCAAGGCGGTACAGGTGGCGGACCGCGAGGGAATGGATGCCGTGTGGATCTCCACCAACACGTCCAGCGAACACGTTGGTCAAATCGAGCGGCGCCGGCGTGCTTGTTTGTACTTCGTGCAGCACGAATCGGAGCCATGGACCGGCCTGCTGCTCCGCGGCCACGTGGAGATCCGCCGCGATCGAGTGGCCCGCGAACGGCTCTGGGAAGAAGGTTGCGAGAAGTACTACCCAGAAGGTGTCTGCGATCCTGACTACACGGTCCTCCGCTTTATGCCACGTTGGGGGAAGTTCTGGCAATTCGGGACGAAGGTTGGATTCGAGCTTCCGTAGGAGGTCACGGCGGTGAATGTCTACGAGGCGATAGCGGCGCGACGGACGATCCGCGACTTCGATGGCCGGGAGATCGACCGAGCAACGCTGATGCGGGTTCTGGATGCGGGGATGCGAGCACCAAGTCACGACCACCTGAGGGAGTGGCACTTCGTACTTGTCGAGGACATCGAACTGCGGAGAGCGCTTGTCCATTCCTTCCTGCGAGAGCGAAGGCGCGACGAGCTTCTGAAGATGCTTGATCGCTGGGGAATGATTGTGGAGAGCCAGCGCGAGATGTACCTTGATGCGATCCCCAAGCAAGGGAGCATGCTCCTCGAGGCAGGGGCGTTGATCATTCCCTGCTTCCGGCAAGAGGCATCGCTGTTGGGAGAAAAGGGCAGTCTCCATGAGCTAAATGCGTTCGCCTCGATCTGGATGGTGTTGGAGAACGTTCTTGTAGCGGCGGCGAGCGAATCGGTCCTCGGCGTGACGAAGATCATCTCATCGCCAGAGGAACAGGATCACATCCGGGGCACACTTGGGATCCCGGCAAAGTACGAGATACCCTGCTATCTGGCGCTCGGCTATCCGAGCCCGGGGGTGTACAGCCCCGGGCAGGTTGCGATCGACCTCACGAAGCAGATCCACATCAACGTTTGGCGCGGGTGATTCCCTGCGGGCAGGGAGGACCGGACTTCGCGAAACAAGCAAAGCAAGTATCGGGTATGTTAAGAGAACCAATATGTTAAAGGGGACTCTCATGCGGCTCGATGTGCGCTCAATCTTGAAGACCACGGTGCTTGGCATGGGAATCGCAGTCCTCGGCGGCCTGATCTTCCGTTTCTCGCTTGTCGCGAGATTGGAGGCGATCTTCAATGTGGCCATCGGTTGTGTGGTCGGCCTGCTGTTCGGGCGGATCACTATTCGGCACGGCGGGCCCGACGGATTTTCGCAGATGGCGCTCGGCGGCTGTCTGTCGGCCATTCTCCCGGTCGTTCTTGCCTGGACAATCTCGATGGGGATTGGTATGCCGGATGCCGGCGTATTCGACCTCGCGTTGAACCCGCCCGGTCTCTTCATGGCGATTGCCTTTGGAACCCTCACTGGCGCGGTGACGGGGGCGATGGGCGGGCTGATCTACGCATCGTTGTTCTGATTTCTGCGGCGTGATGTGAAGAATTTGCTCTTGTGAACGCCTATCGGCCAGCGGACGTCTGCCACCACTGCCGCAGACCGATAAGCGTGAGAAACGGCTCGTAGAATTCGATTGCATCGAGTTGATGCTGAAACAGCTCTCCCTTGCCGCCGGTCGCGACGACCGTGAGATCGCAATCGCACTCCGTACGAAAGCGCTCGATGAGCCCGGCCACCAAGTCGAGGTAGCCGAGGACAACGCCTGCTTGCAGGTTTCGCTCTGTATTCTTGCCGATCACCGATTCGGGAATCGTCCATTCGACCGAGTGCAGTTGCGCGGCTGTCTCGGTGAGTGCCCGGGCGGCGAGGCGCATCTCCGGCGCGATGGCCCCGCCGAGGAATTCACCCTCTTTCGATACCAGATCGAAGTTGATCGCCGTTCCGAAGTCAAGGACGAGCAACGGTCCGCCGTGGATCGCATGCCCGGCGATGCAGTTGGCGATTCGATCTGCGCCGACGTTGTGAGGCTGTTCGACGCGAAGGGGAATCGGGGATGAATCGGCGTTGAGCAGCTGCACCGGTCCGTTGATCAGTGAAGCAAGTCCTCGACGAAGTGGCGCATTCAAAGATGGAACGACGGAGGCGACCGCGATGCCGGAGATATCACTCGGGTCGACGTGTGCCTCTGCAAGCAAGCTTCGCGTTGTCAGCCGGAGTTCGTCGCCTGTGCGGTTGCGGGCGCTGGCGAATCGCCAATGGGCCACTAGCGTATCGTTGTCGAACAGTCCGACGACGATGTTGGTATTCCCCACGTCGTAAGTCAGCAGCATTGCGCACTCCTTTGCATTGCGGATCGAACGATAGGCTTCTTCATGGGAGCGATTCTCCAGGGGGGAGGACGGTGTCGTCGATGGCGTGTTCTGCGCGCACGGATTGCCCTTCCGGCTCGTATGGCAGCTGTCCCAGCAGTCCGTGCCCTGGTGGCAGTACGCAGTTATCGATCAGGCGAGTCTTCCCCAGACGTGCGGCGAGAGAGACAAGAGCCTTTCCCTCTATGGCTTCAACTTCCATGAGGTTCTCCGTGTCGGCTACGCTGATGTACTCTGGCTTGATCTCCGGCTTGCTGGCGATGAGATCCAACATCTGCTGACGGATTGCTTGCGCGTCGCGTACGCCGTCTTCGTACAGGTGCTCCGCCAATTGCAGAGATCGATACAGAATGGGCGCCGCTTCACGCTCGCTCGGTGACAAGTAGCTGTTGCGGCTACTCATCGCCAAGCCGTCGGATTCGCGGATCGTCGGCCCGAGCACGAGCTGAATGTTGAAGTTGAGGTCGGCGATCAGCCGCTGGATAACAAGTGCCTGCTGGGCATCCTTCTGGCCGAAGACGACGACGTCCGGATCGACGACGTTGAACAGCTTGGCCACGACGGTAGCGACACCCCGGAAGTGAGTTGGCCTCGATGCACCCTCGAGCCGGGAGGTCAGGTCCTCGATGTCGACCCATGTGCAGTAGCCGGCTGGATAGAACGCGTGGCTGTCTTGAGGAGCGAGGACGAGGTCGACGTTCTCTTTCTCAAGCAGCGCTACGTCACGCTCAAGATCTCGCGGGTACGCCGCAAGATCCTCGGTTGGCGCAAACTGGCTCGGGTTGACGAAGATGCTGGCTACAACTGACGGGCACGAGGCACGAGCGCGTCGGACGAGCGAAAGGTGCCCTTCATGGAGATATCCCATGGTCGGGACGAATCCGACCGGCTTGGGCAGCTTGGCTCGCAGTCGACGAAAGGCCGAGATCGTACGGGCAACGTTCATGCGGAGTTCGGAAAGGCTTGCTCGAGTTCACTGACAACATCATCGGACAGAGAAACGGACTCCTTCTCAGTTGGGAACCGACCCGCATTGACATCCTCGGTGTATTCCCGGATTGCTTGGGCTGCAGCATCGGCCAGCTTCGCATACTGGCGAGCATGCTTCGGCACGAAGTCGGAGAACCAACCGAGCACATCGCTGACAACCTGGATTTCGCCGTCGCAGTGTGGCCCGGCGCCGATCCCGATCGTCGGGATCGAGAGCCGCTCGGTGACGATTCGTGACAGCTCTGACGGGACGCACTCGAGAACGATCGAGAACGCGCCGGCCTCCTCGATGGCGAATGCGTCCTCGACAAGGCGCATTGCCTGCGCCGAGGTCTTCCCTTGGGCCTTGTAACCTCCGAGTTGGTGGATCGACTGCGGCGTCAGCCCAATGTGTCCCATGACCGGAATCCCGGCCGATGTGAGCCTGCTGATCGTCGGGGCGATCGAACAGCCTCCTTCGAGTTTCACGGCCTGGGCGCCCCCCTCCTGGATGCAGCGAGCGGCGGAATCGAGCGCCTGTTCCGGCGACTTGTGATAAGTCATGAACGGAAGATCGGCAACCACGAGTGCACGCTGTGCCCCGCGAACCACTGCCTTCGTGTGGTGAACAATCGCGTCGAGCGTGACGGGGATCGTGCTGTCATATCCGAGGACGACCATTCCGAGGCTGTCGCCGACGAGGATCACTGGAACACTGGCTGCGTCCACGAGCCGTGCTGTTACAACATCGTAGGCTGTCAGTGCGGAGAACCGGGTTCCATTCTCCTTCATCTTTCGGATGTCTGCTGTCGTTACTCGCATGGTGATTCTCCCCTCTCCAAGCGGTCGAGAGCCTCTGTAAGGCGGGCTGCTGCTTCGCTGCTAAGTCCTCCCTTGGCCCGCGCGATCGGGATCGTACGGCGCGCCAGCTCCTTGTACACCGGGAGCAGATCGGGCGCAACCTCCGCCAATGCGGCAAGGTGTCGCTCGATTGTCCCCACGTCGCCCCGCGCGATCGGGCCGGTCAATGCATTGGGAAGCCCTACGGCTCCCAGATTATCAACCGTGCCGCGTACCAATGCCATCAGCGCGCTCAGACCGTCGGCTTTGGTCAGTCCAAGGTGCTCCCACAAGCCGGAGGCAACGTCAAGCAGAGCGACCAAGTAGTTCGACGCGATCACGGCGCTGGCGTGGTAGACCGCCTTGTCCCCGGAAATGATGAGAGCTGTTCCACCGAGCAATACGGCCATCTCCTCGAGGATCGCCAGAAGATCATCCGACGTTGCCTCGATTCCGAAGGCGCTTCCCGGCATGTTCGCTTCGGCTTGCTTGGCGTTGGCGAACGATTGCAGCGGATGGAACACGCCTGCGGTTGCGCCCTGGGCAATCGCGGAGCCGAGCAAATCGACGGATGCAACCCCGCTGCAATGGACGGCGGCATGATTTTCCGGCCAGGAAATCGAAGCGGCGACCTCCGCTATGGTGTCATCGGGCACGGTGAGAAACACCAGATCCGCGGCATCGACGACCTCCTGAGCTGTTTCAGCGGCTCGTGCACTGTCAAGCGAGGCGGCAAGTGCATCACGCCGTCTTGGTGATCGACTGGCTAGAGCGACGACTGGGTAGCCGGCGCGTGCAAGCGCGCGTGCAAGGGCGGTTCCAACCGTGCCGGTTCCGATGAATCCAAGACGAAGACGGTTCACAGCGACTCCTATGCTGCGCCGAGCAAGTCGACGACGCGATCGAGGATTCGGTTGGCTAGCTCATGTTTCGGCAGGAGAGGGAGCTCTTCCTCGGTCTCCGCGCCGATCAACACTGCACGGTTTGTGTCTGATCCAAAGGGAGACTCTCCCGTCCCGACGTGATTGGCAACAATCAGATCGAGTTGCTTGCCGACCAGCTTGGCGCGGGCATTCTCGATGACGTCTTCCGTTTCCGCCGCGAAGCCGACGCGCAGACGCGGTTCGGTAGTTGCCGTCAAGATGTCCGTTGTTCGTTGCAGTTCCAGGGAGCGCGATGCATCGCGCTTCTTCAGTTTTCGGGGTGCCGCAGATGCCGGTGCGTAGTCGGCAACCGCTGCGGCCATGATCAGAACGTCGGCGTCGGTGATCGCCTCTCGGACCTCGTCCAGCATCGCTGCGGCAGTCGGAGCATCGACGATGGCTACGCCGCTCGGTCTCGCTGTCGATGTCGATCCGGCAATCAGATGCACGGTCGCGCCTCGGTCGCGGGCTGCCTCGGCCAATGCAAATCCCATCTTCCCGCTGGAGCGATTTCCGATGAACCGAATGGGGTCGATCGGCTCCTGGGTGCCCCCGGCGGTGATGACGACACGGCATCCTGCCAGGTCGCCCGTTCGTCCGAGTACGCGCAGGATTTCACCGAGTAGCTCGGACACCGGCGCGAAGCGACCCGCGCCCCATCCGCCGGAAGCCAGCCGCCCCTCCACAGGGCCGACGAAGGTGATGCCGCGGGAGAGAAGCGTCTCGACATTCTCCTGAGTTGCTACGTGTTCCCACATGGCTGTGTGCATGGCCGGGGCGACAAGAATTGGCGCTCCAGTGGCCAGCGCGGTACAGGTCAGCAGATCATCGGCAATGCCAGCTGTAATCTTGGCGATGACGTTTGCCGTGGCAGGGGCGATGACCAGCAGGTCGGCGCGATTGGCAAGCGAGATATGCTCGATTGCGAAGGGATTCGTCAGCTCAAACATGTCGGTGGATACGGGTCTTCCGGTGATCGCTCGGAAGGATGATGCTCCAACGAGCTTCGTCGCGTTGTCGGTCATGATCGTGTCGACAACGATGCCGGCCTGCGTCAGCTTGCTCGCCAGATCGACCGCCTTGTACGCGGCGATCGATCCGGTGACACCGAGAACGACTTGGCTCTTGCTCATCGGGCACCCCATTGGAAGTCGAGCGCATTGTACCTTCGACACTCGGAGTCGCAAACGCTCCGCGAAGAAGAGCGGCATTCTTTCAAGGGGGAGTGCGGATTGCAGGGCCGAGAGTGCTGGGAAGGACGGAACCTGGGCTCTGCGAATGCTGGGAGTGGAAGCACATGGCGTGGAGCTTGCGCTTTGGCGTTGAACGGGAAGGGGTTTCCGTTGGGAGATTTGAGCGGGTACCCTCTGATGCAAGGAAGCAGCATTTGCCCTGCCCGGGCGCGGTGTTGCACGGCAGAGAGAGCCGACAGGACGCTTCCACACTCCCTCGATGCGTGGGCAAAGGAGAAGACTGAATGATCGCATATAAGATAGGAAGCGATGTCGTCGATTGGGATTCCCTGCTGAAGCTCTACTGCGAGACCGATGGTGTCATCGGCCTCGCGAGAGCAGGGGACCTGCCCCGAATCAAAGCAGCCTTTCTCAACAGCTATCGTGTGGTCACCGCGTGGGATGGCGACCGAATTGTCGGGGCAGGCCGAATGATCTCCGACGGACTCTGCTACGGATGGATCCACGACATGGCCGTCCTCCCAGATCTGCAGAAGCAAGGGATCGGGCGCGGCATCATGGATGCGCTGCTGGGGGCGACCGAATCGATGTTGATCGGCCTCACGTCATCGTTCGATGCCGTTGAGTTCTATCGCAAACAGGGCTTCAAGAAACACAAGACCGCCCATGCGAAATACCCTGGAGACTCGATCTACCTGGAGGACTAGGCTGTCTCGTCGAAAGGAAGAGGCCCCAGCCGGGACCTCCGTCGGTTTGGATGTCTTCTCGAGGCCTAGTGTCCAATCGCTGCCTGACGCTGCGATGCCACTCGCCAGATTGTGAGGAGTGGCTTGGAGAGAAGCCCGACTCGAACGCCGGCTTCTCAAGCAGCTCAAGCTACGATTGGATCGCCGCTTGAGCTGTGATGCCAAGATGCTACTCGACATCGATTGGAGGATGTCGAGTAGCTTGGGCGAAGCCTCGGCGTTCGGCCGAGACTTCGCGTTGGCTGCTACCCACCGATAGCGGCCTGAAGCGCATGGCTACCGACTGGATAGGACGATGCCGGTAGCTTGAGAGAATGGCCAGCCCAGGATTGTGAGGCTGGCCATTCTCAAGCAGCACAGGCTACGACTGAATGGCTGCCTGAGCTGCAGCCAACCTCGCAATCGGGACGCGGTACGGGCTGCAACTCACGTAGTTCAAGCCGACCTTGTGGCAGAACGCGACTGATGAAGGTTCGCCGCCATGCTCGCCGCAGATCCCGAGCTTGATGTCCGGGCGCGTCTTTCGGCCGAGTTCGCAGGCCATGGCCACCAGCTTGCCAACCCCCGCTTGATCCAAAACGGCAAATGGGTCTTTGTCGTAGATGCCCATCTCGACGTAGTCCTTGAGGAATTTCCCGGCGTCATCTCTCGAGAAACCGCAGCCCATCTGGGTGAGATCGTTCGTGCCGAAGCTGAAGAACTCGGCTTCGGTGGCGATTTCATCGGCCGTGACGGCGGCGCGTGGAACCTCAATCATCGTTCCGACGAGATAAGGAATGTCGCTCTTCGACAGGCCGTTGGCAGCAAGCACATCCTCGGCAACCCCAACGGCGAGCTCTCGTTGGAGTGCCAGTTCCTTCACATGTCCGACAAGCGGGATCATGATCTCAGGCCTGACTTGCGTTCCGGCCTTGTGGACGTTGCAGGCTGCCTCCATGATGGCACGAACCTGCATCTCCGAGATCTCGGGATAGATGATGCCCAAGCGGCAGCCGCGATGACCGAGCATCGGGTTGAATTCGTGGAGCGATTCCACCTTCTCCCGGATGACATCTGCGGATACACCCATGGCGGCCCCTACGTCCTTCTGCCCTTCGGCATCATGAGGAAGGAACTCGTGCAGCGGGGGATCGAGCAGCCGGATGGTGGCCGGTAGGCCTTCCAGCGCCTGGAAGATGCCCTCGAAATCGCCACGTTGCATCGGGAGCAGTTTGGCCAATGGTTCGCGTCGGCCAGCTTCATCTTCCGCCAGAATCATCTCACGTACGGCGACGATGCGATCGCCTTCGAAGAACATGTGCTCGGTTCGCGTCAGCCCGATACCTTCCGCCCCAAACCGGACGGCAACGCTCGTGTCATGTGGTGTGTCGGCATTGGTGCGGACGCCCAGCGTTCGGAACTCATCCGCCCAGTCAAGAAGTGTGCCGAAGTCTCCGGAGAGTTCGGGCTCAATCGTATCAATCTTGCCCTGGTAGACGATACCGGACGATCCGTTTAGGCTGACGAAGTCACCTGCCTTCACGACGGTTCCTCCGACGGAGAACTGACCGCTGGCATAGTCGATTGCCAGCTCGCCGGCGCCAGCCACGCAGCACTTGCCCATGCCACGGGCTACGACGGCGGCGTGTGAGGTCATTCCACCGCGCGCGGTCAGGATACCCTGAGCAGCCACCATTCCGCCGATGTCTTCAGGACTGGTCTCGATGCGAACGAGGATGACCTTCTTCCCGGCTTCCGCTTCCTTCTCCGCCGCTTCGGCAGAGAAGACGACGATGCCCGTTGCAGCGCCCGGGCTTGCGGGCAGGCCCTTGGTCAGTACGGGTGCCTGGGCTTCGGCCTTGGGGTCGAACATGGGGTGGAGCAGCTGATCGATCTGCTCGGGCGCGACGCGAAGGACAGCTTCCTTCTTGTCGATCATACCTTCCTCCACCATCTCTACGGCGGTCCGGACCGCCGCGGCAGCGGTACGCTTCCCGTTGCGCGTCTGCAGCATGTAGAGGACACCGTCTTCGATTGTGAATTCGATGTCCTGCATATCTCGATAGTGGCTCTCGAGCTTGGCGCGAATGCTCATGAGTTCCGCGAAGATCGCTGGCATTTCGTCATCGAGCGTGGAGATTGGCTGTGGTGTACGAATGCCGGCCACGACATCCTCACCCTGCGCGTTCATGAGGTACTCGCCGTAGAACGCATTCTCGCCCGTCGCGGGATCACGCGTGAACGCCACGCCGGTGCCGCAGCCTTCCCCCATGTTCCCGAACACCATGGCTTGGACGTTGACGGCCGTGCCCAGCAGCCCCTTGATATCGTTGATCTGACGGTACTTGATGGCACGCGGGTTGTTCCATGACCGGAATACGGCCTCGATTGCGCCCCACAGCTGCTCCATCGGGTCTTGCGGGAACGGTTTTCCGGCCTTCTTCTCGATGGCCGCTTTGAAGCGGGAGACCAGTTCCTTCAGATCCTCGGCGGTGAGATCGGTGTCGAGCTTCGCGCCTTTCTCAGCTTTGACGGCTTCCAGGATCTCCTCGAACGGATCGTGATCGGTCTCGGTTGCGGGCTTGAGATCCATGACAACGTCGCCGTACATCTGGAGGAGGCGGCGGTACGAATCGTAGGCAAACCGTTCATTTCCGGATTTGGCGGCCAATCCGGCGACCGATTCATCAGTCAACCCTAGGTTGAGGATGGTGTCCATCATGCCCGGCATGGACACGTAGGCGCCTGATCGAACCGACACGAGCAGTGGGTTCTCGGTGCTTCCGAATGTCTTCCCGGTTGCGGTCTCGAGCTTCTTGAGGTTCTCGGTCACTTCGTGACGCAAGCCCTCGGGGTATGAGCTGTCATGACTCGAGTAGTACCCGCAGACTTCGGTTGTGATAGTGAACCCAGGTGGAACCGGAATCCCGAGTTCGGACATCTCGGCCAGATTGGCCCCCTTGCCCCCAAGTAGCTCCTTCATGGATGCGTTTCCATCCGTCTGCTCTTTGCTGAAGAAGAAGACGCTCTTCATCCTTCTCTACCTCCGTGGAGTGCTGTGTGTGTTTGGTGCGTCGGAGAACAAGGCCTCGATGAACTCGGCTGCAGAGAACGGATGCAGGTCGTCGGCTGTCTCGCCGACACCTACGAACATCAGCGGGATGCTTAGCCTATCCCAGATTGCCAGGATGCCGCCGCCTTTCGCCGTCCCGTCGAGCTTCGTAAGAACGAGACCGGTCAGATCGATCGCATGGTGAAAACGCTCTGCTTGCGAGACGCCATTTTGTCCCGTCGTAGCGTCGAGCACAAGGAGACGCTCGTCCGAGTGGCGTCCCAGTTTCTTCGCCACTGTTCGTTCGATCTTCTTCAGTTCCTCCATCAAGTTGTGCTTCGTCTGCAGACGCCCGGCCGTGTCGATGAAGAGTGTTCCACCGGTGCGGATCGCGTGATCGATGGCATCGAATGCGACGGCGGACGGGTCACCGCCGGGTCTGTGCTTGATCAGGTCTGCGCCGATGCGATCGGCCCACACGCCGAGTTGATCGATTGCCGCTGCGCGGAACGTGTCGGCGGCAGCCAAAGTGATTGGGAGATCCGGGTGCTCCGACCGAAGGTGAGCGCCGATCTTGGCGATTGTCGTTGTCTTCCCAGTGCCGTTGACGCCGGCGACCACCACGACCGTCGGACCGCCGTCTGATCGCAGAGAGAATGCGCGTTCACAGCCGGCCATTCGTTGAAGAACGATGCGCCGCAAGGTGGTGAGGAGATCCTCATCGCCGCTTCGCGTGCCCGAATCGAGAAGCTCCTCAACCAGTTGCGCGGCCACTGCTGCGCCGACATCGCCTTGGATCAGGATCTCCTCGAGCTGCTCGATCTCCTCGTTGCTCAAGCTCTTCCGACCGGAGAGGATTCGTCCCAATGGCTCGGTCAATCCGGAGCGCGTTTTGCTCAGGCCGACCCGCAATCGCTCGATCCAGCCCATCACATCTCCGATGGTGCATCCATGCCGAGAATGGTCAGCGAGCTGTGGAGCACTGTTCGCAGAGCCTGCAGCAATGCGAGTCGTGCTTGCGTGAGATCATGATCATCGGTCAGGACGCGGTGCTTGTCGTAGTACGCGTGGAAGGTGCGGGACAGATCAAGCGCATACTCCGCAAGCAGGTGTGGCGCAAAGCCTTCAGCGGCGAACCGAACGACTTCAGGGAAGCGATCGAGCATCTTGATCAGCTCGAGCTCCGTGGGCTCGACAAGTGGCGAGAGGTCAACATCCGCCCATTCAGTGTCCCGTGAACCGGCTTTGTCGAATATCGATGCGATTCGTGTATGTGCGTACTGAATGTATGTGACAGGGTTGTCCAGCGATTCGGCGCGGGCGAGATCGAGATCGAAGTCCAAATGAGCCTCGGGCTTCCTGGAGATCATGAAGAAGCGGATTACGTCCTTGCCCAAATCGTCGATCAGATCGCGAAGCGTAACGAATCGCCCGGCCCGGGTTGACATTCGCTGGATCTCCCCTTTCTCTTTGAGACTGACAAACTGATGTGTCTCGTAATCGAGGAACGTCTCGGGAATCTCCAGTATGCGAAGGGCGGCCTGGACGCACGTCTGTTCCGCGTGATGGTCGGCTCCCTGCACGTCGATGACGCGATCGAAGCCGCGACTGTGCTTGTCAATGTGATAGGCGATATCGACCATAAGGTACGTCGGACGGCCGTCGCTTCGGATGAGAACGGAATCCTTGGCGCCGCCATGGTCCTCCGCCTTCAGCCATGTCGCCCCATCCTTCTCGTACACGCCGCCTCGATCGCGGAGGGTTGCAAGGACAGCTTCGACGGCTCCCGATCGATGCAAGGTAGCCTCACTAAACCATGCATCGAACTGCACGCCGAGAAGGGAGAGATCCTCCTTGATGGTCCGGATGATTCGTTGGATCGCTTCGTGGCGAAGGACAGATCGATCAAGGTGTTGGAAAAGGTCTTCGCGTGAGGGATGCTCGAGCTTCTGACATCGCATCGCCGACACGGCGTCTGCGACCTGCGCGTTCTCCATGAGAATGCGTTGGGCTATCTCGCGGAGGTACTCCCCTTCGTAGCCGTTTTCGGGAATCTGCGGATCGATCCCCAAAGCAACCTCGAGAACCCGCTCAGCGGTCGAATCTGCCAGCAGGTCGATCTGGCGCCCCTCGTCGTTGAAGTAGTACTCGCGTTCGACGTTCCACCCAAGCCATTCTCCCAGTGTTGCCAGGACGTCACCGAGAACTGCTTGCCGTCCATGTCCGACGGTGAGCGGGCCGGTCGGGTTGGAGCTTACAAACTCAACTTGGAGCTTCTGCGCGGCTCCTCGGTCTTGTCTTCCGTATGCTGCGGCCTCGCCAAGAATCTGATGCAACGTCATGTGGATCCGGCGTGGAGAGAGGTGTAGATTGATGAACCCGGGACCCGCCACCTCACAGCTCGAGAACCCGTTGCACGACAGGGAAGCAGCTACGGCTTCTGTGATCTCTGCGGCCAGCGAGCGGGGCTCCAATCCCTCTCGATTGGCTTCCAGCATAGCAATATTGGTTGAGAAATCGCCGAACTCGCGGCGCTCACTTGCTCGGATCTCGACTTTCGCGACCGGCGGCTTCCCACGGGCGGTTTGATAAGCCGCGGAAATTCGATCCGTCATGAAATCCATGAGATACGTGTCCCGGTACGTTGCCATGAGGTGATGGTACGCGGATCCGCGCTACTTCTCGACGATGAACCGGATTCCAGTTCGCTGCTCGCCGCCGATGTCGAGCTCCATGAATCCGGGAATGACCTTGATGTGGTTCGATCCGTCTTCCTCAACAAGGCGGCGCGCGATGGCAATGGCCTTCACAGTTTGGTTGACGGCTCCGGCTCCGACGGCGTGGATCTCGACGACGCCGTCCTGATCGAGTGCCCCCGCGATGGCTCCGGAGACGGAGTTGGGATTCGAGCGAGACGCAACCTTCAGGATCTCCATGGTCCCTCCTCCAGCGATGCTCCACGTCTCCAAGACACGCAGGATCAGTATATTGTGGGTGTTTTGCCGTGTCAATCGCCGACAGGCACTGTGGGGATTGTGTGGGTGTAGAGTGAGCTATATGTGAAGGGCATGTCGATCGATTGATCGGATGCAGTGCCGTAGCTACAATGACCAAGTGACGGCCCCAAACGCAGAGAGGAAAAGGGTTCTACGTAGACTCAGGAAGCCTTGGATCATGACCATCGGCGGGCTAATGGTCGGAGTGGTCGCGGCGGGGCTCCTCCTCCTCCTCTTGCAGTATGTCATACACCCGACGATGTCGGTTGAGACCTACGGCATCTACAAAGTCCCAGGTGAGCGATTCAATGTCTGGTACCATGATGACTCATCGCGGCGGGACGAGCATGCCGATCTGAGCGCACGACTCGAGGAGTCCCTTGACGACTTGCTGGCGCGGCTCGATGTCGACCCATCGGATGTCCCCGTACCGATCGATGTTGTGGTTCACGACGATCCAGGGCAGATGCAATCGAACATCGCGCAACGCAAGTCTTTGATGACGACCCACACGTTCTTCAGCATGATAGACCTGTTGGGGGGCGAAGATCCCTATCCGCGACTGACGGAGCTGGTGTTGGCGTTTGGCTGGGGAGAGTGCTTCTCGCAGCTCCTGTACAGTGGAACGCTTGCGGTCCTGACGGCCCCGGAGCGGAATCACCACTGCGCTGTGGCTGCAGCCCCAGAACGACTCCGCTACTCGGTCGACGATCTTCTGATGCTCGAGTTGGTCGGGGAGTTTCC
Organism: uncultured Thermotogae bacterium; assembly: GCA_964582285.1. Taxonomy (GTDB): domain Bacteria; phylum Bipolaricaulota; class Bipolaricaulia; order UBA7950; family UBA9294; genus JANQEA01. The sequence continues at coordinate 22,302 of CAZORQ010000021.1, forward strand.
TGAGACGCTGTATCAGCAGTTCGATTCGCCGTTCTCCGTCTGCATGCTTGGCGGATCGCTCGCGAGCATTGCGATGTTCTACAAGTACTTCGGGGAGGATGAGAATTTCGATTCGCAGCAGCACGCGATCCCCCTTCTCCAGGCTGCTTCGCTTGTCCAGTACCTCATAGATAGCAGCGGCGGTCTTGGAGCGCTCAGGTTGGTATGGGGGCCCGGAACCTCCTTGTCCTTGATCGAGCGCTTTGCGGGCAAACCGGTGGACGAACTGGATGCAGCGTGGATGGGCGAGGCGATCAGGAGAGGATCAGAGGGCGTGACCTACGACTACTACCGTGCCGTGTACCTATTCGAGACCGGAGCATTCAGCGAGGCGTATGAGCTGACGAAAGCCTGGGCAGAGGATGGGCGCGAGCTGACCGATGAGGACGACATGCTGCGGGCTCGCTACGCCCTGTCCGTCGGAGCGTTTGACGAGGCTGCAACGTGGGCTGGGGCGGACAGCGTGACAAACGATCGGCTCGCGGGGTGGATCGACCTGTTCCATGGTTGGAACCGTGTCGAGCGGGACGGAATTGTGGTCTTGGGCGACTACAGTGATGAAGAGCTTGTTGGAGTGCTGGAGCGTACGCGGGAGATGCGGGGGCGGATCGCGACGGAGCTTGAGATCGGTCTCGACATGCTGCCAGGGCCGATGACGCTCTTCTACTACAAGGATGCGGCGACACGCCACGCGGGCGAAGGACTGACTCCTTCGGACAACGCTCAGAGAGGGGCATGGCATCTCGTTGAGGGAGAGGATGTGGCGTGGATTCTGGCAGCGACATTGCCTGCGTATGTCTTCCGGGTCGATACCGCATCCACTGTTCTGAGGACGGGGCTCGCGACAGCTGTTACCGTTGCGTCCGAAGAGCTGATTGCCCAAGGATGCGACCTCCTCAGTGCCGGCGACTGGATGCCCTTGCGGCAGCTGGGGTTCGGTGATGTGTCTTCTCAACCGGCTCAAGTGCAGAGCGGCCTGCTGATCCACTACCTGATCGAGGCCCACGGCTGGGAGACGGTTCGACGAGTGTGGGAAGCCACGGCGAAACTTGGAGGAAGCATGTCGCTTGAGAGCGCATTGCGTGAGCTGACGGAAATGTCGAAGCAAGATATCGAACAGGTGCTTCTTGACTCTGTCCTGGTATGCGATTGAGTGTGATTTCGCAATTGACAGTGGCGCAAGCGATCTGTATAGTGGTTTGTCTAGTGAACATGCCTGTCCACGCTAGATCGAGCTCTGCCTGGGAGGTGGTTTACGAGTAAACGGAGTATCCATTCATCGTTCGGGCAAGGGCACAAGGAGGTTCAACAATGAAGCGCAATGGCCTTCGGGCACTAGGACTAGCGACATGTGCGGTTGTCTTGGTTTCGTTGATTGGGCTCACCGCTGACCTGGCAAGCATTGTCAGCAGCGAGCTGATCGAGGAGATTAGCAAGGCCGCCGGGCTGGCGCTCGTTGATGAGTACGTACTGAAGACGGTGGAAGAGCTGGAAGAGCTGGTGGCGACCGGTCGCACCCCCGGGATCCAACTCGCTGCAGACAGAGCGTTGTTTATCCTCAATGCGAGAGAGCTGGAGCTCCTCGACATGGAGGCAGATGCACTGCTCGCGCTGGCGGAAGCTGGAGACCAGGATGCCGCGAATATGTGGGTCATGAAGAAACGCGGCGATTTCCAACGACCGGAATTGGTGGAGGAGTATCTCCTGACGGTTGAGGACGATACGCTTGCGATCGCCGCTGGCACGCTCCTAGGAGGTTTCTACGTTCCCAACTCACCGATTGGTGCCAAGACTGAGGCTGAATTGGTCGAGTTGGCAAAGGACGGCGAGAACCTCGGACTGCGAGTTGCCGCTGCCACTGCACTCACCGCAATCTGGATTGGGGACCAGACGTTGACGATTGACCAGACTCGAGCGGAGATCCTGGGAGTCACGCTGGCCTATCCGGAGTTGGCATTGGCCTATCAGGGGTACCTGGCGTACCTGTTCAGTCTCTAGGCAGGCAGTAGCGAAGGAGGTTCTCGAATGAAGAAGGTGCTATTCCTCGTCGGACTACTTGCGCTCTTCGGGGGCGTTGTATTGGGACAGGGATACAGTACGCAGCCGGCGGATGCTCGTGTCATGCCTGTTGGAGAGGCGGGCACACCGTACGCCGACTTCGAGCTTGGTGTCCAAGGTGGGACTCTGAACCGATCTGCTATCGAGGGTCCGAAGAGCTGGAACGCTCACAACGCCAAGGAGACCAGCACGACACAGTTCACGTACTTGATGTACGGCGGCTTGCTGACCAATGACCCGGTTGGCGGCGGTATTGCCGTGCAGTTCGCGAAGAGCTATGAAGTCTCTGAAGACGGATTCGAGATCACGTTCCATCTGCGAGAAGGCATCATGTGGTCAGATGGAACGCCGATCACAGCGGACGATGTTCTGTTCAGCTACGACGACCTTACGCTCAACGAAGACGTCGACACGAACCAGCGCGATAGCCTGGAACTGCCGGATGGAACCTACCCGATCAGCGAGAAGATCGATGACTACACGGTGAAGTTCACCATCTCGACGGTCTATCGCCCGATTCTTGAAGCGCTCGGCTTCTCGATCATGCCGAAGCACAAGCTGGCGGAATTCGTCCACAAGCTGAATCCGGATGTTCCGGTCGGGACGTTCAACGAAACCTACACGCTTGACACGCCGGTGGAAGATCTCGTCTCGATGGGTCCGTTCATGGTCGAAAGCTACCAGGCGGACATCAGCGTGACGATGGTCCGGAATCCCTACTACTACGGATACGACGCAAACGGCGTCCAGCTGCCGTACTATGATCGACTCATCACTCACATCGTAACGAACGAAGACGTTCAGATGCTGAAATTCCGAAACGGTGAGGTCGACGTATACGGCAACCGCCCGGAGGACCTTGCGATCCTCCTCGGCGAGGCGCCGACCAAGGGCTTCCAGGTCATGATCAGCGATGACACCAACTACTCGAACAACTGGTTTGTCGTGAACCAGGATATCGGGTTGGCGGATGAAGTGGACAACGAGAAGCGAGAGCTGTATCGGAATCCGAAGTACCGCGAGGCGCTGTCGCATTTGGCTGACACCGACACGATGATCGATGTCATCATGAACGGGTTGGGCAAAAAGATCTGGAGCCCGGTGTACCCCATCTCGCCGTTCTATGCAGGCCGCGACTCGTATGGCGGTGAAGTGACCGAGGCTGACTCGTTCTGGTACGAGTACGATCCGGCACTGGCGATCAGCATGCTCGACGAACTCGGCGTCGTCGACCAAGATGGTGACGGCTGGCGCGATCTTCCAAGTGGAGCGCCACTCACGATCGAGTTCAACACCAACGACAACACAACTCGAACCAAGTTCTGTCTCATCCTGACAGAAGACTTCCGTGCGGCCGGACTGAATGTGAATTTCCAGGTCGTCGACTTCAACACACTCGTCACCAGACTGCTGTCGTCGACAGGCGACATGATCCTGCTTGGTCTGGCCGGTGGCGGCAATGATGCACACGCGCCGAACGTCTACCGCACGTGCGCGTCGCTATTCGCATGGCGATACTCGTCGTGTGAGGAGCCGACCGAACTCGACGTTCGCATCGATGAACTCATCGCTGCAGGCGTGAGCACGCTGGATAACGACGAGGCATTTGAGATCTACAAGGAGTACCAGGTTCTTGTGGCGCAGAGGCTGGGCTACCAGTATCTGATCACGTCCACGTTCCTGTACTGCTACTACGACCACGTCGGAAACGGCGCGCTGTCCAACCCATACGCAACCATTGCGGGATGGCGGTTGGCGGAATTCGCTTTCGACAACAGGCTCTAGTAGCTACGGAGGCTTCAAGGGCGCGGCGCGCGATTCTATGACGCGCCGCGCCCACTGCTCCATCGTAGTGGTGCTCCTTAGGGTAGGCAAATGCTAACATATATAATACGGCGGATTTTATATATGATTCCGCTATTACTCGTGGTTTCCCTGATCTCGTTCATCTTGATCAAGATCATGCCGGGCGACTACCTGACCACAGCCAGGCTCAATCCTGTCATGACCGCAGAAACGCTACAGGCACGGGTGGAACGGTACGGATTGGACAAGCCGTGGCCTGTGCAATACCTCTATTGGCTGAAGGGCGTGGTGACGGGCGATTTCGGGGTCTCAATGGATACGCAGATGCCCGTCTTTCGAACGCTGTTTCTCGGAGGACGGCTCATGTGGACGATCATCGTGGCATCGACGACGCTTGTGCTGACATGGATTTTCGCGATCCCCATTGGGATCTACTCCGCTACGCACCAGTACAAGGCGAGCGATCACACGGTGACGTTTCTTGGGTTTCTGGGATTGTCGATTCCGAATTTCTTCTTCGCGCTTGTCCTTCTGTGGATGTTCGTCGTGGTCTTCAAGGTTGGCGAGCACGGTCTGGGCGTTGGGGGCTTGCTCGACGCTCGTTTCTTCGACCAGCCGATGTCGTGGGCAAAGTTCGTCAACTACATTTGGCACCTTTGGCCGATCTGGGTTGTGATTGGCACCAGCGGTATGGCGGGACTAATCCGCCTGATGCGGGGAAGCCTTCTCGACACGCTGGCTTTGCCTTATGTGCAAACGGCTCGATCGAAGGGGCTGGCCGAACGGGTGGTCACCTACAAACACGCGGTTCGCAACGCGATCAACCCGCTTGTAACGACGCTGGGGCTGGCTCTGCCGAACCTGGTCGGAGGTTCAATCATCACGGCGATCGTGCTGAACATACCGACGGTCGGACGCGCGTACTTCAGTGCCCTGCAGAGGCAGGACGAGCCGGTGATCATGGGCGCGTTGCTCTTCTTCAGCCTGTTTCTGTTGATCGGGAACGTTGTCGCGGACTTTCTTCTTGCATGGGTTGATCCGCGAATCCGCTACAACTAGCACTGCGGAAAAGGGAGATCGAGGAACAAGATGGTACGGTTACGACGCAAGACGACGAGGGCGGAGGCGCGAGCTCTCAAGGCGGAAGAACGGGGCTACGTAAGCCGCTCGCAGGGGCAGATGATCTGGAGCGCGTTCAAGCGACACCGGGTCGGGAATGTCGGTACAGTGGTGGTGCTGATCTTCGTGGTTCTTGCGGTGTTCGCGGAGTTCATCGCGCCCTACCACTATGGGACGCAGTTCCGCAAGTACGTGTATGCGCCGCCGTCCGTCGTGCACTTCCGCGATGAGAGTGGTTCGATGTCACGACCGTTCGTGTACAAGACCAAGCGCGAGCTGGATCTCAAGACGTACAAGGTGACATTCGACGAGGACACGAGCGCGAAGTACTTCCTTCGCTTCTTTGTGCGCGGTTCGAAGTACAAGCTGTTCGGGTTCATCCCGTCGAGTATCCATCTGTTTGGCGCGGTCGCTGAGGATGGCTCAACTGCCGAGTTCTTCGTCTTGGGGACGGATTCGCTGGGTCGCGACCTGTTCACTCGCTGTCTTGTGGGCAGTTGGGTGTCCCTGGCCGTTGGCCCTCTGGTTGTCATGCTGGTGATTCCAATCTCGGTTGTGCTGGGGGGGGTCTCCGGCTACTACGGCGGGGGCATCGACATGTTCATCCAGCGACTGTGTGAAGTCATGCTGGCGATCCCGGGCCTTCCGATCCTGATGGCGATGGGGGCCGCGCTGCGAGGGTTCGGTTTTTCCGCAGCGATGGTGTTTATGGGGATTATCGTCGCACTGGCGATCGTGTCATGGGGCGGTGCCGCGCGTATCATCCGTGGACAGGTGCTCGCGATTCGGGAAATGGACTTCGTCAATGCGGCGCGAGCCGTAGGGGCAGGTGACATGCGCGTGATTGTGCGCCATATCACACCCAACGTAATGAGCTACCTGATCGTGAATGCAACGCTGACGATCCCGGGGATGATGCTCACCGAGGCCGCACTCAGCTTCCTCGGCTACGGAATCCAGGAACCGATGACCAGTTGGGGCGCGCTGTTGAACGCTGCGACAAATGTCGGAGCAATCGAGCAGCATCCATGGATCCTGGTGCCGGGGATATTCATCGTCATCTCCGTGTTGGCGTTCAACTTCATGGGGGACGCGATCAGGGATGCGGTGGATCCCTACTCGGTGGTCTAGCGGCAACTGGTCGGGGCCGGCCGGCGACCCTCGCTGCTTGTGGGAAGCGAGGGGCTTCTACTTGCATCTTCTCTGTCTGGGCTGTGGGCAGCCAAACTTGCTTGGGGACTGGCATTTCAGTACTCTATGGTGTTCGTTTGAGTGAGGGGGTGGGGCATGGAACGGATCGAGCGAACGTTCATTGAAGACGAGATGGAGCAGTCGTACATCAACTACGCGATGAGCGTCATCCGCGGTCGTGCAATCCCTGACGTCCGGGATGGATTGAAGCCGGTGCAGAAGCGAATTCTCTACGGGATGCGAGAGCTTGGTGTCGTCCCCGGGAAACCTCATCGCAAGTCAGCGCGCGTCGTCGGTGAGGTCATGGGGAAGTACCATCCGCACGGCGATCAAGCGATCTACGACACCATGGTCAACATGGCGCAGTCATTCAACTATCGATACCCCCTTGTGGACGGTCAGGGAAACTTTGGCTCGATCGACGGAGATCCAGCTGCAGCGACGCGGTATACGGAAGCGCGACTCACGCCGATTGCGACAGAGTTTCTCGATGAGCTCAATGAAGGAACCGTCGACTGGCAGCCGAACTTCGACGATTCTCTTGAGGAGCCGATTGTCCTTCCCGCGAAAGTCCCCAGCCTGCTGATGAATGGCGCATGGGGAATCTCTGTTGGAATGACGACGCAGATTCCATCTCACAACCTTGGTGAGCTGGTTGACGGTGTGATCGCACTGATGGACAACCCGTATATGACGGTGAAGGAGTTGATGGGCCTCATACCAGGGCCGGACTTCCCGACCGGTGGGATCATCATGGGACGCGACGGCATCGAGGAGATGTATCGCACCGGTCACGGGAAGATGACCGTTCGTGCTCAAGCCGCGATAGATGACGGACAGATCATCATCACCGAGATTCCCTATCAAGTGCGTAAATCGACGATTGTCGAGTCGATTGCCACGAAGGTTCACGAAGGGCAAATCGATGGCGTGTCCGATCTACGTGACGAGTCCGATCGGGAGGGACTGCGGATCGTTGTCGAGCTGAAGCGGTCGGCGAATCCAAACGTGGTTCTGAATCAACTGTACAAGTTCACGCCGCTTGAGCGGACGTTTGCCGCGGTATTCCTCGTGATCATCGACGGAAACCCACGGACGCTCTCCCTGAAGGAGATTCTCAACTGCTTCATCGACTTCCGCCGCGATGTCGTCAGCCGGAGGACGGCGCATCGTCTGGACGTGGCGCGAAAACGGGCGCACATCCTCGAAGGGTATCGCATTGCACTGGACAGCATCGAGCGTGTGATAGAGATCATCCGAGGATCCAACGATACCTCGGCGGCGCAGAAGACACTCCAGGAGGAACTGGCGCTGTCCGACGAGCAGGTTGAAGCTATCCTGCGGATGCGGCTGTCACAGCTAACGGCGCTTGAGGGCGAGAAGATCGACTCCGAGTATGGCGAGAAGCTGAAGGCAATCGCGAGCTACGAGGAAATCCTGGGAAGCGATGTGGTCCTGGATGGGACGATCAAGCGCGAGCTGCAGGAGATTGCCGAGAAGCACACCGACGCACGTCGAACGTTGATTGCCGATGAGAACGGAGATGTCGACTTCAATGAGCTGATCCCCGATTACGACCTGATGGTCAGTGTCACGAGCCGAGGCTACATCAACGCACCGCGAGCGATCGATTTTCGCAGTCAGGGCCGAGGTGGGAAGGGGGTTATCGGGCAGCGGACGAAGGAGGATGACTACGTTCTTCTGACCAGTTTGGTTAATGCTCGCGACCAGCTCCTCTTCTTCTCCGACCAGCGGAAGGTGTACCGAACCCAAGGACACAAGCTGCCATCAATGAACCGCGATGCGGCCGGAAAGAACCTCCGCAGCTTCGTTCCACTTGAACAGGACGAGATCGTGCGATCGATCCTGCCGGTGCGTAGCTTCGCCGATGTCGAAGAAGAGCTGTGCGTGATGTCAACTGCGAACGGGATCATCAACAAAAACCTTCTGGCCAACTACGCGAATGTTCATATCACAGGGATCAACGCGATCAATGCGGACGAAGACGATCGCCTGGTCGACGTTTCTGTGACGGAAGGTGGCGGGGACATCATTCTAGCAACACTCAATGGGCAGACGATTCGCTTCCGCGAATCGGACGTGCGACAAACGAAGCGTCCGTCGCGCGGTGTGATCGGCATACGCCTCGACGAGGGCGACGCGGTGATCGGAATGGCCTGTCTCGATCGTGACATCACGATGGACAAGAAGGTGCTGATGGTCACTGAGCGGGGGTATGGGAAACGCGTGTCGCTCGATGACTTCCCGCTTCAGGGGCGGGGCGGCAAAGGTGTGCAGGGAATCAAGTTGGATGCCGAATCTGGAGACCTGGTATCGGTCGGAATCGTTTCCGATCAGGATGAGCTGATCATCACCACCGAACAGCATGTCATTCGAATTCTCGCCGGCGATATCAATGTCTATCGCCGCTACGCTCGCGGTGTGCGGCTCGTTCAGCTGGAAGAGGACGATCGGATCGTTTCGGTCGTTCGGACGTAGATTCCGATGGAAAAGCGTCTCACGGAACTCGCCGGTGAGCTTGCACACGGGACGGATCAGCTGATTCCCCAAGAGGCTCTAATCATGAAGCTGCGGCGGTTCGAGGAAACTGGCAAGGCCCTTCGGATCAAGCTGGGGATCGATCCGTCCGCGCCACATCTAACGCTCGGCCACTCCGTTCCACTCCGGAAGATGCGCCAGTTCCAGGATCTCGGGCACGTTGGGGTGCTTGTTGTCGGCGACTTCACCCGCCTTATCGGCGATCCGTCGGGGCGGTCGTCGACTCGCGCGTTGATGTCTGCTGAGGACATTGAACGGAACATGAAGACGTACCGCGAGCAGGCATTCAAGATTCTCGATCCCGACCGGACGGAATTTCGGTACAACTCGGAGTGGCTTGGAGACCTCACATTCGCTGACGTGATCCAGTTGACGGCGAAGTACACCGTGGCCCGAATGCTCGAGCGAGACGACTTTTCGAAGCGGTACGCTGCAGGTGAGCCGATCAGCGTGCTCGAGTTCCTCTATCCGCTGGCGCAGGCGTACGACTCGGTGGCGATCGAAGCAGATGTTGAGCTCGGCGGAGCAGATCAGCTGTTCAATCTGCTCGTCGGCCGAGATATCCAACGAGAGTACGGACAAGAACCGCAGGTCGTGATGACAGTTCCGCTTCTGATCGGACTCGATGGCGAGCGAGCCATGAGTCAGACAACCGGCAACTATGTCGGGATCAACGAGCCGCCGAACGAGATGTATGGGAAGCTGCTGTCGATTCCCGACACGCTGATTGCCCAGTACTTCGACAAACTGACCGACATTGAGGTCGACGACAAGCTGAATGAGCTGATAGGACGCTCTCCGCGGGATGCCAAGCGGCGCTTGGCACGTGAAATCGTCTCCGCGTACCACAACGCATCCGCTGCCAGCGAGGCGGAGGGTGAGTTCGACCGAATTCACGTTCAGCATGAGCGGCCGTCGGATGTGCCCCAGGTCACCTTGGATCGGGCTCTCCTGAAGCCTGACGGGACGATCTGGATCATCGATTTGCTCCAGGCGTCAGGCCTTGTGACAAGTCGCGGCGAGGCGAAGCGCCTCATTCAGCAAGGCGGGGTCAAGATCAACGAGGAGAAGGTCTCATCCCAAGATCTCGATATCCGGTTCGACCCACCACTTCTTGTACAGGTTGGGAAGCGGTCATTTGCTGAGCTGACGTAGCCACATCAGCGTGCTATCCTGATCTGTCATTCGGTCTTGATCGATGCTCACAGCTAGGGTGCCTTGGGTCTCATCAGCGTTCTAGCCGCTCGATGTGACGTCGGAGGCGTCCTCAGCCGCTCTTGCTGCCATGACAGTGGCTTCGGGGTAGGCCGGCGTTTTCAGGATGATCTTGCGTGGGCACTTCTCGATTGCATCCGGCGCCGGCGTGGTCGAGAACTCCGGCAAATCACGCTCGTCGCTCCAAACCACTTCTCCGCTTTCGGAGGCCCTGACACACATCTGACAGTGGAGACAACCGACCGAGCACTTCTTCCTCTCGGCCACGTCTTTCTTCGACAAGTAGTTGCATCCAAGGTACTGCGGCGTCTCGGCCGGCACCAGGCTGATCAGGCCGCGGGGGCAGGCTGTGACACACATTCCACATCCGATGCACTTCTCCCAATCGACCTGAGCGACCCGCTTCTCCGGATCGATCACGATGGCGTTGGCCGGGCAGACACTGACGCAGTCTCCGTAGCCGACGCAGGCGTAGGGACACTCCTTCTCTCCGGCTCCGACCATCACTGCGGCGGCACAGGAGGCGATGCCGTCGTACGATCCGATGGTCGGTGAGTCGCCGGTGCAGTGGACGAGAGCCTTCGAGCCAGGACCGGTGGACGACAAATCGATGCCGAGGTAGTCTCCGAGTTGAGCGGTCCCTTCCTCATCCTTCGCGAGGATGCGACACGGGCTCTCCTCGAGTACCTTGACCGACTTCGCGACCGCCTGGGCGTATGCGAAGCAGCCGGGGTATCCGCAGGCTCCACAGTCGGCGCCTGGGAGGAATTCCTTCACGTCGTTTGCTTTCTGCAGCGACTCGTCCTCTCTTGGCAGGATCCGATTGGCAATGAAAATCGCAATGCCTGCAATCAGCCCCACCGCAGACAGCAAGATAACAGCGATGACTGTTGTGCTCATCGGACCATCCCTCCAAAGGCGAGAAACGCCATTCCAAGTAGACCGGCAACGAGAAAGGCGATCGGCGCCCCGCGGAAGACGCGGGGGATATCAGCCAAGTCGAGTCGCTCGCGGATGCCAGACATGATGAGCAAGACCAACGTGAACCCTGCGCCAGCTCCGAGTGCCGCGGTAAGCGCCTGGATGAAGCTGTACTGAGCGTCAATGTTGATGAACGTGATACCGAGTACGGCGCAGTTCGTCGTGATCAACGGCAAGTAGATTCCCAGGGCGTTGTACAGTGTCATGTTCGTCCGCTTGATCGTCATCTCGATGATTTGCACCAGCGACGCGATCACGAGGATGAAAATCACTGTGCGCATGAACTCAAAGCCGTAGGGCACGAGCAGGTAGTGGAACAGTGGCCACGTGACAGCCGAGGCCACGAGCATCACAAGAAGCACCGCAATCCCCATGCTGAATGCGCTTGACAGTTTCTTGGAGACGCCGAAGAACGGACACAGTCCAAGGAACTTGGACAGGACCATGTTGTTGACCAACGCCATGCCGAAGAAGATGGCAACGAGCTCACTCACACTCACTCACCCCCAGCCAGCGAAACAGCGCCAGCAAGATCCCGATGACGAAGAACGCTCCCATCGGCAGCAGGAAGATTGCGGCCGGGTTGTCGGCCAATCCGGGAATCGAGAAGAGGCGCACGTTGAATGCCTCGATCGAACCCGATCCAAGCAGTTGCCGGAAGAACGATACGAGAAGGATGGCCACGCCGAATCCGATTGACATGCCGATTGCGTCGGCAACGGAATGCCATGTGCTATTCTTGCTAGCGAACGCCTCCGCACGCCCGAGAATGATGCAGTTCACGACGATCAACGGAACGTACATCCCGAGCGATTTGGAGAGCGGCGGAACGAATGCCTTGAGCGCCAGATCCACGATTGTGACCAACGTTGCGATGATGACGATGAATGTCGGGATTCTCACGCGATCCGGAATCCACTTGCGCAGCAAGGACACTATGACATTGGCAGCAAGGAGAACGAATAACACTGACGCTGTCATTCCGAACGCATTGTCAACCGACGTACTGACTGCCAGTGTCGGGCAGAGGCCGAGCAGTAGAATGAACGTGGGGTTGGCGCGAACGATGCCGTTGGTCAAGGCCTTCATCCATTGATTCATGGTCCGTCTCCCCCTTCTTCGATCATCTCGAGGATAGCCTCTCTTAGCCTGTCTGTGACAGCGGTTGAGCTGATGGTTGCTCCAGTGATCGCATCGACTGATCCTCCGTCCTTGCGCAGGGCCAAGTCATCGACGGCGAGGCCGACATACTGATCGAGGAAGCCTGTCTCGACGATCCTTGCTCCGAGTCCAGGCGTCTCCTGTTGGGAGATGATGCGGATACCGCGCAGGGTATGGTCCGGTCCAAGCCCGACAAGGATGTCAATCGGGCCGCCGTACCCGATGGCCTGCGTCATGAACGCGATGCCGATCCGAGAGCCGTCCTCAAGGACGGCATAACGGCCGGTGTCATTACTCAACTCGTAGGAGTCGAGGCTTGGGAACAGACTGCCCAACATCTGCTTCACCTCATCCGCTTGGGCCTCAAGAATCCGCTCGGACGTAATGCCGTCGATCAATGTCAGTGCAACGACTGAGACGAGAACCACGACGGTCAAGAAGAGGATCGGATATGCGCCACGTCCTGGTTTGGCCATTTCACTCCCCCCCCGCTCTGGTTCGTGCGCTCTTCCGGGGCATGCCAAGCGGTCGCGGCCGCGTGTACCGATCGATCAACGGTGTAAACGCGTTCATCACCAGGATCGAATAGGCCACGCCCTCCGGCATGGAGCCGATCAGGCGTATCAGTACAACAAGCACCCCCGCGCCGACGGCAAAGAGGATGCGTCCCCGCGTTGTCAGCGGGCCGGTGACATAGTCTGTGGCCATGAAGAAGGCACCGAGCATCAGGCCGCCGGCGAGGATATGGAACAACGGATCCTGCCCCATGATCCAGCTCAGCACGAACACCGTGGCGATGTAGAACACAGGGATGTGCCACTTGATGATTCCGAACGCCAGAAGCATGGCGCCGCCGATCAGGATCAGTAGCGCCGACGTCTCGCCGGCGCTGCCCCCGACATGACCGAGGAACAGGGCGCGATAGAGCTCCGGCTTGGTCATCGTTGTAACGAACCCTTCGGACAGCGGCGTGGCGGAAGTGACCGCGTCGGCCAACCATGATGTGGTCGGAAGAATCCATCGGCCAAGTACGCCGGCGAACGATATCGATACGAAGGCGCGTCCGGCGAGTGCAGGATTGAAGATGTTGCAGCCGAGTCCACCGAACGCCTCCTTGGCGATGCCGATGGCGAACACCGAGCCGATCACCACCACCCAGAGCGGCGAACGAGGGGGAAGTACCAGCACCAATAGCAGGCCGGTGATCACGGCGCTTCCGTCCATGTGGAAAGACTTCCGCCGCAGAGCCTTGGCGGCGACTTCTGTCAGGACACACGAGATGACACCCACGCCAAGCATCAACAGGACGTACAGACCGAAGAAGTAGACAGCGCCGGCCGCAGGGAGCAACAGGGCGAGAACCACAAGATACATGTCCCTTGAGATGGATGTCTTCCCGCGGACGTGCGGTGCCGGGGAAAGCGTCAGTCTACTCTGTTCTGTCACGGGGTCCTCCTCCCCAGCTGACGAAGCTTCGCCTTGCCGAGCTTGATGTAGGACACAATTGGGATACTGGCCGGGCAGTCGTATGCACACGCGCCGCATTCCACACAGCTGAGCACATGGTAGCCGGCCAGCTCGGCGATCATATCCTTCTTGACGTGACTGACGTACATCAACGGCATCAAGCCCATCGGACAGCGCTGGATGCAACGCCCACACCGTATGCAGTCTCGCTCGATCCCCGCCACTTCGCGTTGAATCAGGACGCAGTTGGTGCTCTTGAGCAACGGTACGTCAGCCGACGCTTGGGCAATGCCCATCATCGGACCGCCGAACACGATCGAATTGGCATCAGGTGACATCCCTCCGCAGGCGTCGATCAGTAGCGACGCGGGGGAGCCGAATCGCGAGATCAGATTCCGCGGTGTTGCTACAGAACCGGCAATCGTGACGACTCGCTCGACGAGTGGACGCCCGTCCAGCACAGCATCGGCGACTGCAGCCAGCGTGGCAACGTTCTGCACCGCCACGCCGATGTCAGTCGGGAAACCTCCCTCGGGAACCTCGCGTCCAAGGACTGCCTTGATCATTGTCTTCTCCGCGCCCATCGGGTACTTCGTTCCGAGAGCTATCACAGAAACATCTCCGGGGAGATCGGCTTTCTGGATCGTTTGGCGCATGGCCTCGATGGCCCTCGGCTTGTTGTCTTCAATTCCGACATACGCCCGGTGCACAGACAGGAGCTGCATGACGACTCGAAGGCCTGCGAGAATACGATCCGGCTTCTCCCGCATCAGCCGATCGTCGGATGTGATATGTGGCTCACACTCGGCTCCATTGACGAGTACCGTGTGAATCGCGGGACTCTCGGGGGGGCGATTGAGCTTCACATGCGTTGGGAATGCCGCTCCGCCGAGGCCAACGATGCCGGCGTCCGCGATGCGGGCCAGTATCTCCTCCGATGATAGCGAATCCGGATCGGCCGCCTCGAATGTACCCCACGTGTCCTCACCGTCGCCTTCGATGACGATTGCGCCGGTTGGCGTGCCCGTTGTTGGGCTGACGATGGTCGTGAGCGGTTTGACCTCGCCGGAGATGGTTGCATGAATCGACGCCGAACAGGCACCCACAGCCTCAGCTACCCTCTGACCGACGACGACGTGATCCCCCGGTGCTACAACTGGTGTGGCGGGTGCGCCGATGTGTTGGGACATCGGGAGAACGACTCGCTCGGGCAGAGGAGCACGCTCGATCATCGCCTCGGATGTCGTCTTGTGGCCGGGAGGATGCACCCCTTCTGCGCGTCGAATCCCTAGTACTTCGAACAAGTCCACCTTCATGTTCCGTCCTTCTTCCGAGTCTCGTAGCGATCGAGATGTCTGGAACGTGCGATCTCCGTCGGATCGTCATGGCCAAGCACCATCGCCTCCACCCCTTCCAGCCGCTCCACCACGGCCAGCCCGTCAACCGGCCCAAGCACGAATATCGCGGTAGCCAGCGCGTCAGCTTCCATGCATGTTGGGGCGATCACTGTGGCGCTTGACGACCGGTGTGCCGACTGGCCAGTCCGCGGATCCATGATGTGTCCAACACTGGCCTCCGCGTCGAAGTATCGGAGATAGTTGCCGGACGTAGCGATCGCGCCGTCGGTCAGTGAGAACGTCGCCATCGACAGCCTCTCATCATCTGGGTGGCGGAGTGAGATCTCCCACTTGGCACCGCCCGGCTTTCCCCCATACGCTCCGATGTCGCCGCCGGCATCTATTATCGCATACTTGACGCCCGCGTCACGGAGTGCATCAAGTCCCTGATCGACGACATACCCTTTCGCAATCCCTCCAAGCGTTATCTGCGTTCCAGGGATCAGTGCGACGTTTGGGTTGCTGCCGAGAACAATACGATCGGAGCCGACCAAGGTCTTGGCTTCGTCGATTGCGGTCTGCTGCGTGGCCTTGTCTAGCTCCCAGAATTGCCTCTCGACATCCGGATCAAATCGCCACAAGGCAAGCAGCGGCTCAATCGTAACGTCGAACGCCCCGTTCGAGATCTGGGAGACCCGCTTTGCTGCGGCAAGCATGTCGAGTAGCTCGGGCGATGCGGCGTCAAGGACGCCGTGTGCATTGAGTCGGGCCGCCTCGGCGTTGGGCTCGAACACCGAAGCGATGGCAACCACATCAGCCATACGGTCGAAGGCGGTGTCAAATACCGAAGCAGCTTGTGCTTCGTCCCTAACGTAGATAGAGATGGATACCCAGGTATCCATCATCTCACGCCGAGCTTGATGCAACTCGAGGGAGGGGGGGATCAACAGCCGCTCCACGACAAACAGAGCAGCAAGGCAAATCAGAAGAAGGAACGGCCACACTCGATAGCGACGGTTCCGTTGTGTTGACACCGGACACATCAGTCCGCCAGCCCTCCCAACGAAGACATACTTGTTGTGCCGGATCGTAGCCGTTTGACTGAATCCAGGCAAGTTGAACAATCGGGGACGTGCTTGTCATGACTGGAAGATACGTGTGGAGCATCGATGCCCTTGGCCAGGACGTATCGGGAGCAAGCATTGAGATGGCAAAGCGAAGCGGGCGCCATGGGCACCCGCTTCGCCTTCAGCGGCGGCATCAGCCGTCGCTCACTCTACAACCAGATTCTGCGAGAAACGATCGGTATCGGCGAGGAGAAAATCCTCCGTGGTTGCTAGAGCGCCGACAGGACAAGCATCGACACACTGCGCACAGAAGGTGCAACGCGCGACGTACATTCGGATCTTGCTCTTCTCTTCACCCTCCGGCTTGTACAGCTCAATGACGCTTGCCGGGCATACGCGTACGCAGAGCCCGCAGCCGATGCACTTCTCACGATCATAGGAGATCTTGCCGCGCAAGTCCGCCGGTGTGGGGACGGGCGGATTGATGGCTGCCTGGCCTGCGGCGACCTTCTTTAGGACCGCCGTGACCGAGCGTGGCATGTACTTCACCGGGAACGGGTTCGTTGCCGGCTTGCTGAACAACTGCTTGAGTAGCGTTCCGAGGATCACGGTCCCCTCCTAGACAAACCGATCGAGTGTCAGCAAGAGCATCCCGAGCAGGGAGATCCCGGTGACAGGAAGCCAGAACATGCGGGTCACTTGACCGATTTTCAACCGGGCGAACCCGACACGCACAGTAATCACAGCGACGAAGATGACAAGGAACACCTTTACCAGATAGAAGGCCACATCGATGATCCCGCCCCAGATTCCGCTGATGCTGAAGAGGTTCGCCAAGCCGTACGGGAAAAACAAGGCGACCATCAGCGACGCCATGACAACCATCTTGATTGCATCGCCGAGATAGAACATCGCCAGGTTCCGGCCAGAGTACTCGGCGAGCAATCCGCCAGCAATCTCCGTCTCCGCCTCTGGGATATCGAACGGGATCTTCGCCAGTTCTGCAGGGGTTACGACGAGCAGCGCTAAGAACAGCAGGAGCAGACCGATGAACCCCATCGGCCCGACGAGCCCCCACAGCGGGTTGGCTGCAAGAGTGGTCAGCGAGAAGACCGGCTGACCAGGGAGGAGAACCGAAAGACGCCACGCGAGCGATAGGAACGTGATCGCGAGCGGGAACTCGTAGGCCATCATCATCACCATCTCGCGCTGCGCGCCGACGGTGGCGAACGGCGAGCCGGCGGCGAATCCACCGACGACCATCGCCAACGAAGGGACGGCGAGGAGGTAGAGGATCAGGATCAGGTCCCCGTACCCGCCGAGGAGCGGCTTGAACCCGCCGAGCGGGATGTAGAACAGCAGGGTCCCGACGGCAGCGAGCGACAGGAGCGGCATCAGGTTGTACAGCCACCCGACCGCGTGATCCGGCACGACGTTCTCCTTGACCATCAACTTGACGACGTCGTAGAACGGCTGCCGAAGCGGTGGGCCGATCCGACCCTGCATCTGGGCCGCGAGCTTCCGGTCGAACCCCTTGTACACCATCCCGAGGAGCGCGCCTCCGAAGAGGATCACGAGCCCCTGCCAGACGGCGTGTGCGATGGTTGCGCTCATCCGCAGATCCTCCTTGTCTTCTCCCGCGACAGCCGAACGAGTTCCGTCTTGGTCCGCACGGACTCGATCCCGGCTTCGTCGACGAGGTGCACGCGGTCCATGCAGCACATGCACGGATCGATCGACGCCGCGACGATCGGGATGTCGGCCACCTCGTCGCCGAGGAACTTCGGCACCCAGCCGATGAGGTTCCCGTACGTCGGTGCCCTCACCTTCCAGACCGCCATCTCCTCGACGTCCTCCTCGAGCCGCACGTAGTGGAAGACCTCTCCGCGCGGCGCCTCGTGCCGCCCGATTCCCTCGCCGTTCGCCTTCTTCAGCGCCGCAAGCAGCGCGGGGACCTTCGGGATCGACGTCAGCTCGCCCTCGGGGAGGTTCTCGAGGCAGAACTCGATGATCTCGATCGCCTGGCCCACCTCGAGGAGGCGGACGATGATGTTGTCGAAGACGTCGCCGATCGGCTCGGTTCCGTAATCCTCCGGGGTGATCGCGTGCAGGTCGATGTCGGCGTACGCGAGGTACGGCATGTCGACGCGCACGTCCTTCTTCACGCCGGACGCGCGGGTCGTCGGGCCGACGGCGCACAGCTCGACCGCCTGATCGTAGGTCATCACCCCGATGTTGCGCGTCCGCATCTCGACCGACTTGTCGTGCAGAAACGCGTCGATGAGGTCCTGCAGCAGCCGCTTGTAGTAGTCGAGCGCCTCGTAGGCGAGCGGCGCCTTCTCCTCCGGGATGTCGCGGCGGACGCCGCCGAAGATCGGGATCGCGTAGTCGACCCGGTTTCCGGTCAGCTGCTCGAGCAGGTCCATCGACTTCTCGCGGACGTTCCACACGAGGTGGAGCAATGTGTCGAATCCGAGTTCGTGTGCCCCAACCCCGGCCCACAGCAGGTGCGAGTGGATCCGTTCGAGCTCCCCGATGATCGTGCGGATGTACTGCGCACGAGGAGGAACCTCGATTCCGGCTGCGTTCTCGACCGCCTGCGTGAACGCCAACGGGTGCGAGATCGAACAGATCCCGCAGATGCGCTCGGACAAGTACAGTGTCTGGATCAGGTTCCTTCGCATCCCCATGTACTCGATCCCGCGATGTGCGAATCCCGGTTTGATGTCGACGCCGACGATCTGCTCACCGTTGAGATCGAACTGGAATCGGATTGGCTCTTTCAGTGCCGGATGAACCGGACCGACGGGGACGGAGTAGCACGCGGTGCTGTTTCCTACGTCAAGATGGATCGATTGGTTATTCATCGCGTGCCTCCCACTTCACCAGTCGCTTGACTTCCTTGTTTGTCTCCTCTTGGAGATCCCTGCGCCATGGATGAATCGTCATCTCCTCGGGGAGGAAGAGATTCCGACTATCGGGAAGTCCCTCAATCTTCAGGCCGAAGAACTCGTGCTTCTCCCGCTCCGACGTCTGTGCGCCCGGCAAGAGATCGCAGATCGTCGGCATCCGGAAGTCGTTCTTCGGGACGACGGTGCGGATCGTGAATGTCGCCTCACCGTAGCGCTCGCCCCACCCGGTCGAGAAATGGTAGTTGAACGCCACTTCAGAGCCGAGATCGTCGCCGGAGATGACTGACAGGTGCGGATCGAACGTTGCACAGAGATGCGCGACCGCGTCTCGGAAGACCGACCGGTCGACGGTGATCCACAGATCGTAGACGGACGCCGGATCGATTGTACCGACGGTCCGTTCGATCATTCGATCGGCTAGAACCTTCCCTTTCAGGATCCCTTTGAAGGAGGAGAGGATCTGTTCTGGGTTCATCCGCTCACCCCCGCTCTTTCCAGTGTCTCGAGTTTGGTAACCGCCTTGACCACGCCGTCGATGATCGCCTCGGGCCGAGATGGGCAGCCAGGGACGTAGACATCGACGGGGATCACTTCGTCGACCGGACCGACAACGTTGTACGACTCATAGAACACGCCGCCGGTACACCCGCACCCGCCGACAACGACGACGGCCTTGGGGTCCGGTGTCTGATCGTAGATCCGCTTCAGTCGTGGGAGCATTGGCTTGGTCACCGGTCCGGTGACAAGCAGGACGTCAGCATGTCGCGGCGTCCCGGTCAGCATGATCCCGAAGCGTTCCACGTCGTAGCGCGGCGTCAGCGCGGCAACGATCTCGATGTCGCAACCGTTGCACGATCCCGTTGCGATATGGAACACCCACAATGCCTTCTTGAATGATCTTGGTAGTGGCATATCACTCACCTAACCAGTGCCAGAATAACGAAGACCAGCGCGAGCACTCCGATGATCCAGGCGCCGTAATCGTTGAGAACGCCCGTGTGGAGAGCCCTGATGCGCCGGTAGTAGCCGGACAAGCCTTCGACCATCCCCCAATAGAGGTGGTCGCCGCGTACGTGCAGCGCCGTGGAGTCTTCAGGCTCCTCGTTCCCGGAGAGGAAGACCTTCGTCTGTCCGGTGCCTCGTTTGTACCCCTTCTTGCCGAAGAGGCGGAAGACGAAACCAGTCGCCAGGATGCCGATGAACAAGAGCGCCCAGGCGATCGGATTCCACGCCCCGAAACCTGATGAGATTCCGTTCATGACTATCCTCCTCCCAGGACGAGATCGATATACGCATCACGTCCGTACCAGAGTGCATTGGCCGCCGGTGTTACTATTTTGTCGACAAAGAAGCCCGGGAAGAGACCGAAGACGATGACTACGAGAGCCAGTGCCACCATCGGAATCATCATTCCCATGGGCACATCGCTTTCTAATCCTTCCTGCCTTGTCCCGAGGAATGCGGCTTGGAAGACCTTCACAAACACGGCAAGGAGCAGGATGCTCGACAGAATCGCGACCACGGCAAGGAATGGGCTGAGCTTGAATGCCGCCTCATAGATGAGGAACTTTGAGGCGAAGCCGTTGAACGGCGGGACGCCGGCGAGGGCGAACGCGCCGATGATGAACAGAATGCTCGTCCATTTCATCGAGTGCGCCAGTCCGCCCATCCGATTCAGATCCCGCGTCCCCGTCGCGCGAATGACGACTCCACTGACGAAGAACAGCAGCCCGATGCATGCAGCGTCGTTCAGCATGTGGAAGATGCCGCCCTGCATTGCCACGAAACCGAAGTCGGGCTTCGCGACACTCACCGCAAGGCCGACACCGACGCCGAGGAGCATGTATCCGATCTGTGATACCGCGCTATATGCGACTAGCCGCTTGATATCGCTTTGGATCAGAGCCATCGTGACGCCAACAAAAATAGTCAGCAGTGCGAGGGCGATTAGCATCCATCCCAATGTCGCCACGGAGATGGTCAGGCCGAATAGCGTGAACAGTATCCGGAATAGCCCGTAGAGGCTTGCCTGGCTGTTGGCGACAAGAACCGCTGACATGGGAGCCGGAGCTTCCCCGTATGCATCTGGTGCCCACATGTGCAGTGGAACCGCTCCCGCTTTCAGCGCCAATCCGGTGAACAGCAGGCCGAGAGCGACGATATCAATGGTGCTCCCTGTAATCACGCTTGCGAGGTAGGCGATGTTCAGTCCACCGTACTGCCCGTATAGCAGGCCGACGGCAAGCAACACAAACATGCCGGATAGCGTATAGAGCGCCATCACCTTGAATCCGGCTTCCTGCGAATGCTTCAACCAAACGCGGAAGCCGATCAGGCCGCATGCGGCGATTGATGTGATCTCCAAGAAGACGAAGAAGTTGAACATGTCGCCTGTCAACTCCATGCCGAAGATCCCCGCAGTTAGCAGCATCAGCAGACTGTGGAACAGCGTCCCGCCGGATCGATTCCTCCAGTACGAGAAGCTGAAGAAGGCCCCAGTCAGCGTGACCAGCGCAGTAATCAGCGCCATGAACGCGCCCATTCCATCGATCTCGAAGATGATCCGAATTGGAACGTTCAATCCCGATGGAAGCGGAAGACCGAACCCCTGTCCGCCAAGCACATAGAGACTTGGTGCTCCCCCTTGGCCGAACACGGTTGCGGCAAGGAGACCTGCGACAGCTGCGGTGATCAGCGCGATCAGCCCAACAAACGTATTCCGCGCTCCCCGACCGAGTTTCCCGATGAGCGGAACGGCGAACGCTCCGAGCAACGGAATCGCGATCAGGAGCACCGGTGCATGGTCGGTCAGTGCGGTCATCCTCGGAGCTCCTTTACCTTTCGAACGTCGAGCGTCCCGTAGTGGCGGTGGATGAACACGGCGAACGAGAGCAAGAGTGCCGTCGTCGCCAGACCGATGACGATGCTCGTCAGGGTCAGCGCCTGCGGCGTCGGCAGGACCATCCGCTCCGCCTCCGGGGCGAACGTGTAGATC
>CAZORQ010000022.1:0-41643 GCA_964582285.1 uncultured Thermotogae bacterium
CCAAAGCCCTGCGCCCAGATCACTTCGCCATCCTGAGCGACGGCCGCCGACAGCCCTGGAATGCGCAGTACCTCTCGAATCGATGCGATCTGCGTCTCCAGTTGAGTCAGCGCTGTTTGCCGCTCCTTCGCCTCCACCCACTCGAGCGCCATCCGCATCTCCGTGTTCGGATCGAAGCCATACTCCGCCAGCTCCGCGTACGTCATCTCTACGTCAACCGGCCACACACGCCCCCGCTCCAAGTCTTCTGGAGAGGAGACGTACCAGTTATGCGAAACAATCCCCTGGATCCCCGTGTGATCTAGGGTCCAGATCAGCCCCTCACCGAACGTGTTCGCCGCCTGCGCCGACGGCGTACCAACGAGTGTCGCCCCGGCCCAATCGAGATACTGCATCAGTGTGAACCCCGAGCTGTAGGTCCGCGGCCGGACAAGCGCAATGACGTTCCTCGGTGTATGCGTCCCGCCGTACGTTCCGGCAGCGAGTTCTGCCGCGAACTCGGGAAAGTCGGTGTACCGACTGGCGACCAGGGCGTGTCCTTGCTCCTCTGCCAGCTCGTCGAGGGTCATGCCCAGCTGTGCGGCATACGCTTCGTAGAAGTCGTGATGATCGGTCACCTTGTAGTCGCCAACCTCGAACGGGAAGCTGTGCTGCGCGCTCTGCTCAGCCAGTTCGGCATCCGAGTAGAACTTCATCTCCAGCGGTCCAACCCGTTCGATCTGTCCTCCTCCAGCGAGGATCGATCGGCTCGCAGCCTCGTGCAACCCGTCCATGCCGTACAGGAAATAGACAAGGATGTCGGCCATCAGCGACGCGCCGCCCATGTCATTCCGCAGATCGATCAGCAGGGTCTCCGTGCCCGCCGCCTTCATGTCGACAATCAGCTGACGGAAGACCTCCGTCGCCGACGGCGTCGATGCCCGCTCCGCATCCGAGATGTCCTCGGGTCGGCGGCCGCCAGTGCGACCGAGCACCTCGCGATAGGCTGTCATGTCGTCGACACGCAGAATCGCGATCTCGCGGTCGTCGTCAAGGAAACCGGTCGCGAATCCGTACGGACCGGCATCGATCATCTCAAGCGCCGTCTCCGGGTATCGGAGAATGCCGGCGTAGTGCGTCGTGCGGAACGATCGCTCGACGAGGGATCCATCCGGAAGCCGAAGCGTCACATCGATCGTAGCGCAGCCCGTCCACTCGGGGATCAGATCGTGGAGGTATGCACGGTACCAGAGGCCGTCGAGCAACCAGAGCAGATCGTGGAGCTCGTTCTCGATACCACGCAGCTGCCGCTGTCGTTGGCGGAGCTTGTCGAGCGTCACACCTTCGACCGACACGAGCGTCGCGCCGAGCAGCTCCCGGTCACCATGGGCAACGACCGCCGCAACGTACAGCGACTGCTCGACGATCTCGAACCGAAGCGGAATGCCGCCGGGCAAAGCACGATCCAACGCGTACCGTGCCCAAACATCGGTGTGCCCATCGCCGACCGAGGCAACGAACGGGACCAGCAGGCGCGAGAATGCCTCGGCCGTCATTCCGTCCTCGGGGATGCTCGCCAGCATCTCCTGAAAGCGGAGATGGAAGGCGATCTTGCCGCCGCCGTGAACATACGGATCCGGATGGTTCTCCTCGAGGATCGCCAGCAGCTGCCGCGCGTCCTCGATCAGCTCCTGGTGGCTGTAGACCTGGCCTAGTGTTGCCAAGCCAGCCATGCCAACCAGGAGCGTCACCAGGAGGGCCGCTGTGGTGCAACGGACCCTTCGGAGGGTTGGTCCCGACGTTGTGTTTGCGTTCGGACAGAGCGGGGGTGCGTTCTTGGCCATCATGGTGTGCTAGTGTACTAATACACCGCTGGTTTTTCAACTGGGTCTCGGCTTCGATGAATGGAGAAGCCGAGCCCGGCGAGAAGCCATCCGCGGACTACTGCCTTCTCGCATTGGCTTCGACAATTAGGGAATTGAAGCCACTGCTGATCCGACCTCGAGGATGAGAGAACGACGACGGCAACCGCGAGGAGATCTTCATGGGTGCTCACGAGATGCTGACCATCGTGCCGTTTCGAGTTCTCTGGTTCCCGCATCCTCGGTTGGGGTGCAAGCAACTGACGCGACACGCAACACTGTACTTCACCCTTCAACCAAGGGGGGATGCACAATTTGACGCCTTCGTTGCGTGCAGGCAACAGGGCAGAGCCGGGAGTCATTCTCGATGAGGCATACGGAACGACCACACCCTTCTTGCGGATGAAAGACCGGAAGGACAACACACCTGATTGCGTGCCCCTGTGTTCAGTCTCATGTATACTACCCAGGAATGGCTCAGAAGGACACCAACGAGGAAGCCGTCTTCCCCACCAAAGGGGACCTTTTGTCGCACGCTCTGCTCGATCTGGAGTTCCGTGTATGGCGCAAGCAACACGCTCTTCGGCAACTACCTCCTGGCTCACTCGTTTCTGATTCTGGCGTGCACGACCATGCTCGTGCAACTGGAGCAGAACGGAGGCTTGGATCCAGAGAATGGCATTCCCCTCCTGGCGGTCTCGCTACTGTTCCTTTCAGTCGCCGGGGGAGTGTGCTCGATTCTTCTGAGTCGGTCCTGGGAAAGGACAACAGCACAAGCCCGGTTGATCCGTTGGCATCTCGATCAACTAGAGGAGGATCATCAAGCTACACCATCACGTGACCCAGCAGACGCTCACCTGTTCCTCGACCTGTTGAGGTTGCAGGCCGGTTGCTGCTTGGAGCGACGCCATTCGGAGGCAGTTGACCCTACCCTCTCTGCGAGATATCTTGCGTGGTTCAATCCCAGCACTGCAACCCGCGGAGGCGGGCCTGCGAGATGGGTGCCCTTGGTGTTGCTCACGATATACGGATTGTTCTGGACAATCGCTCTGTCGAAGATGCTCGATGCTCCTACTGTGGCTTGCGTAGCAGGGGCAACATTGTTCCTGGTTGGCGTGGCAGTCGCCCTCTGGTCTCGACAACTCGCCTAGCAGTGCCTTCCGGATCCGATTTCCGTCCTTAGGGCTCCAAAGGCCACTGCCGCGCTCTCCTGTCGAATCAGATTACCATGGCGCAGCGGAAGACGTAGCCACGTTGGGAGTGAGGTCGCACCTTGTGGCCCAACATCCTCGCGAGAGAATCCGAGCCGCTGTGGAGTCAGCTGTGTGGCCACATTCAGCACGCTGCTTCGCGGTCCGTTCGGAACCGCGCTGGGCCTGACCCAGGTGGCGCTGTGTCAGCGGCTGGTCGGTGTTGCGAACGACAAGCACTCTGGAGAGGGCTAGGTGAGGGCAAGGCGCTGGCGACAGCACCACTGAGAGAACGCGCGAAGAGGATTCCCTCCCCTGCCCGGCGCCCACCCCCGCAAGCTCGGCACCCCCACCCTGACCTCCCCCGTCATGGAGGGGGAGGGGTCCGCGGAGGGAGCGTCGCACTCACGCGGCGAGCGTCTAGTCCCAGGGACACCCTACGTAGCTCGCCGGGATCGCAGCCTTCGGCACCGACGACGTTCTACACGTTGGGCTTGATCATCGTCAGGAGCATCTTGAACGGCTCGATCGCACGCAGGGCGTGGGGGCGATCGGCGGGCATGACAATCACCTGGCCTCTGCCGACCGTATGTGATTCCCCCGCAATCGTGATCTCCACTGTACCCTCGAGTACCTGTACGAGGGCCTCGAACGGCGCCGTGTGCTCGCTCAGCTCCTGCCCCTTGGCAAAGGCGAACAGCGTAACGGTCCCCGCTTCCGATGTCTGCAGCGTCTTGCTGACGACGGCATCTGCCTGGTACTCGACTGAGCTGGCCAGATCGATCGGGCGGCTGTCATGGTTCATGGACGTCTCCTGTTCCTGACTTGCCAGATGTCGGTCATCCGCCACAGAGTGAATCGGTTCGATGCGCCTGTCAAATCGAGGACGAAGAGCAAGTCGCACTCGGCGTTCGACTGACGATCGGCTTCTCCCGCCCTTCTGTCGCGAGCACTGCAGGCTGGTCATGCTGTTCGCGGCAGACCGCATCCTGCACGAGCTATCAGTGTCCGTGAATCGCTGCTGGATCTCGCCGGCGAGCCAGTGGATCGGATTCCACGCCATCCGCCGGTCTCCACCTTCCGCCAAGAGTAGGTTGTCGGCGATGCCAGCCACCTGCCCGTCCCCGACCTCGCGCACCGCGAGAATCGGGAACGGACCGCGCGGCTCGCCGAGATCGGGAACCATGGAGCGAGGAATACAGTGGAGAGGTGATCCCTCCGGACCGTCGGAATCACGATCAACAGGGAATCCGCCGCGAACGCGCTGCGGCGCTCCCACGGCAGTTTCAACCGGCTCCGCGTTGTGCACTTCAACCAAGTCGTCCACCATCTGGACCTTGGGGAGCAGAACCGTGCACGGACAATGCATCATCCGAAGGGAGATCGAACCATGGGAGAGACGGGGCAAAGCAGGCGGCTGGATCGGATCATCGAGTACGCCGAGGCGCAGCACGCGCGGGCAGCGTCGGAGGAGACATGGCATCCCGTGTTCACCGCCAACTACCGCTGGGAGCACACGTTGCGCGTCGCGCACTACGGGAAGCTGATCGCCGGGCAGGAGAAGCTCGATCCCGAGATCTGTGTCGCCGCTTGTCTCCTTCACGACATCGCGTACTTCTTCTGCGACGATGAACAAGACTGGCGCGATCACGGTCGTGTCGGCGCGCGGATCGCTCGCCCCGTGCTGGGCGATGCCGGCTACAGCGAGACGGAGGTCGGGGTCATCTCTCATGCGATTGCGATCCATGTGGATGGCGAACCGGACATCGAGCATCCGCACACACCGGTCGCGGACGTTGTGAGCGATGCGGACAATATAGACCGGTTCAGCGCCTATCGCGTGGTGTTGTGGTGCATGACCGAGCGAGACGATTTTCAGAAGATGATTGCGATGATCCGCGAGCGGCTCGAGCGGCTGCAAACGTACCGCGAGCGCAACCCACTGGGGACCAAGGCCGGCCGCGAGCTCTTCGCGCGACAGGTCGACCTCCAGATTGGATTCTTCGAAGCGATCATCCGCGACGCAGAGATCACACGTCGCCCGAAGCTTTGAGCCTCTTGGCCAACGCGCCGCAATCCCGAGGTTCGACCACACGAGAAAACTTCCATGAACAGCGTGCTTCGCCGTCTCCGATCGTGTCTCATCAGGGAACCGCGGCCCCGTCTACTCGATGCGCTCGTAGGTCGCGATGGTCCGTCCACTGACGCGAAGCTCGAAGCTTCCGAACGGTTCCTCACCGAGCTTTCCGACCATGAGAATCTCGGCGCTGTTGGTGGCCACCAGGCGCGAGGGTCCAAGTGGGTAGTACTCTTGGCACTCAGCGTTCGACGGAATCGCCAGGACTCGACCTGCGAGCACACGGATCTCGATCTCTTCAGGCAGGTCCGATGCATCGTCTTCGGGCTGAAGACGATAGTCGCCGATCCAAGACAGCTGCTCGTTGTCCGCAAGCTCGTAACGTTCCCGCTCGATTGGCTGTTCCGTCGGACGGCGTGCCATGTAGATATCCCGCTGGGACTGCTCGGCATCGGGAAACACGCGTGTGTGGACGTCAAGCAGTGTGCGGGCCTGCACATAGTCTCCGGCACCCGCAAACAGCTTCCGGTAGGACCATAGCTCATTCTCGTACAGCCCGAGCAATGTCTCGTCGCCAATCTGTTCGAGCTGTCCTGCAATAGCATCCTCGTCCCCGCTCCAATCGATCCTGGGGAGATCTTCATCTGCATCCGGCTGCAGGACGAATTGCTTGTAGAACTCCAATGCGAACGGAGAAATCATCACACTCACATCTCCCCAGCCGAGCCCAAATGGCCGAGTCAGGTTCGGCGTGTTCCCGAGGACAATCAGCGTTAACCGTTTATCGGGCACGATCAGGACGAGCGAGGAGTAGGCGCCATTCCCGAAATGCCACACAAGCTTGGTCCCATCGAATGTCTCCACGAGCCAGCCAAGTCCGCCCAATCCATTCTCCCCGTTTGTCAATCGGGTGGGCGTGAACATCGCTGCCTTGCTCTCGGCACTCACCAGCTCATCTTGCTCGATCGCGATGGCGAATCGCGCCAGATCTTCCACTGTTGAGATCAAACCGGCTGCCGCCGTAGCGTAAGTCGGCACCAACGCCGGGAACACCTCGTAGTCAGGATCGTACTGGTACGGAGTCGCCAGATGCTCGTATACATGCCTGAACGCGCGTTCCGGATCATCGTCAGACAGTGTTGACATGTAGTACTCCACGCCGCATCCGCCGATGTTCAGAGCCGTGTCCGACATGCCCAGCGGCTCAAGGATCTCCTGGCGCAGAATACGGCGGTATGACGTTTCATAGAAATGCTCAATGATGTCGGTGAGTCGTGCGTATCGAGCTCCGTAGAATCGAAAGTCTCTGCCAGCGACTCCATACGATGTATGCGACAGCAGGTGTCGGGTTGTGATCCTGTCATCGCCCAGATCGAATCCGAAGTCCGTGATCGGGGCGTCGAGATCGAGTCGTCCGTCCTCCACGAGTCTCATCAGAAGAGAAGCGGCAAACGGTTGGGTCACCGATGCGAGTCCGTACGGCGTCTGAGGGGTCGCCTTGGTTCCCGATTCCAGATCGGAGATCCCGAACCCCCGCGACCAGACGAGTTCTCCTTCATGGACAATCGCCGCAGAGATCGCCGGGATCTTCAGCTCCACGCGTAGCGTCTCCGCCACGGACTCGAAACGCGCCAAGCTCTCGGTGTTCATGCACTCGCGCTCGGCAGTCGCCTGGCCGCACCCAGCCAAGAGCAGGGCGCCGAGCAGAACGATGACAATCTGAGGCGCTCCTTTCACTCGCGATGACAGGGCCGAGTCATGCAGCTTCCCGCCCAGAAGACGATCCCTTCGTGTCGATGTCCGATTCACGCACATCGCGATCTCCTGCCTCTTCAGGCCCACCTGCATATCGAGACGCCATCCTTTTCCCGCTGAGATGCCTTGAAGTTTACCGAAGAGACAAGACGTGTGCCGCACTTCGCTATGCTGAGGCGTCAACACGACGTACTGCCAAGGGAGCTAGGATGTCTTGCCCATCTCATGTGTTCTCGAGAGATCCGGAGCCACACCGTCCGAACCGGACATGTGAGTCCGCTCGCTCGAAATCGCTTCATCAATGCCGCGCCCTCGTGTGCTCTCGCCTATGGACACGTCCTTGAATATACGGTAGACTCACAGCGCACCTCCAACGCAGATAGCCGTGGGTAGCGCGCTCCGGGAAGAAGGAGGAGGCGTGCTCGTGATCCGTCGGATCTGGAGGATCGGGTTCGCGATAGCGATCGGAGTACTCACCGGTCTCGTGGTGGCTATGGTCTTGTCGTCCCGAATCTAGCAGGGACGCCGAAGAAGACAAAGGGTCGGGTTTCTACGCTTGGGGGCCTGGGTTGAGAAGACCTTACGCATTGCAGAACGCGCCACATCGCCCAGGCCCACCTCCTTCTCTCGATCCTCACCTCTGCTGGGATTCCATCCGATGCCGAGACGGGCGAGAAATCAAGGAGTGTCTCGCAAGTGTGTACAAGCCAGGCACCCCAGGACCAAACTGCTCCGGGGCGCCTTTGCCAACCATGTCCTCGGATGATGTAACGCGCTGTCATCACGCCGAGGCGCTAGCTATCTCATCAGTTGCTGTGGACTGCCTTCGCTAGAACCAGTGCGCTCCCACGACGACGGCGTCCTCATAACCAGCCGGCAACACGAGTTGGAATGTTCCGCCTGGTACAACCTCCACGTCGATGAACACAAACTGCGTTGCATTGTTGATCAACGTCGGCACTTCGCCACCGAACACAACAATGTCCGACGCATCGAATGCAACGACCTTGTCGAAGATGATTGCCAGCTTGATAACATCGGCGCCCGTCTCGTTGTCGAACAGTAGCGTGCCTTCATAGACGCGTGGCACAACGGGCGTCGTGGTCGCAAGAGCGACTACGCCTGCCAGCAACACGAGCCCTAGTAGAACCAGCAGAATCCTCTTCATAGTCTCGCCTCCCAAGAACCGAGATCGAGGGGATAAGCGATTGCTCACATCCCCAGAGCTATCCGTTTGGCTCGCACAGACAAAACGAACCAACCCAGCACATCCAATCCGCGCTATGGCGCCGCAGTATACGCACAGTATACGCCCTATAGACAACGGAAATCAACGAATCTACTGGATCCAAACATACCTCTTCACTGAGAGCCGGTCCTCTACCGTGGCGAACTGAACCGCACCACGACAACATCGCCGTCCTGGATCACGTAGCCCTTCCCTTCAAGCCGCCGTGCGCCGGCTTGGATTGCAGGTTGTTCACCGCCGTGCGCGATAACTGCTTCGGACGGGATAACCTCGAGGCGAATGAAGCCCTTCTCCATGTCCGAGTGGATCTTCCCGGCAGCGACAGGCGCGACGTCTCCCACTCGGCATGTCCACACATGGACTTCGCGTTCTCCGGCAGTGAAGAAGTCGGCCAAATCGAGCTCACGATAGGCCGCGTGAATGACACGCGCAGCCGACGGCTCCCCAAGCCCAAGCTCGGCAAGAAACGCTGACCGGTCCTCTGCCGGCAGCTCGCTGATTTCCGCCTCGTCGCTTCCACTGATTGTGACAACCTCAGCGTGATCCTGCACCGCTGCCGCTTTCACCGCACGAGTCAGCGGACCGTCAAATGCCGCTGCATGCGATACGTTGGCTACATACAGGACGGGCTTCAGCGAAACAAGCGTGCACTCGAAAACGCTGGCTTGCTCCTGTGGACTTAGGTGCTGCCGCCGCGCTGGAATCCCCTCATGCAGTTGATCGAGCACCCTCTGGCAATCCGTCACTTCACGAAACGCGTTCTTGTCTCCTGCACGAACGCGTTTGGCAAGTCGCGCGAT
The DNA here is from genome assembly GCA_964582285.1 of uncultured Thermotogae bacterium. GTDB lineage: Bacteria > Bipolaricaulota > Bipolaricaulia > UBA7950 > UBA9294 > JANQEA01. Next base: position 8,913 of record CAZORQ010000022.1, read on the forward strand.
TTTCTTCTCGATCGTTTTCGCGTCAGCAGCCATGAGCTCGAGATCGAGCCGCTCGATGTCGTGCACAGGATCGGGCGGTCCAGACGTCGCTTCGAAACAGCGAACGACATGGATCAGCACATCCGCTTCCTTGACATGGGTCAGCAATCGTGAGCCGCGGCCGTTCTCGCCCCCCGCACCTTCCTCCAAACCGGGGATATCCACGATATCGAGTGTTGCCGGAACAACCTTCTTCGGTTGATATAGGGCAACAAGCCGTTCGACACGTGGATCCGGCACATCAATGCTTGCCCGGTGCATCTCCGCGGCATCGAACACAGACGCCCCCGCGGCCGTCAGCGCGTTGAACACCGTCGTCTTCCCGCAGCCGGGAACGCCAACCAACCCACAATGAAGCGCCATTTCGCACCGTCTCCTCTTGTCTCGAATGGGGAAGCTTGCTGAAGAACCGATAATAGCGTACGTGGATACGAAGCTCCAGAAACACCTAACTGTACGGCTCGCGTCCCCCTTTCCTCGCCGCAGAACCATCGACTGGTCTGTGTGGCGCGCTAGGCAAGCGTATTGAGGCTTGTCTGGTCTACACATGCAAAGACTGATACTCTCCAGTGTGATTCCGTGAAGGAGGGATGTGATGAGGCAAGGAGGCACAGCGAAGGGCCCAGTAGCCATCGTGACACTCGGGTTGCTGTTCATCATGACGTTCTCGGTGACTAGTGACGACGGCACTTGTACATTGCCTCCGATGGGAAGCAGTTGTACGAACATCCTCGTCGGACGGGACGCATCGGTGGACGGATCAACGATTGCCAGCATGAGTGGCGACAGCGTCATCTGTTTCTCGTACATGCACGTCGTTCCCCGGCGGCAGTACCCAGCCGGGACAACGGTGCCGATCGTCCACCGTCCGTTTTCGAACACCTACGCCGATTACCTGGTCGCCCTCGGAAACGAAGTCCAGGTCGGTGAAATCGATCAGGTCGAGGAGACGTACGCTTATGTCGATCTGGATGGCGGCCTCGACAAACAGCACGGCCTCGGTTTGAACGAGCATGGGGTCTCGATCGGCGAGACGACGATCGTTGGCCGCCCTGAATTGGAAAACTCCGCGGCGTGGCTAATGGCGGTGTCAAGCTGTCCTGAGGGCAGTCTCGGAGCGCTAGCACTCCAGCGGGCGGAGACGGCCCGCGAGGCGGTCGAGATGATCGGCGAGCTAGCTGAGATGTACGGGTATCAACAGCCAGGATGCGGCGGAGAACAGCTCTCGATCAGTGACGGGAAGGAGGTCTGGTCGCTCGAGATCTTCGGGCCCGGGCCCAATTGGACGGGCCCCGGGTGCGGACTACCGGGCGCAGTCTGGTGCGCACAGCGAATCCCCGACGGACACGTTGGCATCTCCGCCAATCGAAGCCGTATCGGCGAGATCGATTTCTCCAACAGCGACGACTTTCTCTATTCCGACAACGTCCAGACGCTCGCAGCGGACCAGGGCTGGTGGACACCTGGCGACCCATTCCTCTGGTACGAGGCCTACGCACCGGACAACTGCATGACCTACTGCAGTTTGCGCGAATGGCGCGTCCTGAGCCTGGTAGCACCGTCCCTGAACCTCGCTCCAAGCGATACGCGCTTCCCGTTCTCGGTCGAGCCAGATGCGCCCGTGTCGGTTCAAGATGTGATGCAGCTTCACCGCGACTACTACCAGGGCACAATCTACGATATTGCCGACGATCCCGAACTCCAGGTCAACGGCGAGCTGAGCCCGATCGTGTATCCGTACTACGCGTACGGAGAAGACGAACTCCAGAAGCTGCTCGACCCTTCACACTTGCCACGGCGCACACTGGCCGTGAGATCCGGGGGATCGTACATCGCGCAGGTCCGCGATGCGGCGACCCCGACCGCGATCAAAGGATGCCTTTGGTTCGGACTTGGACCCGCTTCGACCACGTGCTATGCGCCGATCTACTCCGGCGTCACCAGCCTGCCAGAGCGATGGGGGACGACGCTGATGACGAAGATTGATTGGGAGTCGTCGTTTTGGGCATTCGATCTCGTACACGAGCTGGCCCACATCCGGTGGCAGGATGCGCACGCCGACATCGCGGCCGTCCGCGATACGGCGGAAGCCACACTGTTCCATGCCCAACCCTACGTCGAACAGCAGTTAGCTCATGTCGCCTCGGTAAGCGGCGAAGCCGCGGCCCGCGCATGCGCAACCACCTACACGAACAACTGTTTGAATGCCATCCTGGACGGCTATTGGTCCTTGGTCGACTACTTGCTGTTCACGTACTTCTTCCTCGAAAGCGATCGGTTTCCGCGCGTGTTGCCCGAGATCCCCCTCCCCGATACGCCGGATCCCTACGCCGATACAGTCGCCTCGTCTTCTCTCGGTGCCGATGCGAACCCGACGATGGTCAGCCCATGCGACGTGTTGGGCTGCCCGAACGGGTCGTATTCGCCGCCGTACGGCCTTCTCAACTTGGGGACCGGTGGTACAATCACACTGAGATTCGACGACAACCTCGTCATGAACGGACCGGGAGATGACCTCAAGATCTGGAGCGATCCGAGCAACGACGACGACATTCTGGTGGAAGTCAGCCCGGACGGGCAGCAGTTCTACTCGATAGGGGCAATGGGCGAGACGGCCTCACTCAACCTGGATGTCGTCGGACTCAGTTTCGCGAGGTTCGTCCGGATCACCGATGTCGGGCCACCCCCCGGACCGAACGAGACGTATCCGGGAGCCGAGTTGGATGCCGTTGAGGCGCTCCACTGAGCCTTGCAGCCTAGGCGCTGACCGATCATTCGAAAACGCCGGCCCCATCGGACGAGGATCCGGGAGGGGACGGATGGAATGGAAGCGATGAAAGGACTGTTACTTCTGTCGTTGTGCGCTCTTCTCGTTCTGTTTGGCTCTGCAGATCGAGGAGGAGACGTAGCCCTCGGCGATCTGCCATCCGATTCTGTCTCAACGCAGATCCCGCTCTCACTCGGCGGCTCAGACAATCACTACCCGTACGTCACTGCAATGGTCGAAGGGATCCGCTTCGGTTGATGGTTGACACCGGCGATTTCGCGTCCGTCTCGCTCTCCAGCGAGGCGCTTGATCAACTTCCCGTTAAGCCAAAAGGCCGCCGTGTCCATAGAGACGCAACCGGGGCGCTGCTTCGAGTTCGTACGTTCGTCCTCCCGACCCTTCGTCTCGGGGGCCTTGAGTTGCACGATGTCCCGGGCATCGAGAACCTGACTTCACCATACGATGACGACGGGACGATCGGCGCGGCTCTGCTTGGGCGGTTCAACGCGTTGTTTGATTACCGCGGAGGAGCGATCACGTTGTTCCGACGCGGCGCCCGTCCCGAGACAATCGACGAGCCTGGATGGTTCGTCTTCCCGCTTCCCGACCCTCTCACCCTTCCTGTGCGCTTTGATCCGCTCGATCGGACCTACTCGATCGGGCTCGATTCCGGCTGCGGTTCTACCCTCGTTCCTGCGAAATCTTCGCTCGGGCGCGCGCTGTACACGAACCTCGGAGAGGCCGACGCGCAGCGGGTGACTGACAGTCTCACCGGTGAGACTGTTCTTCTCTACCATGTGGATCACTGCCTGCTCGATGACGCCTACGACCTTGACCCCACGACCTGCGCGGTCTCCGGCAGGCCGGGCTATTTGGGGAACGGGCTGATGGGCTACGACGTTTTCTGGCACAATACCGTCTTCTTCGATCAGGCCGAAAGCGAGATGTGGCTGCGCCCCGCGCAGGAGTGACGAACTGCCATTAGGCCACCGTCCAGCAGTATCGGCATGTTGACGGTATCAGCGTTTTGCGGCAAGATCCTTATAAACACGGAGATCGAGGTAGCCCAACGCAGAGGGACACATCATCGGGCCTCCCTATGTCCCGAGGCGTCGGCACCTGTGCGCCAGGCTTGTGAGATCACGCATCGATGGAAGGAAAGCGGCAGATGGACAAGGACGACTTCGTCAAGCTCCAATTCGAGACGCTTCGCAAGGAGATCGAGGAATCGAAGGACCGGCTGTTTCGGATCATGACGAGCGGTGTGGTGATCATCCCGGTCGGGCAGTTTCTGGCGCAGCTTGAGTTCGGCAAAGGCGCGGAGTTGGCTCTCGGGATCCTCATGCTGCTTCTTCCGTTCGTCGTGGTGGCGTTCATGCTCCTGTTCCTCGCTGAGAGCAACACGATCATGCGCGCAGGCCGCTACATTAGGAAGCGCATCGAGCCGCTGGTCAATGAATTCGAGGGATGGGAGACATGGCTGGAGAAAGGGGAAGGTTGCGTCCACCGGTCCTGCGACCGGACGCTCAAGGGAAGTTTCCTCTTCCTGTACATCGTGTACTACATCACGAGTGCGGCCCTCGCGATCAACTTCCTCGCCACCGCGGAGGAGACGGTCATCTCCCCTTCCTATATCGGTTCGAGCCTCGCTGCCTCTCTCGGAGTCGTCTACCTCGCTATCGGCATCGTGTCGATCATCTTCGTTGTCGCAAACACGAGAACCAGCACCGCATAGAACCGCCATCCAACTCGCGGGGTGAGTCTGTCCCTTCCCTGTCTCGCACAGCACGTACAGGGCGTGCGCTCCTGTGATACACTCGCGCGCGGAGGTGCAATGGAAGACGAAAGAAGCTCTCGTAGGCTCACAAGCTACTACGCCGCGTTCGTTGGGTTGGGGCTGACCGCTGCATGTGTCGGTCCAACGCTTCCAAGTCTGGCAGCGGCTGCCGGCGTGAGTTTGGCACAGATCGGTCTTGTGATCCTTACGCGCGCGCTCGGTGGGATGGTCGGATCTCTCCTCACAGGACCGGCGCTCGACCACGGCAAAGGACGAACGGCGGTCACTATAGCGATCCTGATCATGCTGGGCTGTATGGCTATCGTTCCGTTCTCCCGCTCACTTGCGCCCTTCTTGGCCGTCTTCTTGGTACTCGGTGCCGCACAGGGTGCACTGAACACAGGAGCGAACACCCTTCTCATCTGGATGCACCCTAGGCGAGCTCACTCAAACCTGTCGATCCTGCACTTCAGCTACGGATTCGGATCGCTTCTAGCGCCGCTGCTGGTTGCTTGGCTTCTTCCGGTCCGAAGCGATGGCCTGTTCGTCTATTGGTTCCTCGCCATCACTCTTGTGCCCCTGGTGTTCTGGATCGGCAGATCCGTGAGACCAACGCCGCCCTCGGCGCGACAGGCCGTGTCTGTCCAACCGTCTTCAAAGCAAGCGTTCCTGTGGGTCCTGTTGCTGTTCTTCCTGTTCGTTGGCGCGGAGACGACCGTCGGGGGGTGGCTCTTCTCTTTCGCGGAGCGCGCCGCACAGCTATCGCCAACAGCTGCAGCCTACCTTACATCCACATTCTGGGGGACGTTCACCGGTGGGCGCCTGCTGGCGGTCCTTGGTTCCGTTCGCATCAGGCCGGCTCGATACGTCCGCGGCAGCATTCTGGCAAGCATTGCGTCTTCCATCGGCGTCCTTGTCTTCTCGCACGGCGGAGTTGGCCTGTGGGTTTGTGTCGCCGCGCTGGGGCTTTCGCTCGCCGCCGTTTTCCCTCAGGCGTTCGCATTCGCCGGAACTGTTGTGCGCCTTACAGGACGTAGAACATCGTGGATTCTTGTCGCCAGCAGCCTCGGCGGCATGCTGATCCCATGGGCAGCCGGGCAGCTGCTGGAGTCGATCTCCGCCAATACCTTGCCGACTGTGGTTGGCATCGTGATGGGCCTTGCACTGGTCAGCTTCTCGATCGTCACGAGAATCACATCTCGCAACACAGACGCCCTGTCTGCGCAACCGCACTGATCCGCAAAGCGAACGCTCGATGCCGGATGCAGCCGGTTCGGCATCAGGAGCGACGGTCTACCCGAGCACGAAACCGTCACTGGGGCCGCGCAATCTCCCAATCATCGGAACGGCGAGTCCCGCGACCAACATCTTGCACAGATCGCCGATGACGAACGGATAAAAACCTGCAGCAAGAAGGCTCGATGCAGGGACGAAGCGAGACAAGCCGGCCAAGCCAAATGCGTAGATTGCCATGTTCCCCAGTGCCATGGCCAAGAGGGTGAAGCCAATCTTGCGATCCCAGCCCATCTCCATCAATCGCCCGACGATCCAGGCAGCTATGAGCATTCCGACAAGGTACCCTCCGGTCGGGCCGGCAAGTCGGACCAGGCCGGCACCGCCCCCGGCGAACAGCGGCAGACTTAGCGATCCCCAAGTCAGGTAGAGCGCTACGGCCAGGGACCCCCGCTTGCTGCCCAGGACTGCAGCCATCAGCAAGACAGCCAGGGTCTGGCCAGTCATCGGTACAGGTGTGAATGGAAGAGGGAACGCAGCTTGCGCAGATAGACCGATCAGCGCAGCGCCGCCAATGATCGACAAGATGTCGTACAGAACACGCACACCCGAACGACGAATCGTACAACACATGGTTTCGGCGAAGCTCATTCGACTCTCCCTCATGGACTCAAGGTGATCTCATTCTATCGAGAGTCGACGAGTCACGCACGGGGCCGTCAGGGCATCTGAGGTCCAACTATGCTCTGCGCAGCCGTCGCCATATGCCGACCCCCAGATTCCATTGGGGCACCCGTTTCATGTATTCTCGATATGGTTCGCCGAACTTCGTCACAAGATCTCGATCGGCCTTGATCATGGTGAGGTGGTTTGCCGCGACGCCGATTCCGCCTGCCAGGATTACGCTCCAGTGCTGTGTGATGCACATCACAGCCACTGCGAGGAGATCGCCGGCGACAAACTGCGGATGCCGCACGATCGCATACAGGCCCGTCGTCACCAACTGTGTGGTATAGATGTAGGTCTTGCCCTTTGGCACACGTCCACGGCGGCGGAATGCGAAAATCGGGATCCACCCAAACAAGCCCGAGAGGACGAACAACGCCCAGCCAAGCAGCACAAGCCACGCAACCGCCCCTGTGGGGCGCAAGAACAGCAACACAAGTTGCCCCACGAGTGCAACACCGAAGACCCCGTACAGGATGTTCCAGATTGCATGATCATGCTGCTTTCTCTCCTCAGGCACACCAGACCTCCTATTGCAGCGACCCGTCATCGAATCTCATAGCCTACAAGACTCACCTGGCGAATCACAACCATAGCTTCTCTCGTTTCAGCTCCGTCACCTCGCGATCTTCTAACCTGCAGTTCGACTGGCTGGAAGGATTCCCAGGTAGACTCTGGATGTAATGACTGGGCGAGGTAGAACTCTGCGAGTTTCCGTTGTAGCAATCCTCCTGGTTTTAAGTGCTGTCTCGGTTTTCGGAGACGAACCCCTCTTGCCGACCGATGTCGGAGTGAATCATCTCGGTGTGCTCTGGCCCGGTTCGGACATGGAGTTCCCGGGCGGCTGGGTGCGCCCGCATCCGGGACCGTTTGTGTGGGGACACATCGAGCCAACGCCAGGGGTTCTGGACTGGCGCGAAGCGGATCTTGCGGTCGAGAAACTCCAAGAGCGCCGATGGGGTATCTTGGCGACGTTGTGGCCATTTGCCCCATGGGATCAAGCGGGATGTCACGCCACGGATGCTCGCGCACGCGGTGCGTTCAGGGAGTTCGGCAGTCTGCTCTATGCGCCGTGCGACATCGATGCATACCTCGCCTGGCTTGCCGCCACCGTCGAGCGGTATGACGGAGACGGCATCGACGACATGCCGGGACTCGCCTATCCCATCCGCCACTGGGAGATCCTCAATGAGCCCGAGATGCAGGGACCGCAGCTCTGCTTCTTCCAGGAGGATTCCGCTTCCTACGCCGAGCTTCTCCGACAATCGTATCAGGCCATCAAGACAGCCGATCCATCGGCTATCGTCCTCCCCGCAGGACAGTCTGGCATGCATCGAGAAGCAATCAACTACTGGCGCCCGATGCTTCAAGATCTGGGCATTCCGTTCGACGTCGGCAACATCCATTCGATCCGCTGCTCCAACATACAGCAAGATGCTGCGTTCTGGGCGCCGGAGTATGTCGATCTTCTCACCCGGAGCGGACGCGATAGCGAGGGATTCTGGATCACCGAAGCCCAGACCGGAAGCATCGATCGCGACAGGCGGTCTGGAGATGACGAGAACGCGCGTGATCTGTTCATCGGCACAATCGCCGCATTCGCCGAGGGCGCTGACATCATCCTCCACGTCCTGGCCAACGACCCGAAGGGGGACAAGGGCGAGCTATCCCTCGGTACATTCAACCTCCTGGGTCGGATGATCGGCAAATTCGCTTCGGTATCGCGGATTGGGGCGAGCAGCGTTGCGTTTGAGCTGTTGGACGGTCGTGCGGTCTACGCGTTGTGGGACGATGCCCGCCTCCCCACTGGTATCGCTGGGATGGTCCACGTGACGACCTATCTTGGCGAGACAAGCACCGAAACCGCCGGGCTGGTGTTGGCCCATGTGCCGATGCTGGTCGAGATACCCTAACCCTCGCTGCAACGTCACATCGCAGCGCTACAGATATACGTAGTAGCAAACATGCCACGTCGTGTTGATCACGAACATCGCGGCAACCGACCCGTTGAATGCCCGAGCAATGCCATTGCCTTTCAGGAGGATGTAGGCCGGAATGACCAACGCCACGACACGCAGGAGGATCAGAAACGCCAGTCGCCATGCTTGTGTCTGGAATGGGGGTAGATAGATCATCGATTGGATCATGTAGCCCACAATCGACATGGCAATGAAGAACCACGGGTTCAATCCGTGTTCCTCGGCCATCCGCCAGAGACGGGCGATGGGGCGAGTGATCCAGCCGAGGAACCGGATGGCTCGTGAAGCGCTACGGTGTGTCATGTGATCGTGAATTGCCGCGACTGGATTCCTCATCTTACTGTTCACTCACCCCACTGAAGCCCGAGACGAGCTTGATCATAGCCGACCTCTCGTGTATCCGCATGTGGATGTTACTACGGTAGTGCTGGACACTCACACCCTTCCGGGAATGGGCATGGGTTACGCCTTTCCGCTCTTGGCCCAAGCGACAGCTTCTCCTAAGGTGTTGAAAACAAACTCATGTTTGCCCGCCTGGTATCCTTCAGGATCGCTCCCGTGCGCAGCGGCCGCTTTCCGCTTGACGTCGGCGTATTCGGCAGCGACATGAGGATGCGCTCGCAGATAGTCCCGGAATGCGATGTGCTCAGCAACATGACGATCGCCGACAGTGAACGCGTGTACGTGGTGCGTCCGCGCGTCACCACCTTTCGGGTAGTAGCGTCGCCCCGGAATGCCGTACTCTCCCCGCGGCACATACCCGATCGATCGCATCGCCTCATCGTGTCCGTCAAGCTCCTGCAAATCTCGCACCTCCATGAGGATGTCGATCACCGGCTTGGCAGCCAGGTCCGGAACCGCCGTACTTCCAATATGATGGATGCTCACGATCACAGCGCCCAGCACGGCGAGGAGGTGCGTGCTTTCCTCCTCGTAGGCCGTCGGCCATCGGGCGTCATAGCGAACCACACTCATATCTCGCATGCCGTCCCCCCGTGCACCACTCAACCAGACGACCGCATCGCCGAACGCGCCCTGGCTGCACCGCGCCCTAGCTGCTCGATCAACGCTTCGCGTGTCGGCTCAATCATCTCGATCGGCAGTCCCGGCGGCGGGGTCGGCTTGGGCAGATCGAGCTTCTTCGCGAGCATCAGCGCACTGACGACGCTTTGCCCCAAACGACAGTTGTTGGTCAGGATGTAGGCGGCCTTGGCCTTCGATACAGCGGCACGGGCCTTGCCGACCCACTCGTCCAGCTGGGCGTCAGCGTACGCGTAGTCGTACCGATCGTGTGGGTTTCCCGTGTCTCGCCACCAGTTGGCCTTGTTCCGGCCGTGGAGCCGGTAGTAGGCGACATCCGATGTGACGATGTTCGTCCGGCCTGGCAAGCCACGCAGCTCCGGAAGATCGACGTTGACGAATCCCAGACCGTGCGTCTCAAGGAACCGCGAAACCGAGGCATCGAGCCAGCTGGCATGTCGGAACTCCACCTGAACTGGCACGCCGTGCCCCGCAAGTGCGTCGGCGATCCGTGCGACGTGCTCCAGCGCACCATCGTTGAGCTTGAATGAGAACGGAAACTGAACGAGCAATCCGCCAAGTTGGCCCGCCTGCACGATCGGCGCTATGGCTTCCGCAAACGGGATGACGGCACGGCTGAACCTCTCGCGTTCGTGCGTCATCTCCTTGGGAGCCTTGACAAGGAAGACGAAATCGTCGGGCACGTGCCGTAGCATGTTGACGAACAGACTCGGCGGCGGAACCCGGTAGAAGGTGGTATTGATTTCGACACAGTCGAACAGCTTCGCGTAGTGCGGAAGCGCGCTTCCTTTGAGGTTCTTCGGGTATACAAGCCCCTTCCAGTCATCGAATGTGTAGCCGGAGGTTCCAACGCGAATCGGTTCGCTCATGCTCGATCATAGCACGAGGACGTGCGGCACCTCGAGTAACACATCACACGGGATGGCCGGCCCGGGCCGGATCGATTATCGTAAAAGTATGACGACGGATGGTTCGAGTTGCGCATGGCTCGATGAGCTCAATCCACAGCAGCGCGAGGCAGTCACGCATGGAGACGGCCCGCTGCTTGTGATCGCCGGTGCCGGAACAGGCAAGACGAAGACGCTCGCTCACCGGGTTGCCTATCTCATCTCAGAAGGGATAGATCCGTCGCGGATCCTCCTGCTCACCTTCACTCGCCGCGCTGCACACGAAATGCTTCGGCGGGCGGAGAGCATCGCGGCCCGTGGCAAATCCGCGGCGGGCCGAGTCTGGGGCGGCACGTTTCATTCGACGGCAAACCGACTGCTCCGAACACACGCGAAGTCGGTCGGACTTCGTCAGGACTTCACTGTTCTCGATCAGGGCGATGCTGGGGATCTGATCAACCTTATTCGCCACGATCTCGGCCTGCACAAACAGGAGAAGCGCTTCCCGCGCAAGGCGACCTGTCTCGCGATCTATTCGCGCTGCGTCAACACAACGGAGAGCCTCGATCGCGTGCTGTCCAGAGACTACCCCTGGTGTGATGAGTGGACCGATGAGCTGCGCGAGCTGTTCAAGCGCTATGTCGCCCGCAAGCAGAAGCGGAACGTTCTCGACTTCGATGATCTCCTCCTCTACTGGAGCATGCTGGTCGAGGCCGAGCCGGTGGCCAGGAAGCTGTCGGGGCTGTTCGACTACGTTCTGATCGACGAGTATCAAGACACAAACACTCTGCAAGCCAAGATCGTACGTGGCATGCGGGCAGGGAATCACAACATCATGGTTGTCGGCGACGATGCGCAAAGCATCTACAGATTCCGCGGCGCAACAGTTCGCAACATCCTCGACTTCCCCAAGCAATTCGAAGGCACGGCGATCGTCACGCTTGAGCAGAACTATCGCTCGACAACTCCGATCCTGGATACAGCGAACCGGGTCATCGCCCAAGCGCGAGAGCGATACACGAAGGATCTCTGGTCGGAGACGCTGTCCGGCCAGATGCCAAGACTCATCACTTGCAAGGATGAGACGCAACAGGACGAGTACGTGATCGATCGCATCCTCACACACTACGAGCAGGGAATTCCGCTACGCCGGCAGGCCGTTCTGTTCCGCGCGGCGCACCTCTCCGATTCGCTCGAAGTCGAGCTAACTCGCCGTAACATCCCGTACCACAAGTACGGCGGATTGCGTTTTCTCGAGGCGGCCCACGTCAAGGATCTCGTCGCGTTCCTCCGACTGTTGGAGAATCCGCTTGACGAGCTGGCATGGTTCCGCGTGCTTCAACTGATGGATGGCATCGGACCGATGACCGCATCGAGAATCATCGACCATGTTGCGGAGCATAAGGATGATCCGCGATCCATCGTATCGTTCCCGCCACCCGCAGCGGCGAAAGAATCGTTCGCCGCGTTGGCGGAGATGATCGCACAGGTCGCCCCGATGGGAACGAAGGATCCGGCAATCCAGATCGAGCGAATTCGAGCGTTCTATGACCCGCTGCTCCCCAAGGTCTATGACAACCCGATCGTCCGTACACGCGATCTCATCTCCCTCGAACAGATCGCATCCGGCTACGAGTCGAGGCGGCAGTTCCTCGTCGACCTTCAACTCGATCCGCCGACATCGACAGCGGATTTGGCCGGCGTTCCCTACCGGGACGAAGACTGGCTCGTTCTTTCGACCATCCACTCCGCCAAAGGATGCGAATGGGACGCCGTCTATCTCATTCATGCAGCCGACGGGTTTCTCCCCTCCGATCTGGCTACCGGCTCGGAGGAGGAGATCGAGGAAGAGCGGCGGCTGACCTACGTCGCGCTCACTCGAGCGAAGGACTTTCTCTACGTCACATGGCCGCTTCGCTACTACCACAAGTGGCACGCGTTGTCCGACCGCCACACGTACGCCCAACTGTGCCGCTTTTTCACCAGCGACGTAATCCGCACCCTTGATCAGATGGATGTTACTGGCGACACAGAAGATGACGGAGCCCATGAAAACGCTCCCCCGTTCGACACGGAACTCGACATCGCCGAACGCGTCCGGCAGATGTGGGAATCGTACGACGTTTGATCGCTACGTCACGAGCTTCGCTGCAAGCTCCACCGCTCTGCGCTTCGTGTCCTGGCTGAGCCGATTGGGCTCGGTACAGCCGGTGATGATCCATGGATCGATCAGATCGTATCCGCAGTACTTCGCGTAGGGGATGAACTGGTCACGAGCCCACTCGGCGTTCTGTTCCAGCGGCCCCATGCAGGTTACGAGTAGCGTCGCCTTCGCTCCGCCGACGAACGACTTGTAGTTCGGTCCCATGAAGTCCTTGACCAGGCAGTGCGTTCGATCGAGGAACGGTTTGAGCTGTCCCGACACGCCCCACATGTACAGCGGCGACGCATAGACCACCGCATCCGCGCCGACCATGGCAGCGAAGATTTGCTGTGCGTCGTCCTGCACCACGCAGCCCGGTTCGTCCATCAACTCGCCACATGCAAGGCACGCTTGGCAACCCCGGATGTCAAGATCGTTTGTGTTGAACCGCCTGATCGAGTGGTCGCCCTCGCGTAGCGCGTCCTCTACCCAACCGAGAACGGTCGCCGTGTTCCCGTCCCGGCGTGGTCCGCCGTAGATCGTCACGATGCTCATCGTTCCCTCCTCGCCCTGCATGGGATCCTAGCAGCGGTTCGCTGCTCCAGGCAAGAGCACGTCATCCGCACATTCAGGTAAAGCGCTCCGGTCGCAACTAGTAACGGTCGGCAATCGGCTGCTGCACGGCCATCGGTATGAACTCGTTCACAACGTCGACGAATGCTCGCACGTACTCCTCTGCAGGGACGTCCCCCCTGCGAGCGAGGATCCCAAGGCGGAGGACCTCGGCCACCTCACTCACGACACCAGCCCACTCGCGCGCATAGTCGATCAACGTTGCCTCTCGCTCACGAAGTGCTTCGAGCGCTTCGGAAGTCGGGATCCCACATGCGTTACGGAGTATCGCATCCACCGCATCAAGCTCCGCCGCACTGCCCGCTCCCGTATAGAGTGTCTCAGTCATCGCAGCAATCCGATCGCTCTGCTCCGAACTGAGCAACGGAGCCAGCAGTGTCGCGCGCAGCACATAGGCATCCCGCAGCCAGCGATAGACGAACTGCGAACCAACCGCCGGAATCGTAGCAGCAGTCTCACTGGACCATGTATCGAGGAACGCCTCCCAGGCGCATCCGTACGTCTCGAAGAATGCAGCATCGAAACCCGTCGAACGACCAAGGAGCCAGCTGATCGACCACGAGCGGCACGGCCCACTCGCAACCGACCAGAGGGCGGCCGGCGTATTCCGGTGTACAAGTGCGTCGACCAGGCTCGCGCCGATCTCGCGAAAGAGAAACTGTGGAGCGTCTCCAAGTCTCCCGCCCTCCGCAAGCCAGATGGAGACCGGCCCAGCAACTCCCAAATCGAAACGATCGCGATACCCGAGGGCGTACTCCGTATGCTCCGCCACACCCGCCATGAGGAGTGCGTCATACGGCGCGGGAAGCGCCAGATCCCACTGTCTCCTCTGCAAGGCACAAGCAAGCCCGTACACAATGCTGCACTCCCACATCTCATCCGAACAGCGGCAGGCAAACACCAGCGACCCGCTGCGGATGGTTGCATCATCTGGAAGTCGAGCCAGGAAGGCCGTTGGACGGAAGGCTCCGTAGGGAGGCGGCTGGTACCAGATGACAAGGGTGCGAAGATCGAATCGATCGAGGTCTCGGCGCATCGTCTCCAGATCCGCATACAGGGCAACCGTGGCCAACGGCACGTTCGCGCAGTCGCTCATATAGGCCGAAAGAGGAGAATCCTCGGGCAAGACACAGTCTGATGGTACCGGCCCGGGAGTCCAGTAGTCCTCTACCGCATCGAGGGCAGCCTGGATCACCTCGGCTGAGCCCCCATCGACGGCCGATTCAGGAGCCCATAAGCAAAGGTCCTCAGTCAATCGCACGGCCCAGTCGGATTCCGCTGCAACCGCACACGAGATTACGATGGCGATCCCCAGCACCACAAGCAGGATACGCATGTTTCTCCTTTGTGCGCAGTTTCTCGATGTCTTCATCCTGCTCTACTGTGTCTTCCCGTACAACCTCACACTGAGTCCTGCCAAAAAAGGAAGGCGGGGCCGCGTTGGCCCCGCCCGATAATTTGCTACACAAGGCTGCTGCTATGCAGTTAGTCCTTGTAGATCTTGGAAATCTCGATGTCCATCGTGATGGCAACCTTCACGCCATGCACGTTGGGCAGCCACGCGGCGATCATCTCGTCGGTCATCGCCCAAAGAGGAATCCACGGCACGTCCTGCGCACTGAGGACCTGGATCGCTTCATAGAGCTTCGCGCGTACGGCAGTGTCGACCGTCGTCGTGGCGACCGTCATGATGTTCTGGTACGCGAGAGCGTTGGGATGATGGTTGAAGTAGGTCCCCATGTTCTCCGGGGACTCGGTGGTCCACGGTGCAAGGAAGTTGGACGGCTCGTAGTAGTCTGGATGCCATCCAAGGAAGAACATGTCGAATCCACCGGAGCTCATACGTTCGACGTAGGCGCCCCACTCGAGAACCTGGATTGTGATGTTGATAGCGCCCGTTTCCTCGAGGCTGCCCTTGACGACCGCGGCCACGTCGGCTTCGAACGTTCCATAGTGCTTCGGGGTGTACCACAGGTTCACGTCCAACGGATTGGACGCACTGTATCCGACCTGGGCGAGCAGCTGTTTTGCGACCTCAAGATCCCGCTTCGGGAAGGTGTCCAACGCACCGAAGAACGGAGGATCGACTCCCGGAACCATCGTGTAGATAGGATCTACAGTGCCACTGAAGACCTGGTCCACGATCGCTTGGCGATCGACAGCGTACGTGATCGCCTGACGAACCTGTGGAACATCAACCGGCGGCTGCGTCACGTTGAACAGCAGGTAGCGCACGCCGGGACTCGGCGGGAACGCTTGGATAACGACATCCGGGTTTGCCTCGAGGTCTTCAACATCCTGAGGTGCCAGTGTTCGGAAGACGACGTCAACATCTCCGGCTTCAATTGCAGCACGAAGCGTCGCAGCGTCAGCGTACATCTTCTCGATGACGCGAGTCGTCTTCGGCGCCACACCATAGTAGTCCTCGTACGCTTCATAGATCACGTGTTGGTCGGCAACATGCTCCACGAGCTTGTACGGACCGGTGCCGGCGTACTGACCTTTCGCGAAGTCATCGTCCGGGACCGACGTCGGCGAATAGATCATCGATGGCGAGATCTGGTCCGACATGCGCTGGTCGAAGACCGCGTCCGCCTGCGTCAGGGTGATTTGGACGGTCAGCGGATCGACAACAACGATGTTGTCGATGTACGGCTTGATCAGGCCCACGCCGCCTTCAGGTCCATCGAGGCGGATCGTGCGGTCAAGTGAGTACTTCACTGCTTCCGCATCGCATGCCTCGCCGTCCCAGAAAGTGATGCCCGGGCGGATGTAGAACGTCCACACCAAACCATCGGCTGAGACATCCCACGACGAAGCAATTCCACCGACAAACTCGCTTGTGTCAGGATCGAACTTCGTGAGCGAGTCTGTTGTGTTGCGAAGCACATGCCATGAGAAGTGATCGTAGCTGTTGGCAAACGACAACTCGGTCACACGATCCGTCGTGCCGATAATCAAGGGTTCATCCGCTAGAGCTGCGACCCCCCCAACCACCAACACCACGGCCAGCGCCAGAATCCCCAACAGAGCCTTTCGCATCGCACTACCTCCTTTACTACTATCGTGCCCGCTCAATGCGAACACCTTTCTTATGCTTAGATCTAGCGAGAGAATAGATTGAAACCCAGAGTAACACTCGTTTCTCAGGGAAGTCAAATCTTCTTTCGCTTCCGTTTCGGATTCACCAGATCGCTGATTCCCTCTCCAATCAAGCCAAACCCAAGAGAGAGGGTAATGATCATAATCCCGGGGAATGTAATCAGCCACCAGGCACCTGATTGCAGGTATTTCTGCCCGTTTTGGATGTCGAAACCCCAGTCGGGCGCTGGAGGAGGAAGCCCGTAACCGAGGAAGGACAATGCGGCCACGGTAAGAATCGCATCTGCAAGGTTGAATGAGGAGACCGCCATGATTGCGTTCACTGTGTTCGGAGCCACGTGTCGCCAGATGATCCGGGTCTTGCTGGCGCCGACAGCATGGATTGCCTCGATGTATGTCGTCTCACGTACTTGAAGCACCTCGGCTCTCGTCACGCGGAAGTATGTTGGAATGTAGACAAACCCGACCGCCCAGATCATCGGCGCCAATCCTGAGCCGAACATCGCGACGAGCACAATAGCAAGAATCATCGACGGAAAAGAGTAGATCGCATCCATTGTGAGAGACATGACGCGATCCACCCATCCGCCGGTGAATCCAGAGAGCCAGCCCAGGATGGATCCGATCGTCATACTCAATGCCACCGCTGAGAACGCAACGGTCAATGATGCCTTCCCTCCCGAGAGAATCCGGCTGAACACGTCACGCTGAAGCTGGTCCGTTCCCATCCAGTGCGATCCGGTCGGGCCCTCCAATCGCGGCGCATCTCGGTAGAGCGTCGGGTGATAGCCATTGAGCGACGGAATCAGGTTCGCCAGTGCTGTCATGACAAGAAACGCAATGACAATCGCGATTCCCACCTTGAGCACACTCTGGCCTCTGAGCGCTGCGCGTCCGCCGGTGAGCTTCCGAATCACCCAGTCCAGAAGACCAACAAGTGACGGACGACGTTGCGGTAT
Source organism: uncultured Thermotogae bacterium (assembly GCA_964582285.1). Lineage (GTDB taxonomy): Bacteria > Bipolaricaulota > Bipolaricaulia > UBA7950 > UBA9294 > JANQEA01. Next base: position 26,199 of record CAZORQ010000022.1, read on the forward strand.
CAAGCCAGGCATCCTAGTACCTCACCCTCGGATCAACTGCGGAATAGAAGACGTCGACGATCAAGTTGATCGTTGAGATGAACAGCGCAATAAAGACGACCGTCCCTTGGATGGAGTAGTAGTCTCTCGCATCGATCGATCGCACAAGATAGCTTGCAATACCGGGCCAGGAGAACACCGTCTCCGTCAGCACAGCGCCTCCCATCAATACTGCAAACTGCAAACCGAATACCGTGATAATGGGGATTAGCGCGTTGCGCAAGGCGTGCTGAAGGACAACAACCCTCTCACGAACGCCCTTGGCACGCGCCGTGGTAATGTAGTCCATATCGAGGACCTCAAGCATGCTCGCGCGAGTAATGCGGCCCTGCAACCCAGTAAGCGCTACCCCGAGGGTCACCGCCGGGAGGACAAGATGGCGCACCACATCGGCCAACGCCTTCCCGTCCCAGCGAAGAATCGCATCAAGGACATAAAACCCGGTGATCGGCTGAAACGAGAATGCCATCCTGCCGCCGAGGCGACTGGCGACGGGTAGCCAGCCGAGTTTGACGGCGAAAATCACCTGCAACATGAGACCGAGCCAGAACAGCGGCATCGCAAACGAGGCAATATGGAAGACCCTCACCGCATGATCTGCGGGTTGGTCCGCCTTGGTCGCAGCGATGAGCCCGGTGGAGAATCCGAAGATACCGGCAACAAGAATCCCAAACAGGCCTAACTCAATCGTCGCTGGGAATCGGAGGAGTAGTTCCTGCAGCACAGGTTTGCCAGTGCGGGTCGATTCCCCAAAGTCTCCGCGAAGCACACCCCCAAGATACCGGGCATATTGAATGTAGAGCGGTTGATCGAACCCAAGTCTCGTTCTGTACTCAGCAATAACCTCAGCAGAGACATTCTTGCCGCCAAGCATCGCTGTGACAGGGTCTCCGGGCATAACACGCAGGAGAAGAAAGACAACCGTCAAGAGTATGAAGATCATTGGAATCGTCAGCAGAACACGTTGAAGCACATACCGACCGATGCCGCCCACCAAGCCTCCTGACATACCCTTCTTGTGGAATGTGCAAGTTCAGTATATGTCCTGTGATCCGACTCCTCAAGTCTGACTGAAACCGCGCGGACTCACTACGACCCCTTTCTCACTTGGGGTCCGAGGTGAAGCAATCGGTAACGATGAGATCGGTGATGAACATGTGTCCGGGGGCGTGGGTGATCATCAGCGGAACACGTGCATGCTCCGCCGCGGCCTGTGCGGTCACCCCGCAGGCCCAGAAGACCGGGATCTCATCGTCTCGGATCGGCACTGGATCACCGTAGTCGGGATGCTGGAGATCGCGGATTCCCAGCTCCTCCGGCGAGCCCACGTGAATCGGAGTCCCGTGGGCCGCACGGCCAGGTTGCAGGGACTCAAGCCCGTGGGCCGAATCGCCCACCATCCGTTCATCCGAGTCGATCCTGAGATCTCGCGTGAGCTTCGTGACACGGTCGATGTCGCCTCGTGGGATCGGCCTCATGGACACGACCAGCGGACCGCAGAAGACACCGGATGGCACCGTCTTCCGTGTCGTGACGTACATCGGCACATTGCAGCCAAGCTCGACATGGCGAACCGGGATGCCGTTCATCCGGAGAACGGCATCGAACGTGAAACTGCAGCCGATGAGAAACGCGACAAAGTCGGCATGCCAGAGTGTCATGATATCGGTCGGCTCCTCGTCGAGATGACCTTCTCGATAGACGCGGTACCTCGGTAGGTCGAGGCGCAGATCGGCATCCAGCGCAGTACGCTGCGGCACAGCCGAGCCGGGCTCCGTCTTGTCGAGGAGAGGCAGTGCCTGGGCATTGAGATCACAGAACCGCTCGAAGTCGCCCGCGTAATCTGCGGGTAACACGGCGAGGTTCGCTTGGACATACCCCGGAGCGAGACCGGCCGTCGGACCGGTCCACCCGCCCGCTCGGATGAGCTCCCGCGCCTCGGCGGCACTGCGAACATCGGATAGGGAACGCATCGCCACCTCCCTAGGACGAATCATCGGTGCATCCCCCTACGTTGGCAAGCCGCTGCTGAACACGAGAGTTGGCTAACCTACCAGCGGATGCTATGGTGGGCCGTACGAGCAAGCAACAGGTTCGTCAAGGAGGGTGACATGCCTATCCAGAAGCTGAAGCAGTTCCTCGACGACAACGGAATCAAGTTCGTGTCCATCCAGCACTCTGCCGCCTACACTGCACAAGAGGTCGCTGCGCTGGCCCATATCCCGGGAGAACTGATGGCGAAAACGGTGATGGTCAAGATCGACGGCACGATGGCGATGGCTGTCGTGCCTGCCTCGCACCAGATCGATTTCGACCGGCTTCGCGACATAGCTGGGGTAGATCGCGTCGAACTGGCAAGCGAAAGCGAGTTCAAGGACTACTTCCCGGCCTGCGATGTCGGCGCCATGCCGCCGTTCGGGAATCTGTATGACATGCCAGTCTACTGTTCTGCCGCACTCAGCGAAGACCTCGAAATCGCGTTCAGTGCCGGGTCGCATTCGGAGCTCATCCGGCTTGCCTACGCGGACTACGAACAGCTCGTTCAGCCGACCATCGCCGACTTCTCCAAGCACGTGCCGTAGGCGGCACGTGAACAAGGTATCGGCGGGCAGCCCTTGACGACGCAGTGCCTCCGCTGTACGCTCGCTTCACCTAACATTCAGCGGAGGTGAGCGATATGCAGCGACGATATTTGGCCTTGGGTGATTGCGTTTGTTGTCCGCTCACCCTGCACCAGACGACCTAACCCCTCATATCCGATCGAGAGCAAACCTTGGTTCCCGAATCGACGCGTTCGGATCGTATTCCCGTTCCCATGGAGGTCCCGATGCTATCCCAGCCTGTCTTGGAGACAGCGCGGCTGCGGCTGTGCCCGTTCGCTCCAACCGACGCCACTCAGATCCGAGTGCTCGCCGGCGAGCGGAGGATCGCCGACATGACCCTAAACATACCGCATCCCTACCCCGCAGGCGTAGCGGAGGAGTGGATCGACAACCACTCCCGTGCTCTCGAAACGAGTCAAGCGATCCACTACGCAGTGATCCGCAAGAAGGACGGAGTCCTTGTCGGTGCGGTAGCTCTGTTGAACATCGATCGCGCCGCCGCGCGCGCTGAAATCGGCTACTGGATCGGTATGCCGTTGTGGAACCGTGGATTCGCCACCAAGGCGGCCACTTCCCTCGTGGCGTTCGGCTTCGAGCATCTCCAGCTCCATCGTGTTCACGCGCATTGCTTCCCGCGCAGCAAAGCTTCCGGACGCGTGTTAAGCAAGCTCGAGATGCGCACCGAAGGATGCCTACGGGAACACGTCAGCAACGGGGGGGAGCACGAGGACATGCTCCAGTATGGCATTCTGCGCACGGATCGCCGTATGCGGGGAGTACAGTGGGAGGAGGGGCGATGAACATCGCGAAATCCGTGCTCGAGCTGATTGGCCACACGCCGCTCGTCGAACTGAATACGATCGACCCAGGTCTCGCCGAGGCGATCTACGCAAAACTCGAACGGTTCAATCCCTTGGGAAGCGTCAAGGAGCGAACCGCCCTGTCGATGATCGGAGATGCAGAAACTCAAGGCATCCTCGGCCCCAATGGGGTGATCGTCGAGCCGACGTCGGGCAACACGGGCATCGCGCTCGCGATGGTCGGAGCCGTCCGCGGGTATCGAGTTGTCTTGACGATGCCTGAGACCATGTCGGTCGAGCGGCGGCGGCTGCTTGCGGCGCTCGGAGCTGAGGTCGTCTTGACGTCCGGAGCCGACGGGATGCGCGGAGCGATTCTTGAGGCACAGCGCATCGCAGCTCAGACGCCAAATGCGATCGTCCTTGGTCAATTCGGCAATCCGGCGAATCCACGCATACATGAGGCAACCACGGCCCAAGAGATCTGGAGCGATACCGACGGGAGCGTCGGTATCGTTGTCGCTGGGATCGGCACCGGCGGCACAGCGACCGGCATTGCGCGAGCATTGAAGCGGAAGAAGCCGTCGCTTCGCGTGGTCGGCGTTGAGCCCGCTGCCTCGCCATTTCTCACCTCAGGGCGCTCGGGGGAGCACTGCATCCAGGGGATTGGAGCCGGGTTCCACCCGGCGATCGTTGATCTCGAACTGATCGACGAAGTGGTCACCGTAGAGGATGGCGAGGCCATCCAATGGACGCGGCACCTGGCACGACGAGAGGGAATCTTCGCCGGCATCTCATCCGGAGCCGCCGTCGCCGCGGCGATCGAGGTCGCTCGGCGCCCCTCGTCGGCAGGAGCAGCGATTGTCGTCATCCTTCCCGATGGCGGCGAGAAGTACTTGTCCAGCAGCTTCTGGGAGGTCAACGATGGCTAGCCAATGGAGAGAGGACATCCTCGCCGTCAAAGCAAAGGATCCGGCTGCGCGGAGCACGCTCGAGATTCTGATTGCAACGCCAGGCGTGTGGGCCATCTGGATGCATCGGATAAGCCATTGGCTCTGGCTTCACCAAGTACGGCTGCTCGCCCGATATCTGTCGCACGTCGTCCGCCGGCGGACCGGAATCGAGATCCATCCCGGCGCCTGTCTCGGTCGGCGGGTCGTAATCGACCATGGTATGGGCGTTGTGATCGGCGAGACCTCCGTGATCGGTGACGATGTGCTCTTGTATCAAGGCGTCACGCTCGGCGGGGTAAAGCGCAACGGAGCAAAGCGCCATCCGACTGTAGGCAACCGCGTTCTGCTCGGAGCCCATTCAACACTTCTCGGCCCAATCACCATCGGCGATGATGCCCGAATCGGGGCGTGCGTCACCCTACGTCAGTCCGTCCCGGCGGGCGCAAGCGTACGCGAAGAGGTCGTCATCTCCGTGCTGCACGAGGAAGACGGCCCCGGTCGCGCTATACGAGGATCGGATCAGCCGTCCATCGCGTAGCTCGCTACGATCTCGCCGTGAACGATCAGATGGTGATCTCCGGTTGCATAGAACTGATCGAGCACATCGTTGCTGTTGAAGTCTGCGCGTGTCTGCTGGGATCGTGCGACGGTCCGACACTCGTAGTGCAACGCACACTCCTTGATTGTCGGCGTCTCCACAACCTTGCTCGCGATCATCGTAAGCCCGGCCTCGGCTGCCTTGTCGAGATCGCGTCCGGACTTCGTCCCACAAAGCATCAGTTCATCAACCAGCTCGCCGGGCCGGGGGACGTTGATTGTGAATGTCGCTGCCTCTCTGAGACACTCGTGCGTGTATCGACTGACACGAATATAGGCTGCAAACACGGGGCGACTCCACACAATCCCAATCAGCCCCCATCCGATGGTCATCGGATTCGCCTTCCCGTTCCCGTCGACTGCCACGATGAATGCGCCGCCCGTCTCAAACGCCTCTCGAAGGGCCTTTGCCCCCTCATCCCACTGGATATCGCGCGTCATCGGCTCCCCTCCTTTGCGGATGCAACTCCCTCCATGATATCCGAACCACCAGCAGCTCCGATACGCGCTACCATGCTTCGCAACATCTCGCTACACTTCGTCGACACCAGGAGACAGGAGTACCTCGATGGCCAGCGATGCAGAGCAAGCAAGAGGAGAGGCTTCGGACGCGGTTGCGGAGCCGTACATCACCACGACAATCCCTGTCCACGTACGGATCGATGCCCAGCAAACCGTACTCAGCTTTCACGAAGCGGAGAAGATCCTGCGCGATGCATCATCCATTGCGCTGGGGCCGTGCATCTGCAGAAAGGAAGCGCAGAACTGTGATGCCCCGGTGGAGACATGCCTTGCATTGAACCACACGAAGGAGGAGCTTGCCACTGACTTCTCGGAATTCAGGCCCGTCACCGTTGAGCGCGCGCTGGAGACACTTAAGCTGTCCCACAAGGCCGGACTGGTGCATCTCGCCTTCCGGAAGCCGGGGAAGCCAATCACCGAATTCTGTTCGTGCTGTTCCTGCTGCTGCTGGTTCTTTAGGCAACTCGGAGAACGTGACAATCATAGCCAAGTTGTCGAATCCAAGTACACAGCTGTGCATGATGTTGCATCCTGCGTCGGGTGCGGTGCATGCGTCGAACGCTGCCCGTTTGGAGCCTGGACGATAGAGGAGGGCGCCGAGAAGCCAACGCTCAATCCCACGCGGTGTGCCGGGTGCGGACTCTGCATCAGCAGTTGCCCCACCGGTGCCATCTCGTTCGTCTCACGTACCGAGCCTCTCTCCGATTCCCCGTTGCCCCGTGCGCTGCACAAGTGACGTCTGTTTTGCGGGGTCCTGTAGAATGAGCCGGGGTGAGACGGCGACCATGCGGAGAATCCTGGTAAGAGCAAGCCTTGGCGGTCCGATCGTCCTGTTGACGCTTGCGATTCTGCCGATTTTCGTTCTCGCCTCGAATCCGCCGGTGCTCCTCGTCTACGGGTTTCAGCCAATTCCTGGATTCCGCCCCACACTGGTGTGGGAGGTCCTGGGCGAGCAACTCGCGGGCAACATCATCCTCAATGCGCAGACCATTGAGATCAAGGCCGGGCACAACCTGTCGTTCCTTCCGGCCGGAGATGCGGCCCATCGCGATGTCTTTCTCAGCAACTACGCCCTTGCCTACGAGCCAACAATCCGAGATCTGCGATTCTATGCCGAACGCCTGTCCGACGAGATCGAGTGGATCACAATGGATAGCTCAGTAATGCAAGTCGATATCGTCGCCCACAGCATGGGCGCACTGGTCGCACGAGCCTATGTCGAGTGCGGAGACTTCCACGAGATCCTGGGATCCGAGGACTTCCCCGATCATGGAACCGTGTATCGCAATGATGTCAGAACATTGGTCAGTCTCGCTGCTCCGCACCACGGAGCATTCCTCGCATCGTTTGGTGAGTGGCTCAGCCACCTTGGACGTCAACTTAGCCCGGAAGGTGCATTCCTCGAGCAACTCAACCGCGACCGCGTTGTGGACGATCGGTTGATCTCGCTCCATCCTGATATCCGTTATGTGTCGATGGCCGGGCAGACCTGTTTCGGGTGCGGCCTGCGACTTAACGAAGAGGTCTGTCTTCGCGAGTGCGTCGACGCAGGTCTCGCTTGGCAAGGATCGGATCTCGTCGTGTTGATGGCGTCGGCCTACCTGCCTGAAGCGGAAAACACTGCGTGCATCGGGATGGATCACGTCGCTATGCACACACACCCGGTGTTGGCAGCAACCGTCGAGCGGATCCTCGACGGCAGCGCCGCGCCGGGAGTCGTCTATGCTACGCCCGACCTTCGATTCGACACGGCGGATGATTGACTCTAGTGCATCAGACCGAATCGATTGAGCGGCCACACGCGCAAGTACGGCTCTCCGATGAAGTCCTTCTCATCGACAAACCCCCAGAAGCGCGAATCGAAAGAATTCTGTGAGTTGTCTCCCAGGACAAAGTAGTGGCCGTCCGGAACAAGTGTCGGCTCAACACCATAGCGGAACCGCGGATCGTCCGAGTAGTAGTTACGATCGAATCGCGGATCGGTTGGTAGTTCCCCATCGATGTAGATGTCGCCGTCCAGAATCTGGACCGTTTGGCCGCCTACGGCGATGAGCCGCTTGACATACCGCATCCGCCGCTCGCGCGTTGTAATCCCGATGTCTCGAAGAGACTGCTGCTCCGGACGCTTCACACCCAAATCGTATTGCCGTCCGCCAAGCACCGTTAGACGCAGCGCTACGCCGTCGTCAAGCGATGCAAGATAGGTATCGGCAGCATCGGTGGAATAGACCGGCGATCCATTGAGATAGAGAAGCTGCTCTCCCGGAGCCACGCCGGTGTTCGCCGCAATCGAGCCTTCCTCAACCGATCGCACGAGGACTTGCTCAGTGTGTCGAAAGACAACGATGTCTCCCGGTTTCGGGTCGCGGAAGTAGTAGGTGACACGGTCGACGAAGAAGGAATCCTTGGGGTCAATCGTCGGGATCATCGAGCCCGTTGGCACATGCATCCGGACCGTGATGAAGCACATGATGAGTGCGGCCAGTGCTCCTGCCACGACGAGCACCTCAACCCACTCAAGAACTTCACGCATCACTCGTCCGGGTTTCCATCCCAGCCGCCAGGCCAGACGAAGGATCCACGCCGGCTTCTTCTCCTTCTTCTTCCGCTTCCTCCTCATTGAATCCTCCCTCGTAGGCTGTGCATCGACAGATGCTATCCGAACAGGATCGCCTGTGCAGCGGCAACGGCACACCCAGGCTCGAACCGATGTCCACACCCCTGCAGTCCCGCTTCGATCGCACCAACTGTGGCGAGCAGATCCCCGGCGGTCGCTGCCCCCATGTGCCCGATTCTGAAGTACTCGGACCGAATCTCCGGATGCAAGCCGCCCGCCACAATCACCCCTGCTTCGCGAATTCTTGGAAGCAGATCCGATCCGCTGACCCCTTTCGGATACTGCGGCGCACTGAGCGTATTCGCTGCGTGGGCATCATCGGTCGGAATCTGATCGAGTCCCAATGCTCGAACCGCCGCACGACATGCTTCCCCAAGTCGTCGATGTCGCGCGAACCGTATGTCGATTCCCTCATCCAGAATCTGTCCAAGGCTCACGTCAAGCGCACAGACAAGGTTCACAGCCGGCGTTCCGAAGTAGCTGGGCACTCGCTTCTCGTACGCGGCCATGATCGGAAGCCAGTTGGCCCAGTCAGCATAGTAGTTGACGACCTTCGTTCGCCGCTTTCCCCACGCACAGAGGACATTCTGGCTTGCCACGAAAAGCGCCAGACCGGGCGGGACGCCGATCGCTTTCTGTGACGCCGTCAACACGACATCGATTCCCCACGCCTCCTGATGGATCTCCTCCCCGGCCACCGAGCACACACCGTCGAGGACGGTGAACACACCGTGCGCTTGCCCAAGTCGGCCGAATTGCTCGGCGTCGACTCGAACACCGGTCGACGTGTCAACGTGCGTCGCCACCATCATCTTGAAGTCGCCAGACGCAAGGGCTGCGTTGACCTCCGAGAAATCGATCGTCGCGCCGATGGCAGCGCGGATCGTCGTGACGTCCGCACCATAGCGGGCAAGGAGATCCTCGAATCGATCGCCAAACACACCGGTACTCAGAACCAGCGCTTGATCCCCCAACTCGATCAGGTTCGCGCCCACAGCGTCCATCGCCAATGTTCCAGAGCCCGCGAGGATAAACGGCTGCCCGGACGGCGCCGCCCAAACCTCCCGCATCCGCTCGATCGCTCTCCCGAACGTCTCGAGGAAATCCTTCGAGACATGGCTCATCGTCGGAGCGCCGAGCGCCTGCAGCACGGCCGGCTCGAACTCGATCGGTCCCGGGATCATCAGCAGCGTTCGACCTTTCATCTCTCGGCTCCCTCCTTCTTTGGATCCAGGATTCGCGCTTCCGTCAGGATCCGCCGCAGATCGATGCGGCGACTCTCACTCAGCGGGAGAAGCGGCAGGCGGACCGGCCCGCCATGCAGACCGATCATGTCCATCGCTGCTTTCAATCCCGGAACTCCCCAACGCCGGGTGACCGCAGTGTTCGCTGGGATGATCCGTACCTGTAGGTCAGTGGCGGCGAGAGCATCCCCGCGTAGAGCAAGCCGGTGAATCTCAATGCATTGCTTCGGCGCGATGTTGGCCAATGCAAGCACACCACCGACGGCGCCAACGCTCAGCGCCGGGAGAAGGAAGCTCGCCGATCCGGCAAGAAGACGGAAGCTCTCTCCCAGTTCGCCGCTCACCTGCCCAAGCTTGGCGGTATCTCCGCTAGAGTCCTTCAGGGCAATGATGTTCTCATGTTCAGCAAGGCGAAGAATCTGAGATGCCGTCAAGTCCATCCCGGTGCATGCAGGCATGTTGTACAGGATCAGAGGGATCGGCGCGGCGTCGGCGACGGTCCAGAAGTGCTGTACAAGCACATCATCGGTCATCAGTCCCTTGTAGTAAGACGGCGGTAGGACAAGCGCATGGCTGGCTCCGGCAGTCGATGCGGCCTGCGTCAGACGGACCGTCTCCCGCGTCGATTGCAGTCCGGTTCCAGCGATAATCGGCTGGCCCTCTGGAACTTCTCTGCGCGCCACCTCGATCAAGCGCAGCTTCTCCGCTTCGTCGAGGAGAACCGCCTCCCCGTTTGATCCAAGCACGACGATCCCAGCCAAAGCGAACTGGCGCCACCAAGATAGGTTCTTGACCAGCGCATCGATGTCGATCTCCCCACCCGTATCGAACGGCGTCGGTATCGGCGGGAAAATCCCTTCAAGCCTCGGTACGGTCGTTCCCATGACAAGACTCTACACAAGTTGGCGCGACTTGGCGATCCCTCTCGGTCGACAGGCCCGTGCCCCTCAAGAGCATCGATCGACGTATCCTCCTGGGATGAGCGATTGGTTCACCGGCACATCCTCCCTCGACGTCGCGTCCATCCTCTTCTCGATGCCCGGCGCGCTTCCGCCAGGCATACGCTTTGTAGCCCCCTCGCCTGCGCCCGTTTGCCTGCACCCGGCAAACGGGCCGCTGACACGAGGGGTTGGCATTCCATGCCAACCCCTGCTATCGTGTCAGCTGAGGTATGTCCAGGCAACACGCCATCCAGCCTCATCTGGATGGCGTGTTGCGTTATCGGGAGGATGAATGATCGTACGAATTGCAGTTGTCGTTGGATACTTCGCTGTTCTTCTTGGAATCGGCTTCTGGGCGATGCGCCGCGCGTGCGGCACGAGCGAGGACTACTTCATCGCCTCAAGGACAACGCCGCCATTGGTTCTCTTTCTCACCATGGCCGCAACGAACTTCAGTGCGTTCACTGTCTTCGGTTTCGCGGGTGCTGGATGGGAAAGCGGCTACGCCTACTACCCCATCATGGGTTTTGGCACCGGATTCATGGCGCTGACGTTTGTCCTTATCGGGCGCCCGGCATGGCAGCTTGGAAAAAGGTACGGATTGGTTACGCCCCCGGAACTGGTCCACCACCTGACGGGGAGTCCCATCCTTCGCTTCTTGTTTTTCCTCGTCATGACGGTCTTCACCGTCCCCTATCTGGCGATGCAACCGATGGCCGCCGGGTATGCACTGGAGTCGCTGCTTGGGATTCCATACTTCGCCGGGGCCGCGCTAATCACAGCGGTGATGCTTCTGTACACGTTCCGGGCGGGATTCCGCGGCGTCACGCGAACCGATGTCTTCCAAGGCGCAATGATGATCATGCTGCTGGTGGTTGCCGTCGGGATCATTGCCGGGCGATTCGGCGGGTTGTCATCCGCGAACCGCGCTGTTCTGACCGACTTCCCGGACCTGTTCGCCCGACCAGGATTGGGCGGAATCTACTCGCCGGGAATCTGGTTCGGCTACATGCTTCTCTGGTTCCTGTGCGACCCGATGTTCCCGCAGTTGTTCCAGCGCTTCTACGCCGCGAAAAACCCTCGTGGGCTGACGACGACCATGTCGCTCTATCCTTTGCTGACCGGGTTCTTGTTCCTCCTTCCGGTGACGATCGGCGTTCTCGGAAGACTCTCGTTCCCGACGCTGCCTGACGGAGCCGCGGCGGATCGCATTCTTCCATTGATGCTCGCTGAACATGCGCCGGCGGCAATCGAGGCCCTCGTGCTAACCGCAGCGCTCGCGGCGCTGATGTCGACATTGGATTCCCAACTGCTGACGCTCTCATCCATGTTCTCCCGTGATATCGCAGCCCCTTTGCTGCGATACCTCTCGGGGAAAGAGGGCAAAGCTGACGTCTCACCGGTGCATGACGTACCTCCTTGGATCGCGAAGATCTTCGTTGTCGGGCTGGCACTGATTGGATTGGCCATCGCCTATCATCCACCGGCAACGTTCCGACTCCTGGCCACACAGACGTTCACCGGTCTCGCCGTTCTGTTCCCGACAGTCATCGGCGCAATCTACTGGAAGCGGATGAACGCTGTCGCCGCAGTCGCGTCTATCCTCGTAGGAGAGGGGCTTGTCGCTGCGTACTACCTGAAGCTGCTCCCAAGGTTCGGCACGCTTCCTGTCATCCCGATTCTCGTGGGGACAACGCTGGTACTCATCATCGGGAGTCTTCTTCTTCGGACACCACGGGAGCAGAGACGAGCGCCGACAAGATTCACACGCCTCACCAAGCGAGCAACGATTGGCTGGTCAATCGCACTCGCTGCGCTGTTTGCGGTCGGCAACGATGCATGGAACTGGGGCGACGCCCGCCTCTTGTGGCTGGGCTTCCCGTGGTGGGTGTGGATGTTCGCCGGCCTCTGTGTCGTAACGTCGGTGATGTTCTGGCTGTTTGGGCGGGCCGTGTGCAAAGAGAACGGGGACGGAGGGGCCTAGCCCGTTCCGTCCCCACATCGGAAATGGATGCGGATTCTTCCTTGTCCGCCTAGAAGTCACCGGCCGAGACCGGTGGCTCGACGGTGATCTCTGCATTCACATCGAAGAGATCCATTCTCCACGTCACCGTTCCGCCATCGCCGTGTTCATCAATCCCGGTGGCGGAGAAGTGGTACTTGACCGGGTAGCCATCCTCGGCAATCCACACATCGCCGGCCGCGTTCTGAAGCTCGCCGGCCCAGTAGCCTCCCCACTGGTCGTAGGTCGATGTGTAGTGATGGGCGGACACGCCGTTGACGGTCTCGATGCCGACATAAGTGGCCGTTGGCTCAAGTTCGCCGAACACGCCACCCCAAGCAATCGACGGCGCGTAGATGAGAACCGCCTGGCTCATTGCTTCGGCGACCATGACCGGAGCCTGCTCCCACTCGCCGTCCCCAAGGACCCACGCCTGCTGTCCCAGTTGGATCACCTCGAACCGCTCCTCGTCCTCAAGATCCATCCAGATCAGGTGCTTCTTGTCCGGACCGGCGACGATCCCCGTCAGCTCAATCGACCCTGCCTCAATCTCTCCGTCGTCCTCCCCGACGAATGTAAATAGGGTCGAATAGCGGTAGCTGTCAAGATTTTCAAGCGCTGCGGACGCGCCGGAGAACGCACCCTCAGGTTCCGGTCGGAGCGACGGCTCTTGGTCGGGCTCCGTCGTCGCCACCTCAGCTGGGGTGGCTGGAGGAACCTCGTCCACTGTCTCCGTCGTCGTCGCTTCGGGTGTCGTTGTCGCCGGTGCCTCTGCGCTCGTTGTCGTCGTCTCTGCAGTCTCCGGTTCTCCCTGGTTCGACGAGCAAGCCGCCAGAGCAAGTCCCAATGCCAAGGTCAGCAGGACCAGCAGCCAGAATCTCTTTGTCATATCCTTTCCTCCTTGTTCACCGCCGATGTCAGGCACTCATCATGCCGGCTCCAACTCTACTGGTCGTTGCCGCCTGTCGCCAACCGGTTCGATCCGCCCCGCCCGCAATCCCCCGGGGCATCTGTTCCCTGAGTGGGCAGCGCCGTCTCGGGCGCTATACAATCGATCACCATGAAGATTCGCATACTCGCAGCCGCAATAGGAGTAGCTCTGGTGTGTGCCGTCACACACGCCGGGGCAGCGTGCACCGGATTTGCCGTCTACTCCGGAAGTCCCCTGTTCGGAATGAACTTCGACTACCCTCCGAACGAGATCCGCTTCTCGATCGAGCAGAGCGAAGCGGGCGCCTTGTTCATTGGCAGCTTCTGGATGGGTGAGCACTACGGACGCACGGTGGGAATGAACGAACACGGTCTGTTCTCCTCCAACCAGATGGTCTTCCCGCCTCGAGCAGGCGTCGCCGAGCCTACCGAGGATGAGCTGTTCATATGGAACGCGTTTTACGATGGTCTAGGCACCTGTACGTCGGTCGACGAAGTCCTGACCTGGATCGGCGATCGCCGGGTAGTCCAATACGAGTCGCTTCATCTCCACAACCTGTACGCTGACCCAGCCGGACACGCAATGGTCCTCGAGTGCGGTGAAGCGGGAAACGTGATCACGAAGATCGCGGGATCGTTCCTTGTGATGACCAACTTCCACAATGGCGACTTCGAAGGGCTCGATCTTCGAGACATCGCTGGAGACGGCGCCGAGGGATACCGGGTCGCCCATCGCACGATCGAAGAGCGCTTCGAATCGTTTGACATCTACGACGGATTCGAGACCCTTCGCCGCACAGCACAGTCGGCGGGCAGCTACAGAACGCGCTATTCACTCGTCTTCGATCCAGAGAGTCTCGAGATCTACATTGCACTCGAACGCGATTACAATCATATTTGGAAGGTTTCGCTCGCGAACCGGACGATCGAGACGCATCACGGATTCGACGCATATGTCGTCCTTCCGCTCGACGACATCGGGATCACCGGGCCAGTGCTACAAGCCCATGCGGGCTGGGAGCCGGCGCCTGTCGTTCGGGACCAAGGCGGCCTCCGCTGGCCGCTTCTCCTGCTGATCGCTGGCGGACTTCTTGGCGCTGCGTATCTGCTCCTATCGAAACGGTAGATGAGAAGGAGGAATCGATCATGAGATCCATTTGGCGCTTCGCGACACGAAAGACGGCTGCGAGCCTGTTGGCAGTTCTAGTAGGGTTGGCGTTGGCGGGATGCGCGCTGCTGTGGCCTGATCTCCCGACCGGTGGCGATATCGCGAAATCATCCCTCCCACGGGAGACGAATCCGGATGCGGCAACCGATGATATCGAAACGCTCGTTGCAGGAAACTCGGCGTTTGCCTTCGACCTACTACACGAAATCGAAGACAGCGAAGGGAACCTGTTTTACTCCCCCTACAGCATCTCCTCTGCGCTGGCGATGACCTACGCTGGAGCACATGACGATACGGCGAGTCAAATCGCCGATGCCCTTCACTTCGGGCTGGATCAAGCTGACCTGCACCCCGCATTCAACTGGGTCGATCTCGCGCTGAACGAACGCGGAGAGATCGCACCTCCATACGTGGGTGAAGGGTTCGAGCTGGATGTCATCAACGCCGCATGGGGACAGCGCGATCACAGCTTCCTGCGAAGCTACCTCGATACGCTGGCGGTCAACTATGGCGCCGGCCTACGGCTGCTCGATTTCGTTGACAATGCCGAAGGAGCACGTGCGGCAATCAACGACTGGATCAGCGACCAGACAAACGAGCGGATTGTCGACCTGCTGCCACCTGGGTCGATTCACGCAGATGTTCGGCTTGTCCTGACCAACGCCGTCTATTTCAATGCCCCCTGGCTGAAGCCTTTCGACACTGAGGAGACAGCTAGCAATGCGTTCGAGCGGCTCGATGGAGACACCGTCCATGTGCCGATGATGCACCAGGTAGAGTCATTCGGATACGCAACCTGGAACGGCGGACAGGCAGTTGCACTTCCCTACAATGGCGATACGCTGGAGATGGTCCTGTTCGTTCCGGATCGCGGAACGTACGGCGCGTTTGAGTCGGATTTCGATTCCATCCGGTATGAGGAAATCGTGAACTCGCTCGCACCGCGCCAGGTCGATCTTCGGTTGCCGACGTTCGAGGTCGCATACGACGTATCTCTGGTCGATCCTCTCGCCGCATTGGGCATGATCGATG
>CAZORQ010000023.1:0-40566 GCA_964582285.1 uncultured Thermotogae bacterium
GCCGGAGTGGCGGAATTGGCAGACGCGCAGGATTCAGGATCCTGTGAGGTTCACACCTCGTGTGGGTTCAAGTCCCACCTCCGGCAATCCCTACTTGGCTAGCGCGGCTCCGCTCCGCACAGCCCGCGGACGGTAGGCAATCCGCGATTCCCGTCAGGGGGCATGGCCAGATGGCCCTATGTGTGAAGTCCGGCCCACACCGCCAGTCCGACGAAAACCGCTTGCACAAGCCAAAAACGTAGAGTGATCTTCGTCTCCGGCCACTCGAATCCGGGAAGAACGTGGGAGTTTCTTGCGCGGGTGGACTGCTCGAAATGATGGTGCAACGGGCTCATCTTAAATAGTCGCATGCCAGTGGTCTTGCATAGTATCACCTGTGCGATGACGGATCCGGCCTCCAGTACAAAGACGCCGCCGGCGAGGGGAAGGAAGAAGATCGTCCCCGTACTCAGAAAGACAGCGGCGATGATTCCTCCCAGGCCGAATGCTCCCACATCTCCAAGGATAATCTGCGCCGGATGGCCGTTCATCCAGAGAAATCCACTCAACACGCCGAGCAAGGGGAGCAAGATTATCAGTGTCCATGGTAAGGGCGAAAGGAGGAGCAGCGCGACCAGGATGAGCACTGTCAATCCACCGGCCAATCCATCTAGTCCATCCGCAAGGTTCACGCTGTTCGTCGTTGCGAGGAAGCTCAGCCAGACGAGGAAGAATGTCGCAAACGGAGGCAGGACGACCGTAGCCGAGGAGAACGGAATTCGTTGAGGAACTGATACCACATCGCGGAACAGGAAGAACAGACCGCCGGCGACAAGCGTTCCAAGAAGGAGTTTCCACGAAACGCTCAACCCCAAGGAGCGATGCCGTCGCATCGAGCAGATGTCATCCACGAGTCCAATGATCCCGTGTGCAGCCCCGGCGGCAAGGACGAATCCGATCGGACGGCCCCATGTGACGAACGCTCCTAGGCAGAGGACACTGGCGGTCCACACAGAGAGGATGACGAGCCCACCCATGTTCGGTGTGCCGGCTTTCGATGCGTGGCCCTGCGGACCCAGTTCTCGGACTTGCTGTCCGACACCGCGATGCCGCATCAAACGGGCAAGCAGAGCACATCCGTAGGCCGTGATTGGAGCAAGTGCGATGGAGATCGGGATAAGAACCTTCACGCAGTGTCCACCTGTCGGAGCTCACCATCACATTCGAGCACAAGACGGCGCAGATCGGGGTTGTCTCCTCTCTGCTTGAGTGCACGCAGCACAAGTTTGAATAGCTGGTACGTCGTCATCAAGCAGAACCCGTGTGCCTGGCAGCCCCGGAGAACCTCAGGTGTGAACTGGGTTGGGCGGCGTTTGGGGTCAAGCTCCCGTGATGCGCAGACGACAAGAATACCCTTTCGAGGCCCCTCTCCCTCGGTGACTGAGCGGTCAACCTCGCGCAATAGACGTCGATACGGAGGGAGTCCGATCGCGTCTTCGGTTGTCGCGGTGACGACGATGAGGGCGTCTCCTTCATCCGATCGAATCTCCAGGATGTCATCCATCTGCTGCACATCGAAGCCAAGTGAGCGGAACGCGTCGACTGCAGCAGGGAGGAGAGAGAACCTTCCTCGAGCGTGCAGGATTCGCTTGGCGCGTGTCTTGTTCGCTAGTCGCTCGGAGATCTCATCGATCTTCGCAGACAGCGTCTCATGACGCTCTCGCAGTCCGGCCAGCTCATCCACAAGTTCTTCCTCTCCAGGAACGGAATACGCTGGGAGCCAGTCGGGGAGAGAGGAGAATGCGGGACGCGCCACGGCCTTCTCGATAGCCTCAATCAGGGCGATTGCCTCCTGCGAAGGAGAGACACCGACAAGCGAGGGGAGCAGGATTAGCCGGCCTTCCTCGAATGGGATCTCGAGAGCGATGGCATCGCCGACGCGATTTCGAGCAAGGACGGTCGCGAAGCGCTCAATCGGCGTGGACAGCAGATCTTGGTAGACGGCATCGTACGTGAGGTGCCCCTCGAATTGGCGAAGATAGGCCTCGAACGGACTTCCGGAATCCTCGAACACGATGTCCTTCCCGTGACGAGGCACGAAACGACCGTTGGACGGGAAGCTGAATTGGTGCTGGCGGTCGACCAGAGAGACAGCCGGCAGCCAGCTATACCGATCGATGCGCTCAGCCGGTTCACCTGCGGACGAGATTTCGAGTGGTTCTCCACGTGTGCGAAGCCTACAGACAAGGAGACCGCCTGCCTTCAGCAAGAGGTCTTCGGCCTCCGCGCGACGGCGATCCATCCAGGAGCTCAGCGTGCGGCCGAACCCGCGATCTCTTAGTGGATCGATCCGACGGATGCCATCAGGGCTTGGCGCGATATCTGATGTCCATCGACGAGAGATACTAGTTGGGTCGACAAAGACCGCATCATACCCCGAAAGCGATGATCTGCCGAAGAACTCTTCGCGGTCGATGCTCGGATGGTCGAGCCGCCAGTCGACGGACAAGAGACGATACGCCATGACAGCACGATGATACCCGTCGTCTGGATCAGAGGGCAACCTCAATGAAAATGAGGGGCCGCATGGCATGCGACCCCTCGTGATGTGCCTTGTCCTATGGGCTCTCGAGATTCGAGATCGTCGTGGTCCAGTAGACGAACTGACTCGTTTCGGTGTAGGCGACCTTGCCGCCGATACTAACCGAATTGCCGATCCGGAAGTCTATTCCCGGCGTAAGCTCAGCGCTACTGCTTCTAGGGAGTCCAACCACGAACGGCGAACTCGGAGGGCTCACCATCGAGTATCGCAGATGCACGAGACTTGGCGAGCTTTCCAAGTCACCGTCTCCATCTACGTCCAGCTCCAATTGCAGCCACATGCTTCGCGAGTCGGGAAGCCGGAACGTATGGTCGATGTTCCCGGTTTGCAGGGAGCCCTCGTAGATCAGGGTCTTTCCTCCCGCAGTTGGGGCCGGGGATGGAACGATTCCCATGGGCGCCACGGGGACCGGACCGGTCCCGCTGTTCGTCGTTTGGCCGACATCCTGGAACGATCCATCGGTTCGAAGCTCGATACGATAGTCATGGGGGCCGGTCCAACCCGCTCCAGCATTCACGGTGATGTGCCAGGAATCGGTTCCCCAAATGAAGAACCCGGCTGTGGATCCCATCGGCGGCTCGCCACCGCTTGGCGTGGTGCCACCACCCGACACAGCAATCGGCTGCGTCGTCGTGGACGAGAGACCGTCGTTGTCAATCACGGTCAGTCGGACGAGCACTGTGCCTATGGACTGATACGTGACTTGGCCCAACGAACCGCTCAGATCGTCTGTCCCGTTGCCGTCGAGATCCCATAGGTAGGAAACGATCGTACCATCAGGATCATACGACGATTGCGCGTTCAACAGGATCGGCTGTCCGATGGTTGGTGTCAGCGGAGAGTAGGTGAACGCGGCGACCGGCGCTTGACTTGTCGACCCAACGACGATGGTTCGTGATGTCGAGTTGGTCGCGCCGTCGTCATCTTGAACGGTCAAGGTGATGACATAGCTGCCGGGAGCCTGATATGGATGCCATTCAGTTGGTCCAGCATTGCTTGTCCCACCATCTCCGAAGTTCCATGCATACGAGGCGATCAAACCATCTGGATCGCTCGACGCCGATGCGTCGAAATTGACCCAACCGTTTACAGCAGGGTTGGTCGGAGAGAAACTGAACGCTGCAGTTGGCGGAAGGTTGGTAGCGCCGACCTGAACTGTCCTGGAGGTCGAATTCGTGCCTCCCTTGTCGTCTGTTACTGTGAGCGTCACCGTATAGGTTCCTGAAGCGCCGAATGGATGCCATGCATTGGGTCCGGCGTTGCTTGTTCCCCCATCTCCGAAGGTCCACGCATAGGACACAATGGAACCATCCGGATCACTGGATGCCGATGCATCGAAGTTGACCCAGCCGTTGACGGCAGGATTGGGCGGAGAGAATGTGAATGTAGCGGTTGGTGGGAGGTTCGTTGGGCCGACCTGGACTGTTCTGGAGGTCGAATCCGTTCCCCCCCTGTTGTCCACTACAGTCAGCGTAACGACATAGACACCGGGAGCGGCGAATGGATGCCATTCGGTTGGGCCGGCGCTACTCGTTCCCCCGTCTCCGAAGGTCCACGAGTAGGACACAATGGAGCCATCCGGGTCGCTGGACGCCGATGCGTCGAAGTTGACCCAGCCGTTGACGGCGGGATGGGTTGGAGAGAAACTGAACGCAGCATTTGGGGAGGCGTTCACGGAGACGAGCGGCTCGAGCGTTGCGTTGATCGTGCGCCTCAAGCTTCCGATCGTGAAGATCGCAGCATTCCACCCACGGTATCCAGACTTGGTCAACGAGATTCGATGGAATCCTTGCTCGATGAATACGGTCTTCGGTGTGTAGCCGGCGTACTCGCCGTCGATGCTGATCAGAGCCCCGCTTGGACTCGAGTTGATCGTGACCGTTCCGTAGGAGGATGGCGTGCCGGACGTGATCTCGAAGCTTGTGTAGTTCCAGCTTCGCTCTTCCACAGGGAGGATTCCCAGGATCTGTGCTTCGATGCTCTGGCGAAATGCCTCAGGATCCGGCGTCATGTACACGAACGGCTGCACGGGAGTCGTCGTGGCGAGGATCTGAAGGTACTCGGTTCCGGCCGGAGGTCCGATCACCCATCCGCTACTCCCAGGAGGGGGGGCGAGGACATGCTCACCCGGTTGAACGAAGTTGTTCGTTCCCGATGTCCCAGGATACGGGAAGAGCTGGTTGGCCGTGCCGTCCGGTTCGATATCCCAGATGTAGATATAGGCCGGCTTGTTGACACTGTACGTAATGGTAACAGCCTCGCCGATGGCGTAGGCTCCCTTGTTGACCCAGATTGACACTTCGAGTTCGCTGTCCGGCGGCGTAGGGATGATTCCCATCGGGGCGACAGATTCCTGCGCCAGCCCGACCACAGCGGCAAGCGTGAGGACGGACAAGAGAACGACTCCGGTTCTCCAGATTCTAGCTTTCATGTTCTCCTCCCTTTTCATCTCCTGCGGATTCACAAGTTGTTGCCGCATCAAGTTACAGCCGAAAGGGCGACCCGTGTCAAATCGGCCGGTTCGATCCTTCGCACGACGAGATCGACGTCTTCGGCGAGTAGCGTAACCCCCTCAAGTGACAGCAAACGGAAGCGAACCTCTTGGTACAGCGTCTGTCCTTCAAATGGGCTTCCGCCTCCATCGAGGTAGTCTGCGATTGTATCGGAGACGTGATTGACGAGGAGATTGAAGCGCGGGGTTGGTAGGGCTGTCGGAACCGATTGCGGGGTACCCGGCGCGACGCTGAAGATCCCCTTGGCATAGAGCAGGTCTCGTGTTTCCGTGAGCAAGGTCAAGCGCTGATGCAGACTTATCTGAATCTCAGCCAGAGCGATCCCTCGGGCGAAGCCCTCAAGTCCTTTCGTCACAAGACCGTCGACGGGAAGCCCCTCTTCCAGCGCGATGACAATGTTGAGGAGAAGCGCTTCCTTCTCCAGTATGGTGGTGTCTGCCACTGCAAGGCGATCGAGGAACTGAAGAACCTCGGACGACGGGAACTCGGTCTGAGCCAGTCCAAGCTCGATTGCGGCAATACAGCGTCCGCTGTCCGAGATGCAGATTTCCGATAGAGTTTGCTCGAAGTCAGAGATGGACGTCTGAGACAGGACGGAAGCCCCGGGGCAGATCAGAAAGGCGATAGCCATTCCTGCGATCAGCATCCGTGCTCGGCGGATCATGCGCCGTCACCTCCTCCGACGTAGCGAACGGAGCTGTACTCGCCGTAGCTCTGCACATACTCGTCCGCTAGGGGATCCTGTCCCCACCACCGGCCGTCGATGACGAATGCATACTCGTAGCGGCCTGGCGGGAGCGGGATGCTTGCGGTCCAGATTCCATCGTGATCTTCATCCGATAGGGACGTTGGTTCCCAAGCATTGAAGTTTCCGACGATTGAGACATCACTTGCATCGAGGGCAGGCAGGACGAACAGAACCTCCTGCCTCCCGTCCATTGTCCGAGACGGGGTGAGACGAATCCCCGGCGTACCGGTATGCAAGCCCAGCTGACTGGCGGCGAAGAACCCGATGATCAGGCAAGCGGCTGCTGTCGCTCCGACCACGCCAATCTGCCCGATCCGACCTCCTCGCGTTGGTGCAAGGAGCTGTCTTAGCCAGTCGGAGATGCGTAGCCGTGGGCGACGCTCGCCCAGCTCAAGGACGATCTTCTCTTCGAACCCGACCAAGCCGGGCATTGCCTCTGCGACGTCTTGCCGAAGCATATCTCGCAGGATGCCATCGATCTCATGCTGCTTCACGATGCATCACGCTCCTCTTCCATCCGTTGTTTCAGCATAGCCTTCCCTCGATGAATCCTTGTCTTCACGGTCCCCTCAGGGATCGATAGAATGTCAGCGATCTCACGATACGGGAGATCGTTGTAGAACCTCAGAACCAAGGGTGCACGATACCCATATGGGAGCTGCGCGAGAGCCCTACGAACCTCAGCGTGCCGGTCATCTTGAGCGACAATCGTTGCCGGATCCACGCCGCCGCGGATCTGCGCCGGAAGCTCCGCGACCGGATGGTTCCTACGATAGCGAAGACGGTTGCGACATAGGTTCGCGGCGATTGTGAACAGCCACGTCGAGAAGCGCCGCTCCAGGTTGTACCGCCGCAGGTTCACATACGCGCGGATAAACGCGTCGTGTGCAATATCCTCTGCGTCAGCACGGTTTCGAAGGAATCCGAGACAGAGCCCGAATACGGCATCCTTGTACCGGGAGATAATCTCTCCCCAGGCTTCTGTCTCTCCCTCAAGTGAGGCTCTCAACAAACTCACCTCGTCTTGCGCACGGTACACGTTTCCCGCTGCCTCCTCGGTGATCAATATACACGCTTTTCCACGTGGAAGTTTCGGAGCGACATCGGTCACCTTGTGCTGGGACGGAGTCTCCGATTTCGGTCGTCCAACGTCCGGGAAATCCGTTCTGGAACAGACGTAGACTGTCCAAGAAACCAACATGAATCTGTATAGATCAATCCGGAAACGATTGACGCAAGGAGGTCGACGAGATGTCCGTGAAACGGGGCGCTGTCGGACCAAGTAGAGCAAGGCGTGTGGCTGCGCTTCTCCTGGTGGTCTCGCTTGGAGCAGGATTGGCCGCATGTAGAGGCTTCTTCGGGCAGGCTCCAATTGCGTTGCTGGTCCCCGATGATGGAGGAGATGGAGAGGTTCCTGTGGCGATCACGTTCGAGATTGATGGATCGAACGATCCAGATGGTGTGATCGCTTCGTACGAACTCAACTTCGGTGACGGATCGGCAAACGCGACGGGTACAGATGTGACCATCCCGATCGTGCACGAATACGAGGCGGCAGGAACATTCACGGTGCTGCTAACGATCACCGACAACGATGGTCGGATTGGGATGGCGAACGCCATCATCGCGATCGGTCCGGTGATGATCACATTTGCATCCGATCGGGTAGGAAATCACGACATCTACCGGATGGCGTCGGATGGCACGAATGCCGTCTCAGTCTACGCTACACCGGAAGACGAGCTGTTTCCTGATCTTGTGCAAACCAAACGAGACAAGATTGCCTATGCTGCTGAAGATGGAGCGACATGGGACATCTGGACGATGACAGTCGTAGGAAACGGGCGGACACAGCTGACGACACAGACAACATCGAATCAGATCCAGCCGGATTGGTCCGCCGACGCAGCGACGATTGCCTATGCGTCAAACGAATCCGGAGTGTGGGAGATTCATTCGATGACGCCACTTGGAACGGGAATGCAGCAAGTGACATCACAGAGCCCGTCTTGGGCGATTGCCCCGGTCTTCTCTCCTGTCAACGATGACTTCCTGTTCGTGTCGGACGAGAACGCCGATGGCGTCAGCTCGATCTGGCTGTGGGACGACTCCGCTGGATCCGCGAGTGAGCTGTACGATCACGACGGTAACGACGGTGATGCGGCTCCTGCGTTGGCGACGGCTCCTGCGATAGCGCTTGGTCTCCCGGCTGGCGCAGGGATCTCGCGGCCGACGTGGTCTCCCGATGGCACAAAAATCGCATTTGCACGCGAGCGGACAGCCGGTGGCATCATCGACATCTATGTGATGGACGCTGACGGGAGTGACGCCGAATCCTTGGAGGACTACGTGGATGGATTGGGTGTGCTCAACACGAACATCACGACAGACGATCATGAGTTCGCACCGTTCTGGCTGGAGGACAATAGCGGGATCGTGTTTGCGAAGGACGATGGTGCCGGAAATCAGCAGCTGTATGGGGTCGATTTCACCACCGGTGCAATCACGAAACTGACGGAAACGGGGAACAGCATTTTGCCTGCATCGAATCGGTAATTCTTGGCATCATCCTCGAGCCAGTTCCGGGGCGCTAGATCATACGATCCAGTGCCCCGGTCTTCTGTCTCAAGCGCGAGGACGGGCAGACGAGACACAGGAACGCGATGAAGAGCGCAAGGAGAATCAACGGCACATCGCCCCATCGCGTGTAGGGTGTGCGAGCAGATGAAAGGGGTATCCGGTCCGCGGATACTGTCTCCGCCCCGGTTTCCGTGCGGATTCTCCCGCGGCGATCGACGAATCCCGAAATCCCTCCGTTGGCTGCCTGGACGACGGCACGACGGTTCTCCACGGCACGGAAGATGGCTGTTGAGAAATGAGCCCGTAGCTCAGAGCTTCTCGCGAACCAGGCATCATTGGTCACGGTGATGAGGAGTTCAGCTCCTGCTTGCGTCAAGCGGCGAGACGCCGTGGGGAAAGTGGACTCGAAGCAGATCGGTGTACCAATTGTGCCGATGGGCTCGTAGCCCGCTCCGCGACTCAGGTCGACCGGCAGGAATGACCGAATCCACGAGCCGAGGCCAATGGCTTCAAGGAAGCTCCGGCCGGGGATGTACTCCCCAAATGGCACAGGGCGAACCATATCATAGCTGCCGAGCACACGTCCGTTGGCATCGACAAGGACAACGCTGTTGAAGATCCGGCGTTCCCGATACGTGCCAGTGCCAAACAGCAGATGCGTGTCTCCAACCTTGGCAAGATTGGCCAACCGCGAGAACACGGCATTTGCATCGAGGACATAGGCTGGAAGAAACGACTCGGGGAAGACAACGAGATCGGGACCCACAGTAATGGCCCTCTCGCCCAAAGCAACGAATCGGTCGGTCAACTCCGCGAGATTGCGAGCGTCGAGTTTGACGTCTTGGTCGACGTTAGAAGAGACAACGGCTATGGTGAGAGCTTCATCCTGTTCGCCGAGCCCCACGGGCACGAGCCAGAATGCTGCCTGCAGGAGAAGAAGCCCTGCCGCGGCAAGTGCATAGCGCAGCCGCTTCCTCCGCCAGGCGACGTACAGCGAGCCGTTGATGGCGGCAACAAACGCGGTGATCGACCAAGATCCGAAGATTGCAGCCGGCTGAATCAGCCATGGGACACGATACAACGCCGCATAGAGTGTCGCGAATCCCATCCCAAGAGGCCCGATCGTACGCACGTACTCGACAAGCACAAAGAGCGCCGCGACGAGAAGGATTCCTCGCCAGGATTTGATTGTCCTACCGCGCCATGTGACCAGTTGACCGGCCAGGCCGAAGGGAACAGCGAGATAGGCTACGAGGAGCACATAGCCGGCGCCGACCAAAGGATGGAAACGCGTCAGTGTTAGTACCCATCGTACGTCGATCGCGAAGAACGCCAGTCCGAACAGGTAGCCGTGGGCGAATCCCTTTCCCTTCTCCAGGGAGAGGAAGAGCGGGACGAGTGCCACAAAGACCAGTGGCGCCGCGCCGAATCCAGGCATCGACATCGCGGTCAGAATGCCACCAAGAATCGCCAGCCATGCTTCCTTTCGTCGGATCCAGTTCATATACTCCACATCATATCGTGCAAGAGGGGGAAGCGATGCACCCTATCCTGATCCAGATCGGCCCACTGACGATACGCTACTACGGCCTGATGTACGTGATCGCGATTGCCGTGGGCTTCATCTTGCTGACGAAAGAGGTGCGCCGGAAGGGACTTCCACTCTCTACGGAGAACCTGCTCGATCTGCTGCTGTGGACGATTCCGATTGCGATTCTCGGGGCTCGTCTGTACTACGTCGCATTCCATTGGGACTACTACGGAACGCATCTGTTGGATATCGTGAAGATCTGGGAGGGCGGCCTGGCAATTCATGGAGGTGTGCTCGCGGGCATCGCGGTGGTTTTCTGCTTTGCCCGAGCAAAAAGCGTGTCGTTCTTGGCGCTCACAGATGCACTGGTTCCGAGTTTGATCCTTGGTCAAGCGATCGGCCGGATCGGGAATCTGACGAATGGTGACGCTTTCGGTATCCCGACGAAACTCCCTTGGGGACTGCGATTCCCAGCTGAGTCTCCCGCGGGAATGGCGTATCCCGGACAAGCAACGCATCCGTCGATGGTCTATGAGATGCTGCTCAACATCGCAATCTTCAGCTTCCTGTGGTGGTGGGTCCGCAAGCGGAACTTCAAGGACGGCTTTGCTACCGCTATGTACTTCATCCTGTACGCTGTGGCTCGCTCGATTGTCAGCTTCACGCGGGGAGACAGCCTGTGGCTTGGACCGATCCGCGCGGCACACGTCATCAGCGTCGTGTTCGTCCTTGGGTTCGGCCTTCTGATTTGGAGGCGCCAGCTGTTTCGCAGAAGGAACCCTACGGAATGAATCCCTCTCCCAAGTAGACCTTCCGGGCTACGGGGTCAGCGAGAATGGTATTAGGCGGCCCCGCAGCTATCTGTCTCCCCTTGTCGATGAGACACGCATGGTCTGTGATCATGAGTGTGTCGCGGACATTGTGATCGGTTACCACAACGCCGATCCCTCGATCCTTGAGGGACACGATCTCCTTCTGGAGATCGGCAATTGAGATCGGATCGATGCCGGAGAATGGCTCGTCCAGCAACACATAGCGGGGCGATGTGGCCAGCGTCCGCGCGATCTCCAGCCGACGCCGTTCTCCTGACGAGAGCGTTTTCGCTTCTTGAGCTCGAAGATGCTGCAGGCCGAACTCCGCTAGCAGCTGCTCGCGAAGGCGGGATCGATCGCCTGCGGATGGAATCCACTCAAGCGCAAGATTCAGGTTGTCAACCACGCTTGCTTGAGTGAAGACGGAAGGCTCCTGGGGAAGATACCCGATACCAAGGCGTGCCCGCCGGAAGAACGGAAGCCTCGATATGTCCGTGTTGTCAAGCAAGACCCTGCCGGCATCGGCTGTTGTGAAGCCAATCATCATGTGGAATGTTGTCGTCTTTCCCGCTCCGTTCGGACCGAGGAGGCCTACGATTCTCCCGGGCTCAACCCGCAGAGACAGGCGATTGACGACGGTTCGGCGTTGGTAGGTCTTCACCAGGCTGTTGGCGCTAAGGGTCATTGGATTTTCGCAACTCCTCCAGGTCGAGGCGTGCCTCGACACGTCCTATGGCGTGCACCCCATCCTCGTTCCATCGAACGGATTCCGCGCTTAGCTGCCCGGATGGCCACTCTCCGACGACATCCCCGGAAAGGTAGGCTACCTTGGTCTCCGTTTCGATTTTCAGCGATGTGCAGCGAAACGACTCGCTGTCTTCGGATGCTGCGCGAATGGCACCGCGAAACACCACAACGCCACCCTGCTCCTCGGCGCGATCCGCCTGGATTGCCCAATCGGTCTCCAGCTTTGCGATGGCTTCAACGTCGCCGGAGAAGGATGCGGTCTCTGTCTCCAGATCGTACACGAACTGGGCTGCCGAGACGCAGAGGTCCTCGCTTGTGAGTGCGATCGGGCCAGATGAGAGCTTCTCGTCGACCTCGTTCCACGTCAAGGACTCGACTTCCAGAAGGAGATCGTCCTCCCTCTCGATGCGGATGTTTCCCGACAACCGACTGCTGGCCTCGGCGCGCTCAAGACGGTCTCCGCGAATGCTCATTGCAGAACTATCCTCTCCATAGAAATCGAGGGTGACCTCGTGCAACGTCTGATCCGGGCCATCAAGTCGACCATCCTGCGCTCGGAGATCCCACAACAGGGAGCCATCACTGGTGTAGCCGGAGACGCTGATGGATTCCGCGATGGTGGCATCATCTCCGGGATTGCGCTCGCGTGGAAGGAATACGAGCGCGATGACGATCCCTACGAAGAGGAGCGCGAGGAGGCTCTTTGCTCGAGACATGATCGTACGAACCCTCGAAACAGGGGGTGGGGAGAGAGAAAACGGGAGGTGAACTCCGGGTGGAACTGAACGCCGACGAACCATGGGTGATTGGGCAGTTCGATGATCTCGACGAGCTTGTCGTCCAACGTGGTTCCGGCGATTCGCATCCCGGCTGCTTCGAGACGCTCCCGATAGGCAGGATTGAACTCGTAGCGGTGACGGTGACGCTCTTCGATCGTGGGGGTGCCATACGATTTGCGACTGATCGTTTTCTCGCGGAGAGCTGTCACATATGATCCGAGGCGCATCGTGCCGCCCTTCTGCACGACTCGGGTCTGCTCTTCAAGAAGCGCGATCACCGGATGGAGCGTTTGCTCGTCAAACTCAAAGCTGTTCGCCTCTGGCAGGCCCAAGACATTCCTTGCGAACTCGATGACCGCGCAATGCATCCCAAGACAGAGACCGAAGTACGGAACAGCATGCGTTCTAGCGAACTCAACGGTTTCGATCTTCCCTTCGATTCCGCGGCTTCCGAATCCGCCGGGAACGACGATGCCATCCAGATGAGCCAGGGCGAGTTTGGGATCGGCTCCCACGATGGTTTCGGAAGGGATCCACTCCATGGCGACCTCGGCGTCCTCGATCGCCCCGGCGTGAAGGAGCGCTTCACGAATACTGATGTAGGAGTCGTGCAGCTCGACGTACTTGCCGACGATCCCGATCTGGACGCGGTGCTGCGGCTTCTCAACTCGTTGCATCCGTTCCGCCCAGTCGGATAGGTCCGGCGAGTGGTTCTCGATGCTCAACCCACTGGCGATGCAACGATCGAGTCCGTTCTCGTTCATTGTCAACGGTGCATGATAGATCGTCGGCAGGTCGGGATCTTCGATAACGTTGTTGATGTCGACGTCGCAGAACAGAGCGATCTTGCGCTTGACCGACTCGGCCAACGGTACATCGCAGCGGGCGATGATCGCATCCGGCTGGATTCCGATGGCTCGAAGCTCCTTCACGCTGTGCTGTGTGGGTTTGGTCTTCACTTCATCAGATGTCGACAATCGAGGAAGCAGCGTGACATGGGCGAAGAACGTGTTTTCGCGAGGGAGTTCGTCCTTGATCTGCCTTAGGGCTTCAAGGAATGGAAGGCTCTCGATGTCTCCGACCGTACCGCCAACCTCGATGACTCCAATCTCGGCCTCCTCCTCCTCTACGGGAAGACGGATCAGACGCTTAATCTCATCAGTAATATGCGGAATGACCTGCACGGTCTGGCCGAGGTACTGACCGGCCCGCTCCTTCCGGATGACGTTCCAGTAGACCTGTCCCGTCGTCAGGTAGTTCGATGCGGAGAGCTGGCTGTCCAAGAAGCGCTCGTATCGTCCGATGTCAAGGTCCGTTTCCTTGCCGTCGTGCGTGACGAAGACCTCGCCATGCTCGTACGGATTCATCGTTCCGGCATCTACGTTGACGTAGGGATCGATCTTCTGCAAGCTCACACGGTATCCCTGCATCTTGAAGAGCAGGCCGATGGAAGCGGAGACAACCCCCTTTCCGAGCCCGGAAAGAACCCCTCCCGTGATGAAGACAAACTTGCGCACGGTTCGAAGCCACCCGCCTTTTTGCTGCGCTTCGGACAGGATACGGGAACTCCGAAACCCGCGCAAGCCCCACACGTTGGGCTATTGAGGAGCCGTATCCTTTGTGCTATAATCGGCCGGCGCCAGATATCCCAGAGGAATTGAGAAAGGACCAGGAAGTCATGTGGCGAGTCATCCTCGAGGTCTTGTTTTTCTTCGACTGTCTAGCATTGATGGGATTGATCCTTCTCCAGATGAGTGAGCATTCTGGATTGGGCGGTGCGTTCGGATCCGGGATGTCTAGCACCGTGTTCGGACGTGACGAAATCAGAGATCCCAAACGAACGCTCACTGTCGCGCTGGCCGTTGCATTTATGTTGCTCGGCTTCGTACTATCGATCGTCTAGCATTTCGACTGAGGAGGTAGGACCGGTGCCGCTAATCGATGTCAGAGGGCTGAAGACGTACTTCTACACGGAGGACGGTGTTGTTCGAGCTGTGGACGGCGTCAATTACGTGATCGAGCAAGAGAAGACGCTTGGAGTCGTCGGCGAAAGCGGGTGCGGGAAGTCGGTCACGGCTTTGTCGATCATGGGGCTTGTCCAGATGCCTCCAGGGAAGATCGAGGAAGGGGAGATCCTTTTCCACCGCGATGGCAAGGTCATGGATCTGACGAAGTTCGACCCCAAGGGCCGGGAAATGCGGTCGATTCGAGGCAATGAAATCGCGATGATCTTCCAAGAGCCGATGACATCCCTCAATCCCGTGTATACGATCGGCAACCAAATCATGGAGGCGATCATCCTTCACCAGAAGCTCGACAAGAAGAAGGCGAAGGTGAAGGCAATCGACATGCTCCGTGAGGTAGGTATTCCGCTGCCGGAACAGCGTGTTGATGAGTATCCGCACCAGCTTTCGGGCGGCATGCGGCAGCGTGCAATGATCGCCATGGCGCTCTCCTGCAATCCGGCGCTTCTCATCGCTGACGAGCCGACCACCGCACTTGACGTTACGATTCAGGCCCAGGTCTTGGAGTTGATGAACGGGCTGAGAAGAGAATTCCAGGCGTCGATCCAGTTCATTACACACGACCTTGGTGTCATTGCGGGAATGGCCGACGATGTGGTGGTCATGTACCTCGGACGGATTGTCGAGGGATCGACGGTCGACGATGTGTTCCACAATCCGAAGCATCCGTATACCCAAGGGCTCCTGAATTCGATTCCTTCCCTGGTGTCCCGAAAGGATCGACTGGAGCCGATCAAAGGGGTTGTGCCGGACCCATTCGATGTTCCGGCTGGTTGTGGGTTTGAGCCGAGGTGTCCCCATGCGATGGAGATCTGCAAGACAAGGATGCCGGAGTTGAAGGAAGTTGCACCGGGCCACAACGCGGCCTGTTGGCTCTATGAGTGAGACAGTGAGGTGATCGAGTTTGCCTTCCGGTAATATCCTACTAGACGTCAAGGGCCTGGTGAAGTACTTCCCCGTTCGCAAAGGGGTCTTCAGGCGAACCGTGGCTCATGTCAAGGCCGTCGACAACATCGATATGTTCATCCCCGAAGGGGAAACACTCGGATTGGTCGGCGAAAGCGGGTGCGGCAAGACCACCGCGGGTCGGAGCATCCTGCGGCTGCTTGAGCCGACGGCGGGAGACATTCTCTTCCGGAGCAAGAAGCTCGCCCCCGAGGGTGAGGAGGCGCTGGAGATTGACATCGCCAAAGTCTCTCGCAAGCAGCTCAAGGCGCTCCGCCGCGAGATGCAGATCATCTTCCAGGATCCCTACTCCTCGTTGAATCCTCGAATGACGGTCGGCGCCATTGTCGGTGAGCCGTTGTTGGTCCACGGCATGGCGCGAGGAGCCGAGAGGGAAGAGCGTGTCAAGGCGCTTCTTGCGGCGGTCGGACTGAAGCCGGACCACATGAAGCGGTATCCGCACGAGTTCTCTGGCGGACAGCGACAGCGGATTGGTGTCGCGCGAGCTCTGGCGCTCGATCCTCAGCTGATCATCTGCGACGAGCCTGTATCCGCACTTGACGTATCGATCCAGGCGCAGGTCATCAACCTCTTGGAGGACCTGCAAGGCGAATTCGGCCTCACGTACCTGTTCATTGCGCACGACCTATCCGTCGTACGCCATATCAGCACGCGTGTTGCGGTCATGTATCTTGGGAAGATCGTCGAGCTGGCTCCGACCGAGGAGCTGTTCACGAACACCAAGCATCCGTACACAGAGGCGTTGATGTCAGCCGTTCCGGTGCCGGATCCAGCTTGGAATGTCGAGAGGATCCTTCTTGAAGGGGATGTCCCGAGTCCGGTTGCCCCGCCTCCCGGATGTTATTTCCATCCGCGATGTCGGTACGCCAAAGACATCTGCAAGACCGAGGCGCCCGAGTATCGAGATCTTGGCGATTTGCACTTCGTGACGTGTCATTTCGCCGACTCGCTCGACCTTAGCCCGATCAAGAAGAGCGAATGAAGCGACTTCTCCTCGGAACCAAGAACGAGGGGAAGATCGCAGAAGCTATGGAGCTCCTGGCCGGTATCGAAGGCCTGGAGCTCCTCACATTTGTGGATAACTGCTTCCAGGATGTAGCCGAGACGGGAAGCACATTCCTCGAGAATGCGGTTCTCAAGGCTCAGTCGATCTGTGCCGAAACACATCTCCCGGTTCTATCGGAAGACGCGGGCCTGGAGGTTGCCTATCTTGACGGAGCGCCCGGCATCCGATCCGCTCGCTTCTCCGGCGAGCCAGTTGACTACGTACGGAACAACACCCTACTACTGGAGACGATGCGCGGCGCGGCCGATCGGCGAGCCCGGTTTATGGCAGTTGCAGTCCTGCACCTTCCCGATGGGCAGACGTTCGCGACAAGTGGCATTCTTCAGGGGATGATCACTGAAAGGCCGATCGGCAAGGAAGGATTTGGATACGATCCGCTGTTTCGCCCGGACGGGCACGTACGAACGCTGGCCGAGATGTCGGTTGTCGAGAAGAACCGGATCAGCCATCGCAAACAGGCGTTGCTGAGAATGCGCCTCATCCTCGATAGGCTGATGGACGACAGCGTGCTATAGCTGCCCTTTGCACGCATTGGTTCGAGCCGGCGAGTCGCTGCTAAGACGTCGCCGGACTACCTAGCCAAGCGACTCGGCGAATGATTGAAGCGCGCGTCGCTGTTTCCCGGTGAGCTTGGACGGAACCTTGACCGTGACTTCGACGAGATGATCGCCTCTTCCACCTCCGCGATGGATGTTTGCGATACCCTTTCCCTTCAGCCGGAATACTTCCCCCGGCTGCGTTCCAGCGGGAACCGAAATCGTCTCCTCTCCCCAGAGGGTGTCCACATCCACCTTGGAACCCAAGGCCGCCTCGGGATACGAGATGACAATCCTGGAGTGGATATTCCTACCCTCGCGATGGAACGTCGGGTGCTCGATGAGTTCGATCACGATGAACAGGTCTCCCGGAGGGCCGCCCTCGAGTCCGGCGTTGCCTTGCCCTCGCAGGCGGAGCCGAGAACCGGTATCGACGCCCGGGGGGACTGTAATCGAGATCTTGCTCTTCTCTTTGACCCGACCCGCGGCCCGACACCGGTGGCAGGGCTGCTCGATGAGCTCCCCTGTTCCGTTGCATTCCGGACAGGCGCGGACGTTCACGAAGCTCCCCAACAGGCTTTGCTGGCGATACTCGATCTGTCCGCGGCCATTGCACGTCGGGCAGCTTCGCTTGGATGTCCCGGGCTCCATGCCACTGCCGGAGCAAACGTCGCACACCACGAGACGCGGGACAGTCACCGTCATCTTCGTGCCGTGTGCAGCGTCCTCGAGTGTGACTCTCAGCTTGTACTCGATCGACTCGCCGCGGTGAGTCCGCGAGTGCCGTCGCCCGCGTGCGCCACCCTGTCGAAAGAAAAGATCGAAGATATCATCGAATCCGCCGAACCCGAATTCACGGTACGCATCCCGCGCTCGGCGGAAGTCCATGTCTCCAAACGTGAATCCTTGATCGGGTCCTGTATGACCGTACCGATCGTACTGAGCCCGCTTCTGTGGATCGGACAGGACTTCGTAGGCCTCCGCAATGCGCTTGAACTCCGTCTCAGCCTGGCCGCGATTTGCCGGGTTCCGGTCCGGATGAAGCTCCTTGGCCTTCTGTCGGTACGCTCGCTTGATCTCCGCGTCGCCTGCATCTCGAGCGACGCCGAGGGCTTCGTAGTAGTCCTGCTTCGCCACGCGATCTCCTCGATCCCTTCGATCTACTGCTCGTCGTACTCAGCGTCGATGTATTCGCCGTCCTCCGTCTCGCCTTCCGACGCCGCTTCACCTTCCGGCTCATCAGCCGCGCCAGCCGCTTCGGCCTGCTTGTACGCCTCGGCGGCAATCTCCTGTGACACCTTGGCAAGCTCTTCAGTCTCCTGGCGAATGCCGGCGATATCGGCGTTTCCGTCCAGCTTCTCCCGCAAGCGACGAATGCGATCTTCGATGTCCGATCGCTTTGCGGCGTCGACCTTCTCGCCCAGTTCGGACAACGCTTTCTCTGCTGAATAGATCAGTTGATCGGCTTGGTTTCGGACTTCAATCAGCTCGCTTTGCTGCTTGTCTTCCTCTGCGTGCTCTTCGGCATCCTTACGCATGCGATCGATCTCGGCGTCGTCGAGACGCGACGAGTCTTGAATCGTGATCGATGAGCTCTTCGAGGTGGCCTTGTCCTTCGCGGTGACGTGGAGAATCCCATCTGCATCGATGTTGAACGTCACATCGATCTGCGGAATGCCACGTGGTGCAGGCGGCAGACCCGTCAGCTGGAACTTGCCCAGCGACTTATTGTCGGCAGCCATCTTGCGTTCTCCCTGGACGACGTGAATCTCTACGGCCGGCTGGTTGTCCTCCGCGGTGGTGAACGTCTTCGTCTTCTCCGTCGGGATGGTTGTGTTCCGCTCGATCAGCGGCGTTGCCACGGCACCAAGCGTCTCGATGGACAGCGTCAGCGGCGTGACATCGAGCAACACGATCTCATCGACCTCGCCGGCCAGGATTCCACCTTGGATAGCGGCACCTGCAGCGACGACCTCGTCGGGATTGATCTCTCTGCTCGTCTTTCCGGGGACACGGCTCGCGATGAGTTCCTGAACCTTCGGAATCCGTGTCGATCCACCGACTAGGACCACCTGATCTATCCCGTCTGCGGTCTTCTTTGCCTCGCGAAGCGTTGCATCGACCACATTGATCGTCCGCTGAAGGTAGTCGTCGATCATCCCCTCGAACTTGGCGCGCGAGAGCTTCTTCTCAAGGTGCTTCGGGCCGCTGGCATCGGCGGTGATATACGGAAGATGGATGGTTGTCTCCATCCTTGTGGACAGCTCCTTCTTCGAGGCCTCCGCTGCGTCCTTCAGCCGCTGCAGCGCGCTCGCATCGGTGGTAAGATCGATCCCGGTGTCCTTGCGGAACTCCTCTGCGAGCCAATCGATGATCCGTTGGTCGAAATCGTCGCCGCCAAGGCGTGTATCGCCGTCGGTGGCCAGGACATCGAATACACCATCACCGATCTCGAGAATCGATACGTCGAATGTGCCTCCGCCCAGGTCATAGACAAGGATAGTCTGCTCATGTTCCTTGTCGAGACCGTAGGCGAGCGCGGCTGCGGTGGGCTCATTGATGATCCGCATGACCTCAAGGCCGGCGATCTTGCCCGCGTCCTTGGTTGCTTGCCGCTGCGAGTCATTGAAGTACGCTGGGACAGTGATCACCGCCTTGACGACTTTGCCGCCAAGGTGAGCTTCTGCGTCGCTCTTCAGCTTCTGGAGAATCATCGACGAGATCTGCTCCGGCGTATACGTCTCCGTCTTCCCGTCGAGTGTGACGTGCTCTCGATAATCGGTTCCCATCTCTCTCTTGATCGAGGTGATCGTGTTGCCTGGATTGGTGATTGCCTGGCGCTTGGCGAGCCGTCCGACGAGTCGTTCGCCGGCCTCGGTGAATGCGACAACCGACGGTGTGACACGTTCGCCTTCCGCATTGGTGATCACCTCCGGCGTGCCGCCCTCGAGTACGGCGACGCACGAGTTGGTTGTTCCAAGGTCGATCCCGATGATCTTCTCTTTCATGCCTACTCCTCCTGTATGGCGGGCCCCTGGCTTACGCTCACCTTGCTGACACGCAGGACCCGTCCGTTTCGCAGAAAACCGGGCGAGAACACCTCGATGATTGTGTTCTTCTCTTCTTCACTGGGCGCAGTCAGCACGGCTTCATGCAGTGCCGGGTCGAAGAGCTTCCCCTCGGAGGGGATCTCCTCAATGCCGCGCTGCTCGAGAATCTGTGCGAACTGGGCATAGATCTTTTCCACACCGGCCACGAAGAGCTCGACATCTTGCTGTGCCTCATGACTGTGGAACGCGCGCTCCAGGTTCTCGTACGGCGTCAGAAAATCGAGGACCACTTGATCGGTGATCCGTTCTTCCAGCGTGGCAATGTCTTTGGCCACCCGCTTCTTGTAGTTCTCAAATTCCGCCTGCAACCGCTGCAATCGGTCAATGCACGACTGAAGCTCGGATTCGTTCGCCTTGGCCTTGGCAGAAGGTTCGGTTGGCTCTGCCATAGGATCGTTGCCAGTGTCGCGGTTGTCTTCCTTGCTCATCTACTTATCCTTTCCGAGCTTTGGGCCTCGGAGGCCACGAACAGACTCTCCAAACGGTTCGCAACATACGTTGTCGTCGAGAGCGCACGACCGTAGTCCATCCACAGGGGACCAATGACCCCAAGAACGCCCAAGTGCGGGCGGTAGCCGCAGCTGACAACACTGAACTCCTCCAGCCCTGGAAGCGGAAAGTCGCCGATGCTGACGACAAGCCCCTTCTCATTGCTTCGAGCGGCAGACAAGGCTTCGATGAATCCCTCTTCATCGCGGACGGCACGGCTGAAGCTGGCGAAGCTCGCCATCGCACGGTCGGGGGTCGCCTGCTGTAATGCGTCGGTGAGGTTCAAGAGACCATCGAATTGCACAACACGTTGAAGTCGACGCTGAAGCAGTCTCTGGAGGACCAAGATCGCTTGACGAACTGGTCGCTCGTACCATCCCTCAGGTTCGTCAATGTCAGGGAGGGACAGAACTTCGGCAATGCTCACCCCGTGCAAGTTCTCGTTGATCAGGCACATGATGTGATCGATCTCGTCGGGCGCGAGGTCTTCATCCAACGGGATCAGCCCGTGTTCGACGATTCCGATATCCGAGAGGATCAGCAGGAAGGCCAGTTTCTCGGCCATTTTCAGCAGCACAACCCGATCCAATCGCGTCGCTTCCGGTCGAGGGGGAATGACGAACGACGCACAGCCGGTGATACTGCCGAGAAGGAACGCTGTCTGGCGGATCGTCTGCTCTACGTCGAGACACTGTGAATTGACCAGCTCGACGATCTCGAGACGCTCTTCACGAGTCAGCTCAGAGAGATCAAGCAACCAATCTACGAAAAAACGGTATCCTTCGCGAGTGGGGATTCGTCCCGAAGATGAGTACGGCTTCTCGATGAATCCGGCGGCCTCGAGATCGTTCATGTCGTTCCGAACGGTGGCGGAACTCACAGTAAGTCCATAGTCCTCCAGGATCATCCGCGAGGAGACAGGTTCGCGGAACCGGATATACCGGTCGACGATTTCCTTGAGAATCAGCCGCTGTCTCTCGGGGAGATCCTTCTTGTTAGCACTCAACATGGTAGTTTGCTAATGGTAGTCTGTGTGGCGAGCTCTGTCAATGGGTACACCGATGGACGAGAAGGCGGTTTACCATGCGATCGGGGCATGCGGGACGGAAGAGCCAGCTGTTCTGCGGTCTACTGTACAACTCGCCCGCAGCATTTCTTGTACTTCTTTCCCGAACCGCATGGGCAGGGATCGTTTCGTCCCGGCTCCTTGCCGACACGGGCTGAGCTTGGCTGCGGTGAGCGCTTCGGCTTCGATTCCTTGCCACCATGCGGTGCTACAGCGGATGGGTGAACATAGCGAACGTTCTCAGCCGACCGCCTAGGGGCCGGGCCTCTTGAGACTGTGAGCCGAGGGTTGAGGATTGTGCGGATGACCTTCTCTGCTGCGTTGCCGAGCATCTCCTGGAACATCACGAACGACTCGCGCTTGAACGCGACCAGCGGATCAGTTCCTCCATAGGCTGTCCACCCGATCCCTCCCTTCAAATCGTCGAGGTTGTACAGGTGTGTTCGCCAGTCCTCATCGATCGTCGTGAGAATGACGTACCGCGCAAGCAGGGAAAACGGTTTCCCGATTCGCCCTCTCTGCGCGATGAAGGCTTGGTGAAGATGCTCAGACGTGACGGCGATGAGATCGTCGATGCTCGATGCATCAAGTTGCGTGGCGTCGATTGCCGCATACGACGACAGATCATGCGCCAACCCGGCGAGGTTCCACTCATCATGCGGACGCCCCGACGGGATATTGCGTCTCACAAGATTCTCCGCCAACTCGCCGAACAAGCCGTGGAGATACTCCTCCAGATCGGCTTCCTCACTTGGATCGAGGGTCTCCTCGGAGCCCGGTGGGGGAAGCAGGAACCGATCTCGAAGAGCGTAGACGCCCTCTCGCTGTTTTGAGAGGACAAGGTCGTATTCCAGCAGCCGCTTTCGGATCTCGAAGTTGCGCCCCTCGACCCGCTTCTGTGCTCGACGGATGGCGCCGCTGAGGAGGTCGTGCTCGATCGCCTCTCCTTCGGACATCCCAAGGCGGTCCATAAGCGGCGCGATTCGGTCCCCACCGAAGATCCGCAGCAGATCATCCTCCATTGAAAGGTAGAACTGAGACGATCCGGGATCTCCCTGTCTGCCTGATCGACCGAGCAGCTGATTATCAATCCGGCGAGACTCGTGACGCTGTGCACCGATCACATGAAGCCCACCGCGATCGGCGACACCGTCACCGAGTTTGATGTCAGTTCCACGGCCAGCCATGTTCGTTGCGACGGTAATGGCTCC
The DNA here is from genome assembly GCA_964582285.1 of uncultured Thermotogae bacterium. Classification (GTDB taxonomy): domain Bacteria; phylum Bipolaricaulota; class Bipolaricaulia; order UBA7950; family UBA9294; genus JANQEA01. The sequence goes on from CAZORQ010000023.1 coordinate 22,760, forward strand.
CGTTCGCCCCGCTTCGGAAACGATCTCCGCCTCCTGCTCATGGTACTTGGCGTTGAGCACATGATGCTCGAGTTTGCGGGCTTTGAGCAGCGTCGAAAGACGCTCCGATTTTTCGATCGAGTTGGTGCCGATCAAGACAGGACGACCCTGCTGGTGAAGCGCCGAGATCTCATCGGCGATCGCCTCGAACGCGGCCTTCTGTGTACGGAAGATCCGATCTGGCATCGCCTTCCTACGAAGCGCCCGGTTGGTTGGGACAACGAGTACCGGAAGGCGATAAATCTGCTTGAACTCCTCTTCCTCCGTCTTTGCAGTTCCGGTCATGCCGCATAGGCCTCGATACAGCTGGAAGTAGTGCTGGAGAGTGATCTGCGCCAGGGTTTGCGATTCACGCTGGATCCGCAGCCCTTCTTTCGCTTCGAGCGCTTGGTGCAGCCCATCGGAGTAGCGCCTGTCAGGCATTAGTCGGCCGGTGAAATCGTCGACGATCATCACTCGGCCGTCTTTCACGATGTAGTGCTGCTCTTTGTGGAACAGATGGAGGGCACGAAGTGCTGTCTCGATATGATGCAGTGTTTCCGTGTGCTCGGGTGAGAAGAGATTCTCGATGGACAGAGCCCCCTCTGCCTTGTGGATTCCCTCATCGGTGAGCGTGAGCCGTCTGGACTCCTCATCGATCTCGAAATCGGCATCACGACGGAACCGCCGGGATAGGGCAGCGAACTTGCGATATCGATCAAGTGCTTCCGCTGCCGAGCCGGAGATGATCAGCGGAGTTCGGGCTTCATCGATCAGAATGTTGTCGATCTCATCGACGATCGCGAAGTCCAGTGATCCTTGGACCTTCCGATCGTGCGTGAGCACCATGTTGTCACGGAGATAATCGAATCCGAACTGGTTGTTCGTTCCGTAGGTGATATCAGCTGCATATGCAGCCTTGCGGTCGGCTGGATCCATCCCCTCCTGAAGGAGACCGACCGTGAGACCGAGGAACTCGTAGATTGGCCCCATCCATTCGCGGTCGCGCTTTGCTAGGTAGTCGTTGACCGTGACGACATGGACCGTCCCAACAAGAGCATTCAGCGTGGCTGGAAGCGTTGCGACGAGCGTTTTCCCTTCGCCAGTCTGCATCTCTGCGATCTTCCGATCATCGAGTGCAAGAGCTCCGAGGATTTGGACGTCAAACGGTCGTAGATCGACTGCCCGCGCCGCGACCTCACGAACCAGGGCGTAGGTCTCAGCGCGGATCTCCTGCCGGGACGCTCCCGCCGTGAGACGCTCGCGCAGTCCACCGGCCTGGCGACGCAGCTCATCGTCCGACAGCGCCCCAATGGCTTCTGCCAACGTGTTGATCTCTGCGAGTTCCTTCTCGTAGCGCTTCAGCTGCTGGTTGTTTGTCTGACCGAGCATGTAGTCGACGGCATGACGGATTGTCTCAATGGCCATAGGACATCACGGCATCAGTATAGAAGCGGTGTTTGAAGACCGCAATGAACCGAGATGCCAAACGCTCGTTGAGCTGCTGGCTGACGTTTCTCCCATTCAGTGTGCGGGCTCTGCGGATCGCGTGTTGAGCAAGGCGTCTCCCGCGAGAAGGGATGTGGTCTTGAGACGACGCGCATCGTGCTCGGATACTCCAGATGAACGCACCGTGTGGAAGACGGCTATTCGAGGTTGCTCAACACCGTCGCGCGCTCTTGTCGGAGCTGCTCAATCTCGGTGCGAAGCGCTCCGTATTTCTCTGCCGTGATCGTGGTCTGGCTCTCAAGCGTCGCCTGGGCGATGGCCAGTTTCTCGTCAATTAGACGCAGGGCTTCTTCGAACGCTTGGTTTGCGTAGATAGGTAGCCCATTGGCTTGATAGATAAGTCCCAATCCAATGTACGCTGTCTGGAATCTCGGAGCATACTGGACAAGCGCCTCAAGCAGGGCTGTCGCCGTTTGAGGATCACCCGATTGCGCGAGGATGATGGCGTCCAAATAGCGCGCACGAACCTCCATCTCTTGAAGTGGACGGGTGGCCAGAAGCAAGCGAATGGCCTCTTGAGCCTTGTCGAATTGGTGTGCATTGGCCATCAGGTTGGCGTAGTTCAGATACACTGTCTCATCGAGGAAACGAGTCAGGCATCGTTCGAGATTCACTTGTGCTTCCTCGTATGCGCCGCGAGCAATCTGTACCGTGGCGATATGGAAGTAGGTCTGTCGGGGCGCGAAATCGAGGCGGATACTGTCTTCGAAGTAGGATTCAGCGCCGTAGGTGTTGCCGAGTTGCGCTTGCTCGACTCCCTTGCTCATCAATAGATTTGCGCTCAGGTCGCGTCCCGCGATGACGGAGACAGCCAAACCGATCAGCACAACGCAGAGAACCGCCGATTTCATTGTCCACCCAGTCCACCGGATGCAGAACACGCCGGATTCGCCATAGACACGGGAGAATACCAACCCTGCAGCGAGGATCAGCACAAGGCTCGATGCAGGAAGGTGGGCCGGGAAGCTCACAGCCCCGTGGATCAGGAACGTGGCAATTCCACAGGAGAACAAGAGGAGGTCGAACCGATTCTCCTCCTCATTGTGGCGAAGGCGCTTCCACAAACTGACGATGAGACCGGCAAGAAGCGATACCAGGGCAAGCGCTCCCAGGACACCAAGCTCGGCAAGGACCTGCACGAACTCGCTGTGGGCTTGTGCTGCTCGGTTGATGTAGAACGGGAAAGCCTGACCGCGAGGCGTGGCGAGGAATGACGCTTTGTACGGCAGGAAGTCCAACTTGTAGTTGCCCAAGCCGATGCCGGTCAACGGATGATCCTTGAACATTTCCCAGCCGATCCACCAGTCCCAAGAGCGCGTGTAGTCACTACTCCGCTGCCATAATTGGGCCAGCCGCGAGGGTCCTTCACTCGACAGTCCAACGATAGAGTTCAACGGACCGGACGGGGCTTCGACCAAGAACGTGAACGCAAGCACCCCGAGAAGGATCAGCAACCAAACGCGATTCCGGCGGATCGGCTCGACCGGTCTGAAGATCAACCATCCCACCACGAATGCAATGCTGCTGAGAATAAGGGCGATCAACGTCCCGCTCTGCCGCACGACCAGAACCATCCCGAAACAGAATGCAACCAGCAGGATCGACGAGATACGAACCCAGCGCGAGCGCGGACGAACGACAAGGACCACAGCAGGGAATAGCAGATAGGCGAGAAAACCACCGATGTAGTTGCGGTTTCCCAAGGTCGATATGACGTTGCCGAGTCCACCATAACCCATCGGTCCGCGAAGTGTACCAAGGTACTGCAGCAACCCGTACAGCGCCACGAGAAAGCCCGCAGCGAGCAGAGCGTACAGCAGAAGATTGATGTCTCTCTGATCTCGCACCGCGTTGGCAACAAGGACCAGGAAGAGGGCAAAGAACACGAGCAACGCGAGGCTCTGTATCACGACACGCCCGTTGGTTGCATGGAGCATGGACAGGAGAGATGCAGCAACCAATCCAAGTACGGGAAGCATGATCCAGGGGATGCGAATCGTCCACGTTCCCTTCTGCCACGCCGAGACCCCCCAAAGGATCGCGAGTGCGGAGATGCCGATCAGCGCGACGATCGTCTTTCCGTACCCGTACTCTGAGATGCCAGGCCAGATGAACAGTGGCAAGGCGAACACGAGGAAGACCACTCCGTAGAAGAGAATCCGGTCAAGTGGAACGGAACGAATGGAAGATGCAGTCTGTCTTCGTTTGTTTCCCCGCTTTTTCGCCATGGTGCCTGATTATAGGAGAGTATGCCGCTGGAGAGCAACGGGAGGCGATCAGGCCGGTTCGGTGATCTCGCGGCTTGTGATCAGCGGCAGGAGGCGAAGAACCTTCTTCCACAACAAAGGGTGTACGGCGAGCTCGTCTGGGAGTCGGTGGAAACGGTCAATGTCCGCGTGTTCCGAGAGGAACGAGAGAAGCTCTCGGTCTTCACATGCTGCGAAGAGGGCATTGAGATCATGGTCTGTTAGCATCCCGGAGATCCTCCGCATCGACTGGCCAAAGGCGATCTCACGTCCGATGGCCGATCGCCACTCGGACTCGTAAGACGCAGCTGCCCGGTCCCCCGATTGGCCGGAGAGGGCTGTTGTCGCAGCGATTCGTCCTGCGATGCGGGCACACACACCACCCGAGTAGAGACCGCCTCCCGACAGTGGCTTGACCTGTCCGGCGGCATCTCCTACGAGGAGTACGGAATGGGTGGCCGAACGCGCAACCGGGGAGATGGGGATCTGCCCGCCCGCGCGGGAGATCACATTCGCTTCAGGAAACCACTTGGCAAGCAAGCGATCGAGGTACTCCGAGGGATCACGTGGTGGAGTGACTCCCAATCCGACGCGAAGCTGGCTCTCCTCGGCAGGAACAGCCCAACCAAAGAAGCCCGGTGCAACAGCTTCCCCGAGGAAGACTTCGACTGTATCCGAAGCGGCGTGCCGATCCATCTCCACGACGGCCTGAGCACCATGAACGAACTGCTCGGGACATGGCAGATCGAATTGCCTGGCGATTCGACTCCTGGGCCCATCGGCTCCGACAGTCATTGCCGCGGTCAGCTGCTCCTCTCCATCTGACGAGCTGACGATGATCTTCTCATCCGATACGCGAACCACCTCTGTTCCAAGGCGGACGTCAACCCCCGCATCTCGCATGCGTACGTGAAGCCCTTGCTCCAATCGGGCACGATCAATGACGACCGCCTTGGCATGATCGGCGGCAAGGTTGAGGATCTGACCGTTTGGGGAATGCAGCTTGATGCTCCGGATCTCACGAAGGACGCAATCCTCAGAGGCGCCGAGAATCTTCACCGTGCGAGGACTTACTAGGCCTGTGCAGCACGAGGAGAGACGCAAGTTGTCACGGCGCTCGACAAGCAGCACAGTGGCCCCTGCTTCCGCGGCACATCGTGCGGCGACTGCGCCGATTGGTCCTCCCCCGACAACAAGAACATCGACGTGCATGTCGTGTCTCCCTCAGATCCCTTCACGTTTTGGAGCACGCGTCATGATGGCCTCAACCAAGGACAATGGGGAGGCTTTGCCCTGCAGGAGGCGGTAAACGGCTTCCGTGATTGGCATCTCAACGTGCCGTTGCAGAGCCATCTCGTGAACGATCGTTGTAGCATGAACCCCCTCGGCGACCATAGCCATCTCCGAGAGGATCGTCTCCAAACACTCGCCGCGACCCAGACGCCAGCCGACATATCGGTTTCGGCTGTGCTGGCTTGTACACGTTGCTACGAGATCGCCAAGCCCTGACAGCCCAAAGAATGTCTCATCGCGAACATCGAACGTCCGGCCAAAGCGAACCATCTCCGCCAAGCCGCGGGTAATCAGGGCTCCGCGGCTGTTGTCCCCATATCCAAGGCCGTCAGAGATGCCAGTAGCCAGAGCGATGATGTTCTTGATCGTTGCGCAGAGTTCCACCCCCCGGATGTCCTCGGAGAGGTAGACACGGAATCGATGTGTCGCGATTTCATGCTGAAGTTGCTGTCCGAGGACAAGATCAGGTCCGGCGAGGACGACGGCTGTCGGAATGTCCTTGCCGACCTCCTCTGCATGGCTTGGCCCCGAGAGCGTGAATACCTTGGCCTTCGGAAGCACGTCCCGAATTACCTCGGACATCGTTTGCTGCGTATCGCGGTCAATTCCTTTCGCAAGATTGACGATCGCCGGAGCCGTGCCTACCAGTGGGCTGATTCTCTCCACCAGCTTGGCCACACCGAACGACGGCACGGCGAATACAAGGACGTCTTCCGTGATGGCTTCCGACAGATCAGCGGTCACCCTGAGATGAGCTAGCGGGAGTTCCACTCCCGGGAGGTACTTCGTGTTCTGTCGAGCTGCAACAATGGACTCAACTTGCCGCGCATCACGTGCCCATAGGACGGTCTCGTGTCCGCTGATCGCAAGGAGGCGAGCGAACGCCGTTCCCCATCCCCCTGCTCCAAGGACGGCGAATCTCATGGGACCTGCGCGGTTTCGGCGTCGATGTCGATGGGCATTTCGGTACCGGTATGATCGAGAATCCACGCAATCGCGACATCCACGGGATCCTGGTCCTCTTCGACCACGATATCCGGCGTTAGGCCGATCTCGTTGACAATCTTCCGATCTGGCGTGAGGTATTCCCCGGCAGTGATCTTCAACGCCGAGCCGTCCGGGAACTCGATCAACTGCTGGAATACCCCTTTCCCGAATGACTTCTCGCCGATAAGGATACCCATATCGTTGTCGCGAATTGCTCCGGCTGCGATCTCCGATGCGCTGGCGGAGCCTCGATTGATCAGGACGACCAAGGGGAGATTCGGAACCCGATTTCCCCTAGCGTGGTATTTCTTCTCGTCGCTCAGGCGATCTTGAGTGATGAGGAGAACCCCATCGTCGACGAATCGACTGGAAACGGAAATCGCCTCATTCAGAAGGCCACCGGGATTGTTTCGGAGGTCGAGGATGAATCCAGTCAAGCTGTCGAGATCGAACGATGTGAGCGCAGCATCGAGCCCGGTTGTCGTATCCTGTTCGAACCGATACAAGCGGATGTATGCGATCTGACCATCGGCACGCAACTCACTCTTGACGGCCTCAAGAATGATCGTATCGCGAACGATGGAGATGTCCTCAACAGAACCGTCATCATGCCGAACGGTGAGGGTCACGATTGTCCCGGTTTCTCCACGGATTCTCATCGCCGCTTCGGTGAGCGTCATGCCCTCGGTGGAATCTCCGTCGACTCTGAGAATCTGGTCGCCTGCGAGCACGCCTGCCGCCTCCGCCGGTGTCCCGACCAGCGGCGTGATCACGGTGATTACGCTATCGACGATCGACAGTTCGATTCCGACACCGCTGAACTCTCCCGAGAGGCTCTCGTCGAAGCGTTGCCGATCGTTTGGATCGAGGAACTCGCTGTACGGATCGTTCAGATGCTGCACGACACCCTTCATTGCCCCATACAGCGCCTGTTGGTCATCGATTCGCTCTGGCTGATAGAAGTAGCTTTGGATGTACTGGTAGATCTGATAGATGGGCGCGAACAGGTCTCCATTGGCCTGCTGCTTGCCGCCGACCGCGAGTGCAAGCACGAGGAGGACTGCTGGAAGCAGTACAGCCAAGCCCTTTCTCCTTATTCCTCGGTTTGGCATGAATGTCACCCCTGGGACTCGGATTGTACCTTGTCGCCTGTTCGATGTCTGTTCTCAGTCCCCATCGAGTCCAAGATACATCTTCTGAGCCTGTGTCAACGAGTCAATGTGAACACCGAGCGTCTCAAGCTTCAGTCGTGCAACGTGCTCATCGATCTCGGATGGGACGGCATAGACAGCAGGTTCCAACGGCGATTCATCAAGGAGATGCCGAAGCGTTAGCGCTTGGATTGCGAATGACAGATCCATGATCTCCACCGGGTGACCATCACCAAGCGCAAGATTGACCAGCCTGCCTTCACCGAGCAGGTGCAAACGCCGCCCATCAGGCAGCTCATATTGCTCGACGCCATCCCGCACGGTCTTGTGCGATTGAGCGAGTGACGCAAGCGCATCCGGCCGAATCTCGACATTGAAGTGCCCCGCATTGGCGAGGACAAGCCCATCTTTCGCGTTTTTCAGTGCCTGTTCGGGAACGGCATCGGCACAGCCTGTCGCGGTGATCACCAAATCCGCGGTGCGAATCGCCTCGGCGATCGGTGCGACCGAGAACCCCTCCATCCAAGCCTCCAATGCACTGATTGGATTAACGTCGCACACGGTCACGCGTGCGCCGAGGCCAGACGCACGAAGAGCGATCCCCCGTCCGCACCATCCATAGCCGACCACAATGACACTCTTGCCGGCAATCAGGAGATTCGTCGAACGGAAGATTCCGTCCCACACGGATTGCCCGGTTCCATAGCGGTTGTCGAACAGTGATTTCATCTTGGCATCGTTGACCGCAAACATCGGGAACAGGAGACGTTCTTCTTTCGCCATCATTCGGAGGCGTCCAACACCTGTTGTCGTCTCCTCACAGCCGCCGATCACACTCTCTTGTGGGTCCTCATGGAGCAGAGCGACAAGATCTCCGCCGTCATCCAGAATCAGATGTGGCTGGCAGGTGAGCGTCCTTCGAAGATCCTCGGTGTATTCCGCCGCGGACGCGCCGTGCTTGGCATTCACGGTGATTCGATCCTCTTCGGCAAGTGCTGCGGCGATATCGTCTTGCGTCGAGAGCGGATTGCTCCCGGTGACCCACACGTCCGCTCCACCATCTCGGAGGAGGATCGCCAGACAGGCCGTCTTCGCCTCCAGGTGGATGCTCATCGAGATCCGCTTGCCGGAGAACGGAAGATCATCCACGAAGGACGATCGGATCCGATTGAGCAGCGGCATGTGTGCCGAAGCCCAGTCTATCTTTGCTCGGCCGCGTTCAGGGTTGGTTGACATTTTGCGCCTCCTCGGTCCTCAGGCTGATGTAGATCCCGATGAGTATGATGGCGGCTCCGAGAAGGTTCAACCCACCGGGGTATTCTCGGAAGAGAATCATCGCGAGAAGCGTGGACCCCACCGGCTCGCCAAGAACGAACAGGGAGACACGTGGCGCCGAGAGTCGCTTGAGAGCCCAGTTGATTGTTGAATGCCCGATCAGTTGGGGGATCAATCCCAGGAGCAGAAGATAGCCGTACGTGCTCGCGGCGAACCCCACCAAGCGAGTTTGCGTGATCCAACAGAGTAGAAGGACAAGCACTGCCGCCGTTCCGTAGCTTGTGGCGACGTATTCGGGAAGGGATACGGTCCGACGAACGCGCCGGCCGATTAGCATGTAGATCGCCGCTGTCACCCCGCCGCCCAAGGCGAGTAGATCTCCCCGCAACGCCGCTCCGCCGAAGCGGAAGTCCCCGAAGCCGATCAATGCTCCGCCAGCCACAGCAAGGAGGATACCGATCACAAGCCGGCGTAAGAGTCGCTCGCGGAGAAAGAGAAGCGATCCCAGCCCGACGAAGATCGGATGCGTCGACACGAACAGCACCGAGCTGGCGACTGTCGTGTACTCAAGCGAGGAAATCCAAAGGACGAAGTGACACGCCAGCGCACTGCCGCTGATGATCGACCGGATCAGATTGGCCCGATCCATCGTCCGAGGGCTTTGAAACAGCGCGAATGGGGCAAGCACGACTGCCGCAAGCGTCAATCGCCATGCGGCAATGGCAAACGCCGACGCCTCGCCGGCAAGGCGTGCGAAAATCGCTCCAAATGAGACGGCAACAATGCCAAGTGCGATTTGCGCGTGAATAGTCCTCTTGCGGTGCTTGTCGGCTCTAGTGTGCATCGTATCCTAGCGGTCGAGGAGCTGCAGGATTTTCGGAAGCGCTTGACGAGCGGCCTCTTCGCCTGCCTCGATTCCACAGCCAACATCGCTGTAGCATGGAGGATCGGCGGAGAAGTCAGGACGTATCAGGATATCCGGAGGGTTGGTCGAGAGCTGAAGATCAGCGAGACGTTTCTGGAAGACGGTTGACATCTGAAACAACACGGCGAAAACGCTCGGGTGGAATTTCCGACCGTTCCCGGAAGGCGATCCAGGCCCCTCGGCACGGGCGAGATCCCGTGCTCTTGCCTCGATGTACGGAATGCCGGAGAACTCCACTTCCGCCGGATCGACGAGAACATCCACGCCGATGACCAGATCAGCGCCAAGCTGACGGGCGATATCGACGGGAGCTGGATTGGACACACCGCCGTCTATCAGCAGGTGATTGTCGATCCAGACCGGGTTGAACAGACCAGGCACTGAAATGCTTGCGCGAATTGCTTCCACGAGCGAGCCGCTAGTAATGGGAACTGGTTGGCCCGATTGAAGATCGGTGGCCACAGCGGCGAACTGTACAGATAGCTCTTGGATCTGCGGATCTCCGATTAGCTTCCTCAGGAGACGCGTGATCCCGCTTCCTGAACTCCAACCCGACCATGGGATGGTTGGCAGGAGGGTTCTGAAGACCTGTCTAAACGAACTCGATCGCCACAATGACTCCATTTCGTTGAGCGGAAGACCACATGCGAAAAGACCTCCCACTTGCGCGCCCATGCTTGATCCAGCGATTACATCAGGCCGGATTTCATGTGCAGCAAGAACCTTCAGGACCCCAACATGCGCCGCGCCGCGCGCTCCACCGCTGGAGAGCGCCAGCCCGACTCTTTGCTCACTCACGATAGCTCACCGCGCGTATCCTAGCAGGAAACGGCAACATCGCCAACGAGAGGCCGGTAGCTCCCAGGGATCTCCATTGGATGGGCGCACTGAGACCGATGTGTCGACATGCTCCCGGAAAGAAACGGGGAACGCTCACATGAAGCGTTCCCCACGTGGATTTGCTCACAGAACATCCAATGCCTAGGCGGTGATTGCACCCACCGGGCACTGATCGATAGCGTCCTGGACGCAGTCGGCGGTGGCCCCCTCAATGACGACAGCCTTGCCTTCGGCGTTCATCTCAAACACATCGGCGCAAACCTGCGTGCACAAACCGCAACCGACGCACAGGTCCTGATCGACCTTGGCCATAGGATCCTCCTCCTTTCGTCTGCTGACCCAGCAGCAATGGCTACGACGGTGCGAAGGATATCACACGGCCTGGAGCGATCCAACCTGATGCAGCAGTCGACGGATCCGGCGTTTGTCGGGCTCCAGGCGTTTCAGTATAGTGGGTCGCATCAGTCCCTAGGAGGTCGAAAGGATGAGGAAACTCCTGCTGTTCACGATGTTGGTGTTGTTGGTCGGTGGTGGAGCTGCCATGGCGATCACGGTCGACGAGGCGGTGGCTCTGTTCCAAGGAAGCGACATCATGATTCCCTACAGCGATGAGGGACGAGCAACGCTTGAGTCGATGCTCGAGGCCTTCCGAGGTGCCCTTGCTGTTCCCGATGAGCTTGATGAGAAAGCAGAGATGGATGTCACCAACTTCGACGTCGATCTGGCGCACAAAGACATTGTCAACAAGCTCTCGCAGACGTACTACACCCTTGCCGATGCATTCCTCGCCGGCGACCCTGAAGAGCGCAACACCTACATGAAGGGAAGAAACTGGGGCTTCAAGAGTCTACGCATGAACCCGGACTTCGTAGCCATCGAAGGCACCCCGGGAGACTCATGGGAAGAATTCGTCGAGGCTGTGAACCAGGAAACCGATATCGATGCGCTCTACTGGGCGGGCGCCAACTGGCTTCGTTGGGGGGAATTTAACCCCGTTCAAGCTGTTGCGGCATTCATCACGCACCAGACGGACGCTATCTCGAAGCGTTGCCTTGAGCTTGATGAAACGTATATGGCGTACGGGTCATACCGCGCTTTGGGAGCCTTCTGGGCGGGACTTCCAAGGGCTGTCATCATTTACTACCGAAAGACGTTCACCCGCTCGCTTGGCTACTTCTGCCACATCGTGGACGAACCGGAGATCTGCGCCGAGTGGGACTGCGACATCTGTCCCGAACTTGGGGAGTTCGATCCAACTGTAGATGAGTATTTCGAGAACCGCGTCTTCTTTGTCGAGTACTATCTCATGCAGCGCGAAATGTGGGAGGACGCGAAGCGGATCCTCGACCAAGTTCTGTCCGAGTCGATCGGCGAGGAATTCCCGCTGTACAACGCGATCTCTCAGGAAAAGGCTGCCACTTTCCTGGAAGAGGTTGAAGAGCATCTCTAGTCCAGGCGCTTGGCGCTGGCCAAGTACCCGATCCTGGGAGAAGGGATCAGCCAAAGCTGATCCCTTCTTCCGTTTGAAGATCCATCGGAGTGGCTGTTGGTGCACGCGCACAACAGTAGTACGGACGCTTCGTCACACGCCGGGGGAATGCCGTGCGCCAATCCTCCGAGACATTCGGCTTGTACTGTCCGCCGGGCAGCACAAGGGCCGAGGATTGAGGCGATCCGGATTCAGCCGGATCGCTTCAGCCGTCCAGCCCGTTTGGCATACCGTTCGACATACCGGAAGATCACCAACCCGATGGCAATCACAAACACACCGATGCCGATCAGTGTGAAGATCGTCGGCAGAAGCGTCCCCGTGGATCGCCCGTCGAGAAGGCAGGCGCGCATCCCCTGGATTACGTACGTGGCGGGCGACGCGGCAGCGATCCGCTGCAGCCAACCGGGAAGCGTCTCGACCGGGTAATAGACGCCGGAGACCAACAGGAGAATCGCCGCAGCGGCATTGGTCATCTGTGCGCCACGCTCCGGGTAAAGAAGCGGCAGCACTGCAGCGAAGATCCCGAGTCCAACGAACGATACGCTTCCGGCCAGCAGCATCAGGACGGCGCCAAGCAGGTTAGCACCTCCGAGATTGAGGCGGAAAAAACCGACCACGATCCCCAGAATAACAAGCGTCCGTACCACGCCGTAGCCGATCGCGAACAGCGTGGTGCCAATCAGATGCGTTGGCCGAGAGACAGGGGCCATGAACGTGTACTCGATGGTTCCCTCCCAGCGCTCCCAGGCGATCATTTCGCTGATCGCATAGAAGATGACCGACAGGTACTGCCAGATGAGCGCGCCCACGAGCAGGTAGGTCACGACATACTGGGTATCGATCTCCTGCCCGGAAATGGCGCTCATACCATTGCCGATATACGTGATCGCCAGCGCGTTGGTTAGCGAGTAGATCAGCCAGACGATCTCCCATCCCCAGTAGCGCCGGATAAGATTGATGTTGCGTTCGACGAACGCATACGCGCCACGCATCTCACGGATAAGCAAGCTCATGAGGCCACCTTCTCGGCCGCCTCGGCTTCCTCGAATCCGCGGCCTGTCAGCGCGATGAACACGTCTTCCAGTGTCTGCTTGTCGCCATTGCTTGATGGAATAAGGGTCTTCAACCCCTCAGGCGTATCGAGCGCGACGATTCGGCCCTCGTCGATAATTGCGATTCGATCGCACAGGCGATCGGCCTCATCCATGTCGTGCGTCGTCAGAAGGATCGTTGCGTCGTGCGTGTCACGAATCTCGCGAACGAACGCTTGGACGTCCCGCTTCGAGTGAGGATCGAGGCCGGTTGTCGGCTCGTCGAGCAAGAGCAAGACCGGTGACGTCAGAAAACCTCGCGCCACAGCGACCTTCTGCTGCATCCCGCGAGACATGTGCTCCATTGGGTTGTCGAAGGTCTCCTCCTTCAGCCCGAGTCGTTTCAGAATGGAGCGCATCTTGAGCTTCGCCTCGCCGGCATTCATGCCGTACAGTCGCGCGGCGTACATCAGGTTCTCGATAGGAGAGAACTTCTTGAAGAAAGCCGCATCCACAGACACTCGATTGATCAGCCGCTTGACGGCGAACGGGTCGTGTTCCACATCATGGCCGAACACACGCAGTGCCCCGCTGTCGGGAAGCAGGAGCGTCGATACGAGGCGGATCAACGTGGATTTTCCCGACCCATTCGGACCGAGAACGCCGAATACTTCCCCTTGCTTGATCGTCAAGTCGATCTCCCTGAGGGCGACGACTTCTTCCTTGCTCTTGTGGCTCCGAAGCCCGCGGTGACGCTTCGTTTGGTCCTTACGGACGAAAAGCTTGCGAACGCCCTCGATCTCGAGTGCTGTAGTACGCATGACAACTCCCTGGTTCTGGCTCTTCGGGTGAATGAAGCAAACCGGCCGATAGAGAACTCATTGAGTTCGTTGTTGGAGCTTCTGATTTCGCCAACGATCACGAGACATGCAGATTGCTCGATAAATCGATGAACGGAACCGGGTGGCTCCGTGGTGTGACGGCATGCTGCTGTGCCAGCGGCGTGCCGAACGGTGGGCCGCGAGGGCCCTAGGTGGCTAGCATCCTCATGTTGTCGCTACCTCCCGAGATGGCCCGGAAGGGCCGGTTTGGATGGATCAGTGTAGCAATGGACGGAGGCACGTTCAAGTGCCGCGGCATCAGAGATCCGATGGAGGGCCGGGACCGTAATGGATGGATGCGATTCCGCTATGGCCAATGCGCGGGCCATGCGATCGAGAACCACTAGCCGTCAAGTTCAGCGAGATTGTGAAGCGTTCTGCGTATGCGGTTACGCTCGGACTCGAGCGCGCGAAGCTTCGACAGAAGCGCGGCACGAGCGTTTGATCCAAGCGCCGAGGCAGAGAAAAGGTCGCCTTCAAGCTCCTCGATCTCGACATCGAGTTGCGCGAGCGCCGCCTGGTAGTGCTCGTGAGCATCGATCTCTCTTCCATCCTCAAGATGCATCCGCCCCAGCTCGGCCTGCGCTTCCCAACAAGACGGCTCCGATTCAAGGAACTCCTGCAGCAAGGCGATAGCTGCAGTGCTGTCCCCGGCGCGACGCTCGATCTGCGCCTGGAGGATCCGTGCCGGCGTTGCGAGTTCGGCAGAGGGAACGGTTGCCAGAAGCGTGGAGATTGCAGCACGTGCTGCTTCAATCTTGCCGAGTTGCGATGCAAGATCCGCGTAGAAGAAGTAAACGCGATCTGCCGGGCAACATGCGAGGCAGCGCTCAAAGCTGCTGAAGGCATTCTCATACTTTCCAGACTGTGCCTGAGCCATCCCTAGATAGTAAACGGCGCACTTCGGAGAAAAACTGAGGGAGACGCTTCTGGAAAGCGTCTCTACCGCCATGGCGCTATCTCCGAGAAGCAGCTGTTCACGTCCTCGCGCGAACAGCAGGAATCCTCCCAGATCGCGAGCGGCGAGCACGGCGCCGATAGAGCTGAGCAAGACGAGAAGGACCACCATGGCTCTTCGAGCGGGATGTGGGAGCACAAGCGTCAGCGATCCATGCTCCCCGAAGTAGGGGCAGAACAGGAGACCCAGGAGCCCAACCATCACGAGACGGGAGGACGGAATGACCATTGGAAAGCTGACCAGGGCGTGCGCCAGGATCGTCACGATACCGGCCGAGAGCAGAAGGAAGCCGGAGGTTCGATGAGTCCATTCGCGTGTATCGCGGCGAACACGTGTCCAAAGCGCCCACACGAAGACAGCCAAGAAGGCAACGACTCCAACAACGCCTCCGATGCCCAGCTCGGCGGCAATCTGGATGTAGTCGTTGTGCGCGACCTCGGTCCGCCTGGAGACGGAGTCGAACCTGCTGCCCTTGTGTGACGCGCGAACCTTGACCTCATACGGTGTGTAGAGAGATCTGTAGTTACCGAGCCCGACGCCAGTGATAGGGTGCTCGGCTAGCATCCGCAGCCCGGCGGTCCAGAATAGGAGACGTTCGTCGATTGCGTTGCCTTGAAGAGGCTGAAAGGACAGGATCGAAGGCTCATCGCCAGTTGGCGTTGGCTCGCCAGCCGACGGGCTGGGAAGGCTGCGCCACGTGGCCGTTGCCGTCGCAAACACGGCGATGCAGACAAAGAAGATCAGGAGCCTTCGGGGAGCTCTCCTTCCCTTTCCGAGGCCGATCGAACCGACAACCAGAGCTACAAAACTTCCCGCGAGCAACCCAAGGAGGGTACCCATCTGATTCACCACGACCAACATGGCGATCATGAACAGGCTTGCGAAGAGGGCGACCATCCGTTTGACGAGTTTCCCCCCGGTCAGAAGAAGCGTTGCCGACGGGAAGATCAGGTAGGCAACGAAGCCGCCAAGGTAGTTCACTTGCCCGAACGTCGATACCATCCGCGCTTGGGTGAAGGTCTCCACAGAACTCGAAGCAACACCAAGGTGCTGAAGAAGGCCATACAGCCCCGCGAGAACGCCTGCAGAGAGCAGCGACCCAAGGAGCAGGTGAGTCTCCCGTTCGCTCCGCACCGTCGTGGCGATCATGACCAGCAGTTGAATATGCAGGGCGCCGACAATCAAGCTGTGAAGTGACTCATGGCGGTCGACGGCTGCCAGAAGCGAGAGAAGGGCAGCCAATCCAAGAATGACCACCGGCAGGAGTATCCATGGCAGCTGCACGGGACCGGAATCGCGCTTCCAGAGGCGCACGCCCCAAACGACGGTTAGCAGGAAGATTGCGATGAGCAGGGCAGACGTCTTGGGGATGGTCGGATCGCCGAGTCCGGGCCATGTCAACAACGGCACGACGAACAGGGCAAGCGCCAACAAGGCAATGAAGGCCTGATCAAGCGACTCGGAGACACGCGACGGCGTCCAATCCGGGGACACCGCGCTCTGATCTCTGCTAGCCATGGGGGGGAGTATAGAAGACGCCGATTCGGCAGAGCAAGCGGATCGATGGCGCTCCATGCGGTGCAGCAGGGCGCGATCCCAACCGTTTGAGCATCCTGTCCTCGGACGCAGGAAGATCCGTCGGCGTGATGATAGGCCACACAAGACAGAGAGCGTGCGAACTACCAGTGGTTCCGCTTGACCTTTGCCGGATCGTACCGATCGGCCGGCTCCGGCCGATCGCTGGGATGCCCCACAGCGACGACGGCCATCGGATACACCGTATCGGGGATGCCGAGAAGGCGCCGAACCTCCGCAACACGTCGATGGTACGGGTACAGCTCTTGCCACACCGCGCCGAGTCCCATTCCATGCGCGGCGAGAAGGAGGTTCTGGATTGCGCCGCCGCAGTCGGCGAGCCAGTGCATCTTCCACTGCATCGCGCCGATGTCGGCACACACGACGACGAGCTGGGGCGAGACATGGTACGGTCCGCGCTCGATCTCGAGCGCGCCGATCGTATCGCGAAGCGTCGGATCATCGATGACGACGAACCGCCACGGCTGCTGATTGCCGGAGTTGGCCGCCGACATCGCGGCGCGAAACAGCCGTTCGAGCTGGGCTTCGGTCAACGGTTCGTCGCTGAAGCGACGAACGCTCCTTCGGCTGTGCATCGTCTGAAACAGGTCCATCGGCGCCTCCTTTGGTGCTCCGCTTGGCGTGCAGGGCACGGTACCGAATGGCGGGAAACATCGCAACAGGAACGGATTCGAACAGTTCGTGGAACGAACGAATGCGTGTGGGGCCGCCCGGCGAGGGGCGGCCCCACGGCGATCACTGCGCTACCAGGTTGATCCCCGGGCGTAGCTGCTTGACGTAGGTGTGGTTCACCCGCACCGAGTGCATCCCGACGTTCTCGTACAGCGTGGTCGCTCCGGTTCGGTTTTTCGAGTCGACCGTCAGCACCGCGCCGTGGGCGCCTGCCTGCCGGAGCGTATCGAACGCACGTGATAGGAGTGCCTGCGCAATGCCGCGCCGTCGCCACGCCGGACGAACGCCGAGTTCATCGATCAAGCCTCGGGATGCGTCGCCGGGCGCCTCGGCATAGGCGATGCAGAAGCCAGCGATAGTGTCCTCCGCTTGGTCGCAGGCGAGGAGCCACAGCTGCGGATCGAAGTCATCCTCGGTCATCAGGCGGCGCCACTCCACGAGGTCCGTCTCGAACGGCTGTTCAAGATGTCCGTAGTGATCGGCAAACGCTTCGCGATGGGCACGGACGAACGGTTCGTCGTCTGCGCCCGGGACAAGCGTGCGGATAGAGATTCCAGGTGGCGGCTCACTCATCGACCGTGGGATCGATGCGAAGTCAGTCTGCATTCGGAGGAACGTACGGTTGTGCTCGAAACCGTGCCGCTCGAGTTCCTGCTGTTCTGTCGCATCCTCATCCGACGCGCCGGCGACGAGCGCAATCCGTGCATCATCTGGTGCCTTGGGGATCACACGACGCGCCTCGGCGTCGAGCCAGTCAAACAGATCATCCCACACCCACGAAGCCTTATCGTACGCCGGATGGACCGCATAGCCGGCGAACACGTCGACCGGTGGGTCCTTCACGTCGCGCGCATGGGCGTAGCCGATCAGGACATCATGTTAGAGTCCACAGACGTGGTGTATTGACAGCGCAGTGAGGTGAGCACAGAAAGA
>CAZORQ010000024.1:0-37540 GCA_964582285.1 uncultured Thermotogae bacterium
AACAGATCTCTACACTGGCGGGGAGGAGGTGTGCTGGTGAATCAGAGCTTGCGTCGGTACGACATCGACTGGCTGAGAGTGTTCGCGATGGTGGGAATCTTCCTCTTGCATGCGATGCATCTGTTCGATGAAGGAACTGATTGGCATCTGCGCAACATCGATCAGAGCATGCTCGTATTGGTTCTGCGAGGTCTGATCGATATGTGGGCCGTACCGCTTTTCTTCGTTCTGTCCGGGTTCGGCGCGTGGTTCGCGCTCCAGAAACGGACCGGCGCGCGATTCCTGGTTGAGCGCATTCGTCGTCTGCTGATACCACTGTACACGATCGGCGCATTCCTGATCGTGCTTCCACAGATCTACTTCGATGCGTACACGAACGGATTCCGCGGTGGATTCTGGGAAGCCATTGGCGACTCGCTCGGCTCGTTTCGCTTCACCCTCAGCTGGCCTGGCCTGTCGACACTCTTCCTCGGGCACCTGTGGTTTCTCCAGATGCTGTTCCTCGTGTCGGTGGTTGTGCTCCCCCTGCTCCTTGTGCTGCGCGGTGAATCGGGGAAGCGCTTCATCGATCGAGTGGCCGGATGGTGTAGCCACCGCGGCGGCATTCTCTTGCTGATCATCCCCATGGCGGTGACGCGCATTGCGCTGATGGGAGTCGTCACAGGTCAACATACCTGGGCGTATTTCGCGTTCTACGTCGTGCTGTTCCTCGTTGGGTACATGCTCGCGGCCGACGATCGCTTCACGAAGTCGATCGTACGAAACGGATGGATCGGTTTGGCCTTAGGCATTGTGAGCTTCGCGGTGCAGGGCTTCCTGCTTATGGCGCAGAACTACCAGATGTTCAATGAACCCTTCTCCCTGGTGTTCGTCATCTACGAGGTGACGCTAAGCGTCGGGATCTGGGGCTTGATCGTCTTCCTGATGAGCCTTGCCGCCAAACACTGGAATAAGCCGGGCAAGGCTCTGTCCTACGCCAATGAGGCTGTGCTGCCGTTCTTCCTCTTCCACCAGACGGTCATCCTCTCCATTGGCTGGTTCGTCATTCAGTGGGATTTACATTTGGCGTGGAAGCTGATGGTCGTGACCGTGGCGTCGTTTGCCGTGACGCTGGGGCTGTATGAAGTCCTTGTACGGCGGTTCAATGCTGTTCGTCTCCTCTTCGGAATGCGGCGGAGGAAGAGGACCTAGGCGGTTACAGGAACAAGGAGAGTCTATGACACAGGATGAAAGGTACGAGCGCGCGAAGAAGCGCGTCAAAGAGCTTCGGGAGTTCTATGTGAGTGCGGCGGCGTACGTCGTTGTGATGATCGCCCTGACCATTATCGACGCCTTGGACCGCGGAGGCTGGTGGGTGTACTGGCCGGCCATAGGGTGGGGTGTCTTCCTTATTCTGCATGGTGTCCGTGTGCTTGGCCCGGGCAAGGGATCCGGCTGGGAGGAGCGCAAGATCAAGGAAATCATGGAGCGGGACGAATCGGATGGCGTCTAGACGGGGTTGATGCACTGTTGTGAAGGCTTCTGACGTCTGCGAAAGACAAGACGTGGCGATGGGAGGAAGGAGAAGGAATGAAAGCTCTTGTTGCGTACTTCAGCGAAACGGGAAACACGAAGAGAATCGCCGAAGCGATGGGCGAGGGAGCAACCGCGGAAGGTCATGACGTTGATATCAAGACCATCGGAGAGATCTCTGCCAATCAGCTAGGGGAGTACGACGTTGCCTTCCTCGGTTCGACGTGCCATTCAGCGGACGTTGCCGCGCCAGTTCGCAATATCTTGGATGGCATGCCTGAAGGCTCGACGGTCAAGCTCGCCGGTTTCGTTACCCATTCGACCGTCATGCCCGAGGGGGGCGTGTGGCAGGAGGAGATGTACGAGAAGTGGGCCGGAAGATGCCCGATGACGTTTGAGATGGCCACCAAGGCGAAAGGGATAGCGTATCTGGGATACTTCCACTGCCAGGGGGTGCCGTCTCCGCAGATCGAAACGTTCATTCACGACTCCATCATCCCTGACGAGCAACAGTGGCGAGCGTACATCGACAATGCGCGGACGCGTCCGACCGGAGAGGACCTCGACGCGGCACGAGCCTTCGCAAGGCGCGTCATGCAGAGCGCGTAGGTCCTTCGCTGCCTATCCCATTCAGCAAAGTGTCTTGAACCGCTTGCGTGTTGCCATGGCAAGCAGATCGATGTTCAGGAATGGGCTGGATAGGACAGAGGCTTGTCATGTGGATTGTGCAGTATTGACGCATCTCTAGCAGACAGGTACAGTGATTCATCAAGTAGAGGCAGGGAGACAGGTATGTCGAACGGTATGTCGGAAGAACAGATCCGCGCGTTGGCGAAGAAGCGGGTCGAGGCGAAGCGAGGGTTTCTGGTCCATTTCGCCATCTACATCGCTGTGAATACTGGCTTGGTGGTCATCTGGCTGTTCGCTACGGGGAGAGGTTTCCCGTGGTTCATCTTCCCCATTTTCGGCTGGGGAATCGGCGCCTTGTTCCACTACCTGGGGGCATATCACGCCAAGGGAGCATCCGGAGGGCCCGGGAGTGCGGCGATTGAGAAGGAAGCGGAGAAGATACGCAAGGGCTAGAGGTAGCCTGAGCAGCTCCTCTGCCCGGTGACCGAACCAAGGAGTGAACCATGACCACTGAGTTCAGAATCAGCGTCGATCATGCGGTTTGCCGGAAATGCGGCCTCTGCGCGACGGTATGCACGCACACGAAGCTCCAGCAACCCGATAGGAGTGCCCCTCCCATTGTCGTGGAGGACATGGACTGCATCGCCTGCGGGCACTGTGTCGCGATGTGCCCGACCGGAGCGCTGACACATTCCGAGTTCGGGCCGGGCTCGATTCAGCCGCTTGACTTGGATCTGCTGCCCAACGCAGCTCAAACGATGGAGGCGCTACGGGCGCGGCGCAGCTTCCGTGAGTTCAAGAAGGAACCCATAGAGCGAGAGGCCTTGGAGCAGGTGATTGAAGCCGCGCGGCTGGCGCCCAGCTCGCACAACACGCAGACGACGTCGTTCCTCATAGTGACCGATCCCGAGATGCTCAAACGTGTCGTCAATCTCACGGTACAGTTCCTCGATGGAATGTCGAAGTACTTCCGCCACCCGATCAAGGGCCGGTTTGCTCGCATGATGGGAGGCGACAAGATCGCCGGATTGATGAAGATGCTCCCGGTCTTCGAGGGGGTTGTGGAACTGGCCAACGAGGGCGCAGATCTGCCGATGCTGCTTGACGCTCCCGCGTGGATGGTCTTCCACAGTGCCAAGGACGCTGGCTACGGCAAGGTCAATGCCAGCTTGGCCATGGAGAACGCGATGTTGATGGCGCAAAGCCTTGGCCTCGGCTCGTTCTACACGGGATTCTTGCTTGTGCCGACCATGCGGAGCTTCCTGATGCACGATCTTCTCGGGCTCGACCATGATCAGGCGATTCACGGCGCCCTCGCGTTGGGTGTGCCGAAAGTCTCCTACAAGAACTGGCCGTCGAAGAGGTCCGCGAATCTGCGCTGGATCTAGCGGAATCGATTGTGAGTAGCAGAGGGCACGAAGCAAGATCAAGAGGAGGAAGATGAGGGAGTACATCAGAAGACGACCCGTGCTGAGCTTCTCGCTGTCGATCGTGGTTTGGACTTGGCTCGTCATGGCGGTCGTCATCGTGCTTGTGCCGGTCGACCCGGTGAGCGGCCCGCAGTTCGTTCACGTGGCACTCGTCTTCTTTGTCGCCAGCCCGAGCGTGTTCGGGTTCGTCTTCGCGCGGCTCGTCGATGGGAAGGCGGGCGTTCGCGAGCTGCTTTCCCGCGCAGGCAGATGGCGCGTGCACCCGATCTGGTACGTCGTGTCGTTGCTGTTCATCCCGGCGACCGTTGCGATTGCCGTTCTGATCCGCGGTCTCCTTGGAGCGAATCTCGCGCAGCTGGACATCCTGGGACAGCTTGCATTCGCTCTCCCGATTGCGCTACTGGCAGCGGTGATGGAGGAGTTCGGCTGGCGGGGGTTCATGCTGCCGAAACTGCTGAAGGATAGCAGCGCATTGCGAGCCGCGTTGATCGTGGGGCTGGTATGGGCGCTGTGGCACGCGCCGATCAACTACATGGGGCTCTCGAAGTACGGATGGGATGCCGTGCCGATCCTTTTCGCCTTGGCGGTCCTGCCGATTGTTCAGACGATCCCGATGGTCTGGATCCACAACAGCGCGAAGCGAAGCATGCTGATGATGGTTCTGGCGCATGTCAGCATTACGGGAGGGTTCATCGTGTTCGCGCTGCCGAATCCAACCGCCGCGGCCGAGCTGCAGGGCACTCTGATCACCGCGGGGACGCTTGCGCTGGCGTCGATCGCCCTCGTTGCGGTCCTTGGGGCGAAGCGGCTGACAAGGGGAAAGGCCGGTGATCTTGGCGCATGAAGGTCGTCGCGGTGATGGGTAGCTACCGGAAGGGGAAGACGATTGACACGCTCGTCGATCACGCGATGGCCGGCGTGAGGGACGCAGTGTCGAACGCCGAGGTCGAGAAGGTCACGCTGATCGACCGGCACATCGAGTATTGCCGCAACTGCGGGGTCTGTCGGCGTGACGATCCGGACAAACCGATCGCGCGTTGTGCGATCGACGACGACATGCAGGAAATCCTGCCGCTGCTGCGTGAGGCCGACGCGTACATTTTCTGCGGACCGATCTTCGAGGGCACCGTTAACGCGGTCACGAAGACATTCCTCGAGCGCATCTGCTGGACACTGGCGAGACCGGGCCGGTGGCCGGTGAAGGGGTGTCCGCAGCCGCGCGATCCGCGGCAGAAACGGGCGATCGTGATCCTAAGCTCCGGGATCATCTCGCCGCTGTTGCGTCGCTTCTGCGACGACGCGACGAGCCTGATCAAGAGCACGGCGGGAGACTCGCTGAATGCGAAGCTTGTCGGCACGCTCTACGCCGGCGGCGTGGAAAAGGTTGGGATCGATCGATATCTCGATCGGGCGCAGGCCCTGGGGCGGAAACTCCTACGCTAGGGCGGCTGCGGCGCTGGCACGTCCCGACATTTGCCCCATGAGGCTGGCTGCGCGCGGTGCGAGCGACGCCGCGATCTGTGCAGGTGCGCGAGGGCGCTGCCCTCAACGTGGCGCGATGTGAACGAAGTCGGTATAATCCGCGCTAGTTTCGTAGGCAATTCATTCGCATACCAAACCCGATGATCATTGCAACCAACCCGAGCTGAGCGTGCGACTTGGCTCAACGAAGCCAAGGAGTGTTTCTATTGAGTTTTGCGCAGTTTTCGTTTGACCGGCGGATTTCCGCCGGAGTGAAGTCCGTTGGCTATTCCACCCCCACCCCGATCCAGGAGAAGGCGATTCCCGCTGTCCTTCGGGGGCGGGATATTCTGGGTGTGGCGCAGACAGGGACAGGGAAGACGGCGGCATTCGTGCTTCCTATCCTTCAGCACCTGAGCCAGGGTCCGCGTGGCCGGGTGCGGGCGTTGATTGTTGCCCCGACCCGGGAGCTAGCCGAGCAGATACATCAGGAGACCGTCAAGCTCGGGCGCGATACCGGAATCCGAAGTGTCACGATCTACGGCGGCGTGAGCAAGAAGCCGCAGCTCGCGGCTCTTCGTCGCGGTGTGGAGATTGTCGTGGCCTGTCCAGGGCGGCTGTTGGACCATGTCGATGCGGGCGATCTCGATCTTTCCCATGTAGAGCATTTGGTTCTCGATGAGGCGGATCGAATGTGCGACATGGGATTCTTGCCGGACATCCGCCGGATCATCCGGCAGGTGCCTCAGGAAAGGCAGACGCTGTTCTTTTCTGCGACGATGCCCCAAGAGATCCATGCTCTCGCGCAGCGGATCCTCAAGGATCCGAAGTTGGTGCAGGTCGGGATGATGGCGCCGGCGAAGACCGTTTCCCACGCGCTGTACCCGGTGCCACAGGAACGCCGCAAGGACCTGCTCAGCACAATGCTCCGCCGGACATCGACAGGACGTGTCCTCGTATTCACCCGGACCAAGCATCGCGCCCGAAGCCTTGCGCTGCACATGAAGAAGCAGGGGCATCGGGCGGCCGCACTGCAAGGAGACATGAGCCAGAACCAGCGACAACAGGCGATCAACGGATTCCGAAAAGGAAAGGTCGACGTGTTGGTGGCGACGGATATCGCAGCTCGCGGGATCGATGTGTCGCAGGTGTCGCATGTGATCAATTTTGACATGCCAAGCACGGTGGATGCCTATACCCACCGGATCGGGCGTACCGGCCGGATCGGGAGCAAAGGTGAAGCCTATACCTTCGCGGTTCGCGGTGATGGCATGATGGTGCGGCAGATCGAGAAGGCTGTAGGATCTCGGATTGAGCGCCGCAGTCTTCCCGACTTCGACTACGGCAATGGTTTCGATCCCGAACGGCAATTCCCGCACCGAAGCTCGACCACATCGAATCTCATGCGCTCATCGAGGAGCAGGGGCCTGCGTAGAAGGAGCAGTCGCTAGAGAACACGCTTGAGAGCTGTGCCTCGAACCGATCCCGGCATTGCCCCAGCCGCAACACTGCGTGCGGGAGCTGTGGTTGTCAGCGCTCCCGCCCAGTCGCATACTCCCCGCATCGATTGAACAAAGGGAGGATGCATGGCTCATCGAATGAGTCAGGGAGAGCGACGGCGCATCAAGGACGATGCGTTGGCGTTCATCGACGAGACCCAAGCGAGCTACCATCGCCTATCGGACGCGATCTGGAGTTTCGCGGAGCTTCCGATGCAGGAGATTCGCTCCTCCGCGGTGCTTGCTGATCGACTTGAGGACACCAGCTTCGACGTCGAACGCGGCGTTGCCGGAATGCCAACTGCATTTGTCGCGACGGCGGCCAACGGTACGGGTAAGCCTGCGATCGGAATCCTGGCCGAGTACGATGCGCTTCCATCACTCAGCCAAGCTGCGGGTCGACTGGGGCACACGCCGCTTGTGGACGGGGCGCCGGGACATGGCTGCACCCACAACACGATGGGCGCAACGTCAGTGTTCACGGCGATTGCGCTCAAGCGCATGCTCGAGCGAGAACGGCTTGATGGCACGATCAAGCTGTTCGGCTGTCCGGGTGAGGAAGCACTGATCAGCCGACCCTACATGGTGCGGGATGGTCTCTTCGACGGGCTCGACGCAGTTCTCGATAACCACGGAGGGGACGAGTTCCGGCCCATCGCTGGCGTGTCGTCTAGCGGCATGTTCTCGTTTGTCGTCACCTTCCACGGACGGACAGCTCACGCGGCCGCCGATCCGTG
Organism: uncultured Thermotogae bacterium; assembly: GCA_964582285.1. GTDB lineage: Bacteria > Bipolaricaulota > Bipolaricaulia > UBA7950 > UBA9294 > JANQEA01. The sequence goes on from CAZORQ010000024.1 coordinate 7,270, forward strand.
GCACGGCATCGGTGCGCTGCATGCCGTCGAGCTGATGAACCATGCCGTGAACATGCTGCGGGAGCATCTCCACTACACCGCCCGGGTCCATTGCGTGATCCCCGAGGGCGGTCGAAGCCCGAATGTCGTCCCGGATCTGGCCAGCGTGTGGTACTACGTGAGGGATAGCGATGAGCGGCTTGCCGAAGACCACCGGAAGGTTCTTCGCTGTGCTGAAGGGGCGGCGATTGCAACCGGATGCACCCATGACGTGCGAACGTACACGGGGATCCATCAGAACTACGGCAACCGGGCGCTTGCTGACCTAATGCACGAGAACGTAGCGGCAGTCGGGATGCCGAACTGGTCCGAGGAGGATGTTCGGTTCGCGAGGCTGTTCCAGAAGACGAACGGGCTCAAGAAGCAAGGGATTCGCACGACCCACGGGTCGGTCCTCAAGCGAAGCGCCAAGGCATTCATTGGAGGAGGATCATCGGATGTCGGGGAAGTCACGCTGGTCGCGCCGACCGCAACGCTGCTGTTTCCGGTCCTCCCGCGCGACGTGCGCGGGCACCATTGGCAGACGGTGAACTTCTCAGCCACGCCGATCGCCCACAAGGCGATCACCGCGGCCGCCAAGGCGCTCACTGCCACGGGCGTGGACTTGCTGTGCGAACCGAGTCGACTGAAGCCAATTAAAGAGGAGTTCGCTCGGCTGCAGAAGCGGACGCCTTACAGAAGCTACCTGCCGGAAGACGCGGCACCGCCGACTGATCTGAATCGCGAAGCGATGGAAGCGGTTCGCATGCAGATGGAGCATCACTACGTTTCACCCGACGCCGAGAAGCCGATCTTCGAGGCGTACTTGTTCGACTAGCTTGCGGGGGATTGGAGCAACGGGTGTCCGGGTATCGCGACAGGCGATCGCCCTACGAGCGAGGGGAGGCTTGCGAACCGAGACCGTTGTAAGCAGCGTGGCGGGGGCGATGACGCCCCCGCCGCTGCGCTTCGGCATGGTTTTGCCGGCAGTGCCTTAGTCGGTTGTGGCTGTGTACTGGATAACCAGGTTGTAGTCGCCGACCGGCAGCTCAGCCAGATCCTCATCTACCACGTTCATCTCGTACTCGACGAGGATGGAGTGGAGACCCCATGTGCCGGAATCGCTACTGATCGTGAGGGCGAGCGCGCTTTCGATAACCGACTGGCTTGCGCCTGCCGGATACGTCGAGCTGCCCCAGAGGATAGCGCTTGAGAGCGACCAACTCGTTGTGCTGAGCACACGAAGATTGGTGTCATTGTCCCCTGCGTACCCACCGGCACCCGCGATCTCTCCGAAGTCCACATCGCCGTTGCCGACGACGGCCAGCGCGATCCACGACGGAATCCGGAACGAGGCATTCACCGTGGCCGAGCTATCCGCTGCTGTGACTCCAACAGCCAGACCAAAAACAGCTCCTGCTACCAGCATCATCATACCTATGGTTTTAAGCATCCTCATCGAAAGCACCTCCTAATGGTTTTGTGAGTGCATCTAGCGACTCGGCCACCATCAGGCGCTGCGGCAGCCCGGCCGTCTGTTCCGGAGCGACTGGCTCCGTATTCAGACCCGCGGCTTTGCGTCCCGGGGTCACCCCCGGTTTGCGTTTGTCACAGTGCTCGCACTAGAGCGCTGCCTTGAAGGTCCGTAGCTTTGCGTCCCGCCTTTTCAAGCGGTTTGCCTTTGGTAGATGCTTCTCTGAGGACTGTTTTGGCTGCAGCGGTCGCGCCGCTGCAAGCGTCGAATCGTCGAACTGATGAGTTTTCCTTGCGCGGAATGGCTCCGCGCGGTCTCGGTTCACTTGTCAATGATCTACGAGCGGATTATTCCACCGCAAAGCCAATGCTAGACATCCATGTGTGTCCACGGTGGGATTGCGTAGTGTATCCGGTGAACGGGCGACCGTCTACACTGCCTGGAAACCTGCAGACGTCCTTCTCGGCCAAGAACAAGACTACGCACTACCGAACCCGGAATGCCTTCACTCCGGCGATCAACGCATCGCCACCGAAGTCGAAACTGACGATCGCTTGATAGATTCCTGTGGGCAACGGCGCGCTTCCCGAGAGATCGGTGATCAAGACCGTGCGCTGACTGTCGGGCAGGATCCGGAAGTAGTCGCGTCCGTACTCGGTGAACGGGATGTCGCGGATGACCTCGCCGGTCTGATCGACAACCTGCGCTTGGCCCGTGACGACGAGTTGAGCGTTCCCGGTGTTGGCGAACCTGGCTTCCAGCGTCAGCGGATACAGATCAACGACGTCGATCTCGGTTGTGCTTCCGGAAAACGTAAGGGTCGACGGCGCACTGACGAACAGCTTCAGACCGACGGAGGGACGGGTGACGATTCGCGTGCCGGCGACATCGCCGACGACGACATCCTCGCTCTCGGCCATCAGAATGCACCAGTGCATGCCCGAAAAGGGATCCGGCGTAGCAACCGTCATCGTGATCTCCACCGACTCCTCCGGCTCGAGCTGGACTGCTTGGTACGAAAGCGTGACCCAATCGGCACAGGAGCGGTTGATGGTATCGAACTGTCCGCCATGCGCTTCGAGGCTGTCCAGTTCGACGTTGGTCTCGTAGACCTCCTCAATCGTCAGGCTGTCAAAATCCACCGCTGTACGCAATTCAAGTGCGATCGTAGCGAGGCCAGTCTCATCCACTGCTTCGATGGAACGGAGGATGGACACCAGTGCGCCAGTGGCTTCAGGAGCAGCCTCGGCGTTGGCGCTCACTCCTGCTGGCCCTCCGATGTTTTCGATGATCTGCGGTGTCCCCGTCAGGAAGCTTCCCGAGACGGCAACGCTGCCCGAGTCTGGCAGACGCACTGTGTACCGTATCGTCACCGATTCCCCGGCAGCGAACGAACGGTCGAGGATCCAACGGGCTCCGTTTACGGGTACGCCAAAGTCGTTAACACCGTTCTCATCGCGTAGCCAATCGGCGACATACAGCCGGACCTTGGCGACCTCATCGGTGTCGTTCTGAAGGATGAGGCGATAGGATTCCTCCGTCCCGGACTCCTGTACGACGTCGAGTTCGGCAGGCGACCATCGCACCGCGTGCGCTACCACAGAGACAAGCAATACGAGTGTCGCCATGAGCCCCAGTTGCCACGCTAGTTGCCTCATCGTTCTATCGCTCCCTTCAGCTTGCAGTCCGTACTACAGTCAGTTGGTCGTAGCCGTGTATGTCACGATGATTGTGTAGGTTCCTTGGGGTAGTCCGGAGAAATCGCTCTCGTCGATCGACAGAGCATAGGAGACCCCAATCTCCGATGTGCCGGAGATCGCGTCGTATGGATCGTAGCTGATCCGGAAAATCCTCGATACCGTCTCGTAGGAGGCTTCTTCGGGGATCGACAGATTCACGGCATGGCCGAGAGCCCAACCTCTCGATGTGCTTGAAACGCGCAGCATCGTCCGATCCTCTGCCTCATAGGTGCCGGCCCCGAGAAGGTCGGGGAACACGATGTGCGATCCGTCCGTCACCTGGATCGAGATCCAGCTCCCTTGGCATGTGGGCCCCTCGATGGCGCCGACATACACTTCAGGGCCGCTGCCGCCCTCGTCTTGGACGACGGCAACCGGGATGGGCGCGATATCCCAGCGCCCGTATAGGGAGATGTAGACATACTCGTTTCCGGGATGGACATCGTACCAAAGCCCCACGAACGGATGCTCCGTCCACGCGAACGGTGTACCGAACGGAGCGACATCGTCGGTTGTAACGCATTCCCCGGTGCCCAATACCCACTCCGAATCGGGCGCCTTCCTCGGTCGCGACACACGGTAGGTCAGCAGCGTGAGATCCCAGTATGCGTAGTACTGCGCTCCGGCGAAGGTGATCCGGACGTTGCCCAATCGGACGGCAAACGACTCGACCGACACGAAGGCCGCCATGAGAAGGACGAGCAAACAGCTAGCCACAAACATGCGCACGGATCGTCCTGTCATCGCTGTTCTGCCTCCTTCCGACCCCGATTGCCAGATCTTCGCAACCGTACGACGATTCTACCTTACACGATGCGTCGCAGACAGCGGAACCCATGCCTGGAAGTGTTCCGGCTCATATGGTGCCGGTTCGATGTCCCCATTCCATCGAGAACACCGGGCGAGCGCCGTTCTCCCGCTGAATCGCTTTGCTGTCGGACACGCAGGATCGGTGGCCATGGTAACTGCATTCTTCGGGGAACCAGGCAAGGCAGTGGCAACCCCGGCGGGCTGCCGGGGAATGCTGCTGACTCCGCCATGTGTGAATCGGGGTGGACATCATGCCATGGTACAACGCATGTTCACAACGCTTAGATCGCGAATAGCCCGTAGAGATATGACAAAACGAGCACGAGCCGAGTTCATTGTGAACGATGTTCACTGATGTTTGACGGACGTTCAGTCTTGCTGTATAGTGCGCCCATGGAAGGTGAACGGCTGGCGGAAGTAGGGTGGCGAATCCGCAGTATCCGGACCGGGAAACGGATGACACTTCGGACACTGTCTGCAGCCTCCGGCCTTTCTGTCGGATTCCTCTCGCAGATCGAGCGTGGCCTTTCATCGTTCTCCATCTCGTCTCTGCGGTCTGTATGCCAGGCGCTCGACGTATCACTTGCGGATGTGCTTGTCATGTCAAGTGAGACGGGAAACGCGGTTCTTGTGGATCCGCGGCATGCAGGGATTACGAAGGCGGACAACCGTTCGCACGTTAGCTTGTCTGACTCCTCGATCACGTATCGGTTCCTGAGCACGGGGCTACCGTCGCGGCGATTCGAGGCCGTCGTTGGTGAAATGGTGTCCGGGAGCCACAGCGAACTACACACGCACGAAGGGGAGGAGTTTGGCTACGTCCTTGAGGGAGAGATCGTTCTTACCTCGGACGACCAAACACATGGCCTTGGTCCAGGCGATAGCTACCACTTGATGGGATCAACACCGCACACGTGGGATGCAGGAAGCGATGGGGCGAAGGTCCTGTGGGTCCAAACGGCGCGATATGTCCGTGCGCTGAGCCTCCTCGGGAAAGAGGCTGTCCCGGTAGGAGTCCTTCCGCCACCGCTGGAGAGTGGCGACCGGCCTGCCATGGTCAATCTTTCGCAGAATGCCGTCCGATACCGGTTCCTGACCGGGAGTCTGCCGGGAGCCCAAGTTCGGGTATTCGTCGGAGAGATCCCGGCGGAGGGAATCGAGGAACCGACGCTGTTCGAGGGAGAGGAGTTTGGCTACATGTTGAAGGGACGAATTCGGCTGACAGTGGGATCGGACTCGTATCCGCTTGGGGTTGGCGATTGCTACCACGTACCAGCTGCATCTCCACGCGTATTTCGCGTTGATGGAGACTCCGCAGCGCAACTGCTTTGGGTCCAGATGGGTGCGGGGTCGAAGGAGGCCGAAGCGGTTTGGAGTGAAGCCCTTGAGAACGCGATGTCCGAGCCACAGCACTCAACCACAACTAACAAGCCGCGTCAGAGGAGGAGCTGATGTACAGACTCAGTACGGACGTGGGTGGCACCTTCACCGACGGTGTTCTGCTCGACGAGAGATCGGGGCGGGTCGCGGTCAGCAAGGTGTCTTCCACGCCTCATAATCCGGCGATCGGAACGATCGGATCGATCGAGAGATTCGATGTCCCTCTCGAGGAGGTTACGTTCCTCTCACACGGGACGACGGTCGTCATCAACGCACTCATCGAAAGCAAGGGCGCCAAGACGGCGCTGATTACAACACGAGGGTTCCGGGATGTGTTGGAGATCGGGCGGTGCAACCGGACGGAAATGTACGATGCGCTGTATCGGAAGCCGCGCCCACTCGTGCCGCGCAGGCTGAGGCTCGAGATCGAAGAGCGCATTGCAGCGAATGCTGACGTTGTCACGCCGCTCGATCGGGATGGATTGGAGCGGATTCTTCAAACCTTGATGGATGAAGATGTCTCTGCTGTCGCTGTGTGCCTGCTCAATGCATACGCCAATCCCGTGCACGAGATTGAGATTGGGGAGTACATCCGTGAGAGACTACCGAGTGCGACTGTCTCACTCTCGCATCTGATCACGCGAAGGTACTACGAGTACGAGCGAACGAGCACGACAACACAAAACGCGTACGTGATGCCAGTGGTTAGGGGGTACCTCGACCATCTCGAAAGGGAGCTCAGGGAGCGGAGTTTCGGGCAAATCCTCCAGATCATGCAGTCAAACGGCGGCGTGATGACAGCTGAGGTCGCACGGGACATGCCGATCGCAATGGTCGAATCGGGTCCCGCCGGCGGCGCCATCGGCGCCGCGCAGCTGGCGAAGATGATCGGGTTCGAGAATGTGATCTCGTACGACATGGGCGGCACGACGGCGAAGACGGCGATCATCACCGGCGGGCGTCCAGAGACAACGGAGCAGTATCTCGTCGAAGGGCGGCCGATCCTTCTGCCGGTTGTCGATCTACGGGAAATAGGTGCAGGGGGAGGCAGCATCGCATGGATCGATGAAGCAGGTGCCATGCACGTCGGACCGCAGAGCGCTGGCGCCGATCCTGGTCCAGCCTGCTACAAGCGGGGAGGGGCTGAACCGACGGTGACCGACGCGAACCTGCAGCTCGGACTCCTGGATCCAGACTACTTCCTCGGCGGAGAGATGGAGATCTCGAAGGATCTTGGCAACACGGCGATCAAGCGAGTTGCTGACCACTTCGATCTGTCAGTCGACGAAGCAGCGTTGGGGATCGTGAAGATCGTCAACACGAACATGTCAGGGTTGATCCAGTCGATGTCCGTGAAACGTGGGTACGATCCGCGGGAGTTTGCAATGGTTGCGTTTGGCGGTGCCGGGCCGATCCATGCTGCGGCGATCGCCAAGGAACTACGCATTCCAACGGTGATCATCCCACCGCACTCCGGCGTGTTCTCCGCTTGGGGAATGCTGATGGCGGATTTGCGGCATGACTTAAGTCAGACCTTCATTACCGGGCTTGCCGAGGCTGGCGAAGAGACCGTGAGTGCTATGTTTGACGATCTCGAAAGCCGGGTGCGAGACATCTTCGCCAGGGAGAACTTGCCAGCAGATGCGATTGACATGACGTACCGACTCGACCTGAGATACCTCGGGCAAGAGCACACGTTGCCGGTCAGCGTACCGAGCAGCTTCTCCGAAGCGGCGAAGGCCGAAATCGCTTCGGCATTCGACGAGCAACACCTGCGTGTCTACGGTCACAACGCCCCGGAAGAGGCCAAGGAGATTGTCTCCCTGAAGGTGATTGGAGTCGGAAACGTCACCAAGCCGAAGCTTGAGCACATCGAAACAGGAGATGCGACGCCCGCCGAGGCAGCGCGTCTTGGGTCCCGGGATGTCTACGTTGGCAATGGGCACTATCTGCCATTTGCCATCTTCCGCCGGGACGGCCTGCTGGCGGGCAATGTCATCGCCGGCCCTGCTGTGATCGAGGAAGTGACAGCGACCGCAGTGGTCGAGCCCGAGCAGACGTGCACAGTCGATCCATACGGGAATCTGATCATTTCGTTGAACGAGGAGGGGAAATGAAAACCGATCCAATCACCCTCGAGGTCATCCGTAACCGTCTGATTGCAGCCAGCCGGGACATCCGAAGAACCATCGAACGGGCGGCGTACAGCCCGATTCTGTACGAAGTCGTCGACTTCAGTTGCGGGATTCTCGATGCGGATGCGAACCTAATTGCCGAGACACCCGGTTTGCCGATTTTCCTTGCGAATCTTGGGTACGCAGTGCAGTCGACGTACGACACGATCGGGCGTGAGAATCTGCGACCCGGTGACGTCATTCTCTGCAACGACCCGTACAACGGCGGGGGCACCCACTGCCCCGATCTGGTGACGCTGTGTCCGGTATTCAGCGAGGGCGAAATCCAAGGTTGGGCCGCCTTCCGCGGTCACACCGTGGACATGGGCGGGATTTACCCTGGAGGTTGGTACAGCGACACCACCGAGATCTTCCAGGAGGGGTTCCGGCTTCCGCCGGTGAAGCTTCTCGTCGAAGGCGTCCCAAACGAGGACGTTTTTCGGCTGATCCGTACCAACACACGCGTCCCGGACGCGGTCCTCGGCGACATCCGAGCGATGGTGGCGGGAGTCCGCAAGGGAAGTCAGCGGTTCTCCGACGTAATCGATCAATTCGGGTTGAAAACCACACAGAACGGTCTCTCTGAACTGCTCGTTCAAGGGGAACGGATGGCACGTGCCGCGGTGCGGCGGATCCCGGATGGCGTGTACGAAGCGGAAGCGATTCTAGACGGTGACGGGAATGACGACGCGCCGCTCGACGACAAGCTCCTGCTGAAGCTGAAGATCACAATCTCCGGTGATGAGATGATTGCCGACTTCACGGGAACCGGCCCGCAGAACCGGGGTCCGATGAATACGCCGGAGCCGTCGACGATCTCAGCGACGCGGTACGCGTTCAAGATTGTCACGACACCGCACCAGCCGAGCAACGAAGGGTTCTTCCGGGCGCTAGACATCGTCATTCCCGAGGGCAGCTTCTTGAAGCCGGAGTTCCCTGCGGCATGTGCAATGTGGCCGACCCCGTCGTCCACGATTCCGGACCTGTTCCTGAAGGCACTTGCTCCGGCGATTCCCGACCAAGTACGCGGAGGCCACTTCGGTGATGCGATGGCCAATTTCATCTACGGGATCGATCCGAAGAGTGGAAAATACTACGTGTGTGCCGAGGCGGATGCCGGTGGCTACGGTGGTAAGCCAACGGAGGACGGCGAATGCGCCCTGTTCTCGATGACGTTGGGTGACACGTACAACGTACCCGCTGAGGTTGTCGAGGTGCGCTACCCATGGCGTGTCGAAAGGTTCGAGCTCCGATGCGATTCAGGCGGTGCTGGGAAGTACCGTGGCGGACTCGGTGTCGTTCGAGATTATCAACTTGGCTTCGATGCTGGGCTGACGGTTACGACGGACCGGGTCAAATACACGCCGCCGTGGGGCGTCTTCGGCGGCATGCCGGGAGAGACGAACATCACGGTTGTGACGAGAAATGACGGAACGGAGGAGCGTTGGCGGAAGATCTCGAACCTTCCGCTGAGCGAAGGAGAGGTCGTGAGCTTCCGCGGCGGCGGCGGCGGCGGATACGGTTCGCCGCTAGACCGGGCCCCCCAAGCGGTCCTCGAAGACGTCATCAGCGAGTACATCTCATTCGAGAAGGCCGAGGAAGCGTACGGGGTCGTGATCGACCGGGATGCCTTGACGGTTGACATCGGGAAGACGAAGGCGCTGCGGGCACGAATTCGTGCGGATGGGGCAGGAGGACGGGAGTCGTGATTTCCGGTCTTGAGTTCCGCTTTCAGCGTGGAGGTTCGTTCACCGCTCGTCTCTTGCCGGACCTCGCGCCGAAGACCGTCGATGCGGTGTGTGCCTTGCTACCGCTTGAGGTCACCGTCTATCACACCCGGTGGTGCGGACGGGAGATCAACTTCCCAATCCGTAGCTTGCGAGCGGTGTCGAGAGAAAAGCAGACGTCGACCGCGAACACGGGCGACGTCGTCTATTGGACGGAGTGGGAAATTGGCGACGGCGCGAATGAGGCGCTTGCTGTGTACTACGGCGCAGAGGTGATTCGTGATCATCGCGGTTTCCTCCCGGTCAACGTGTTCGCCCGGGTACCCCAGGAACAATGGCCCAAGATCGAGGAGATCGGGCTGCGGGTCTGGCAAGAGGGGACCGAGCGCCTCATTGTCGTGGGCCTGGAGGAGGGTGAGATCTAAGGCAAAGCACCGGCTCTCCTGAAATGGGGAGCCGGTGGCAGCAGTCTGTCTTGTACACGAAGGAGGCAGTGGGAATGGATCGGGAATTCGGTGAGACGCGAGTACTGAATTTGGACCTCTCGACAGGTCGGACCAGCATCGCTTGCTATCCCAAACTGGTGGAGAGGTTCATTGGAGGGCGCGCTGCGAATCAAGCCATATTGATGGAACGTGGAGTCGATCGTGATGACGCCGGCATTCCACAACGGATTGCGATAGGCCCGGGATGCCTTGTAGGGACAACAGCACCTAGCGCGACACGATCGACCATTGACTCAGGGAACATGTACAACTGGGGTATCGGGTCAGGCAGTATTGGCGGAAGGATAGGTCAATACATGAGGTTTGCGGGCGTCGACCATCTCATCATCGAGGGAAGAGCGAATCATCCCCAGTACGCGCTGCTCACAGAGCAAGGTCTGGAACTCCTAGACGCATCAGGTCTCTGGGGAATGACCATTGAGGAGACCGATGAGGCCCTGAGAACTGAACATGGTGAAGACGCTGCGATTCTCTACATTGGGCCTGCAGGAGAGAACCTTGTCAGAACTGCTTCCATCTCAACAGACAAGTATCGCACACAGGGACGGTGCGGACTTGGCATGATCCTTGGTGCCATGCGGCTGAAGGCACTGGTGATTCCCCGAGCTGAAGGAATTGTGGCGTTGAAGCAGCCCGAGGAGTTCCAGGCTGTGGTGGCGACGATGTACGAGAAAATCCGCTCTCAGCAAGGCCTTGTGGACGGGCTCTCGGCGGGGGGGCTTGCAGCAACAATGGATGGTTGGCTTGGGCTACTCAATCCTGTGAGGAACTTCCAGGATGGGTATCTGAGTGAGGAACGACAGGAAGCGCTCAGCGGTGCTGCCTATGCGCGCCACGCTACGAGCAGTGCAAGAACGTCCGATGGATGCCCGATCAGATGTGACGTCATGTTCGAGATTCAGGATGGTCCGTATTCCGGCACCAAGTGGGCGGGGGTCGAAGGAGATGTCCAATGGGACTTCGCAGCCAAGCTGGGCATTGAGGACACGGCAGCAACGATCAAACTCCACGCGCTGTGTACCAACCTGGGGTTGGATGTTGACTCAACGTCTGGAGCGATTGCGTGGGCTTTCGAGAGCTTCCAGCGTGGTGTGCTTTCGAAGCAAGATACGGGTGGACTCGTCCTCGAGTGGGGCAATACAGAAGTCGTTGTGGATCTCATCCATCGCATAGCTACCCGTAGTGGGATAGGTGACTTGCTCGCTGATGGGAGCAAGCGTGCTTCCGAGAAGGTGGGAAAGGGTTCCGATGCATGGGCCATTCACATGAAAGGCCAGGACTTGGCGGAACCGCTGCGAGCTGAAAAGGGATGGGCTCTTGGCTGTGTCGTATCGCCAAGAGGTGGCGGGCACACACGAGGCGCGCCCTTGCCGTTCTGCACGCCGCCGCTTCCAGACGTGTACGACCCTACGGCTTACGAAGGACAACCGGAACGAGTCGTGCAAACCGAGCGACTACATGCTGCACAGGACTGTCTCGGGTTGTGCAATATCCCGAGTCAGTGGGTCAACGCAGCCTGGCCCGGGCTTGAAGACTATTCGAAGCTTTTTGGTGCTGCGATTGGGAAACGCGTTGCGATGGATGCATTCATCGAGATGGCCGAGAGTGCCGTGGTTCTCGAACGGATGTACAACCAATTGTACGGCCAGTTCAGTCGAGACGACGACTATCCTCCCGCCCGCTTAATGGACGAGGGAATCAAGTCTGGTCCCATGCAAGGTCAGAAGCTCTCGAGGGTGGACTGGGATCGGATGCTAGACGAGTACTACCAGTTGCACGGATGGGAAGCGAAGACGGGGCTTATTCCTGAAGCTGACATAGCTGACATAGCCAAAGGAATAGAAGAAGCGATCTCCCAAACTGACAGTGCGGCATAGCACCTGCTTGGGCAGGTTGTAAGCCTGAAGCAGCAGAGTGGGGAAGAGAGCATGGATATGGGATCTCGAGTGGCAATGAGGTCCAACCCGCTGGAGCCAGGGCGTCAAGCAGCGGTAGCTGCATGATGAGTCATGCCTTCGCAGTCAATGCGATGGCAGGCAATGGGCGCGAGGGATCGATGATCTACTGGAGAGGGCTGTCGACAGACACAGGGGAGGATGGGTAGAAACGAAACGGGTCGTGTGATTCGGCGGAAATCGAATCGGGAGAGATCGTATGGGACACGAATCTAGAGTGAGCGCGCTTCGGTGCGCGATGAGTGGCGTCGGGGCAGCGCTGTCGGTGATTGGATTATCCGCCAACATGCGATATTTAACGGGTTTTGTTGACGAGCAAGGAGAGCGACAGCTCCTTCTCCTGATCCCGGCAGAGGGAGAGGCGGTGCTTGTCGTCCCGGAGCTGTATGCAGATCAAGTGAAGCTGCATAACCCTCCGGCCACGATCTACACATGGTCGGATGGTGATGACCCTACGGAAATCGTGGCTCAGGTGGCAGACACTCTTCATGGGCAAGAAGGACGCGTTCTCGTTGATGACACGTTGTGGGCGATGTTCCTGTTGCCAATCGAGCGGATGTTCTCGGAACGGGATTTCGATCTGGTGTCGGAAATCGTGATGCCTCTTCGGATGTGCAAGACGGAAGAGGAGGTTGCGGCGATGCGCAGAGCGGGCGAGATCGCGGACGCTGCATTTGAGGATGCTGTGGCCGAGCCGGTCACCGGATGCACAGAGCTTCAGGTAGCCGGGCGGCTCGAGGCATCGATGCTCGATCACGGTGCCGACGGCATTGCGTTCGAGACGCTCGTCGCGTCGGGACCAAACAGTGCATTACCGCACCATCGTGCCGGGGGAAGGCGAATCGGAACGGGAGACATCGTGATCCTTGACTACGGCTGCCGTGTCGAGGGCTACTGCTCCGACATCAGTCGTACGGTTGTCTGCGGAGAACCGACAGAGGAGATGGAGCGGGTACATGATGCGGTCCAACGTGCGCATTGGGCGGCGCGCGAACGGGTTGGCATCGGAACTCACGCTGAAGAAGTTGATGCTGCTGCGCGCGATGTGCTGACCGCAGCCGGATACGGGGATCAATTTGTGCATCGAACCGGCCATGGCATTGGGCTCGACGTTCACGAGCCGCCGTACATCGTCCGAGGTAACACCGAGGTGCTGAAGGAAGGGATGTCATTCTCGATCGAGCCGGGGGCATACCTGACCGGAAGCTTTGGTGTCCGGATCGAGGATGTCGTTGTGGTCGAAACGAGCGGAGCGGTGCCGATGACGGTCGCTCCCCAGGAGCTCAGACGTGTGTCATAGGAAGCGTTCTGGGCATCGACCGCACGAAGGAGAGACGCCGAACCACTAGGGAGAAGAGCGAAGAGAAAGGAGGTGTCCCACATTCGATTGAGCGTATGGAGAGCACATCGACAAGGAACCCCACGAGGTGATGTAGCGTGAGAATTAGAGGTATTGTGATGGTGCTGGCGGTCTCTCTGCTCGTAGCGTTTGCGGCCGCTGGCGAAGTGGAGAACGTCGCGGTCATCAACGGCTACCCGGTGATCACCGCGGATCCCGCCGCTGCGTCGGACTGGTATGACACAGAGGCGATGTACAACTTGTATAGCCCGCTTGTGTACCCTGATCCGGCGGGTGGAGTGCGTGCGCACTTGGCAACGAATTGGGAGGCAGTCGACGGCGACTACGCGCATTGGAGATTCAACCTACGCCAGGGAGTGAAGTTCCATTCCGGCAACGAGATGACGGCTGATGATGTCGCGTTCTCCATGACGCGATTTATCGAGATGGGAAAGGGTAACTCGGGACCGTTGGGGCACGTGACGGCGCAGATTATCGATGACTACACCGTCGACTTCCTCCTAGATGGGCCGAGTGCGATCTTCCCCGATACGCTTGCCCTGTTCTTTGTGGTCGAGAAGGATCTAGTTCTTGACCACATCGATTCCAGCGGCAGCTACGGTGAGAGCGGCGACTACGCCGAGAACTGGCTCGCGACCCACGATGCGGGAACCGGACCGTACATGATGACGAGTCACATCCCGGGACAACGCCTAGATGCGGTGCGTTTCGTCGATTACTTCGAAGGCTGGAGCGACGAGGGATGGGGCGAGAACGAAGTACCGATCGAGCGTCTCGTCTTCATCATGGAAACCGACTACACGACCCTGATGACCTTGCTGCAAAGCGGGGATCTTGATTTGGAGATCAATGGGGGATGGACGCTGCCGCAGCTTCAGAGCATCCAGGCGGATCCGAACCTTGGATTGGCGTCGATCTGGTCGCAAAACGTGACGGTCTCAATGAACACGCAGCTGCCTCCTACTGACGACATCCACTTCCGCAAGGCGATCCTGTACGCGTTCGATTACGAGGGGATCGTTGGGCCGTGGGAGGAGTTTGGAAACGGCGAAACGGGAATCCTGCTTCCGAACATGGCAGGCTACGTTCCGATCGAGCCGCAGCCTCGTAGGCAGAATCTTGAGAAAGCGGCGGAGGAGCTTGCGCTGTCGAAATACGCCGACAATCTCAGCGATATTACGGCCGTCTACCACTTCTGCGGTGGACTGGATTTCGCTGAGGAAGTTGGTTTGCAGCTGCAAGCGGACATGGCTCAGTTGGGCGTGAGCATCGAAGTGGCTGGCCCGCCGTGGCCGCAGTACTCGGGTGAGTGTGCGGCGCCGGAGACAACACCGAATCTCAGCATTTGGTTGTTCCCACCGCAGGCAGCCCCTGCACATGATTACTACACCTACATGATGTACCACCCGAACGGGCTCGGATGGATCTTCGAGGCGCACTGGTTCTTCGAGGACCAGGAGATTATCGACCTGTTGGATGCGACTCGGGCCGAAGCTGACCCCGTCGCCCGGTTGGCGCTCTACGAGCAGGTTCAGCCATTGATCGCGGCTCAGGCGTTGAGCTTCTATCCGTATCAGAAGCCGACGCTGTTCGCGCATCAGGCATATATCGTCGGACCGAGCGAGTCGATTGTGTTCGTCGGACCGAGTGAGAACATGCACAAATGGCGGATCGACCTCGAACTGAAAGAGGAGCTCTACGGAGAGTAGCTCGGAAAAGGGGCGGGCCGAAAGGCCCGCCCCGTACTGTAGAAGCGGGGGCATGATCCATGCTGCTATTCGTCGGTAGACGGCTATTTCAGGCGCTGTTCGTTCTGTTTGGCCTATCGTTGTTGATCTTCTTCATTGCGCGCGTGATGCCGGGCGATCCATCGCGCGCAGCGCTTGGTCATCTTGCGACCGAGGAGCAGGTGGAACGGTTGCGGGAGGAGATGCACCTGAACGATCCGTTCCCGGTGCAGTACTACTACTGGCTGCGCGACCTGATTCGTGGCGATCTTGGCATGTCGTCCTACACGAGGAGGCCGGTAACCGAGGATCTGGTTCAGTTCCTCCCGGCGACGTTCGAGCTGATTCTGTTCGCGACACTGATCTCGGCGATCGTAGGTCAGGTGACGGGTGTTCTGGCGGGCTACTTCCGGAACTCCTGGTTCGATGGTCTGTCGCGGGTTATCTCGTACCTGGGCATTGCCACGCCCTCCTTTGTAGTCGCGATCCTCCTGCTATTCGTGTTCAGTCAGATCTTACGATTGGCTCCAGGCGTTGGGCGTCTGCCAATCCTGATGACTTCGCCGCCGCGGATCACGGGTTTCATGACGATTGACGGCTTGTTGGCTGGTCGGCCGGATGTGGCATTGACGGCGCTGAAGCACATGGTCCTGCCGGCGATCAGTCTCGCTGTGATCCACATTGCCCAAGAAGGACGGATCACAAGAACATCCATCGTTGAGAACATGCAGAAGGACTACATCACGATCCATAAGGTGCATGGCATACGTACGTCGAGGCTCGTGTTCAAGTACCTTCTCAAGCCATCGATTATCCCGACAGTTACAGTGATGGGATTGGATTTCGCGTTCCTGATGTCCAACGCATTCCTGGTCGAGATGGTCTACATGTGGCCGGGGTTCTCAAGGTATGCGGTGACTGCGATGTTGAACAAAGACCTCAATGCGATCGTCGCTGTGGTGCTTGTGATCGGGTTGACGTTCGCATTGGTCAACCTGTTGGTTGATATCGTGATCATGGGCCTCGATCCGACGGTGAGGCTCCGCCGGGGAGGTGGCTAGATGCAGTGGGAGCAGCGACGTGCTGATCTAAAAGCGATGCTGGCACAGAGGCGTCTTGGAGTTGCGAAGGGATGGTACAAATTCTCGCGTAATCCGCTATCGGTCGTTGGCTTGGTTGTCCTCTGTATCATCGTGATCGCGGCGATCTTCGCCCCGTACATTACGCCGTACCCAGAGCACGCAAAGCCCTACACGAACTTCAGTGCCCGAAGCCTCCCGCCGAGCGGGATGTACTGGTTCGGGACAGACCGGGTTGGCCGGGATATCTTCAGTCGTGTGGTCCACGGCTACCGATTCTCGCTGACGATTGGGCTTGTTGTACTGTCCATTGGCGTGGCGCCTGGCGTTATCCTTGGGCTTGTCGCGGGGTACCACCAAGGCACGTGGATCGAGACGGCGATCATGCGGATCACCGACGTCTTTCTTGCTGTGCCGCCGCTTGTGCTTGCACTGGCGATCACGGCGATGCTGACCCCAAAACTGATAAACCAGATGATGGCCATCGCGCTCGTCTGGTGGCCATGGTACGCGCGGCTCGTGTTTGCACTCGCTTCGTCGCTCCGAAGTGAGTACTTCGTCCGCGAGGCCGAGCTGACCGGGGCAAGCAAACTGCACATCATGTTCAGAGAGATTCTTCCGAATTGCCTGGCGCCGGTCATGACGAAAATGACGCTAGATATGGGAATCGTCATTCTCCTTGGCGCTACACTGAGCTTCATTGGCCTTGGTGTGCAACCGCCGAAGCCGGGCTTGGGAACGATGGTCGCCGAAGGCGCAAAGCGATTGCCCGGCGAGTGGTGGGGGACGATCTTCCCGGCGTTGGCGATCGTCATCGTGATTCTTGCATTCAATCTAGTCGGTGACGGACTGCGGGACGTCTTCTCCGTCGAGGAGGTGTAGGCGGATGGACGGACTGCTGGCAATCAGGGATCTGCATGTGGGCTTTCGGATCTTCGAGGGCAAGCTCCGTGTGCTCAACGGCGTCCAGCTCGACGTACGTGAGGGCGAGCGCGTCGGATTGATCGGCGAAACGGGGTGCGGGAAGACGACAACGGTGAAGTCGATACTGCGCGTTCTGCCGATGCCTCCTGCTCAGGTCAGCGGTGGCGAGATCCTCTATCGCGGGGAAGACATACTGAAAGCAAGTCGACGCAGGATGCAGGAACTCCGCCGGCACGAATTGACGGCGATCTTCCAGGATCCGCTGCAATCACTGAATCCGGTATTCACCATCGGGACACAACTGCGCGACATCGTGAAAGACTCGGCGATCGGACGCGGAAAACGGTTGTCACGGCGGGATGTGGAGGCGCAGTGCATCCAGGCACTTCAGGAGACAGGCATGCCGGACCCGGGGCGGATCATGACAAACTACCCGGCACAGCTTTCCGGAGGGATGCGCCAACGAATCTGTATTGCCGAGGCGTTGTCCACGAATGCCAGGCTTCTGCTTGCCGACGAGCCGACGACGAACCTCGATGTGACGATTCAGGACCAGATTCTCCGCAAGCTGGACGAGCTTGTGGAAGAGAAAGGGGCATCCGTAGTCATGATCACTCACTCGATGGGGGTCGTTCGCGACCTGACTCAGCGTGCGAACATCATGTACGCAGGCTCGATTGTCGAGACCGGCATGACGCATTCCTTGCTTGAGGCGCCGAAGCACCCGTATACGCAAGGGCTAATGGCGAGTGTGCCCAAGCTAACCGGCGAAGGGATCAGTGATGGGATTCCAGGGAGGATACCGAACTACCTCGACCCGCCGCCTGGATGCCGGTTCCATCCGCGCTGCGAGCATCGAATGGAGATCTGCGAAAGCGAGGCGCCGCCGTTGTTCTCGGTAGGCGATGCGCAACATGTCGCGTGTTATCTGTATCGGGAGGCCGCATGAGTGACCATCCGATCCTCTCTGCCAATCATCTCGTCAAGCACTTCCCGACCAAGGCTGGTGTTGTCCGAGCTGTCGACGACATCTCATTCGACATCGCTACTGGCGAAACGTTGGGCTTGGTCGGTGAGTCGGGGTCAGGTAAGACGACGACGGCTCAGTGTGTTCTCGGGATTTATCCGCCGACGGCGGGGGAGATTTCGTTCGATGGAGCGCCGATTGGCGTGGTATTCAGCCGGCGCAACAAGGAATTGAAGCGGAGAATCCGGATTGTTTTCCAAGATCCCGGTTCATCGTTGAACCCCAAACGAACGATCAAGCAGATCCTCTCCGTACCGCTGAAGGTGCACGGTATGGGCAGCGCACGTGAGCGACTGTCGATGATGAGTGAGCTGCTGCAACTGGTTGAGCTGCCGCCGACCGAGTACCTCTACAAGCATCCGCAGGCGATCGGCGGCGGCGAGAAGCAGATGGTGGCCATCGCACGAGCGTTGGCCACGAATCCCCGATTCGTCGTGCTCGACGAGCCGACATCGGCGTTGGATGTATCGGTTCAGGGAAAAATCATCAACCTGCTGATGCGTCTGGCCGATGAACTCGACCTAACGTACCTGTTCATCACGCACGACCTTAGCCTGATGCGGAACGTGGCGACGCGCGTCGCGATCATGTACTTGGGCAAGCTTTGCGAGATCGCACCGACTCCCGAGTTTTTCCGCGCGCCACAGCATCCGTACACGAAGATGCTGCTCTCCTCTATACCCGTGGTTACATCGGAAGAGGAAGCGCTGAAACCTGAGAAGATCGTCTCGCAGGGAGAGATCCCGAGCCCTGTGAACATCCCGACTGGCTGTAGCTTTCATCTTCGCTGTCCGGTGAAGATGCCCATCTGCTCGAAGGTGGATCCTGAAATGCAGGTCTTGGGCGACGGACATGTCGTTCGATGTCACCTACACGGGAATGATTCCTCGGCCAACGTCCTGAGCTAGGCCGTCTGCTGGGGAAGCCGATGATCGGATGAGTCGTGTCTGCAGATGTAGGCTGGCTGTAGGGAGGAATCGATGAACGAATTCGAGGGCGTGTATGTCGTGCTCGTGACACCGCTCGACGCCAGCGGAGCTTTCGATGGCCCTGGACTTCGGAAGAACATCGACTGGCTGATTTCGGAAGGCGTCGACGGACTCGTGGTCATGGGAAGCACCGGCGAGTTCGCGAGCTTCGGCGATGCAGAGCGACGAGCGATCGTCGACGCGACAGCGAATGCGGTGGCAGAGCGGATCCCTCTCCTTGTAGGAGTGGGTGCCGAAACCACAGAGAAGACGATCAGCAACATCCGTGAGGCCGAGCGCTGTGGGGCAGACGGGACCCTGGTCCTACCGCCGTGGTACTACACGCCGTCGGCCGAGGAGCTGATCCAACACTACACAGCGATTGGCGCGGAATCACGGATCCCGTTGATGATCTACAACAATCCGTTCACCTCAAAGGTCGATGTGACGCCCGACGTAGTTCGCAGGATCGCAAACGAGGAGAACATCGTGGCGATCAAGGAGAGCTCCGGCAACATCCGACGCATCGCAGAGATCCGCCTTTGCACGGACGACCGGCTGAGCGTCTTCTGCGGGTGGGAGGATATGGCCTACGAGTCGTTCCTTGTGGGGGCGAAAGGGTGGATCTGTGTGGCAGGGAATGTCGTCCCACAGCTCTCCAGGGATCTGTATCGGTTGACCCGCACCGGCGGGACCGTTGGCGACGCTTGGTCTCTCTACGCACGAATGCTCCCGTTGCTTCGGTACTTCGAGTATCGAGGGAAGACGCAAGTGGCGCTGAAATGGATGCTCGACCAGATGGGGCTGGCTGGAGGGCGCAGCACGAGCCCGAAGCTGCCGCTTCCCGATAGCGAGACCTCCGAATTGCGGGAGATCATGAAGAGCCTTGGGATCTCATCGATCAAATGAAGCCCACGGTCACGGAGAGCTTGGATCGAAACGTCATGGTTCGGAGGAAGGGGGCGGAGTGACCGATTGCGGATACGCAGGGCGCATCCTTCACGTGGATTTGACCTCTCGGAAGATCCACGTGGAGACGCCTCCGGACCGGTTCTATCGCAGCTATCTGGGTGGCAGCGCGATGGGGATGCATTATGTTCTTCGACACACCCCGGCACATGCGGACCCGCTCGGCCCGGACAACACGCTGACGCTCATGGTAGGCGTCCTCACCGGCGCTGCGCTTTCGGGTCAGTCACGGATGACTGCAACGGCGCGTTCTCCCCTCACCGGTCTCATCGGGGACTCACAAGGTGGAGGCTTCTGGCCGGCGGAACTGAAGCGGGCAGGCTTCGATGGCATCGTGTTGCGAGGGGCGGCCGACGAGCCTTGCTGGCTTTGGATCGACGGCACAACGGTCGAGATTCGAGAAGCGAATCATCTTCGCGGGAAGTCGACGGGTGATGTCGAGGACCTGATACGATCCGAAATTGATGATCCGGCGGTCCAAGTGCTTCAGTGTGGCGCCGCAGCCGAGAGGGGTGTCCGCTTCGGCGCGTTGATCAGCTCAGCGAACCGCGCCAATGGGAGAACGGGCATGGGTACCGTCATGGCGTCGAAGAATCTTCGGGCGGTAGCCGTTCGAGGGCGCGGGACCGTCGGGGTGGCTGATGAACCGGTAATCAAGGCCTTGGCTCGATGGGGTGCCGAACGGTTCCCGGTGTCCGATGTGGCGGGTCTCGGCAAACTGGGGACCGCTGAGGGGCTTCTGCCGCTGAACGAAGAAGGGGGACTACCGACTCGGAATTGGTCCAGCGGTGTCTTTGAAGGAGCCGAGGCGATCAGCGGAGAGCGAATGGCGGACACCGTGCTCAAGAAGACGGACACCTGCTATGGGTGCGTCGTACGCTGCAAGCGGGTCGTGGAAATCGAGGACGGTCCATACCGCGTCGATCCGCGGTACGGTGGGCCGGAGTATGAGACGCTTGCGGCCCTCGGTTCGTACTGTGGCGTTTCAGACCTGGCGGCGATCTGCTACGCGAATCAGCTCTGCAACATGATGGGCATGGATACCATCAGCTGCGGCGCCACCATCGCTTGGGCGATGGACTGCTACGAACAGGGGCTGATCTCCGCTGAGGACACGGGGGGGATCGAGCTGCGGTTCGGATCGGGGGAAACTCTCGCCCGGATGGTGGAAGCGATCGGGCGTCGGGAGGGGTTCGGAGAGATTCTGGGAGAGGGGTCGGCGCGAGCTGCACAGCGGCTCGGCGTTGGCGAAGAGCTTGTTGTGGCAGCGAAGGGGCAGGAGTTCCCCGCACACATGCCGCAACACAAGCGAAGCCTCGCACTAATTTACGCGGTGAATCCGTTTGGCGCAGATCACCAATCCCACGAGCACGATCCGTTCTACTGCGCTGCGTACAGAGACCGGATGAGCACGCTCGGGCTGTACGGCGAGCTTCCCCAGGACGTTCTAAACGCCGAGAAGGTCCGGTATGCGTTCTACACCCAGCTTTTCTACAGTGCCACGGACTGCGCGTGTGTGTGTCAGTTTGTCTTTGGCCCCTCATTTCAGCTCTACGGTCCCAACCAGCTGGTCGAGGCGATCAGCGCAGCGACCGGATGGGACTTCAGCCTATGGGAGCTGATGAAGGTTGGGGAGCGTCGACTCAACCTGTTGCGGGTATTCAATCTGCGTGAAGGCGCCGCTGGAGATGCGGATACCGTTCCGGCGAAGCTTCATGTTCCGCTTCGCGGTGGACCGACGGATGGCGTTTCCGTGCCGATGGACGAGGTCGAAGCAGCCAAGGCTGACTACTACCGCATGGTGGGATGGGATGAGCGGGGCCGCCCTCGAGCGGGGAAGCTCCGGGAGCTCGAACTCGATGGGCTGATCGAAGAGATCGATTGCCGCGGATGAGTCGCGGTGCAGGGGACGGCATACGTGGCTCTAACCGCAGCCGAATACCGCCCAGCAGGTATCAGAAGCGCCGGGAAGCGGTTGGCTGGGACAAGGAGGATTCATGGCGAGGATTGTGGGCTTCGAGGTCGTACCGTACTCCGTTCCGATCGAGGACTTCGCGGACGCGTACACTGGGTTTGCTGCATCGAACGCGGTGCTGGTCAAGCTCGAGACGGACGACGGCTTGGTCGGGTATGGGGAAGCCTGTGCTTGGGAGCCCGAGTTCTACGGTGAGACGCTGGAATCGATTACGTCCACACTTGAGACGTACGTCGCGCCGAAACTACTTGGACAGGACCCTTTGCAGATTGGCCATGTACTGTCGCTGATCGACGCGGCGTTGGCCCGCATCACGTGCGTCAAGGAAGGCGTAGATCTAGCGCTCCATGATCTGGTCGGCAAGCTGCTGGGCGTGCCGGTCTATGCTCTTTTGGGAGGAGCGTTTCGGGAGTGGATCCCCGTTGCCTCGGAGATCGGGATTGCCTCTCCCGAGGAAATGGCCACACGTGCCGTACGGCTCCTCGATCGTGGATTCCGGGTGATCAAGATCAAAGGGTCGGCAGATGTCGGCGCGGATATTGAGCGAGTTCGGGTGGTAAGGAAAGCCGTTGGCTCCTCTGTGGCGCTTCGCCTCGATCCCAACGCCGCGTGGACACCGATCGAAGCGATCCGTGCCATGAAGGCGCTCGAGGCGTGCGAACTCCAACTGCTGGAGCAGCCGGTCCCCGGTCATGACTACACTGGCATGGCGCACATCCGCTCGAAGACGGACATCCCGCTCATGGCTGACGAAGGCATCTGGAGTCCGGAAGATGTGATCCGCATCCGGGAGTCAGGCGCAGCGGACATGGTGAACATAAAAATCGCGAAGTCCTGTGGCGTCGCCCGCGGGAAGCAAATCGAGACAGTGGCACGAGCAGCGGGTCTGTCGAGCATTGTGGGTACGGAAGTTGAGCCTGGTTTCTCGCTGGTGGCCAAACTTCACTTGGCCGCATCGTTCGCCCGCCACGACCTGGCGAGCGAGTTCACTGAGCTGTCTCTTCTGAAGAAGAATATTCTGAACTGGGATCCAGAGATTGTGAACGGGAAAGCCCGCATTCCCAAAGGACCGGGATTCGGTGTTGATCTCGATCAGGATGTGTTTGACAGCTGTCGCCTGCGGTAGGCCTGGCTGACGGCCACACGGTGAATAGCAAGGGAGGACACGACTGTGACCGGGAGGATCTGGCAGAAGGGCCTGAGACGGAGACCTTCAGTCTGGCTGGAATCCAGCCAGGTTGTGGCCTCTCGTTTTATTTGCAGACGGATATGTGCTTCTGGTGAGATAGATCTTGTCGTGCAGCATGTCGAGGACAGGCACGCTGTCCAATGCGATCTCTGCAAGGCACCCCGTACGAGCAGATAGGAGGCGGAATGCGTCTAGCAATTGACATCGGGGGTACGTTCACGGATTTGGTCGCCGTCAACGAGGCGACAGGTGCCATCACCCTGGAGAAGGGGTTGACGACGCCGCAGGGTTTCGCGAATGGTGTAACAGCCGTCATCCGTGACAGTGGAATCGATCTGAAGGAGACGACGCAGTTCGTCCACGGAACAACTGTCGTGATCAATGCACTGACCGAGCGTCATGGGGCAAGAGTTGCCCTGATCACGACAGAAGGATTCCGCGACGTGCTTGAGATCCAGCGAGCGAATCGGACGGACATGTACAACCTACGCTATGCGAAGCCCAAACCGTTCGTACCCCGTCGTCATCGGTTTGAAGTGGCTGAACGAGTCGATCATCGAGGAAACGTGCTCGTTCAACTCAACGAGGAGGATGTCGAGGCGATTGCGGAACGATGCAAGGACGAAGCAATTGAGGCGATTGCAGTTTGCTTCTTGCATGCGTATGCACATCCGGAACATGAACGAGCAACGAAGAGGATCCTCAACTCGCTGTGTCCGGAAATCCCGGTAACGCTCTCACATGAGATCACCCAGGAGTGGCGGGAGTACGAGCGGACAAACACATCCGTTATGAATGCGTACGTTGCCCCGGAGACAGCGCAGTATTTGGGTGCTTTGGAAGAAGAGTTGCGGGGAATGGGACTTTCCTGCCCCGCCTACTCAATGCAGTCAAACGGAGGAGCCACGACGTTCGCGAATGCACAGCGCGTTCCGATCCATCTCGTGGAGTCTGGACCGGTTGGAGGAGTGATCGGCGCGGGCGCCGTTGCAGAGGCGATCGGCGAGAAGAACGTTGTCTCCTTCGACATGGGAGGAACGACGGCCAAAGCCAGCCTGATTGATGAAGGGCAGATCTCAATAAACACCGAGTACTACCTGGAGAAGACGTCGACGTGGGCAGGCTATCCGCTGCGGATTCCGGTGGTTGACATCGTCGAAGTCGGCGCCGGTGGTGGCTCGATTGCGTGGATCGATTCGGGCGGGGCACTACATGTCGGCCCGAAGAGTGCTGGAGCAGATCCGGGCCCGGCATGCTACGTTCTCGGTGGGGATGAAGCGACGGTTACAGATGCGAACCTCGTGACCGGGCGTCTCAGTGCTGACTACTTCCTGGGCGGGAAGATGAAACTGGATCTCGATGCGGCGAGTCGGGTGATCAGCCGGATTGCTGAGTTCGCAGGTCTTTCTACTGTTGATGCCGCTCTCGGCATCCTGCGGGTTGCAAACGCCAATATGCAGGCAGCACTAGAGCGAGTGAGCATTGAGCGGGGATACGATCCGCGGGATTTCGCTCTTGTCGCGACCGGCGGGGCAGGTCCACTTCACGGTGCAGCGCTGGCCAAAGAGCTTCGGCTGAGAAAGCTGATCGTGCCGCGAGCGCCGGGTCAGTTTTCCGCCTGGGGGATGCTGATGACCGATCTTCGCCACGACTGGATCTGGACACGGATCATGCGTTGCGAAGCGGATCGGATCGATGCGATCCGTGAAGAATTCAAACAACGAGAGGCGGAAGTGTACGCGCAATATGCGGAGGAGGGGTTCAAGGCGGAGCGAGTGTCCATCGATCGTTGGCTGGACCTACGGTATCGTGGCCAAGAGCACACGGTTCGGACGCCAGTCCTGGAAAGGGAACTGGAGGCCGGTGGCCTCGACGCGGTCCAAGCGCGGTTCCATCAAATGCACGAGCAAGCGTACTCATTCCGGGAAGACGAGCCGATTGAGGTCGTGAATTTCCATGTGAGTGGGTGGGGGCGGGTCGAGAAGCCGGAGTTCGCGCCTCTGCAGACTGATGATGCCGACATCGTGGACGCGAAGAAGGGGACAAGACCCGTCATCTTCGAGGACCACGGGACTATGCAGAGCGACGTGTATGAGCGGTCTCTTTTGAAGGCCGGCACACGTCTCTTGGGGCCAGCGGTCATCGAGGAGCCGGCGTGCACCACGATTGTGTATCCGGGCCAGGAATGTGAGGTCGACCGGTTTGGCAACTTGGTGATTGTGGAGGTGGAATGATGGGTGAGCATAGAATTGATCCGTTCACTGTCGAGGTGATCAAGCGTGCCCTGGTCTCTTCGGCCGAGCAGATGTTTGCGGCTCTTGGCCGCACAGCAAAGAGTTCGGTTATCTACGAAGTCCTCGACTATGGGTGCGCCCTCACAGATGCGGACGGTCGAATGATCGCCCAGGCGAACGGGATTCCCGCATTCATCGGTGTCCTTGGAGACGCGGTGCGCGAAGTCCTTAGCAAGTACGGCGCGAACGGACTCGAGGAGAATGACATCCTCATTACGAACGACCCGTACATGGGCGGCGCGACACATCAGAATGATGCTGTGCTCATTCTTCCGATCTTCCACGAGGGGCAGCTCATCATGTTTGCCGCGGGCAAGGCCCACTGGAATGATGTCGGAGGGAAACACGCTGGAAGCTGGACACCGGATGCAACCGACATCTACCAGGAAGGCATCCAGTTCCCGGTTGTGAAAATCTTCAACGCAGGTGTCGAGAACCGCGACATCGTAGACATTCTGGCGCGAAACGGTCGGATCCCGGAGATGACTCTGGGTGACATGCGCGCCCAAGCGGCGTCGCTGCGTGTAGCCGCACAACGGGTTCAGGAGATCTGCAAGAAATACTCGCTCCAGACGGTTCTTGATGCGATCGACACGTATCTCGAACAGGGGCGGCGCGAAGCGCTCAGCGAGCTTGCGCATCTTCCGGCCGGAACCTACACCGCGGAGGAGTTCATCGACGATGACGGACTTGGAGGTGAGCCAGTGTCGGTGAAGGTCAAGGTGACGATCACGGATCGGGAGTTCATCATTGACTACACAGGCACGGATCGGACCTGCCGAGGTCCGATCAACAGTCCACTCTCCGTCGCGCTGAGCACAGCCAAGTTTGCCTACCAAGCGGTCCTCTCGCCACATGCGGACCCGAACGAAGGATTCTTCAGTCCACTGCGAGTGATTGTGCCCGATGATTGCGTTTTCAATCCGGTTCGGCCTGCGCCGGTGAGCACGTATTGGGAATCAGCAAGCTACGCTGGCGACATCGTTTGGAGGGCGCTCGCCGATGTTGTCCCTGAGAGAATCCCAGCGGGCCACTTCTTGAGCGTATGCGGGACGACGGTTTGCGGGATTGACGATGAGACAGGTGAATGGTTCTTCTCGGTCGAGCCGAACGCGGGAGGCTGGGGTGCAGGCTGTGGCAAGGACGGCGAGCATGGGCTTGTCTGCACCAGTGATGGGGAGACGTTCATTCTCTCGGTCGAAGTGGCCGAGACACGATACCCGTTCTTGGTGGATCAGTTTGCGTTGAACACAGCCGAAGGTGGACACGGCGAGTGGATTGGCGGGCGGGGGATCATCAAGGACTATCGCATGACAAACTCGTTGGCGAAGCTGACAGCAAGCTTCGGTCGCAGTCGTTTTCCGCCTTGGGGTCTAGCTGGTGGGAGCGAGGGCGCATCGAACATCGTCGAGATTCATCGTGGTGACGGTCGTATCGAACGGGGCGCGAGGTTCTCAAACGAGCTGCTTGAACGAGGGGATGTGGCGCGATTCATTACGGGATCTGGTGGTGGGTACGGCAATCCAAAACGCCGGGATCCGCGAGCTGTTCGGGAAGATGTCCTTGACGGGTACATCTCCAGGGATGTTGCTGATGAGATCTACGGTGTTCAGATCACAGGTGAGTCTCTTGGTGTCGACCGACCGAGAACGGGACGACCAAGCGGATAGTGATTGGGTCTCCTAGTCCACGTGAGGCTGAGTAGCGAGTTCTTCGTCCGTCCTGGCAGTTAGCCAGCGACAGAAGCGGTCAAGGCTTTCACAGGCCGCGGTGAGAACTTCTCGCCCCTTCTCAGCATCGCCGAGTCTTGGATCGCCGACGTTGCCTTCGCGCGTGAAGTCTATCGTGTCGAAGCCGACAAGCACTCCCTCGACATACGCACCCCACTGTGTGACCGAACTGGCCTTATCGAAACGCTCCGGGTGAACGATCTCCGGATGGATTGCGAGCATGATGCTTGTTTCAAGTGAGCCGGCGTGTGCCGTTGGCTGGGGGAAGAGATCTGCAAGGAGCGAGGCAAGCGAGTGCCACCAGTTGAAGACGAATGCGTGAATTCGCTCCTCCCGCAGACCTCGTGCTGCGTCCTCGAGCGGATTACAGTTGGTTGCGTGACCGTTAACAAAGACCATGCGCCGCAGCCCGTGCGTGCCAAGCGATCGCGCGATTGTCATCGCATAGTCGCGTAGCTGATCAGGGGAAAGGGTGAGCGTTCCCATGAACTGCCTGTGCTCTCTTGACACCCCGACAGGCAGTCCGGGGAGGAGAAGCCTATTGCTCTCTTGAGAGACCACACGTGCGATGTGGGCAGCTGTGAACCAATCCGTTCCGAGCGGGAGGTGCGGGCCATGCTGCTCCATTGCTCCAACTGGCAGCAGCGCAACGTGGGCCTGATTGATTGCGTGTTGTACTTCTGTGGTCGTGAGCTTCGCCAGTTCCATACGATTCCTCCTGCCCGCTTGATGTCGGGCCTCGCCATCGTAGCGAACAAGTTACGTCCCTAGCAAAGGACTGTTGGGAGCCGGATGCTGGAGAAGAGCCACCTGACGTGCATATGGCGACCATTCCCCTGTGGATGCAGTCGACGTTTGCGCGGTCATCGATTTCGATACCACCTTTTCGCTTCGTGCGCCTGCAATGAGGGTGTGTCTTCAACGGGAATTGGCGAAGGAGGCGACGCTGTGAAGGAGATCTGGCTGCAGCACATGACCTTGTAGGAGATTGCATAAGGTATCGAGGAAGGTGCGCAGACGGTCCTTCTCCCGATCGGGAGCGCTGAGCAGCATGGCCTACATCTCCCCGTCGGCACGAACACGCTTCTGGCGAACGCTGGGGCAGGAGAGGCAACGTAGCGCACGGGTGTTCTCGCTGCGCCAACTGGATCTCTGGAGAGACGACGAAGGCCTCATGCAAGGGCGGAACGCAGTATCACGAGCATCTCGTGAACCGTCCATTGCCGGTCATCGATCACCTGCAGGCTATTCAAGCGTGACATCGCTGCTAGTCTGTGCCGCGTTGCTCGGAGAACTGTGAACTCTGTACGATAGGTTGTGGTGACAGCGGATCGGTCATGGAGTCGGTCGATGGGCATGGAGGACACAAGGGAGTCGCGGAATGAATCGGAGCATATGGGCTTGTGGACTTGTCGTAGCGATAGCCGGGCTTGTAGGGATCTGCGCGTCGGCGCTTGAGCTCAACTTCCTTGGCAGCTACGAGCCGCCTCGTGAGGGGTGGACGTTCGAAGGAATCCACGTCGGGGAGATCTCGGGGCTTTCGCTTGGCGCCACCGGCATGTACTACGCGGTGCCGGACGATCGCGGCCAGCGGATTGTGCCGCCGGGCCTGCTGTACGAGATGGAGATCGATGTCGATCTCAACGGACTGCACGCCGTCGATGTCAAGGGCGTGATCGCGCTCGACAGCGATGCCTCCATTCCGGGCGTTCAGCGCCACGTCCCCGGTGAGCTTGATGGGGAGGACGTGCTGTGGTTGGAGGATGGGTTCATCGTCTGCTCGGAACGTGATGCCGAGAATGTGCCGTGGA
The DNA here is from genome assembly GCA_964582285.1 of uncultured Thermotogae bacterium. Lineage (GTDB taxonomy): Bacteria > Bipolaricaulota > Bipolaricaulia > UBA7950 > UBA9294 > JANQEA01. The sequence goes on from CAZORQ010000024.1 coordinate 36,106, forward strand.
TCCGCAAGTACACACACCAAGGGGAGCTGCTCATGGAGTTGCCGATTCCCGCCAAGTTCATTCCGGCATTCGAGGGCGATCGACAGACGCGGGGCGTGCGGGAGAACCTGTCCTTCGAGGCGGCGACGATCACGCCTGACGGAGCGACGCTGTACGTAGCAAATCAGCAGGCGCTTGTACAGGATGGACCGGTATCGACAGCCGACGCGGGCACGCCGGTTCGGATCATCGAGTACGACCTATCGGGCGATGCCCCGATGGTTGTCGGGGAGTACGTCTACGTGACGGAGCCGCTGTTCGTTCGGCCGGCGGTCGGCAAGTCCGGAGACAACGGCGTGCCTGGGATGGCCTACGTCGGACACATCACGTCCGAGATCGATCTGATCGTGATGGAGCGCTCGTATGTCGACGGTGCCGGCAACCACATCTGCCTGTTCGGCGTCAAGCTCAGCCCATACATCTATGACCGAACGAGGATCCTGGAAACGGAGGCGCTGGCAACCCCCGAGGCACCGTACACGGGACTGTCCGTGCACAAGATCCCGCTCCTCACGCTGTCGGACGATCCCGAACGGACGGACATCGCATTCGACCCGGACAACATGGAGGCGATCGCTGTCGGACCGCAGCTGTCGAACGGCAACCACACGCTCATTCTCGCGTCGGACAATAACTCCAATTCGGCAAGTCAACGCAACGTGTTCGCCGCGTTTGAAATGGATCCGCACGATGCGAAGCTGTCCGCCGTGGTGCTCGGGTGCGGCGGGGGACCGCGGGAGGACAACGTATCGAGCTACATGCTGTTCCCATCCGACACTCCCGATGAGGCGATCGCGCTCGATGCCGGAACGTTGACTGTTGGCATCCGTCGTGCCGATGAGTTGGGGAATCTGTGGGACTTCGTGGTCCCCGGCGAGGTGAACCTCACCCGTGAGGGATACGTCTATCAGAACATCAAGGCGTACCTGATCTCACACGCGCATCTCGATCACACATCGGCCCACTACCTCAACGGCCCGGCGGACATCTACGGCGCAAAGAAGCCGATCATGGGCATCCAGTCGACGATCGACAACATCTCGAGTGGCATCTACAACTGGAAGACATGGGCCGACTTCGTCGCCCTCGGCTACTACGAGTACTTCGTGCTCTCGCCTGGTGTTGAAACGCCGATTCCAGGAACGTCGATGACCGTGGAAGCGTTTGTGGTGAGCCACGGGGCGCCGTATGAGTCGACGGCATTCCTCGTTCGGTCCGGGGACAGCTACGTGTTGTACTTCGGCGATGTGGGACCGGAGGGTGTGGAGGGGACAGGGTTGATCACGGCGGTCTGGGAACGGATTGCGCCGCTGATCGCCGACGGAAGCCTCCTCGGGATGTTCTTGGAGATCTCCTACGCCGAAGGTCGGCCGGACAGCCTCTTGTTCGGGCATCT
>CAZORQ010000025.1:0-36529 GCA_964582285.1 uncultured Thermotogae bacterium
GGTCCCTACGAGTCGGAGTACGTGCAACTCGGCAACGAAGTTGCCTCGGCAGGATTGTCGTACGGCCTACTCGATGTACAGATGGAGGGCCAAGTGGTTGTCCTTGCGCTGGAATACACCGGTCGAGGGTGTAGCGAGCTCGAGATTGACAACGTAAGCGAGTTCTACTTCTAGATCACTGCGCGGAAAGGGGAACAGCCCAAGGCGCGGCCGGCTTGGCAGCCGATTCGCGCACATCTCGATTGAAGCGGGCAAGATTGCTGAGGCGGCTGCTGTTCACGAAGATGTGTATGGCGGCTGCCTCAAACCCTACCAAGAGGAGGAGCGGGCGATGCAGGATCCGAGGATCGAAACTGTGGCAAAGGTGTTGGTTGAGTACTCCGTCAACGTGCAATCGGGCCAGCTGGTTCGGATCCAAGCCAACGTAGAGGGTCGTCCGCTTGTCGTTGCCCTCTATCGAGCGATCCTGGAGGCGGGAGGCTATCCATGGATCGATCTTGGGATTGAGGAGACCGAGGAGCTGCTCTACTCCTTCGCCAACGATGATCAGCTTGACTACGTGGCGCCTTTTCTCCTGCAAGCGGTGGAAGCGTTCGATGCATCGATCAGTGTGTGGACTGATGCTAACACGAAGCGCTTGACCGGCGTGGATGCTGCCAAACAGGCTCGACGGGCGAAGGCAACGCATCCGCTATCGAAGCGATTTCTGGAGCGGATGGCGAGCAAGGAGCTTCGATGGGTGGGAACGTCCTATCCCACCCATGCAGCTGCGCAAACGGCTGAAATGTCCCTCCGAGACTACGAAGCGTTCGTCTACGGAGCATGTCGGATCGATGAACCAGATCCGATCGCTGTATGGAAACACGTTTCTCGGGAGCAGCAGTCGCTGATCGATTGGTTGGATCGGCGAAGCGAAATACATCTGCTCGGAGATGAGACGGATCTGCGACTCAGCTATGCGGGAAGAACGTGGGAGAACTGCGACGGCCGGGAGAACTTCCCGGATGGCGAGATCTTCACCGGGCCGGTGGAGACCAGCGTTGAGGGATGTGTCCGATTTAGCTACCCGGCCTGCTTCCGCGGGCGAGAGGTGGAGGATGTCAAGCTGTGGTTCGAGAAGGGAAAGGTTGTTCGGGCCGAGGCGGGCAAGAACGAAGCCTTCCTGAGGGAGATGCTGGATGTCGATGAAGGCGCCAGATACGTTGGTGAGTTCGCTTTTGGGACGAATCCTGGGATTCAGCGGTTCACCGGGAACACGTTGTTCGATGAGAAAATCGGAGGCACAGTCCATCTTGCGGTAGGAAAGGGATTCACCGAGACGGGGAGCACGAATGATTCGGCGATTCACTGGGATATGGTTTGCGATCTGAGGGACGGCGGCCGTGTCCTTGTTGACGACGAGCTGTTCTGTGAGGACGGGAAGTTCCTGTCATAGAGTCCGACCGGGCTGAAGCTCGGTCCCCGCACGAGTAGACTTAACCTCACAAGGAGGCGTCATGAAACCCGTCCAGATTGAAGACCTTCTCTCGTACAAGTTCCTCTCGGCGATCGACATTTCACCGGACGGTCGAACAGCCGCGTTCATCGTCAAACAAGCTGATATCGAAGAGAACGGGTACCGATCCGATATCTACTCGATCGATCTTGCTTCACGTACAGTCTCGCGGCTGACGAGCGGCGGCAAGGACGGTCCATTCACTTGGGGAAATGACGGATCAGAGCTGTATTTTCTCTCGAAACGCGAGGAGGAGGAAGGGAAGTCGTTCCTGTATCGCATTCGACTTGACGGCGGTGAGGCCGAGCGGGTGGCAACCCTTCCGCACAAAGCCGATGGTCTTCGTTGCCTAGACGACGGACGATGGCTCTACACGGCGCGTGTACCGCGAGCGGCACACGCGGAGCGCGATGACGCTACGGACTATGAAGTACTCGATGAGATCCCATTCTGGATGAACGGGGAGGGATTCACCAACCAGCGAAGGAAGCGCCTTGTTCTGTACGATCCTGCGGCGGACGAACCGAACATTCTCCTCGATCCATGCCTCGAGGTGCTCGCACACGATGTCATGGGAAACCGCGCCGCGGTGATCTGCCGCCGATTTGCCGGGAAGGCGGAGATCGTGCGAGAGCTGTGGATGATCGATCTTTCGAGTGGGTTTGCGAATCAGATCCCGATTGGCGAATGGATGCTCGATGAAGTTAGGTTCCTTGATCAGGGTATGCTGGCGGCTCTCGGGACCGACATGGACCCGTACGGCCTGAACCAGAACCGCGAACTCCTGTCGATTGATATTGCGTCCGGTTCGGTGACCTCGTGCACGCCGGGATGGGATCGTTCCGTGGGGAACTCGATTGCCGCCGATTGTCGCCACGGGGGAGGCCCGACGCTGCGTATCGATGGCCGAGAGGTCTACGTCTCGGTGACGGACCGCACGAACGGTCATCTCGTTCGGGTCGATCCAACCCGGGAGGTGCACAGCGTCGTGAAGTCAACCGGATCCATCGATGCCTACGATGTCCATGGAGGCTCAGTGCTCACGATCGGGCTTCGTGCCGATGCGTTACAGGAGCTGTACCTTTACGAAGGTGACGGCGAGACGAGGCTGACCTCACTAAACGGGGCAAGTCTGGCCGGTCGAGCGGTATCGCTTCCTGAGCGATTTGCTGTGCCTTCACCGCAAGGGGACGAGATCGATGCGTGGCTGATCCGCCCGACGGACAGCAATCCGAACACGAAGTTTCCGACGATCCTCACCGTGCATGGCGGACCGCGAGGCGCATACGGCGACGTGCTCTTCCACCAAATGCAGGTGCTTGCCGGGGAAGGCTACGCGATCGTGATCTCCAATCCGCACGGATCATCGGGGCGAGGAGATCGGTTCGCCGATATTCGGGGGGAGTACGGGAAATTGGACTACGAGGATCTTATGGGTGTCGTGGACACGGCACTTGAGCGGTTCGACATCCTGGATCCCAATAGGCTTGGGGTGATGGGCGGCTCGTACGGCGGGTTTATGACCAACTGGATGATCGGTCACACCGATCGGTTCCGCGCCGCGGTGTCGCAGAGATCGATTTCCAACTGGATTCACAAATTCTGCTCAACGGACATTGGCTACTACTTCAACGCTGACCAGCTCGGGGCGACGCCTTGGGCGCAGGGGGGCAGCGAGAAACTGTGGTGGCACTCACCGTTGCGCTATGCTGACCGCGCGAAGACGCCGACATTGTTCATCCACTCGGAACAGGACTACCGCTGCTGGCTGCCCGAAGGGATTCAGATGTTCACTGCGCTCCGGTATCACGGAGTTGACAGTCGACTGGTGATGTTCCGAGAGGAGAACCACGAGCTGTCACGGAGCGGGAAGCCGAAACACCGCATCCGACGATTGCAGGAGATCATTGCCTGGTTCGACCGCCACCTGAAGGACGGGACAGGCGAGTAGCTACCCGCACATGCAGCAGCTGGTGCACGAGGCTCAGTTGCCATTGGGTGTGCTGCGCTGCCTGCCTACGATCCAGCGGGAGACTCGGTTTCCGTACTCTGTTGTGCTTCAAGGTCATCGATCTTGGCCTGGATCGATGCGTCTGTCCCGACAGCTTCCAGCGCGCGTCGGTACTCAGCGACTGCTTTGTCCATGTAGGTTGCTATCTGAGCATCGATCGCTTCAATCTCGGCAGCACGCTCCGGGGTGTCGGAAGAATCGGCTTCCAACGCCACTTTCTCCGATTGTGCCGAGGCAAGCTTCGTCTCATATAGGGATCCGATGATGTACGAGAGATACGGTTCCTGAACCATGCCTTCGTCACGGACGCGCTCGAATGCTTCGATCCCAAGGTCGATGTCTTCCTCCTGTGTGCGCCTTGCAGCCACGAGCGGGAGCAGGACCTCGAACTCCGCGGCATCGTAGACGTCATCGAACCAGCTCTGCATTCGCTTGTTGAGGATCTCCTCTTCAAGATCGAGACGGACCTGGTCGATGACATCGTTCAGCTCCGGTTCGAGGGCATCCTTGTGATCGGTGAGAAGAATGATGTGAAAGCCGAAATCCGTCTCCACGATTTCGCTGATCTCCCCGGGCGCGAGTCCAAATGCTGCTGTCTCAAACGCTGGGACCATCATTCCGGCACCGAACCAACCGAGGTCACCACCGGCCGATGCCGACGGGCATGTCGAACGATCTCTTGCCAGCTCAGCGAAATCGGCTCCGGCGGCCAGCTCTGCCATGACCTCTTCGGCCTCAGGTGCTGTCTCCACCAAGATGTGCGATGCCTTGACCTGTTCGGGCTGAGAGTAGTCAGCGCGCCGTTCCGCGAAGAAGACACCGAGTTCCTCATCCGATATCTCGATTGGACCGGCCACGGCTTGTCTCACGGCGTTGAGCGTGAGCTGCCATGCGATGGACTCCAATCCCGTGGCTTTAAAGGTTTCGAAGGTGGACCCCTCCTCCGCCAGGCGAGCGGCGAAGTCACCCGCAGTCCAGCCTTGGCTCTCCAAGAACATGGCGTACTGTCCCTCGAACTCTGCCTCCACATCTTCTTCGTTCGGCTGAATCCCGCGGCGGTCGGCTTCCTCCTCAATCAAGACTGAAGCCATCGCACGGTCGAGCGCTTCAGCTTCCAGCGACAAGCGAAACAACCGCCCTTCCGCTCCGACCATCATCGAGTCAACGCTCATCCCAAACTGCGAATACATCTGCGCATACTGATTGAGCACGCTGTCTTTGGCAGACTCGAAGCGAGCGCGATTTAGCGGACGGCCGTTGACACGAGCGACGACCTCCTCGTCGATGGCTGTTGCTACCGATGAGGAGGTTTCCGCCTCCGGGGCCTCGGTCGTTTCAACGGGAGCATCCGCGGGGGGGGATGCAGGGCGATCATTGCAGCCAATCAACCACGACGCGAGAACCAGGGACAGTGCCAGCAGCACGAACGAACGAATCCGCATGAGGGCCTCCTTGAGTCCGATCAGTGTACGAGCTCCTCGACCAAACGGCCACCCGGGTTACCGAGATTGTAGACATGCCGGTGGCGGCAGCTGAACACACCGAGCGGTTGAAGTTGACGGCTCAGCGAGGAGGGCGGGGAACCGCATGGCACGCTCAGCTCAAGCGAGCGAAGTGGGTACGGTGGTCAATCGATGCTACATCTGGTCGAAGTACTGGCGCTGGCGTATGTGGGCGTACGACTCGTTCTTCCGGTCGCGATGAGGTTGAGACCGCCTCTTGCCTGGAACAGGTTCGTGGAGGCGTCTTCGACGCTGAACGAATTCGATCAACCACTTCAAGATCGAGGTTCGTGTCATGTGGTTTCTCCTCTATTTGTGCTAGCGCACCCATGAATCACGAAGAGTATACCACAAGCGGAGAATGGCCTTGATCGGACGATGGGACCGAGCAAGCGCATTGGCGGCGCGGGATCGACCCGTGTTCTATGGGAGAAGAACTTGGCGCAGGCGCTTGATGGTTGCCTCCGAGATTCGGTCGTGGCGCAGCACGGCAACCGGATCGATGTTGTGAAGCTGGACATCGCGCTGGATCAGATGCTCGTTGTTGCCGGTGATGTGTAGCAGTACGGGATCGTTGCTCGTGACTTTCCCTGCCCGAATAGCTTGGATCATCGCTGCTGTAGCGACCGCAGCAGCCGGACCGATGGCGAGCCCTTCCGTATTGAGAAACAGGGCGGCCGCGTCGCGTGCCTCCGCATTGGTCACGGCGTACGTTTGACCTCGAGTGGCCTTGAGTGCGTCGCGGACGCCGCCGGGGATAGCATACGGAGGCGTACGATTTGCCAGTACGAGGGCGTCAATTCGGGCGATGCGGTTGAGCTGTCCCGCGAGATCCGTTTCGGGATCGATCGACGCGCCCGCAGTCCACGCATCGTGGATCGGGGTGAATGGCGCATTCTGTGCTAGATGCAAGACAGGCAGTGAGCTGCCGATGCCTGCGCCCCTCAACCGCTGTGCGCCCTCCCACACGGCAATCGCGCCGGTCCCGCTGCCGATGGCCTGGATGTAGTGCATCGGCAGATCGCCGAAACGGCGCGCGTATTCCAAGATCGCTGTCGACATGCCATCGCGGCGCGCTACGTTGCGAGCACCTCCTTCGGGGGCGATGCCGAGCAGATCGGACATCATCCCAGCCGTACGGATGGCGAATGCGTAGTCGTCGTTCCCTTCGATGACGATCAACCGAACTGCGTCGGACGGCTTACAGGGCAGCCACAATCTCGGTACCGCGCGCTCTGGGACTATGATGACTACTGGATAATCGAGTTGCGTCGCGGCGTGGGCGAATGCTCGTGCCGTATTCCCCGCTGACGACAGGATGAGCGAATCGATGCCGAGTTCGCGCTTAAACAGGATGGTCGGTAGCGCCTCAAAATCCTTGAACGAGCCGGTCGGGTTCATCGCTCCCACTGCCGGGGCGTAGCCGTTGAATGCAATCGTGAGATGGTTCAGTCCAAGCCACTCGGAGAGCCTCTCGCTTCGATAGACCTTCGGGCCCACCGATGTATCCATGGAGCCGGTCGGCGGGAGCCAGTCCTTGAATGCAAATAGGCTATCGGCTTCACAAGGCTTGAAGTCAGTGACCGCATACTCGGATCGCAATAGACCGTCACAAAGATCGCAGTGCAATGCGGGAGGGACGTACGTCTTGCCACATCCGACGCAACGCAGAACCAGCTTTGGCATGTCCGCATTCCTTGCTCTATAGCCCTGGTGTTGGCTCGACGGAGAACCGGGCTTGGGAAAACGATATCGTCTCCCCGCAATTGGGTCCACAGCCCTGTCGGCCGGGATCGGAGACTCGACGGCGACGTGCGATGCCTAGATAGCGTCCTGCATGAATCGGCCGATGTCCGCTCGGAATGCCGAGAGGGAATTCACATCGAGGTAGAACATGTGTCCCGCTTCGTAGTTCACCATCTCGATGTTGCTACGGTGTTCGGGATCGACGTTCATGTGGCTGAGCATGTACTCGGTGGCGAAGTAGGGCGTGGCAAGATCATAGTACCCCTGCCCAACGAAGACCTTGGTGTGAGGATTCTTCGCGATCGCTCCACGAAGGGCTTCGCCGGTGGCGGGCATCGCCCCCTTCTCCCACTCCCATTTCTCATGCACCTTCCGACTCAACGTCTCGTAGGGCAGATCTGTCTCGATCTTCAATTCGGCGCGAACATAGTGATTGAATGCAGAGGTGTACGGAGGGGTGATTGCCAGCATCGATGGATCGAACTCCGGTTGCTCGGTTACTGTCAGCGCTTCGATCCCCCTAAACCGTGAATCAAGTCGGCCCACGCTCCGCTTCTCACACCGGAGGAGTTCTTTGCAGAAATGAAAGATGTTGATACGCAGGTTCGTCCCGAGGACGTAGTTGAGATCGAGGCCGGTGTAGGCGGAGAGTTGCTTGGCCACGGCTTGCCGCTCTTCACCCTCCAGCCGATCTCCCTTCATTAGGGCGAGGGTCAGATCGCCCTCCGACCATGTCTTGACCTCGGACATCAGATCGTTAAGAGGATGCGCCTGCAATGCTGGGGCCAGCTTGCCATGGTACCAGGCGGTTGCGGCGTAGGTCGGAACGAACAGCTGGAACGGAAGGTCGTTTGCCGGCATGAAGTGGATCGCCCCGAAGTCGAGAACGGTGGATATCAGGACGATCCCGTTGAACGTGATCCCTCTGTCGACGAGATGTCCGGCAAGTCCTGCGGCGCGGGTCGTGCCGTAGCTCTCCCCAGCGAGGAACAGCGGCGAACTCCATCGTTCGTAGCGCGTGAGATAGAGGCGGATGAACTCCCCGACGGACTCGATGTCTCCCTTGAAGCCGCAGAATTTCTTGTCGAGCTCTGCCTTCGCCGCCCGGCTGAATCCTGTTCCTACTGGATCGATGAACACGAGGTCGGCCTGATCGAGCCATGTGTGGGCGTTGTGCTCGTAGCGGTACGGAGGAGCTGGCATCCAGCCTTCCTCCTCCATGACGACCCGCTTGGGTCCCAGCGCACCCATGTGAAGCCAGATCGACGCCGAGCCTGGCCCGCCGTTGAACACGAAGCACAGCGGCCGGTTCGCCGGGTCCTGCATTCCGTCAATCTCGTAGGCGGTGAAGAAGATTTCCGCTTCCGTTTCGCCGCTCTCATCAACCAGAGGGATCACGCCGGCCCTTGCCGTGTAGGCGAGCTTCTTGTCTCGAATGGCCATCTCGTGATGCGTCTCGATCGGCTCTATGCCAAGCAGCTTCCGCTTCTTTTCATTGGACCCCTTGAGGTTGGGGCCATCCTTCTCTTCTGGTTTCGTCTCCGCGTTTTTGGTTTCTTGCGACATCCGTGGTCACTCCTTGACGTACGATGGTGAGGGCTGTCGAGTGTGTCGAGCGATCCTGGCAAGGTGCCGGCCGGCGCGGCCTGGACATGCCTCCCTAGTTGCGACGGATCCGAGGAACCCACATCGGAACATCGCGCACATATGAAGTGTATTCGTCTCCAAAACGCGCGAGGAGTAGCTTCTCCTCCTGGTGCGCGATGAAGTGCAAGAATCCGATCGTTGCAAGCCAGACGGCTCCCGCCATGAGGGATACGCTTATCAGGAGGAGCCCCAAATAGAGAAGAATCTCGCTCAGGTACATCGGATGGCGAACGATGGCAAAGACCCCATCTCGTATGACGTGTGGATCCGCCTGCTTCTCGCCGAAGACCATCCGGTGGCTGGCCCTTGCCAGGTACCAGGAGAGTCCCACGAGAGCCAACCCCACCGCGATGCGCACGGCGAGGGGGACATACGCGTTTGGGAAGACTGTGAGCTTGAGGAAGAACGAATCAGCAATCCAGAGGCCGAGGAACAACACGGCCAGAACCAGTTGTCCGACGTCCGTGAGGGCATGCTCACCGGTGAGCGTTTCCCGATTCCTCCTGTCACTGCGCGAATCAGCCACTGCTTGCTTCTCCTCCCGTGCTGGTCTTCGACGGATGCGCGCCAATGATAGCCAAATATCAACCACGCTTCGATGCAGAGGGTTGTGAATCGGATCGCATGATCGCTACGAGTTGATCCATTGAGCCATGAAGTGATACTGAACAGGAGACGAGAGGAACTTGCTGCGAGGGATTGCGCAATGGGTAACCAGGCAGTATGGTATTGCGCTTGCACGGAGACGTCATGATCAGAAAGAAGTGTGGTAATACGGAAACCGAGACATGCGCTGATGTTGGGAACCGTGCAGGACTGGTGTTTGATGTCAAGCGCTACGCGATCCACGATGGCCCGGGGATCCGAACCACCGCTTTCATGAAGGGGTGTCCGCTCTCCTGTCTATGGTGCCACAACCCAGAGAGTCAGAGCCCCACTCGTGAGCTGTCGTTTCGCGTGGATCGGTGTACAGGATGCGGCGCATGTGTCTCTGCTTGCCCGGAAGCTGCCATCCGGATGAACGATGGGCAAGCCATCACGGAGCGTGAGTGCTGCACGGCTTGTGGCGCTTGCGTCTCGGTTTGTCCAAGCGATGCTCGATCGATCATTGGCGATTGCTGGACGGTGAGCGCGCTTGTCGATGAATTGAGCAAGGATGTGCTCTTCTTCGAGCAGTCGGGTGGAGGTGTCACTTGCTCTGGAGGTGAACCACTGTTTCAATCGGATTTCTGTTCTGCGGTGCTTCGAGGCTGCCAAGAACGGGGGATTCACACCGCTGTCGATACCTGTGGACATGCCGAGACGAGGGCGCTTCTCGACGTGGCCGATGTGACTGACCTGTTCCTCTATGACATCAAGATGATCGACGATCGGCGGCATCTGGAGGCAACAGGCGTCTCCAATGGTTTGCTGCTTGAAAACCTCCAGCGTCTCGATCGATCGGGGGCGCGAATATGGGTGCGTGTGCCGCTTGTCCCCGGGATCAACGACGATGAAGAGAACCTAGTCGATGTTGCTGAGTTTGTGCGAACGCTGTCGTCTGTCGAAGCGCTGCAGGTTCTTCCGTACCACCGCGGAGGCGAGGAGAAACAGCGGGGGTTGGGTCGGGAAGCATGGGAAGGTGTCGACATGCGGCTGATTCCAGATGCAGTTGATCGAGCGATCCGGCTGCTGGGTGCAAGAGTCGGCATGCCGGTGACGAAGGGAGGATAGCGTCCGATGAATGAACGAATCACGAAGCTTCGGGCCAAATGTGTGGATACGATGCCGTCGTTGAGCGCTGAACGTGCTGAGCTACTGACGCGCTTCTATCAGAGTGATGAAGCGTGCTCGACGACGTCTGTGCCGGTCCTCCGTGCGAGGGCGTTCAGGTATCTGCTGGAGAACCAAACAATCGTTATTGATGACGGCGAGCTGCTCGTTGGAGAACGAGGGCCGAGCCGAAAAGCGACCCCGACCTACCCTGAGCTTTGCTGCCACTCGCTTGACGACCTGCGCATCCTCGATACGAGGGAGAGGAACCCGTTCTCTGCAAGCGAAGAAATTCGACAGGCATACGGGGAGAAGATCATTCCGTTCTGGGCGGAGCGCAGCATGCGTCATCAGGTGTTCGAAGCGCTTCCATCGGCATGGCACGATGCATTCGATGCGGGCGTATTTACAGAGTTCATGGAGCAACGATCCCCGGGGCATGCGATTCTCGATGACAAGATCTACCGGCAAGGGATGCTCGACGTCAAGGAGCGCATCGAGATCTCTCGTCGACGGATTGCGTCTTCGGAGGATCCCAACCGCGAGAGGAAGATGGACGAACTCGAGGCGATGTCCATCGCGTGCGACGCGCTCATCCGGCTCGGCGAGCGACATGCCGAGTTGGCGCGCGCGCTGGCTGAGGGAGAGAAGGACATGCAGCGGCGCGAGGAGCTTCTGCGGATTGCGGAAGTCTGTGATCGCGTCCCGGCGCATGCGCCGCGGTCATTCCATGAGGCTCTGCAGATGTACTGGTTTGTGCATCTTGGGGTCATCATTGAGCTGAATGAGTGGGACTCGTTCAACCCCGGGAGGCTAGATGGGAATCTCTATCCATTCTACGTGAGCGATCTAGCCGATGGGCGCATGACCCGTGATGATGCCAAGGAGCTGCTCGAGTGCTTCTGGATCAAGGTCAGCCAGCATCCGGCGCCGCCCAAGGTAGGTGTCACCGACGAGCAGAGTGCTACATACAACGATTTCATGCTGATCAATGTTGGAGGGGTGGATCGAAACGGTACCGACGCAGTCAACGAGCTGTCGTACATGATCCTTGATGTGATAGAGGACATGCGTCTGCCGTTCACCGGGTCCTGTATCCAACTTTCAAAGGCGAACCCCGACCGATTCCTGATCCGCGCATTGGAAGTGGTGCGGCGAGGATTCGGACAACCGTCGATCTTTAATACAGATGCCATCTTGCAGGAGTTCCTCCGTGCTGGGAAGTCGATTAAGGATGCACGTGCCGGTGGGCCGAGCGGTTGCGTGACAATCAGCGCGTTTGGCAAGGAAAGCTGCGTTCTTACCGGATACATGAATTGGGCGAAGATCCTCGAGCTGGCGCTTCACGACGGTGTGGATCCTCGTACCGGCAAACAGCTTGGCCCGCAAACCGGAGACCCGCGAACGTTTGAGAGCTTCGAGCAGCTGCGTGAGGCTTACCGGGGGCAACTCGAATACTTCGTTGATCTGAAGATCGAGGGGAACACGATAATCGAACGGCTGTTCACCGAGCGGATGCCGGTCCCGTTCCTCTCGGTGCTGATCGACGATTGCATTGCGAAGGGTGAGGACTACAACGGCCCGGGACCGCGGTATCCGACGACCTACATCCAAGGTGTCGGGCTCGGTACGACCAGCGATGCACTCGCGGCGATCCACGAACAGGTATTCGAGCAGTCTTCGATGACAATGGATCAGTTGCTGACGATGCTCAACGTCGACTTCGAAGGATACGAGACCGAGCAACGGTGCCTGGCACACAACACACCGAAGTACGGGAACGATGACGAAGCGGCCGACGCGATCGCCCGATGGCTGTTTGATGTCTACTTCGACGCGATCGATGGACGGCCGAACAGCAATGGCGGTACATATCGCGTCAACCTACTTCCGACGACGGTTCATATCTTTTTTGGCGAAATGGTTGGGGCGACCGCGAACGGCAGGCGAAGCGGCATGCCGCTCTCGGACGGGATCTCTCCAACGCAAGGGGCCGACACACATGGCCCAACGGCGGTGCTCCGATCGGCGAGCAAGGTCGATCATGTCCGAACCGGCGGTACGTTGCTCAACCAGCGCTTCCTTCCTTCGGTGCTGGAGACGAACGAGGATTTGACCAAGATGGCGCACCTCGTTCGAACGTACTTCCGACTTAATGGGCACCATGTTCAGTTCAACGTTGTGGATTCCCAGACGCTTCGCGAGGCACAGGAAACCCCCGAAGCGTATCGCGATCTGATCGTCCGTGTCGCTGGGTACTCCGACTACTTCCGAAACCTGAGTCGAGGGCTTCAGGACGAGGTCATTGCCCGCACGGCACACGCCGAGCTGTAGCTCGGTTGGAGAGCAGCACCGGCCGACCTCCGGGTCCATCGAATGTCGGGTCCGATGTTCAACGAAGGATGAAGCCATCTTTCAGCGGATCATCGGGATCGACCAGGAATGTGGCGGTGCCGGTGATGTGGGCTGTCCCTTCAACCTCGGGGATGACCGCCCGGTATGGACCGAATGTCGTCTCCTCGATGACGCGGCCGGTGAATTGAGATCCTATGATGGACTCAATCACCAGCGGCTCCTGGATCTCGATCTCACGGCGGGCGTAGTGCAGTGCCATCCGTCCGGAGACGCCGGTTCCCGTTGGGGAGCGATCGACCTCCCCATCGGCGAAGATGCAGACGTTGCGGCTATCGGCATTGGCCGAGAGCGATGGTGCGATGAAGATCGTTCCGTAGAGGAAGCTCAACGCATCTTCGAATGGATGTGAAATCGGACGTTGTGCCATCACGGCCTTCTTGATCTGCATGCCTACATCGATGAGCTGCGAGAACTCGTGAGACGAACAGGTCAGATTGACATCCGCTGCCTGAATATAGGCATAGAACGCGCCGCCGAACGCCAGGTCATAGCACACCTCGCCGAGGCCGGGCACATGGATACGCTGGTCGAGATCGAGAACGAACGATGGCACGTTGAGGAAGCGGACGCTTTCGACGTGATCGTTTGCCACCCGGGCCGTGGCGGTGATCAACCCAGCTGGAGAGTCTATCCGTACCACGGTTTCTGGTGTCCGCATCGGGATGAGCCCCGTTTCCAGCGCGACCTTCGTGACTGCGATGATCCCATGCCCGCACATGGTGCTCCATCCTTCGTTGTGAAGAAATAGCACACCGAAGTCTGCGCCCTCAGTAACTGCAGGGACGATCAGACACCCGTACATATCGGCGTGGCCGCGGGGTTCCCACATCAGCATCTTGCGCAGTGCATCGTGGGCTTCGCACGCTGCTCGGCGGCGGGCCAGGATCGATTTGCCTGGCAACTCGGGAAACCCATCGAGGATGATGCGCAGTGGCTCGCCACCGGTGTGGGCATCTATCGTTCGAACCGTATGCCAGTTGGCCGGTGGCTGCCAGTCCAAGCTCTTCGTGTCCTTCACGGATCCTCCTTGCGCTCTTCAAGATGCCGGGTCCCTTGAATGGCGATCTGCATGGGGCTGTGCTCTTCCGGGAGCGGATGTGGACATCAGTTCACCCCATCAGGCTCCGTGCCAGTGGGAGGCGTCTTGAGAAGGCCGGTCCGAATCTGGAGGTCTTTCAGCGTTTGAACCCAGAGGAGGCGAACATCCTCATCGCCGATTGCCTCGTACCCGTGCATCGTGTGTGGGCCGAAGTGGTAGCTGTCTCCCGGACCAAGAACATGGTCGGTTCCTTCGAAACTCAGCCGCAAGCGTCCAGCCAGGAGATAGCCGAACTCCTCGCCCTCATGAGATGCGACGGCGAACGTGTATCCTACCGGGATCTCGCCGAGGACGACTTCGAACAGCCTGCCCGGAAAGTCGCAGCTGAGGAAGCGATACCGGATCGATGCTTTGGAGAGATTCACCGCTGGCTGGTCGATCGAATGAAGGACCTGTGAGTAGGGCGAATCCATCGAGTCCGGTGGATCAGAGGCAAGGAAGAACTCACGCAGCGACATGCCGAGCACACCACAGACGCGCTCAAGGGTGGAGACCGAAATCGCGGAGAGCTCACGCTCTGCTTGAGAGAGGAAGCTGGCCGAAAGCTCGCACTGATCCGCCAGCTGCCTTAGCGTGAGATTGCGTTCGAGTCGGAGTTTGCGCAGCGTTTCCCCAATCCGAGCCATGGATCACAGCATAAGAGAACGCCCTCTCCCCAGCAAGGCAACTGGAACGGGCAACAGCCGTGGGCAGCGAGCACAGGGTAGTGCCGTACCGCATGACGGTGCAGGCATTCACGACGTGCCGTCAGCTCCGGGTGTCTCATTATTTGACACAATCCGCTGGGGTGGGTATTGTTGTTTCATCATGAAACGGATGACGACGTTGAACCAGCAAATCAAGACGCCGCGTCCGATTCAGCCGGGTTCCTAGTGCCCGTTGCCGGTAGAGACCGGCACACACTGCGGGACCAAGACGACTGCAGGCAATGCCTGCGGTTTTTCATTTGACGAAGGAGGTGACGTAAACCGCCATGACGGAAGGTCCGCAGAACGCGGGAGGTCAGCCGTTGGAGGACATCCCTCCGGAACAAGAGAAACAGACAAGGAGACCCATGAGCAAGAACACGAACAGCACGATCGAGCGTTCGACGGCCATCCGAGGCCTTGAGAGCGTGGTTGCCGGAGATACTCGGATCAGTACCGTTGACGGCATCAACGGCCGCCTGATCTATTCAGGCTACGAGATTCGCGAGCTAGCGGCGCATGCCTCTTTTGGCGAGGCAGTCTATCTTCTCTGGCACCACGAGCTCCCAACACAGGCGGAGCTGAATGCATTTCGGATGCGCCTAGTTGGCGAGATGCGCCTTCCTTCACAAGTGATCGAGATGATCAAGCTGGCACCGCCGAGTGCTCACCCAATGGACCTTCTGCGCACAGCGGTCTCGGCTCTGGCGATGTACGATCCAGAGGTCGAGGATCGCTCGCCGGAGGCCTGCGAACGGAAATCCGTCCGCCTCCTTGCCCAGACACTCACTATCGTGGCGGACATGCACCGAGTGCGTCATCAGCTCCCGGTGCTCTCCGCCGACCCTGACATGAGCTTCGGGGCCAACTTCCTCTACATGTTGCGGGGCAAGCCTCCCACAATGGAGGAGAGCGAAGCGTTCGAGTTGCTGTTGATGCTTCATCTGGAACATGGGTTCAACGCCTCGACCTTCGCGACGCGTGTGACGGCTAGCACGCTCTCCAACATGCATGCTGCGCTAACAAGCGGCCTTGGCACTCTCAAGGGACGGCTGCATGGCGGGGCGAACGAGCGTGCCATCGGGATCTTCGGCAGGATCGACGATGTCGAGGAGATCGAGGAGTACATCGACGGGATGCTCAATGAAGGCAAACGCGTCATGGGATTCGGACACCGCGTCTACAAGGTGGAGGATCCACGAGCCCGCCTGCTGAGAAGCCATGCACAGGCACTCTGCCATCGAGCCGACATGGCTGAGATCAACGCGATTGCTGCGCGGGTCGAACAGGTGGTGCTTGAGAAGAAGGGGATCTACCCAAACGTCGATTTCTACTCAGCGATCGTGCAGCACGCACTGGGGTTCCCGAAGACCTACTTCACGGCGATCTTCGCCTGTGCCCGAACCGCGGGTTGGCTTGCCCACATTCAGGAGCAGTACGGAGACAATCGCCTCATTCGGCCGACCTCCAACTACACCGGCCCAGCGGGCAAGGTGGCTCGGCCGATCGCAGAGCGAGGCTAGGGAGCCTGATCGCCGAGGCGCTGAACGGAGAACGGCTCGTTCAACTGAGAGCGGATCGCGGCGACCGCCGCGCGGAGCGAGAGCAGATTCGTCATGTACGGAACGTGATTCTCCAACGCTGCGATCCGCATCCGGAAGCCGCTGCTTCGTTCTCCTTGGATCGGAAGATGCAACCCCCGATCCTCGGTTGATGTCGGGATGAATGGGGCAGGAGCGGGATCACGGATCAGACCCGCGGAGGGCGTGTTGACAACGAGGTGTACCTTGCCTTGCGTGATGAGGTCGACGACGTCCGGGCGGCCTTCACCGACCTTGGCGACGCACTCTGCTGGGATTCCCATGCCGTGAAGCATGCGAGCCGTGTTCCCCGTTGCGACGATTGTGAAGCCCCAGTCGTGGAGCCGGGCGATCAACGTGACGCCTTCTCTCTTGTCGCGATCGGCGAGGCTGACGAGAGCTGTGCCTTCGGTGGGCAGCGGGTCACCGACAGCGATCTGTGCCTTGGCAAACGCTTCTGGGAACGTGCGTCCGAAGCTCATCACCTCGCCGGTCGATCGCATTTCGGGTCCTCTGAGAACGTCCGAGCCGGGGAAGCGTCCAAACGGCAGGACGACCTCCTTCACCGAAGAGAACGAAGGACGTGGCGTTGGAAGGACGGCTCCTGCACTGTGGGCCTGCTCGAGATCCTGCATGGTGCACGGACCGTTTCGCGTCGGATACGGACAGTACGAGGCGAGCATCTCGCGCAAGCCGTCGCCGACCAGAACGCGAGCTGCAAGTTTGGCCAGTGGGATTCCAATCGTCTTGCTGACGAACGGTACCGTCCGCGAGGCGCGCGGGTTCGCTTCGATAATGAACAGCTCGCGTCCCTTCACCGCCATCTGAATGTTGACGAGGCCAACGGCGTCCAGCCCTCGGACAAGGCTTGCTGCAGCGGTCTCGATCTCCTCGAGAATCCCATCGGCAAGGCTGACGGCGGGGAGCACGCAGGCGGAGTCTCCCGAGTGAATCCCGGCCTCCTCGATCTGCTCCATCAGGCCGGCTATCCACACATCGCTTCCATCGCTGAGCACATCGACGTCGATCTCGATTGCATCCTCCAGAAAGCGATCGATGAACACCGGATGACCGGCAGAGATTCGAATGGCCTCCTCCATCAGGCGGCGAAGCTCCTCTGACGTATCGGCAATCTCCACTGCCCGGCCGCCAAGGATGTAACTTGGGCGAACAAGAACCGGATAGCCAAGCTGCGCTGCAACGTCGAGCGATTCGTCGGGCGTCTTTGCCATCCCATACGGCGGGGACTTCAATCCAAGTCTGCAAAGCAAAGACCCGAACTGCTCTCGATCCTCTGCGAGTTCAATTTTCTCAAGCTGTGTGCCGAGGAGAGACACGTCTTCCTCAACGAGACGGCGTGCCAGCTTCAACGGTGTTTGCCCGCCAAACCCGGTAATCACGCCCATCGGCTTCTCATGCCGAACGATGGGAAGGACATCTTCGATCGTCAGCGGCTCGAAATAGAGCCGGTCGGCGGTGTCGTAGTCCGTGGATACGGTCTCCGGATTGGAGTTGACCATGATCACTCGGTACCCGGCCTCCTGCAGTGCCAGGGCCGCGCGGACGTTGGCGTAGTCGAACTCGATCCCTTGCCCGATGCGGTTCGGTCCCGATCCGAGAATGAGGACCTTCGGATCGGGCAATGGCGCAGCTTCACTCTCCCCGCCGGCATATGTCGAGTAGAAGTACGGCGTGGCGGCGGCGAACTCGGCTGCACACGTGTCGACCATCTTGAACACGGGATGGACATCGAGTTCCTGTCGCCGTTGACGCACATCGCGTTCGGAACATCCAACCCGTTCTCCGATTTCTACGTCGGAAAAGCCCCACGCTTTGAGCTTTCTTAGGAGATCTGCGGATAGGTCGGATATGCCGGTACGGGCAAGCCTACTCTCCAGGGCAACGAATCGAGCCAATTCCCCGAGGAACCACCGATCTATCCGCGTCAGACGCTGAACCTCATCGATCGATAGTCCGGTGCGGAATGCCGCGAAGATATATGCGAGCCGCTCAGGCGTTGGCGTTGCCAGGTAGGGTCGAATGCGGTCGAAGTCGAGCTTCGGCGTTGCGTCGAGCTCGAGGGACCGCAGTGCCTTGCCGAGAGCCTCCTTGAATGTGCGGCCGATCGCCATGACCTCCCCAACCGACTTCATCTGCGATGTCAGGCCGGGCGGTGTACCGGGGAACTTTTCCAGCTGGAATCGGGGCAGCTTCACCACAACGTAGTCGAGCGCCGGCTCGAACGCGGCTGTCGTCTGCTCGGTGATCGCATTGGGAATCTCATCGAGCGAGTATCCGACAGCGAGAAGAGCGGCAACCTTGGCAATGGGATAGCCGGTCGCCTTCGAAGCGAGCGCCGAAGAGCGCGAGACCCGCGGATTCATCTCGATCACAACAAGACGCCCGGTGTCCGGGCAGACGGCGAACTGGATGTTCGATCCGCCGGTCTCCACGCCGATGGCCCGAAGAATGGCCTGTGCAGCGTCTCGCATTCTCTGGTACTCGCGGTCGGTGAGCGTTTGGGCCGGGGCGACTGTGATCGAATCGCCGGTGTGAACACCCATCGGATCCATATTCTCGATCGAGCAGACGATCACCACGTTGTCCGCCCGGTCGCGCATGACCTCCAGCTCGAACTCCTTCCATCCGATCACCGACTCCTCAACGAGAACGGTACTCGTCGGGCTCTCGCGGAGACCGCGTGCGACGAGTTGCTCCAGCTCCTTGACGTTGAACACGATCCCCCCGCCAACGCCGCCGAGCGTGAAGCACGGTCTGACGACCAGCGGATAGCCGATCTCCTCGGCTGTGAGAACGGCATCGTTCAGTGTGCCAACCTGTCGGCTGCGCGGAACGTCGAGGCCGATCGAAAGCATTGTCTCCTTGAACTGCTGGCGATCTTCGGCACGGTGAATCGCGTCCAGCGGTGCGCCGATGAGCTCAACGCCGTAGCGTTGGAGCACGCCGGCTTCAACGAGGCCGACGGCAAGGTTAAGCGCCGTCTGTCCGCCGAGCGTCGGCAAGAGAGCATCCGGTCGTTCGATTTCGATGATCCGTTCGACGAAGTCGACGGTCAGCGGGTCAATATAGACTGCATCTGATAGCTCTGGATCGGTCATGATGGTTGCCGAGTTCGAGTTCACGACGACAAGCCGATACCCTGCGGTCCGAAGTGCCTTGAGCGCTTGCGTTCCAGAGTAGTCGAACTCGGCGGCCTGTCCGATCACGATCGGTCCGGAACCGAGGATGAGGATCGTCTCGATGTCGGTTCTCCTAGGCATGGCATGCCTCCACCATGTCGAGGAAACTGGCGAAGAAACCTGCCGCGTCGTGCGGGCCTGGGGAGGCTTCCGGGTGGAACTGCACCGATAGCGCCGGACACTCGAGGAGCCGGAGACCTTCCAGGGTTCCATCATTGAGCGAAAGGTACGTGATCTCGACTGGTCCGAATCCAAGCGGGCTGACTCCGATGAGCGGCTTGTCCGGAAGCCGGTCTGCCATTGTTGTGGACGGGGTCGAAGCAGCCGTGGCATCTAGCAGGTCGGGTTGGACAGCAATGAACGCGCCGTCGAGTGGAGTCCATGCGATCCCGAGGCTGGTAGGATCGAGTGCGAAGCCATGATTCTGAGCGGTGATCATCACGCGACCGGTTCTCGTTTGCAGCACAGGATGATTGCTTCCTCGATGGCCGAACTGCATCTTGTACGTGGTGCCTCCCAGGGCGAGGCCGAGGATCTGGTGTCCGAGGCAGATACCGGCGAGAGGAATCCGATGCTCGAGAAGTCCGCGGGCGAGATCGATCGTTGCGGCCAACGGTGCCGGATCTCCCGGGCCATTGGAGATCAGCACCCCACGTGGGGACAGTGTGCGCACCTCATCGAACGAAGCGTCGTAGCGGACCCGCACGACCTCGATGGGCGACTCGGTTTGCTCCAGCAGCTCGCGCGGAATGCCGGCCTTTGATCCGCTGTCGACAAGGACGATCCGAGATCCCTTGCGTGAGGATCCGTTGCCAGATCGGGTTCCCTCTACGGTGACTTCCTTGGCCAAGTCGCGGCCGACCAATGATGGATGATCAAGAATGCGCGCGCGGAGGCTCTCCGAATTGAGATCGAGACAGGATATCGCCCCACGCATGGCACCGCGAGATCGCAAATGGCGTGTGAGGGCACGCGTGTCGACGTCTTCGATCGCAACGACCTTCTGCTCTGCGAGGTACTTGGCAAGCGAACCAGTCGCCCGATGGTTCGACGGCTCATCGATCGCATGATGCATCACAAAGCCCGAGACCTGAATCGTCTCCGACTCGATGTCGTCGCCGTTGATCCCGTAGATTCCGATCTCAGGATAGGTCATGGCCACGATCTGTTCTCGATAGGATGGATCGGTAAGGACTTCTTGATAGCCGGTCATGCTCGTATTGAACACAACTTCCCCGAAGCTCTCGCCGCGGAAGCCCACCGATCGTCCCTTGAAGACCGTTCCGTCCTCCAGCACAAGGACGGCTGGCGGGCCGGGCTCAGTCGGATCGGTGCCGGTGGGCGCTTCGGCAGCGGAGTGTCCCCTCGATGTTGGTGTTCCCGGATTCATGCTCTCCTCTTGCCTTTTGTTGCCGCGGGCGATGCCCACCGGTTAGCTTGCCCCAGCTACAGAGCGGACGCAATCCTTTGAGGTGTTCGCGATGTCCCCTGATAGGGCAGTCAACGCGCCCGCAAGCACATCGATTCCACGGCGATACTCCGAGATCTCGATGTGTTCATTGGGAGTGTGGTCAAGGTTCGAGTCGCCTGGGCCGTAGGCAACGATTGGGCATCCCCACGCCGGACCGAGGACATTCATGTCCGACGTTCCGGTCTTCAGCTTGAAACGCGGCCGCCCCGAGGCAGAGCGGATCGAGCAGAGGAGGGAGCGTACGAGCGGGGAGTTCTTACCAGATTGGTATGCAGGTTCCCCGTACGGGAACGAGACATGCTCATCCACATGCCGGGCAGCAAGCGACTCGCGAACCTCAGCCAGTGTCAGGTTTGGCGGGAGCCGGAGGGCGATGTCCATCTCGGACCAAGCCCGGATCCCGTCGCTGAACGTATGGATCTCTCGAAGCGATGGAATCAGCGTATGGAACGCGCCGGTCCTTCCGTGATTCAGTCTGTCAGTCTGGCTGCGAACGTGATCCCAGAAATCCACCGCCTTCTCCGCCGGGGTCTGGTGATCGGCGGCACCGTGGGCTACCGAGCTGTGCCACCGATGGTGAACGGTAAGGCAGCCCTTGTACCCGAGGGTTATCGCATCCCAGCTGCTTGGCTCACCGATAATCACACACACAGGAGGCTGCATGGTGTCGCGGAGGTACTTCGCCCCGCGCCCGTGGGATTCCTCCTCTACGGCCCCAACCACGACGATTCGTACATCATCCAGCTGCGGTGCCACACGAGCGGCTGCCAAGGTGAGTGTAGCAAGCGGGCCCTTGGCATCGACAGTCCCTCGCCCGTAGAGGCAGTCGCCTTCATGTCGAACAGGGATTAGACCGCGCACAGTGTCCATATGGCCTAGCAGCAGAATGGTGTGAGATGCATCGGGATCGCCTGCGACCCCGACGGCATTGCCGACTGCGTCGCGTTCAGCGGCCAATCCCAGGTTTCTCATCCGCTCAACAAGCCACTCAGACAGCTCTTCTTCTCGACCGGACAGGCTGGGGATCTTCACCATCGATTCGAGGAAAACGACGTCATTCATTGGACAACTCCTCTCCCGCAAGGACGGCGGACACCGCATCAAGAACCGTATCGATCTGGACCTTCGAGATGACCAACGGGGGGAGGAATCGAAGAACCATCTTCCCTGCCGGAAGGGCGAGCACGCCGCGATCGGCAAGCGCGGCAAGGAATGGGAACGCCTTCTTCCGTAGCTCGACTGCAAGCATGAGTCCAAGGCCCCGCACCTCCCGTATCAGTGGAGAGTCGATCGCCTCCAGGCCGACTCGAAACTGTGCCCCTCGGCGGGCGGCACAGCCAGGGAGATCTTCCGCTTCGATCACGCGAATCGTCGCTACCGCGGCAGCGCATGCGAGCGGATTCCCTCCGAATGTCGAGCTGTGAACACGCGACGGGAGCTCTCCTACCCGCTCCCCAAGTAGAATCCCCCCCATGGGGAACCCGCCAGCGATTGCCTTCGCGACGCAGAGGATATCGGGATGCAGGTCATGGTGCTCGCACGCGAACATGGCACCAGTTCGCCCGAAGCCGGTTTGGACCTCATCGATGATCAACAGCGCGCCGCGTTCGTGGCACAGCTGTTGGACTGATCGGAGATACTCGCCGTCTCCGGGGATAACGCCGCCTTCCCCCTGCACCGCTTCGAGGAGCACGGCTGCCGTGCTTGAGTCAATCGCCTCATCCAGCGGATCGAGACGGTTGTACGGCACAAACGAAACATCCGGAACGAGCGGAGCGACCGGATCCCGATACGCCTTGTTCCACGTGGCTGACAGGGCACCCATCGTTCGTCCGTGGTAGCTGCGCATCGCTGCAACGATCTTTGTCCGGCCGGTGGCGACGCGTGCGAACTTGAGCGCCCCCTCCACCGCCTCGGTTCCCGAGTTGCACAGGAAGACTCGGTCGAGTCCCTCCGGCGCGATCCGGACCAGTTCCTGCATGAGCTCTGCCCGCCGATCGTTGTAGAAGCCGCTGGGACAGATCGAAAGCGTGCCGGCCTGCTCGGACAGCGCCTCCACTACAGCAGGGTGGGCATGTCCGATGTTGGCGACGCCGTGGCCGCTCATGCAGTCGATGAACGTGCGACCGTCGCGATCCCACAGCTGTGCACTCTCCCCCCGAACGAGGACGATCGGCTGATGTCCGTAGACACCGCTTCCATGTCGATCCTCTAGTGTCATGACTTGATCTCTGTTCATTCGATGACCGTTCCTTCTCCCGCGAGCGCCTGCTGAAGTGGCTGCGGCACGCGGCCGTCGGCGAGGATCACCCTACCGACGCCGGCACGCAGCGCCTCGATGGCCCCGAGCACCTTCCGCTTCATCCGGCCTTTGGCGACGTCCGCGAGGACAGTGTCCGCCTCTGCCAGCGGCACGGATCGGATGAGCGATCGGGGGTCGTCTACGTCTTCGAGAAGGCCGGGAACGTTGGAGAGGATTACGACGGTCTCCGCGTGGAGTGCGGCGCCGATCGCGGCAGCAGCACGATCTCCATCGACGTTGACGAGCTCGTTCTCCAAGCTGACGGCAAACGGCGCGATCACGGGCGTGTACCCTGCTTCCAATAATGTCGTCAGAAGCGGCGCATTCACCTGTTCGATGCGGCCGCTGTACTCGCCGCGAAGGACGAGTGTCTTTCCGTCCTCGACGACGCGAAGCGTAGGCTTGCGCTTTGCCTCGAGAAGTCTCCCGTCGACGCCGGAGAGTCCGATTGCGTTTACGCCGAGTTTCTGAAGATGCTCGACAAGCAGCGTGTTGATTCGGCCGCCCATGACCATCGAGAGGATCTCCATCGTCTCGCGATCCGTATATCGACTGGAGTGGCCGGATGTCGACGTCACGAAACGTGGCGCATGGCCGAGTTTCTCTGAGATAAGGGTTGTCTCGTGAGAGCCGCCATGAACCAGGACGACCTCCTTGCCTTCTCTCACCCATTCGGCCAGACCGACGCAGATGCTCTGCGCATCCACGCCTTCGCTTCCGCCCATCTTCACAATGATCATCTCGTCCTCCCTCGTGCGGGGATCTACGCCGGATGAAGTCCCGGGAATTCCAGCCCCAGAGTCTCCGGCCATCCGTACATCACGTTCATTGTCTGGACGGCGTTCCCTCCAGCTCCCTTCATTAGGTTGTCGATGGCCGCAACGACAACAACCCTCTTGCCGTCTGCATCGACGGCGAATCCAATGTCGCAGTGATTCGAGCCCGCCAGCAGCTTCGGCTCCGGATACCGATGAATCCCGCGCTTCGCCCGAACCAGCCGAACGAACGGCTCCTCCGCGTAGGCCTCGCGGTAGATGGACCAGATGGTCTGCTCACCGATGGCGTCCTCCAATAGGCAGTGACATGTCGACAACGCACCTCGTACCGTGCCGACCGACGTCACCGAGAACCGAAGACCGGGCGACGCCGGATCGAGCTGGAGTTCTTGGATCAACTCGGCGATGTGTCGATGTCCGGTCGGAGCGAATGTTCGCATCACGCCCGCCCTCTCCGGGTGGTGCGATGCGGCCGTGGCTCGGTTCCCGCCCTCAGACGAGCCGACCTTGACGTCGATCACGACTTCACGGATCAACCCTCTCCGGTAGAGCGGAGCGAGGGCAAGCAGCGTGACCGCCGCGTTGCACCCTGGACCGCTGGCATACGAAGCATCTCCGAGAGCGTCTCGATACAGCTCAGGTAGCCCATAGACGAACTTCGAGAGCCAATCGGGCGAGGGATGTTCGCATTGGTACCACGCGGGGTAGTCTGTGGGGTTCCGAAGCCTGAAGTCTGCCGAAAGGTCGATGATCCGGTCCGCCTGCTCGGCGAGCCCGGAAATCTCGGCCATCGTCTTGCCGTGCGGCAGCCCGAGGAACAGCAGATCGCAGGGCTCGAGTGCGACGAGCGGTGTGAAACGCAGGTCTGTGTATCCGCGCAGATTCGGATGGACGAAATGCGCGTACTGCTTGGCATACGTCTCCGATGTGATCTGCGTGACCTCGATCTCGGGGTGTCCCAGCAGCAGCCGAAGCAGCTCTCCCCCGGCGTATCCCGACGCTCCGACAATGGCGGCGCGTATCATGAGTCCTCCTCCAGTTTCGCAATGACGTACTCGACCATGTAGCCGGCGATATCAATATCAGAGACCCGGACAGACGAATGGAACTCCGGCGTATGATTGATCTCGTTCACGACAAGCCGGCCATCGGCCGTCTCGAGCAAATCGACACCGACAATCTCTCCCCTCACTGCTCGAGCCGCACGGAGCGCCAGCTCTCGGACATCCTCGGAGACGGAGCAAAGCTCCGGCTCTCCTCCAGTTGCGGTGTTGGTGATCCAGTGCTCGGATGAGCGCCAGATCGCGTAGGGAATCTCATCGCCGACGACAAGGGCCCGAAGATCTCGCCCCGGCTTGTCCACGTACTCTTGGGCATAGAAGACGCCATGTGCAACACCACCTAGCGTCTTCTTGTGTTCAAGCAACGCCTCGGCTGCACACCGGTCGTTGACCTTGGCCAGCAGCCGGCCCCACGAACCTCGGATCGGCTTGAGAACCACCGGATAGCCGATGTCCTCGATGGCGGCGATCATCCGATTGGGCTCGAACGCGAAAACGGTTCGAGGCGTCGGAATCCCTGCGTTATGAAGCGCGATGCTGGTTCGCAGCTTGTCGCCACAGACTGCGATTGCCCGATGGCAGTTGATCGTCATGACACCGAAGCTCTCGAACCAGTGCGTTAAGTAGAAAGCACGGGAATCGCTCAGGCACCGAACGAGCACTGCGTCGTACTCGCACGACCGCTGCCTGGAGGTATCGAATGCCAACTCGCGTGTATCGAGACGATCGAATGTCACGCCGCGATCTTCGAGTGCGGCGAACAGCAGTTTCTCCTCGATGCGTACACGGGAGCAGAGCACGGCGATCTTCACGATAGGCTACTCTCCCCAGTCTTCCTCGACCTCAGGTGCGAGTTCGAGCTTCAGTGGATCCACTGCCATAACCTCGAGTTCAACGCCGCAGTCGGGACAGACGATGATCTCCCCTTGCTGGATGTTGTCTTCGAGCTTCAGTTCAGCAGTGCACTCGGGGCACGTGTTCATGATGTAGTCTCCTTTCCTTCCTCGCTTGGATGCTCCGTTTCATGCAGATAGCGCCGTGCGGCGGCGATCTGCTCCTTCACCGCCTCGGGGGCAGTTCCTCCTTGTGCTCTACGAACGGCCACTGATCGGTGATGATCGAAGACCTCGTAGAGTTCCTCGCCAAACTCCGGGTGGATCGCCTGGTACTCGGCAAGATCTAGGTGCTGAAGCGAGACGCCGGCCCTCTCGGCCTTCCGGATGGCGTGTCCAACGAGCTCGTGACTCTCGCGAAACGGGATTCCCTTGAGAACCAAGTAATCCGCGAGGTCGGTCGCGAGCAGCGCGTCGTTTCGT
Source organism: uncultured Thermotogae bacterium (assembly GCA_964582285.1). Classification (GTDB taxonomy): domain Bacteria; phylum Bipolaricaulota; class Bipolaricaulia; order UBA7950; family UBA9294; genus JANQEA01. The sequence goes on from CAZORQ010000025.1 coordinate 26,060, forward strand.
GAAGCGGCCATGTGTGCTGCACGAATTCGCAGTGCGCGGATCATGCCGGCCGCGAGCGGTAGCTCGAGTTTCAGCGTATCGATGGTGTCAAAGAGCACTTCCTTGTCTTCCTGAAGATCCTTGTTGTAGCCTGATGGAAGCCCCTTCAATGTGGCCAGAAAGCCGGTGGCGTGTCCGATCAGGCGGCCCGCCTTGCCTCGAATGAGCTCGAGGAGATCGGGATTCCTCTTCTGTGGCATCAGGCTGGATCCGGTGGCATAGGCTGGCGACAGCTCAAGGAAGCCGAACTCCTCAGTGGACCAGAGGATCACTGTCTCCGCCAGGTTGCTAAGATGCACCTGAAGGAGTGCGGCCCACACGAGGAATTCGGCAACGAAGTCTCTATCTTCCACGGCATCCAAGCTGTTCTCCGTCGGCGCGATGAACCCAAGCGTGACGGCGAGCTGTTCTCGATCGATCGGATACGGCGTTCCCGCAAGCGCGCCCGAGCCAAGGGGACAACACGCGACCCGCTTGGCGAGCTCCGACAGCCGTTGGTTGTCGCGCGCCAGCTTCCAGAAGTACGAGAGAATCCAGTGGCTGAATAGCACCGCCTGCGCAGGCCGGAGATGCGTGTATCCGGGCATGACGACGCTGGCCTCTCCGATGGCCTTGTCCAGGATGGCCTCCTGCATGTCGGCGATTGATGATGCCAGTGCCGCGATCTCGTCGAGCAGATACAGGCGAAGATCGGTCGCCACCTGGTCGTTTCGAGAGCGGCCGGTATGAAGCTTCCCGGCCACGGTTCCGACCGTCTCGGTGAGTCGGCGCTCAACAGCCGTGTGAATGTCCTCGTCATCCGGCATGAATGCGAAGCTGCCCGCAGCGAACTCCTTCGCGATGGCCTCGAGACCTGCAACAAGATCGGCCTGTTCCGTTTCGTCGAGCACGTTGGCCTGCAACAGCGCACCGGCGTAGGCAATGCTTCCGCGCACGTCGACCGCCGCGAGCCGCCGATCGAAGGGCAGTGAGTCGCCGAACTGCCTCAGGAGGGGATCCGTAGGTTCAGTGAAGCAACCTCCCCAAAGCGTCATGGGGCCACTCCCTTGTGGGACGCTCCGATTGGGTCCGGTACCGAGGCCACCTGATTGTCGATCAGTGCTTTCACCGTGAGCGGAAGGCCGAAAAGATTGATGAACCCCTCGGCATCGTTCTGGCTATAGACATCGTCCTCGCCGAATGTAGCGAGATCCTCTCGGTACAGGCTGAACGGCGACTTCCTCCCGACAACGGTGGCCGACCCCTTGTAGAGCTTGATCCGCACTGTGCCGGTAACCGGCTTGGAGATCTCGGAGACGAACGCCTGGAGTCCCTCGCGAAGCGGCGTGAACCAAAGGCCGTAGTACACTAGCTCGGCGTATTTCTGCGCGACAAGCAGCTTGTAGTGCAGCGTCTCGCGATCGAGACAGATTCCCTCTAGCCCCTGCAGCGCAGCGTACAGCACAGTCGCGCCGGGGGTCTCGTATACGCCACGCGACTTCATTCCTACCAGCCGGTTTTCCACGATGTCTGCGCGTCCGATACCGTGTGCGCCGGCGAGCGCATTCAGCTTCGAGAGGAGCGCCACGGAATCCATGGACACGCCATCGACCGCAACCGGGAGACCGCGATCGAAGTCCACGGTGACGTACTGGGCTTGATCGGGCGCCATTTCTGGAGCGGTGCTCAGACAGAACATCGAATCCTCTGGCTCGGCCCACGGATCTTCGAGAATGCCGCCCTCGTGGCTCATGTGCCAGATATTGGCGTCGCGGCTGTAGACCGATTCCGCGCGCGACATGATCGGCACTCCGTGTACTTCGGCGTACGCCACGGCATCATCGCGTGATCTGATCGACCACTCCCGCCAAGGCGCAACAAGCTTGAGCGTCGGATCGAGTGCCTTCACACCGAGCTCGAAGCGGACTTGATCATTGCCCTTGCCGGTGCACCCATGGACAATGGCATCCGCTCCCTCTTTGTGTGCCGCCTCGACGAGCTTCTTGGCGATCAGCGGGCGTGCGGTGGATGTTCCAAGCAGATAGAGACTCTCGTAGATGGCTCCGGCTTGGAGCGTCGGAAACGCGTACTCATCCAAGTACTCCTGTTGAAGGTCGAGGATGATCGCCTTGCTGGCGCCGCTTGCCAGCGCTTTCGCTTCGAGGTCAGCCGTCTCCTGAACGCCCTGCCCGAGATCGGCCGTGAGCGTGACGATTTCGCACCCGTAGTTCTCCTTCAGCCAGGGCACGATGACGGACGTATCCAATCCGCCCGAGTATGCAAGAATCGCTTTCTTGATCTGATTCATCATGACGCACCTTCTCTTCTGTTCCACAAACGACAGGTTTCCGAGTGGTCAGGCGCACTCATCCTGCAGGTAGCAGGTCGAGGCGAACGCGGATGAGCCGGGTTAGCCGACCTGCCGTGTCGCGGTGTGAGTCAACAAAAGAGAAAGAAAGGATGTGGAGCGAAGAACACAGCGACCTACGGCCCGGTTGACTACCCGGCCATACGTCTACGGAAGACCGTACGTTTACGAAGGAGCGTACCTCGCAACGTGCTGTGCATGATGGTCGGACTATAGTCTGGGTGAAATGGGTTGTCAAGGAGAACTGCCGCGAAGGTCATGCCTACATGGCTTGAATGCGGGGCTCCGCTTCGGCGGGAACCGGTGCAAGAGCTGCCGGCCATCGATTGAAGATGCTGGCATCCCGCGAGCATGTTGGCAAGCCGTGCAGGGTCTCGACCTACAGCAGCTTCTTCATCGGCTGGTATCTGAAATTGGCTCCGTCGAAACACGGGCCCGAGCGAATGCCGGTAGACCGCTTGTAGCCAAGCGTCTCGTAGAACGGGACCGCGAAGAGCGTCGATTGCAGGGTGATCCTGTCATCACCTGCCCTGCGAACCTCTTGCTCGAATACGTCCATCATGCGGCGCCCGATGCCCCGGCGTTGATGGGCTGCGTCGACGAACAAGCTGTGTAGCCGGCCGGGCCGGCCCCGCAGGACGCCACAGAGTTCTCCCGCCGAGTCTTCGGCAACAAGGACCCACGGTGCATCAATCGCGGCTGCGATGGCTGCTCGATGCTCACTATCGCTTGAATCGGCGTGACGGAACGGTCCAAGAAGCTTCCCCTGCTCCACAGGCGTGGCGTACGAAAGATTGAATCGACGGAATGTGTCCGCGATCAACCGTCCGACCGCTTCGGCGTCGGAGAGCTTGTATCGACGGATGTTCAGATCCATACGACCTCCCGCGTGAGTATCGATTGTCCAGCTGCTTCTTTCCAGGAAGGAGCCAAATCAGACATCTGCATACACGTAAAGCACTGCACGCAACAGTGGATAGAGTTGACGCACATAGCAGATGCGAGTAGGGTGGTGGACTGATTCATGGCGCATCCGAAGGAAGTACGGCGCTTCGGTTGAGTCTAGGCCAGGAAGACCAGCGAGATTGTGCGGACCGTGCCGGGGAGTCTGAGGGGACATAGGAGGTGAGCGCGCGTTGCGGGACCGGGGTGACGCGATTGGATGCTCGATTACAGAGTCACCGAGAGAATGAGTCACGAAGTAGCTCGAAAGGAGGGATTCGGAATGGGAGTACGACGAGTCAAGATCCCGGGAAGGTTCAGTGAGATCTTCGAGAGGGAGATCGTCATCATTATCGACCCTGTTCCCGGGTTGATGCCGATCGACATCCGTCTTCTTGCGCAGGCAGGGATGATGGACAAGCTGGCCTCCGATGAGACATTCATGAAGGAATTCGAGTTCATCGCAGTACCGAAGGAAATCCTGAATCGCTAGAACATCACGGCGGGGCGGTAGGACAACCGAAGGGAACGTCCGGCCGCCCCGGCATGGCGTAGTATGAGCCATCGCTGTCCCGATCCGACACGACCCTATGAATGATCGAAAGCTCACGTTGCCCTTCCTCAGCAACCTTGGACTCATGTTGACCTACAGGTGCACGACGGCCTGTCCCCATTGCCTTGTCGAGGCGGGTCCTCATCGGACGGAGCAGATGCCTCTGGATCGTTGTCTGGCCTGGATCGAAGAAGCGAGGGCGTACAGGGATGGCCACATCCAAGGGATCGCGCTGACAGGAGGCGAACCGTTCTATGACCTGGCCATGCTGTCGGAGGTCTCATCGCGGGCGCGAGAGCTTGGATTCGTCGTCACGGCCGTGACCAATGCATTCTGGGCGTCTACGCTGCAGTCGGCTCGAGATACGCTACGGCAGGTGCCGGGGATTCGGATTCTCTCGATCAGCACAGACGTGTATCACCAGCGGTCGATTCCGTTCCGCAACGTTCGGCATGCGATCGAGGCGGCCAAGGAGCTGGATCGGCTCTACAACATCGCCGTATGCACGGACACGAAAGACGACCCGGGCTATCAGCGGATTGCCGCTCAGATCGCCGAGATTGGCGATGCAGAGCGAATGCGCGTGGCGATGACACTGCCGATCGGTCGGGCGAAGCAAAACGCAAGCAGTCTCACCTATGAGATATCTTCAACCCCCGCTGCCGAGGCTTGCTCGATGGCCAATTGGCCGGTGGTATTTCCGAATGGGGATGTGCAAGCGTGTATCGGTCCGCTTCTGACGCTTCCACCGGATCACCCCATGTGCCTTGGAAATGCGAATCGGATGAAACTCACGGAGATTCTGGATCGTGCGGAAACGAACCCGCTGCTGCACATCATCAGAGTGTGGGGACCGCGCCGACTGGTTGCGTTACTTGAGGAGCACGGGGCTGGCGAGATGCTTCCCAAGGAGTACATCTGTGGGAGCCCATGTGATGTTTGCTACAAGCTGATGTCCGATGAGCGGATCGTTCGGCGATTGGGAGAGATTCTTGACGAGGAAGAGATCCGGCAAGAGGTTGCCTATGCAAGGATCTACTTCCTCAACGAGCTTGCCATGGCCGAGGCGTACGGCCTCCACACAGAAGCGTAGGCTGCGCTTCTGTTTCCCCCGTCTCGAATGCGCGGCGCTATCTGCGTTCGGTTGCGTGCTGGGGTTCCCTGCGCTGCTAAAGAAGTTTCTCCGCGCCGCTGTAGACCTCTTCGACGGTCAGCACAGCAGCCGCATGACCTGGATGCTTCGTGGGGTTCCACGTCTTCATGTGATCGAAGATCGGTCCGTCGGTGTGGTATGCGATGGTCCCCTTGATCTGGAACGCATCATTCGTGTCGGTGATGAACAGAACCGATCCCCGGCTGCCGGCGAGGATGTTACGCTTCGTCTTGTCGAAGTAGTTGTCTGCGATTACCAGTGTGCATTCGTCGTGGAGCGCGACGCACGTTGCGTAGATCGCGTTGGGCATCGACTCCGTATCTGCGGTCGCTAGGATGACAGGACCGTTTCGGTGTTCCCATGCTTGTCGTACGGATTCGGGGAGTGAAGCCATAGATGGATCTCCTTTGCTGATGGACTGCCATGCTCTCGCTTGGCGCATCGATTCATTGACGAATCAAGTGTAGTGACTCTACGCTGTTTGATCCATGGCGTGAGCGTGAAGCATTGCGACGTGTGGCTGTGCTCCTGGCATCCAGGGATTTGTCTCCGTACTGCATGCTGCCTATCATCTCAGGCATCCAGAAAGGAGGGGGAATCATGTCAGGGAACAAGGTTGGCGGAGGGAGCATGGCCGGCGCGATCTGGTTCGCCGGATGGCTATTCACTCTGGGATTCGCGCAGCTGGTTTGGTGGAAGGCGATCCTTGGACTCGTCGTCTGGCCGTATTACCTGGCGGTGTTCTTGAGGTAGGCCGATCGGTTGTCGCGAGACAGATGAGCAGGCGGCTCAGATCGACGAGTCGCCTGTTTGCTTGGGCAGGATCAGCCCCGACCTGTCGGTTGCAGCAGGACGTGACGCTGCATACCATCGAGCACGGAGTACATGAGTTCGCATGGACATGCCCCGCGATCATCCATACCGTTGGATGGTCATTGCTCGAGAGGAGATCCGATGCCAGCCATGCCCGATGCGCTTCCCGTTCCGGAGGACGAACTTGTCCAATCCCTGGGGAAGGCACTCAGTCTGTCTATTCACGCGATGCATGCCAACGCGCTTGGTGCAAGCTCGCGTGAGACACCATGGCGCATCGATCTAGAGACCGATACGGGCGATCTGCGGCTTCTCGTGCGCCTCGGAAGCAGCTGCAGTGCGAACGAGGTGGCCGCGTTGACGGCGATGGAGAGCCATTCTCTGCCGACGCCGACGACCCTCCACTGGGATCCTGAAGGCGAAGCGCTCGGCGTGCCACTGTTCGTTAGCACGTTCATCGACGGTGACCCACTTCTCGATGCGATGAAGGCGAACGAACCGTGGGCTGACGCGCTGTACATCGACACGGTCTGCGCCGTGCAGTCGATCACCTCAAGGGAGCTTCCACCGGACAGCCTTGAGACAATCGAAGGGGACGAGTCGGCCCTCGAAGTTCTCGAAAAGGCTTACGCGATGTTCGAGAGGCCGAACCCGCTTGCAGAGGCAGCCTACGAGAGACTCAAGAAGACATGGCCCGGATCGCCGGGTGACCGGTTCAGCAACGGCGACCTGTGGCCGGAGAATCTTCTCGTCCAGGGAGATCGGCTTGTCGGGATCATCGACTGGCAGCATGCTGGATTTACCGATCCGATCTTCGAGTTCCTGCTTCCGTTCTTCCTCGTGCCTGACCTGCGCAACCGTGGGACTGAGGAAGCCTACTGCGAGCGCATGGGGTTCGATGCGGCGATGCTTCACTGGTATCACGGCCTCGAGTTCTTTGACTCGCTACGCTGGGTGCTCAAGACCGGCGAGCCGTACGAGATCCATACCGCCGAGAGCCTCGAGGCGGATCTGGCGCAGTGGCTAGAGATCTGACTGCTCGCAGTGGGGATGTCACCGGATGTGGCTACTTAAGTAGCTCTCGATGCCGGTAGCAATTGGTGACGTGATCGTTGACCATCCCAACCGCCTGCATGAACGCGTAGCAGATCGTCGGTCCGACGAAATTGAACCCACGCTTCTTCAACGCTTTGCTCATCGCTGCAGACTCGGCTGTCTGCGCAGGCAGGTCGGCCAATGATGGCCAGGCATTCTGAACGGGCTGCCCTCCGACGAATCCCCAAAGATAAGCATCGAGGGAGCCGAACGCCTTCTGGATCTCCAGCACGCCACGGGCGTTCCGGATTGCCGACTCGATCTTCAGCCGGTTTCGCACGATGGCCGGATTGCCGAGCAGTCGGCCGACATCGTCCTCCGTGTATGCCGCGACCGTTTGGATATCGAAGCCGTCGAACGCCACACGATACCCCTCACGCTTCTTGAGAATCGTCGACCAGCTTAGCCCAGCTTGTGCGCCCTCAAGAACGAGCATCTCGAACAGCTTGCAGTCGTCATGGACCGGCACCCCCCACTCCTCGTCATGGTATGCGACGTATAGCGGATCGGTCCCCGCCCACGCGCAACGCGTCTTGATCATGTCATCACTGTAGAGAATCTGAGCCAGACACTCCAGTTTCGAATCCCCGGGATGGGAGACCGGGGCTTCTTTCCCCTCGGATGTGCTCAAGCGGAGTGACGAACCCGTGAGAGGAAGAATCCAACTGAATATCGGGCGACAGCCTCTCGACCCAGTTGATATGCTGCATACAGTCCATGCTTCACGCAACTCAATGCGGTATGCCAAAACTCCGGGGATCGGCATCTGCCCTTCTCGTCACCATGATGGACACACATGGCTCTTAAGGACTTGGCTACTAGGTGGCTTGACGGTATACATAAATTGCCTATTATGGCTGTAAGGAGGTTGATATCATGAGGAATGTGCCGGTCAACCGGATAACTGTGGCGATAGGCATGGTTATGCTAGTTATCGCGCTCTCGACCGTCGCGGCTTTGGGAGCATCCAAACTGAGGCCGGGGACTTGTGGTGGTGGGGATGTCTACCTGGTCAAGACGAATCCGCGACAGATCACGACCGTAACACACGAGCCCAGATCGGATTGGCTTGAGAGGAAGGCAAGGGCTCATCAAAGGAAGGCGGAAGTGACAATGGCCATCGCGATGGCGGGCCGTCCAGACTGGGCAGGGGCATTCTACACGGCTGCCTCCCTAGCGATCGAAGTAGCCAATCCTGCGCCAAGGACATACAGATCGACTCGCACCGTGTGGGATCGGGATGTTCGATACGGCAGGCCGCTTGGCGGTGGCGGAGGACGTCCGCTCCAATTCCGACCCATAGACTAGGCTATCCGTCGATCGGGGAAGCAGATGACTGCTTCCCCGATTGGCCCTCGCTGGAAAGCTAGACCCTGCGAACGCACAGGCGGGCGCAGGGTCTAGTACGTCTACGAATAGCGAGCCTGTGCTTGGCGAGCCGTAGGCCGAGGAGGACTCAGTATGCTCGACCGTTGCCCTACTGAGAGGACAGCATGAAGCATTGGGACCTGTTTGCCTCTTCTAGAGCGGTTTGACCATTCGCTGGATGACCGGACGCATGAAGCGGAGGCGTGGCCAGCAAGCACGATCGACGAATCCTTGGTGCCCATATAGCCGCCGGGCGTTGTCATTCCGCCCGGATACATCGATGGCATACTGCGTGGAGCCTCGCTCGCGTCCTCGTTCCTCCATGGCATGGATGAGCACCGAACCGATTCCCCGACCGCGGAAGGCTTCGTCGACGGCGAGGAACTGCAGGTAGAAGTCGCCTTCGTCATACGTGTGTAAGAACCTCATCATCGGAGACAGGAGCGCATAGATGATCGAGATTCGAACAATGCTACGCCCCGCTGCCCGGTTGACGACCTTCCTGTTGAATCGACGATGCTGTTCGGCGGTGTAGCCCGACGCCATGCCGACGACCTCTCCGTCGGCCTCCGCGAAGAGCGCTGTCTCGTAGGAGAGATCGTGATTCGGTTCGACGTACGCCTTTGAGACGATGTCCTCGAGCCGCTTGCCGAACATCTTCCCGAATCCTCCGTCGGATGCAGCATTCATGTACCGCGTGAATCGAACGCCCTCGTCATGGGTTGGATAGGCCGGACGAACAACGATGTCGTGTGAATCCATGAAGCCAGTCTATCGGAGGCTGCGCGGACTGCGCAATGCGCGACAGCGGCCAAGAGGCTGGTCACCGACTGTGGCAAGCGAGACGAAACGGACGTCCGAGTCCGATCGTCCGCGTGAGAGCAGCATCATCGTCCGGGAATCTCGGCAAGACGCTGGAGAGACGGAGCACGGTATCATGGAGGCATCTCTCGCCAGCTGGAGTACCCATGAATCTCATCCGCAAGCACTACGAGACATCTGACGACTACTGGCGCATGCGAGAGTTCTTCCGCACGCTTCGCGCCGCCGCCCCACACCCCAGCGGCAATTGGGACGTCGGCAACTTCGACTACTGGCGATGGCATGGCCTGGAGAACGTGGTGGAGCGACCGCCACACGAGCTTCGGTACTGGGAAACGCCCACTGGTCGAATCGCTGCCGTTCTGGTCCAGGGAGATCCCGGGGTTTGTCATCCGATGGCCGATCCTGAGGGGGCCACGGAGGATCTATTCAGTGACATGTTGGATGTCGCTGAGTCCGAGTTCCTGACTCGACTCAGCGATGGCCGACAGGGGCTGTTCGTCTGGGCGGATGTGGACAATGCTCCACTGAACTCCGTTCTTGAAGCTCGCAGGTATGAGCACCATTCCAGCGATCACGCGACGGAGTATCATGGCCGGCAGTCATTGCTGGAAGAACCACCAACGGCGAAAATACCCGAGGGGTACATCGTTCGATCGATGGGAGATGCCGACGAACACCCGTCGAGGAGCCTCGCGTCATGGCGCGCGTTCCACCCCGGCGAGCCCGACGAAGGGGCTGACCCGAAGGGTGCGTGGTATCGAAGCGTCAAACGTGCGCCGACCTATCGCCGTGACCTTGATGTCGTCGCAGTAGCCGAGGAAATCGGGGCGATTGTCTCATTCTCGACATGCTACTTCGATGATGTCCTGCGGACCGGCACTGTCGTCTCGTGGGCACGGCGCCCGCTCATCAGCGAAAAGGGCTAGGGAAGGCCGTCGTCACCGAGACGCTTCGGCGATTGCATTGGCTGGGGGCGGTCGCTGCCTACGTTTCCTGGTATGAGTCTGTGCCCGGCACGCTGTATCAGTCGTGCGGATTCACCGATGTGAGGATCGGAAGAGCCTGGAGAAAGAGCTTCTAGCGGTTGCGGGGAGGTGCAAGCAGAGAGACCATGCAGCAACTGCCCCGCCTGCTCAAGCAGGACGAAATGGTGTTCCCAGTATCGGCTTCCGCCATATGGACGCGCGTGAGCGTATCCTCTACCCTCTGATTCATGTGCGAACGGATCCTGATTGTCGACGCCTCCCTGGATCATACGGCCTATTGGCCGGTCCAGCAGTGGATACCCTACTTGGGCGGCGCTCCTGCAGATGCAGTTCATCTTCCGTCCACTTC
>CAZORQ010000026.1:0-35117 GCA_964582285.1 uncultured Thermotogae bacterium
ATGAGCACTGGTACGACGCGGAAGGTCATCCTGAGGCCGAATGATGGATGGAGTCAGGACACCGCCGTGGACGGATTGTCCTACAATCTGAGCGAACCTATAATCACATCGCTATGCCCCTAACCTACGGATTTTCACAGGAAGCCGGAATGCTTGTCAAACTCTGGGCCGCGGTCTGCTCTGTCTTTGGCTGGCGATGTCGCTGCCCGCGGTGCGGAGCGAAGATGGAGCGTGAACCGGCGATCGAAGAATCGTACGTCCGCCCCTGGCGCACCAGAGAGCGGAGGATCAGCATCACGCAAAGCGCCTCGATGAGGATCCGTCTTACACCGGTCTACGATATCTGTACGCGATGCGATCATCGCATCCGGCGGCGCGACATCAGGACGGTTGGAGGGTAGGCGAAATGGCTCCCGTCTCTGCGACGTTCGCGGAGAGGAGGTCGTCCGAGCGCTTGTCGTAGGACGGTCCGATGAGGCCGGGAAACATCGTGCTGTCTTAGCCCCGTGGAGCCCCTTGACAAGAGACGCCGTGAGAGAGAGAATGAATGAACGTTCATTCACCATGAAGAGACAGGAGCGTCACCCCCATCAAGAAGGGAACGGAATGAGGAGCCGGATCCGCGAAGCGGCGGTCCGTGTCTTCTCTCGCGAGGGATTCGATCGTGCCAGCGTGAAGGCCGTCGCCCAAGAAGCCGGCGTGGCTGTCGGATCGATCTACAACCACTTCCGCGACAAGGACGATCTGCTGATCTCGATCTTCGAGGAGGAGTTTCGGCAGCGGTTGGACCTTCTCGAAGAGATGCAACGCGCAAAGCTGCCGGTTCGAGATCAGGTGGAGCGGCTGCTTGAGGAGCACTTCGCCCGAGCAAGCAAGCAGAAGGAACTCGCGGAGCTACTCCTCTACGAGAGGTTCCATCGCGGAGGGAAACTGCGAGAGAGGATCATAGCGCTGCAACGTGGGGTCGTCCGGCAGATTGCCAACATCCTTCAAGGGGGAATCTCAGAGGGATGGATCCGCCCTTGTCATCCGAAGGTTGTTGCCCAAGCACTGTTCGACCTTGTCCAGACGATGACCGCTTGCTGGGTCCTTTCCGATCCGGATGAGGCGGAAGAGGTCTTTGAGGCAGCGCCGAGGGAGCTGGCTAACCTGATGTGGAAAGGCCTTTGCCGAAGCCATGATGAAGACCGAAAGGACTAAGCGGCGGTCCGTTTTCGACCGGATTCTTACACCTGTCTATCGGTGGGTACTTGCCCATCCGATGTTGATCTTGCTGATTCTCGCAGCGATTACAGCTGTTATGACTGGGTTCATCTCTCGGCTCGAGATCGATGTCGATTTCTCGAATTACTTGAATCGCAACGATCCTGCAGTAATCGCCGCGGACGAAGCGCAAGATCGATATGGTGTTCAACTTCGATCAATGGTGATCGTGGAGGCGAGTGGGGGAATCTTCCGGCCCGAGATTCTGGCGCGGATCGATGCACTGGAGAATGAGTTGGAGAGCTTGTCGATTGCCGAGGATGTCACGGGCCCGTTCAATGCCAAGGTCATTCGTGGGAGCGAGACAGCGATAGAGATCGCATCCGTTGGACCTGCAGGAGGTGCGCCGAGCACGGACGCGGAGATCGAGACCTACCGCGATGTTGTATTGAGCGATCGCACACTGCGCGACTATGTGGTTTCGTCCTCGGGAAACGCGGCGGCGATCTACGTTCGGCCGATCTCCGATGTGGACATGGTTCCGTTGGCCGAGGCGATCGAAGAGGTTGCCCTACGGTACGAAACGGATGAGATAGACATATCAGTCGCCGGTGTTCCCTACATGAATCTCACGCTTGGCCGGTCGATGAAGCGTGACCTACGGTTGTTCCTTCCACTGGTCGTGTTGGCGATTGTCGTGGTTCTCTACGCGGCATTTCGCTGGCGTTGGGGTGTCCTGATTCCGTTCGCGGTGGTTGGCCTGTCGGTTCTGTGGACGCTTGGGCTAATGGCCATCTTCTCGGTTCCGATCACCGTGCTCTCGTTCATTCTCCCCGTCGTGCTCATGGCGATTGGGATTGCCGACGGAATCCATGTCCTCAGCCGATATCGAGAAGAGCTATGCGAAGCGGAGGACAAGGAGACGGCAATCCTCCAAACGATGCGGACGATGCAACGCCCGGTTGTCATGACGTCGCTAACCACGGCAGCCGGCTTTCTATCGCTCCTCAATGCGTACATGGTTCCTCAGCGCATGTTTGGCCTATTCACGTCGGCGGGGATCCTCTTTGCGATGATCCTGTCCCTCCTCCTCATTCCGGCGGTGCTTCGCCTAACGAAGCCCCCTGCGGGGAACGGCGCGCGAAGCGGGAAGCGAAGCCCGACTTCCTCCGCGCTCGGCACGGTCGTGCGAGGCGTACTGCGACATCGATGGGTTGTGCTGATCGGGACAGCGGCGGTGGTTGCCGCGTTCGCGGGAGGGATCTCGATGATTCACATCGAGACGGCCCAACGCGCATTCCTTGGCGAGGGCCATCCCGCCGTCATGTCTCTCGATCGAATGGACGAGCTGTTCTCTGGAGGAGATCAGATTGTTGTCGACATCAAGACGGGCGCTGCCGATGGGTTGAAGGATCCAGAGCTTCTCCGGGAGATGGTAGCATTGGAGACGTTCCTCGCGGAACGAGGCATCCACAAAACGCTGTCGATCTCGAACATTGTTCGCGAGATGAATCAGAGTTTCCACGCTGACGATCCGGCATTCTATGCCATCCCCGACGATTCACGGATGGTAGCCCAGCTTCTGCTTCTGTTCACCTTCCAGGGAGGAACACTCGAGTCGCTGGCTCTTGGGAACTTCTCGGCCGGGGAGATTGTTGGGTTCCACGCGCTGAAGACGGGAGAGGAACGAGTTGAGCTCGTGCGTGACGTCACTGCGTATCTCGAAGAGCACTTCGAGAACGCGCAGCTCGTTGGATCGACACGGATCCAATCGAGCATGTTTAGCTCGATTGCGCGCAGCCAGCTGACAAGCCTGTTCACCTCCATGGGCGCTGCAGGGATCCTCGTGGTCCTGCTGATGGGCTCCTTCCTTGCGGGGGGGATCAGCCTGGTTCCTCTTCTGTTCACGATTGTCGTGAGCTTCGGTGTGATGGCGTACTCGGGGATGTCGCTTGACATTGCCACGCTGATGATCTCGTCGATCACAATTGGGATCGGGATCGATTATGGAATTCACTACATTGAACGAGCGCGCGAGGAGATGCGAAACACAGAGGATCGGATGACGGCGTTGATCGATGCAGCACGGACTGCGGGGAGAGGGATCATTTTCAATGCACTCGCGCTTGCAGGGGGACTTAGCATCCTTCTCCTGTCGACGTTCCAAGGGATGAGGCACTTCGGGCTACTGATCACGATGACGATGATCATCAGCGCCGCTGCTGCGCTTGTGGCGATCCCCGCGATCCTGTACGCAATGCAAGGGCGTGCAAAGGGATAGTGAATGAGAAACACCGCCGCGACGCGACGGTTACTACAACCTACGTTATTGGCGAGGGGCATGTCAAGGGCGATCATCTGCGATGCTGCGGTTTGTCGAAAACGCCGGTTGGCCCTACAATCCCCGCTTGAGGTGTTAGCATGCCAGAAGAAGTTCGCCGTGAGATGGTCGATCATATGAAACGGAGTCTCGACGTTCTGAAGTCGAATCTTGTGAAGGTTCAAACGGGACGTGCCAATCCAGCGATGATTGAGGATGTCTCCGTGGATTACTACGGGTCTCCGATGCCGCTCAAGCAACTGGCGACGATTGCCGCACCGGACCCGAATCTCCTTGTAGTTCAGCCGTTCGACAAGACACAGATGAGCGAATTCGTCAAGGCGATCCTCGCAGCAGATCTCGGCCTGAATCCTGAGAGTGACGGACACGTGATCCGCGTGAGAGTTCCCAAGCTTTCCGAGGAGCGACGCAAGGAGCTTGCGAAGGTCATCAAGACACGCGGAGAGGAAACGAAGGTCGCCTTGAGGAATGTCCGGCGGGAAGCCAACGACAAACTCGACCAGATGAAGAAAGATTCGGAGATCTCGGAGGATGAGCATCGCCGCCACCGGGAGAAGAACGACGAGGCGATTCGCGAGTATTCCGACAAGGTGGACAAACTGATCGAGGAGAAAGGGCAGCAGATCCAAACGATCTAGACTGGACATCCCGATGACGCGACCTTCCCTAAGAGCGGCGATCCGGCAGTTCCGACTGGGGAGGTCTACCCTCGGTGCGGCTGTTCTCTCTCTCATTCTGGGACTCCTGGGACACGGCGGAGCGGTGCTTGGACTATGGATCGGTGTGTCGTTCTACATCGCAAACCTTTTTCTGCTTCATGAGGCGGCCCGGTCTCTCATCACTGCGCGAAGTCGACGCACAGGGCGATCCATGGCCATTGGGGCGAGCGTTGGGCGTCTGCTGCTCCTGGGCGTGCTGCTTTCGTTCGTTGGGATCTACCTTGGACGGGAGACCCTTCTTGGGGCGTGTGGCGGGCTGTTGATCACACAGGTGGCGTTGAGCCTCCCGAGGCCAAGGATCTCGGAGGCGATGTAGCGATGGGAGAGATTTTCAGGCAGCTTGGCGGACTGCTGGAGCACCTGGGAGAGAAACGGATCGCGGTGGTGCCGTTGTTCGGAGCGGAGATTCGATTCGATACGACAGCACTGATCATGTCGTGGATCGTCATTGCTCTTCTCGTCTTGCTCGCTCTCTGGCTGCGCCGGGGGCTTCTACAACCAGTCGAAGAGAAGCCGAACCGCATCCAGGCGGCGCTTGATGCGCTGATGGATTTGCTGAGGGGACAGCTTGCCGACAACTTCGCGTCGGAACGTCTTGCGATTATGATGTTCCCGTTCGTGTCGACACTCTTCCTCTACGTCCTCCTGTCGAACTGGATCAGCATTGTGCCGTATCTCAGTTCTCCGACGCAGGATTTGAACGTAACGTTTGGGCTGGCTCTCCTGGTGTTCATCATCTCTCATGTCCTGTCGATTCGGTTCAAGGGAATCCGTCGCTATCTGAAGGGATTTGCTGAGCCCTACGCATTTATGCTGCCGATCAACCTTGTGGGGGAGATCGCTAAGCCCCTTTCGCATGCTTTCCGTCTGTTCGGGAACGTGTTGGCAGGGACGTTCTTGGTCACAGTGGTCATGGTGAAGTTCGCGCCGCTTCTGCTGCCGCCGGTGCTGAACATCATCTTCGGCCTTTTCTTCGGAGCAATTCAAGCTTTCGTGTTTGCCATCCTCGCGGTGGCGTACATCAACGTGGCGGTAGAAGAATAGAGGAGGAACCATGCTGCAGGAAGCACAAGATGTCGTGAACGGAATCAGTGGTGCCGATATCGCTACTGCCGCGAAGTATATCGCGGCAGGACTATGCATGGGCATCGGCGCAATCGGACCGGCAATCGGTGAGGGAATGGCCGCCGCACACGCGCTCGATGGGATGGCGCGTCAACCGGAGATGCAAGGTGCCCTATTGCGAACAATGGTGATCGGACAAGCAATCTCGGAAACAACGGGAATCTACTCGCTGCTGATCGCTATCGTCCTGCTGTTTGTCGTGTAGGGAGGCAACGTGTCGCTCGAATGGGGAACGATCGTCAAGTCGATCAACTGGACGCTTGTCTTCAATCTGGTCAACTTCGCGATCCTCCTGTATTTGCTCAATCGATTTCTCTTCAAGCCGGCGATCAAATATCTCGATCAGCGACGTGAAGCCATTCACTCCCGTATACAGGCGGCGCAAGCCGATGAGGAGAAGGCATCCCAACTTGCAGCGGAACGCGAACAGGCACTTCAGCATGCGAGGGAGCAGGCGATGGAGATTGTGGAGGATGCACGGCGGCGCGCCGAGGCTGTCGTAAGCGAGGCCAAAAGCTCCGCCAAAGAGGAAGCGTCGCGGATTCTGGACGAGAGCAAGCGGCAACTGGTGCAGGAACGCGATCGAATGATCTCCGAGCTTCGCGAAGCGTACGCGGATATCGCCGTCCTTGGAGCCGAGAGAGTGCTCGAGCGCGAGGTTCGCATCGAAGATCACCAACGCTTGCTCGACCAGCTGTTGGAGGAAATCGATCAGGATGCACTGAGGATCAAGCCGTGAGGGCTGTGGGAATCGCGCGCAAGTACGCCGACGCTCTATATCAAGTGGCGGAGGAGAAGAACGCGATTGAAGCGACGGAACGGGAGCTTCGTACGATCGTCGACGGTCTGCAGGGCACGCCGGAGTTCGGTCGGTTCCTTTCCCATCCGCTGATCTCGAAGACGAACAAGATCGAGTTGGTCGAGACGACGTTCCCCGACCTGTCTACGCACTCGGGGAATATGCTCCGCTTGCTGATTCGGAATCGGCGCGAGAGCTATCTCGATCTTGTCTACGATCAATTCGTCGAAGTGCGCATTGAGGCCCAAGGGTTCGTGAAGGTCGATGTGATTGCGGCAAGGCCGCTTGACGAAGAGGAGAGCAGGAAGTTAAGCACGCGGCTGGAAACAGCGCTCGGGCGGCAGATACAGCTGGAAGAGCGAATAGACGAGAAGCTCATTGGCGGGGCACGCATTGAGATCGATGGACGAGTCATCGATGGAACATTGTGGGCCCGATTGGGAAAGCTTCGAGCGCTGCTGGGAGAATAGGGGGAGAGCGTGGCAACGACGCGGAAAGACGAAATCACCGCCATCCTCAAAGAACAGATCAAGGGGCTCCAGTACGACCTCGAGATGAAGGAGATCGGGATCGTCGTCGAGGTGGGAGACGGGATTGCCCGCGTGTACGGACTGGAGGAGGCCATGGCCTCGGAAATCGTCCAGTTTCCCCACGACATCTACGGGCTCGTGCTCAACCTCGAAGAAGAGAGCGTCGGAGTCGCCCTGTTCGGGGATTGCGAGAAGATCCAAGAGGGCGATGAGGTCCAACGGACCGGGCGTGTATTGGAGACGCCGGTCGGTGATGCGTTGCTTGGACGCGTCGTCGATCCGCTGGGTGTGCCGTTGGATGGCAAAGGGGCGCTTGAGACGAATGCCTCTCGCATGGCCGAATTCAAGGCTCCCGGAGTCATCCAACGCCAACCGGTCAACACGCCGCTGCAGACAGGGATCAAGTCGGTCGATGCGTTGACACCGATCGGCCGCGGGCAACGTGAGCTGATCATTGGAGATCGGCGCACCGGCAAAACGGCGATCGCTCTCGATACGATCATCAATCAGAAGGGCAATGGGGTGGTTTGCGTCTACGTTGCGATCGGGCAGAAGGCGTCTACGGTCGCGCGTATCATCGATACGCTCGAGAGGCATCAGGCGATGGAACACACGATTGTCGTTGTGGCGGATGCGAACGCTGCGACACCGATGCAGTATCTGGCACCGTATGCGGGTTGCGCGATGGCCGAGCACTTCACGTATGCTGGCAAAGACACGTTTGTGGTTTACGATGATCTGTCCAAGCACGCTGTGGCGTACCGCGAACTGTCCCTCCTGCTGCGGCGTCCACCTGGTCGGGAAGCGTATCCTGGCGACATCTTCTACACGCATTCGCGCCTCCTCGAGCGGGCTGTCCGTCTCTCCGACGAGCAGGGCGGAGGGTCTCTTACCGCGTTCCCGCTGATCGAAACGAAGGCCGGTGATATTACGGCGTACATCCCGACCAATGTGATCTCGATTACAGACGGACAGATCTACTTGGAGACCGATCTGTTCAACCAGGGCTTCCGCCCCGCGGTCAATGTTGGATTCTCGGTGTCTCGCGTTGGCGGTGCAGCACAGATCAAGGCGATGTCCCAAATCGCCGGCCCGCTAAGGCTGGAACTCTCTCAGTACCGCGAACTGGAGGCGTTTGCCGAGTTCTCAGCCGATCTTGATGAGGAATCGAAGGCGCAGCTTGCACGCGGAGATCGGCTGATGGAGACACTGAAGCAGAACCAGTATCAGCCAATGCCGGTCGAAGAGCAGATCGTGGCAATCTACGCAGCTGTCGAGAATCACCTCGCGGAGATCGATGTCGGTGATGTACAGCGGTTCGAAGAGGCGTGGCTTGATTTCGTGCGCGATGGGCATGCAGACATCCTCGAAGAGCTCCGAACAGAGAAGAAGCTCACCGATGACCTGCGCGAGAAACTGGAGACAGCGGTGACAGCGTTCAAGGAGAGGTTTGTGTAATCTTCGCGCCCTTTGGGCGCGGCGGAGAAGCCCGTTGGCACGGTCTTCTCCGGTTGGATGGCGAGACAGATTGAAGGACGGATACGAGAGTACATGTGAGCCAGCAGCGTGTCTTTTGGGCGCGGCGGAGAAGCCCGTTGGCACGGTCTTCTCCGGTTGGATGTCGAGACAAACTGAAGGAAGACTAGGAGAGTGCATGTGAGCCAGCAGCGTGTCCTCCGGGCACGTCGGAGAAGCCCGCGGGCACGGTCTTCTCCGGTGGAACGGCGAGGCGAGCCGAAGAGCGAACAAGAGAGGGCGTTCTCCAGAAGGTGAGGAGTCGGAGATATGAGCCAGCACGTCAGAGCAATCAAAGGGCGCATCGGGAACATCGAGAACATCGGCCAGATCACCAAGGCGATGAACGCCATCGCGATGACCAAGGTGACGCGAATGAAGCGGCGCCTTGCCGAGCTGCGCCCGTATCTTGCCGAGCTGGAGACGTTCATCTCCGAGCTTCTTGGACGACGATCGCCGGAATCGGAGATGCATCCGTTACTCGAATCGCCAGCGAACGATGAGGTCGGGATCTTCGTGTTGAACTCCGATCGAGGACTCTGCGGCCGCTACAAGGGAGACATCAACCGTCGCGGAGAGGAGCTCGTGCAGGAGCATGGAGAACACGGGCGATTGCTAATCGGCGGAGAGAAGGCGCGCGTTCACTTCGCACGGCGCCGCATTGAGCCGCTCCTCAGTTTTACGCAAACGTACGATCCGCCGAGCCGCGAGGCGGCGGCACGCATGGCGGATGCAGCCATCGACCTGTATCTCCGGGGCGAGGTTGGGCGGATCGTCCTCGTGTACATGCAGTTCATCTCGGATCTCAAGCAAAGGTTGGTGGTCGAGGAGTTCCTTCCTGTGTCCGCGACACCGACGGCGAACGACATGCTCGTCGAGCCGAGTATCGACGAGATGCTCGACATCAGTCTGCGCGCGTATCTCCGGGGGCGGATGTATGCAGCATTGCTGGACACGAAGACGAGCGAGGATGCGATCCGTCGACAGGCGATGAAGAGCGCGACGGACAATGCCGAGGATCTACTCAAGAGCCTGACGCGAGCGTACAACAAGGCGAGACAACAGGCGATCACAAGAGAAATCGCAGACATCATTGGCGGCGCCGAGGCGCTGCGCACGACGTGAATCGAGGCGACGGGAGGACGGCGATGACGGAGCAGCAAACAACCGGAAGGGTCACGGAAATCAAAGGACCGGTCATCGACGCCCGGTTCGAGAAGGGAACACTGCCTCGGGTGAATGATGCCCTACGAATCGAGCGAGGCGACGAGAAGGACCTGATCCTTGAGGTGGCACAGCATCTCGGCGACGACACGGTTCGGGCCATCGCGATGGATTCGACCGACGGCATCGCCCGTGGTGCGGCTGTCCTCAATACGGGAGGACCGATCACGGTTCCGGTTGGGCCGGAGACACTCGGGCGGTTGATTAACATTGTGGGAGAGCCGATTGACGAGATGCCCGCGCCCGAAACCAAGGAGAGGTATTCGATTCATCGCAAGGCGCCGAAGCTGTTGGATCAAGAGGTGGAGACGGAGGTCTTCGAGACGGGGATCAAGGTTATCGACCTCGTCTGCCCCTTCCCAAAAGGGGGGAAGATCGGGCTGTTCGGCGGCGCGGGGGTCGGCAAGACGGTTCTGATCATGGAGCTGATCCGCTCGATCGCCTATGAGCACTCCGGCTACTCAGTGTTCGCCGGAGTCGGCGAGCGGACCCGCGAGGGGAACGACCTCTACCTCGAGATGAAGGAAGCCGGAGTTCTTGAGAACACAGCGCTTGTGTACGGACAGATGAACGAACCTCCCGGGGCACGGTTCCGTGTCGGCCTGACCGGCGTGACGGTGGCCGAGTACTTCCGCGACGAAGAGGGGAAGGATGTGCTGCTGTTCGTCGACAACATTTTTCGTTTCGCGCAGGCGGGAAGCGAAGTGTCGGCACTGCTCGGGCGTATGCCGTCCGAAGTCGGGTACCAGCCGACGCTGGCGACGGAGATGGGGGAGCTGCAAGAGAGGATCACCTCGACGAAAAAGGGCTCGATCACATCCGTGCAGGCCGTCTATGTTCCGGCCGACGACCTGACCGATCCGGCGCCGGCGACGGTGTTCAGCCATCTCGATGCCGCGGTCACGCTCTCGCGAGAGATCGTGGAGAAGGGGATCTATCCCGCGGTTGATCCGCTCCAATCGAATTCGACGATGCTCGATCCGAATGTCATCTCCCGCGAACACTACCGCGTCGCACGCAAGACACTGAGCGTGCTGCAGCGCTACGAGGACCTCAAAGACATCATCGCGATCATGGGAATGGACGAACTGTCTGAAGAGGATCAGCTTGTCGTCCGCCGCGCCCGCAAAGTGGAGCGGTTCATGTCGCAGGCGTTCCACGTTGCTGAACACTTCACCAACCGTCCCGGTGCGTACGTTAAGCTTGCGGACACCGTCAAGGGGTTCGCGATGATCGTCGATGGGCAGCTCGACGAGATCCCCGAGCAGGCGTTCTACATGGTCGGCACGATCGACGAAGTGATTGAGAATCGTGGAGGGTCGGAAGGCGAATAGACGAACGAAACGTCGAGATTCCAGGCAGCGGAGCGCCGATTCCAGCGATTCGGCACTCCGCTGCTGTCCCTACGATCTTGGCATGCGCTACGGAACGTGTTCGTACTGGACCCCGACGGTGTTCGACTCCTCGTTTGGATTGCCGTCGGCATCCTCCACGGTCCCCGCGGGGACTGTGACTTCCAGTAGACCTGACTGCGTCATTCCGGATACTGTGATCTTCCACTCCGTCATTTGGATTGTGTATATGACATCTACATGATCTGCCCCTGTAGTCCCGTCAACGTCTACATCGAATGCGGTGCCTGAGGGCCAGACATCCTCGGAGAACACGGCGATGAAATCGATCTCCCAATCACTCGTCGGATCGGTCTCCCAAGGCGCGAGGGAAAGCACGACCGTCGGCGCGTCCCCACATACGTTCACGTCGAAGGAACAGGTCGAGACACTGCCGGCGTTGTCCGCAGCCGTGTACGTTACAGTGGTTATCCCTGAGGGGAAAGCGTCCCCGGGATGGTGCGTTTGGTTGATGGAAGCGATCCCTGATCCGTTGTCCCAGAAGGTCGGCTCATCCCAATACACGACGTGACCCGTTGTCTCTATGTCCTCAGGGCAATCCTCGATCACGGGCGTCTTGCTGTCGAAGATCACATAGGATCCGTCGGTCGTCTCGTCAGCGATCCCGTCAGCGCCCGCCTCGTCCTTGAAGACAACTTCGAACTCGATCTCGCCCTCGTCGGTCGATGTGCCCACTACGCAAGTCGCAACGTACGCCGCCGACCCCTCGTAGGTCACATCAGCATCGCGGCCGCCAATCTCAACCTCCGGAAGTCTGGACAACGCTCTGCTTGCTTCGAGGGTGAGCGTGACCGTGTCACCAACCGTGCAGTACTCGCTGGAAGCATTGGATGTCGAGATCGACACCGCATCAAGCTCCGGTGCGCGTGGTACCGTAAGCGTCTCGGAAATCGTGCTTTCGAGTCCCGCTCGGTCAAGGACCGCGCCAGCGACGACCCGAAGCAAAACATCCTGATCTGTTTCGGGAGTTACCGTTACTTCAAACGCCTCCTCACTACGCCTGGCAACACCAGAGACACTGCCCTCCAGGACCTGAAGAGACGACGACTCCAAATCGGAGACGGGCTCACCGAAGCCAATGACGAACGTCACGTCCTCATTGCGGTGCGACGCAGACTCACTGGTAACGATTGGCTGCGGGCGCGTCCTATCGAAGATCAGCGTATGCCCGTCCGTGGTGTGCTCGACGGTCTCAGCCATTCCTCCGCTGCCGAGAGCCTCGATCTGGAATCCCAAGATCCCCTCTGCTGTCTCTTCCGACATTGATACACAAGCTGCGCGGAGGCTCAGGATCTGGTCGCCATCCTGAGCTGGCGCTGGTACGACAGCTGCTCGGCAGCCACCGATGACCACGTCTACGTGGTCGAGATTGCCGGAAGCTTGGATTCGGAAAGCGACTGTCACGCTATCTCCCGGCGTGACAAACTTACCTGACGCGTTTGACGTGGAGAGATAGATCTCAGAGATCCTCGGCGCTGCAGAGCATGGGACCTCGATCCAATCCGAGGGATCATTCGGGTTCCCGGCTTCATCCTCAGCGGCTGCGCTAGGAACGCGCAGAACGATCGATGCCGAGGAGTCAGGAGTTGCGACAAACGAGTAGTCGGTCCAGCTCTCCTCGTCCCAATTGGCTACGCTTGCGTGGTGAAGCTCAAGATCCTCAGGGGAGAAGTCTGTTACAGGTTCGGAGAAGGCGATGCGGAACTGCACTGGCTCGTCGACGGTCGTGCGCTCCTCCGGATCGGCAGTGATCCTGGCTGTTGGCGGCCTCGTGTCGATGACGAACGGACCGTAGCTCAGAGGTTCGCTCCAATTCCCCGATCTGTCCACGGACATGACGTGGAGGAACCAGTTTCCGTCTTCGCCCAGTTGGCTGAGGTACGTCCCGCCAGCCCACAGCGGCCCCGCAGATTCCGTGTGTGTCGGAAGCCAAGCGTCTTGCAGCCACGCAACCTCGTAGCCGGCAATCCCAGACAGGTCGTCTGCCGCCCCGTGAGCCTCGATGACAACATCCGGCACGTTGGAGAGAACACCGATCTCGTGCGTAGGAGAAGACAGAACAGGTGGCGTCGGAAGCACGACGTCCATGAACTTGACCGTTGCAGATGCATGAGGACTGGGGTTGCCGGCTCGATCGAACACACAACCTGAGTCGTGAAGCGTCACGTCACCGGACTCGAACGGGTTGATCAAAACTCGGAACGAGCCGGCCGAAGTTCGCCGCACGACGACGACGCTTCCGCCGTCGACGTCGACGTACCTTCTGTCCAGATCGGGTGCCGTCTCGCTATAGGCGATGTTGAATTCGATGGGAACATCCGTCCACTTCTCGTGAGGGCTCGTGACACTTGCCTCGGGAGGCATCGTGTCGATCAGGAATGGACCGATTGTGCTTCCTCCGCTCCAGTTTCCGGCGCCGTCCACGACGGCCAAGTGGAAGTACCAGGAGCCATCCTCCGGTGCCGGGAAGATGCCCCTCGACCAGAGACTGACAGCATCCGTCACGGCCTGAGACGGGACCCACTCAGCTTCCTGAGTCCAGGCGATCTCGTAGCCTGCCACCCCGGACACATCGTCCGTGGCGGTCGCCTCGATGGCCACTTCCTGAACGCGAGACCAGACATCAACCGGATGCGACGGGGACCACAGCGATGGAAGCTCCGGGGGAATGACGTCGACGAACGAGACGGTGAGATCAGTTTCCTCGGAGTGGTTGCCCGCGCAGTCTGGCATTGTCGCTGCATTGAGCGTGATCTCGCCCGTGCCGTCTGGGCGCACGCGAACGAGGATTCCGGTCGCTTCCGGCGACAGCTCAAAGCTGACGATCTCGCCACCCGTCACGGAGACCAGCGCCTCGGTCACACCGCTCAGGGGCTCGTTCGAAACTACGCGGAATTCGACTGGTTGCACACGCCACTCCGCATCGCTCTCTAGTGAGATGTCCGGCGGAGTCCGGTCGATGACGATCGGCCCGTATTGGAACAGCTCGCCGACGTTTCCTTCGGTGTCAAGTGCCGCCGCGTGGAACCACCATGAGCCATCGTCTGGGGTGTGTGTCCCCTCGGAGTAGTCCCCATCAACCGTTGGAATCCCCTTCGGCGTCCAATCGCTGGAGTCAGTCCACTCCAATTCGAGGGCCTCGCAGCCCGTCGGAGGCCCGAAGATCGAGTACTCGATCGGCACCTCATTCATCGGATCATCAACGACGTGGCTGCATAAGAACGTGAGTCCGCCGGACCACGGTGCCGGAGCGAGGAGGAAGGGATCAAGTCGCATCTCTTCGAACCCCGTCAGTCTAAAGGATTCGGTTCGGCTATCCTCGGGAGCCGGCGTCGGCGCATAGCCTCCCGTGATGACTGGCCCCAGCTCGATCTCCATATCCTTGACGTGCCATGGAGCGAACCACGCTCCGAGGTGCCTAGTGAACCACTTCTTCTTCCAGCGCAAGCAGCTCTCCCAATCCCAACACAAAACGCAGTCACTGCAGATCGTGTAGCTGCCGAAAGGAGTCCACCCCTTAAGATCGCAGCACCAGCACCAACGGAAGCACTGATCCCAGTAACTCTTCCACTCGAAATCCCGGAACCACTTCCTCAAATACGTCCACCGCTGGATGACGTCCAGCTTGCGGGTCTTGAGGATGTACTTGAGTGCTTCTGCATCGAGTGCGTGGGTCGATTGCACGCCGTAGCTGTTGTGAAATTCGTTGTCCAGGATAACGATCGGCGTGATCGTCACTGGCCCTCCAACGTTGGAGGGAACGATGATCTCGGGAGAGATATAGCCGGCCAACGCCAAAGGCTCAGCGGAGATCGTCACGTGATCGCACACCTCACCGTCAACCAGAAGTGGTTCGCTGAACTCGTAGCGTACCAAGGGTCGCGGTTGAAAGGTGACTTGCTGGCTTGCTTTCGTTTCCATCGTGGCTGTCGCCCCAACAATGGAGTAATCAAGCTGACACCCTTCGACTTCGTCGGTGGTGAAGCTGAGTGGGATCTCGGTGTCGATGAACGAGAGTGCGTCCAGTTCGACATAGGCGAACGTCTCCGCCGCATCCGCGTGGAGAGATCCGTCGGAGCTCTTCCTGTCCGTTCTCCATCGAACGGTGGGATAGCCGACATAGCCGTACACGCCAAGCGGCGCAAAGTTGGCCAGGGTACGAGAGAGCTGCTCCCAGCGCTCTTCTTTCGGGTTGTAGTTCCATATGAGTTCATTGGGGAAGAGCGCGAGGTTGCTGAATGATTCCAAGGGTTTATGATTGCCGATCAATGGGTGTTCGTTGATCCCGAAACTCACGGCCCCGGAAAGATGATAGCCGAACGCGCCGTCAGCCGTGAGGCCCAGGCCGGACGATAACGACGCTGTCTCCATCAATGCCCCGTCCCTCGGGACCACGAGCGCCTTCAACGCAACGGCGTCCCCGCGGGAGAAGCTCTCAGGTTCCGGATGGGTCAAGGTCACGTCAACCGGATAGACGACGTGCACATTGCCCCCGGCATCGGCTCTCCCGTTCAGCTTGATGAAGCCGTCGATGGTCGAGGACCAGTTGGCCCCGAGCTTGACGACCGATGGGTACCCGTTGAATGTGAGTATCTCGAGCATCCAGCTCGGGTAGGGAGCGCCGTGAGATTCGATTTCGGCGTTACTTGCGAAGTCAGAGAGGTCGACCTGCGGCAGCAGGCTGAATGAGAACTGGCGTCTTGGACTGTTGTCCAGGCTTTGATCCCACATGCACGATGTGGTCTCAAAGACAATGCTTTCGTGCAGCTCCTCCACGTCGCCAACCGCGGACGCAAATACGGCTCCCAGGGTGAACAGGGTCAAGCTGACGGCCGCAGAGATCCTGGCAAGATCAGACACGATGTACCTCCTTCTAGTTAGAGAGCACCCCGAGCAGAGGGGATTGACCTCGGAGAGTGTTCGAAATGCAGAGCAGATATGCTCACCACGTCACCTCCATGCGCAACGTGAGCTTGCCGAGGCTTCCGGCCTCGATGTCCCACGCCAACGCCATGTCAAAGGTCAGAGACTGATTGATCACTACGGAGAACGATCCTTCGAAGTACGCCACATCGAAGAGCATCGCACCGCCCTGAAGGAAGTAAACGGCGACGCTACCGGAGAAGGGGCCGCAGCAGTCGGCCTCGTCGTCGAACGACAGCGCGACCATCTCCCAGTACTTGCCCTTCAGTTTGTGCGTGCCGTCGAGATAGGAGAGCGCCTCGAACGAGATATCGCCGATGTTGCAGCGGATTCCGATCCCGTAAATCGAGATGCTCGAGATCTGTAGTGTGCTCGCTGTCTGCACTTCGATGTAGAAGTCAATGCAGGGGAGCATTCCGAAGTCAAACGACGAAGAGAGATCGAGTTCCTTGGCATCTGTCTTGAATGTGAGATCGGCATCGATCGACATCCAGGGTAGGTGTTCGATCTCGATGTCGGAGACAGAGAAGCCAAGCTCCCTGAATCCATCCTTGGAGAAGGAGACCTCGGACGAAACGCTGGCGCAGCAAAACGGAAGATCGATCGACAGATCGATCCCCTGCAACAGCAATTCGCATCCTCCCCGGGTACGCAGTTCGACATCGATCCCAAGTGAGAGGTCTCCTGACTCCCCGTCGGCTGAGATATCCAGCGCTACGTAGTTCGGCGTGATCTGGAACGACGAGGAGAGAGACAGACCTTTGGCGTCCCAATCGGCTGAGACTTTCCAGCGCTTGAAGCGAACTGCACCAGGATCGAACGAGAGGGACGAAGAGAGGGAGAAGTCACCCAGAGAGCCGGTTGACTTGAAGTCAAGCTTTGTCAGTCCGGTCGAGGCCCATCCTGCTGAGCTCATGAGCGACCAATCTCCGATCTCATATGTCAGGTCGACTGTCGAATGGATCGTCGGAGGGAAAGCTGCAGGATCGACGTTGATGGATACCTCCCAGGTTCCTGACAATGAGGTCTTGGCGTGAGAGAGAAAAGAGACGGTGAGCACACATAGCCAAAAGGCAATTAGCGAACACCCTCGCCTGATCATGAACCTCCTTAGCGCAGTACGAACGAAAAAGGGCGCTGGAGAGCATTCCCCCAGCACCAGCCACACACTACAGGACATGATGGATATTTGTCAAGTTAGACAAACTGTACCTTTCTACTCTCTTTCGAACACGGAATGAGGGGGAACAATAAATTTGAGCGAGAGAATAGCAGGAACCAAAACACGTTGCTGAACACTTCACCAACCGTCCCGGTGCGTACGTTAAGCTTGCGGACACCGTCAAGGGGTTCGCGATGATCGTCGATGGGCAGCTCGACGAGATCCCCGAGCAGGCGTTTTACATGGTCGGCACGATCGACGAGGTGCGCGATCGCGGGGCAGGTCATACCAAGGACGAAGACTCCGAAGTGGCTGAGGAATCCGCTGAGTAGAGAGAATCTCTAGCGGATTCATCGATGAGAACGATGAATTGATCCCGGTTTGCCCACTTCGTATAATCGTTGACCTGCCGGCGGCGTAGCCAAGCGGAAAGGCAAGGGACTGCAAATCCCTGATTCACCGGTTCGAATCCGGTCGCCGCCTCAGGAACGAGACTGGGTGGTTAGCTCAGCTGGGAGAGCGCATGCTTGACGTGCATGAGGTCACAGGTTCGAGCCCTGTACCACCCACCAGCCCGCGAGATCTTTCGCGGGTTTCTTTCTTGAGGCATCTTCTAGGAGGACTGATATGGAACGAGCCCGCGAACTGATCGAACCGTATGTCGGGAAAGAAGGCGTCATTGGGATCTATCTGCTTGGATCGATCACCCGCCCGTATCTCGACGAACTCTCCGATTACGACATCGAAGTCGTTGTCGAAGACGATGTCTACAAGCGCACACCCGATGAGGAGCGGCAAGTCTTCGTTTTCAAGGAAGGAACGCCGGAAGGAGAACGGCCTGTCGTTGACTACGAGTTCTATCTCATGCCATGGTCGGATTTCGTTGGCCTGACGGAATCGACCCATGACTTGTTTCACCAACCGTATCAACATGCGGTGGTCTTGCATGATCCGGAGAATCGTATTACGCCGATCATTGAGAGACACGCGGAACTACCCCAAGAGACAAGGACAGATCGGATGACAGTTCACTACCTCGACGTCCTCTATCGTTTGGGGCGTGCACAGAAGACCACAGCCCGTGGCGGGCCGCGATTGAATCTGACGCTTCTTTACGCGGATGCTATTCGATCTCTGGTCAAGCTGTTGTTTCTGGTGAAGGACTCCTGGTCCGCGGTCGTCCACTGGAGCGAGCAAGAGCTCCGGCTGCTCGGAGTTCCGGATGAAGTGATCGAAGGAGCATCGCGGCTCGGTCCGGATATCGAGGCAGACGATGCGAAAGCGTTGGTGGAAGCGGTTCGTGCATTCATGGATGAGAACGGCGTGACGATCCACCATGAGATGGACACGATTCAGCCGTGGATCTTCTTCACACGAGATGGCAAAGACGCGTTCGAGCGATGGGGGGCGCGCTAGTCACATAGGACCAAAAACCCCTTCTGAATGGAGTTTGCCGCCTCATCTTTGGTTCGGTATACTGCGCGCGCTTGAGAGCCACTCAGGCGCGTTGTCGAAAGGCGGTGTCGATGGGCGATCGGATCGGGATTCGGCGTGAAGACATGTACCACTGGGAGCGGCGAACACCGCTAGTTCCTCAGGATCTTGTGGCGCTGTCATCACAGGAAGGGCTCAGCTTCGCGGTGCAATCCTCCGACAAGCGTGCGTTCACTCACGAGGAGTATCGATCCAGCGGATTGGAGATTGTGGAGGATCTCTCCAACTGCCGGATCATCGTTGGCCTCAAGGAGATTCCTGTTGACGTCCTCGAGCCGGACAAGATCTATGTCTTCTTCTCTCACACCATCAAAGGGCAACTGGCAAACATGCCGATGCTGCAAAGGTGCCTCGATCTTGGGTGCACGATCATCGACTACGAGAGGATTGTCGATGAGCAAGGACGGCGGTTGATCTTCTTTGGCAATTACGCCGGCCTGGCAGGTGCGATCGATACGCTATGGACGCTTGGGCAACGTCTACGATGGGAAGGCATCGAGACGCCATTCGCCGATCTTAAGCAGGCATCCAGCTATGCCGACCTGTCTGAAGCGAAGGCCGCTATCTCACAAGTCGGCGAACAGGTCGCAGGCGAAGGGCTTCCGGAGAGTATCTCTCCTCTCGTGATTGGGGTTGCCGGATACGGGAACGTGTCCAAGGGAGCACAGGAGATCCTCGACCTGCTACCAATGACCGAGCTCTCACCCTCCGCGTTACTTGCTCCAGGGGGAGTTACAGCAGAAGCTGGGTCCCCTATTATCAAGGTTGTCTTCCGAGAGGAGGACACGGTGCTCCCGCTGGTGGAGGGGCATCCGTTCGAGCTTCAGGAGTACTACGATTGTCCGGAAGGCTATCGAGCGGCGTTTGAGCGGTATCTTCCGAGGCTTCATGTGTTGATCAACTGCATCTACTGGGAGCCGAAGTATCCGCGGCTCGTGACCAGGAGCCAGATACAAGCGCTCTATGCCGATGGACAGCCGACACTTCGAGTCATCGGCGATATCAGCTGCGATGTCGAAGGAGCAGTGGAGACAACCGTGAAGGCAACAGAGCCGGACGATCCGACTTACGTCTATGACCCTGATAAAGGGAGCATTTCCTTCGGTGTCGAGGGGCACGGCCCGGTGATGATGGCTGTCGACATCTTGCCGACCGAGCTGCCGCGAGAGTCCTCAACCACCTTCAGCGAGATCCTGAGGAGCTTCGTCCCTGCAATTGCCGCGGCCGACTACGCGGTTGATTTCGACAAGCTTGCGCTCCCCCCGGAACTGAAGCGGGCGGTTATCTGCCATCGGGGGCGCTTGACGCCTGAGTACCAATACATCGCGAAATACGTTGATGCTGCAGCAAATGCAGAGGCCTAGAGAAGGCAAAGGAGAGTCCTGTTGAAACGAGTTCTCGTTCTTGGAGCCGGGTTGGTGGCTGGACCGCTGGTTCGCTACCTATTGGATGTAGAGGGGTTTCACGTCACCGTTGCCAGTCGAACGGTGGACAAGGCGAAGCAGCTGGTTGGGAATGTGTCAAACGGTGTGGCGATGCCACTGAACGTCAAGGATGAGGCGGCGCTTAGTACGCTGATCGCCGACCATGATCTGTCAATCAGCCTTCTTCCGTACGTCTATCATCCGGTGGTTGCCCGATACTGCGTTGAACACGCGAAGCAAATGGTGACCACGTCCTACGTCAAGGACGACATGCGCGCGTTCGACGGCGCAGCGAAAGATGCCGGTGTTATCTTGCTCAACGAGATCGGTGTCGATCCGGGGATCGATCACATGTCGGCGATGCAGGTGATCCATCGGATACAAGAGGCAGGCGGGAAGCTTGTAGGGTTCACATCGAATACCGGGGGCCTTCCGGCGCCGGAGGCGAACGACAACCCGTACGGGTACAAATTCTCGTGGGCGCCGCGTGGTGTCGTCCTGGCGGGAAAGAATTCCGCAAGATTCCTCAAGGACGGCGATGTGGTTGACGTTCCTGGGGCCGAGCTGTTCTCCCACCATTGGCCGTGCGAGATCAAGGGATTCGGCGAACTCGAGGTCTATCCGAATCGGGATTCGCTTCCGTACATTGAGTCCTACGGTATCCCGTCTGTGAGATCCATGTTCCGTGGCACACTGCGCTACCCGGGATGGTGCGACACGCTCAAGGCGATTGTCGATCTTGGGTGGCTCGACGAGACGGAACGAACGGACATCGAAGGGCTCACCTACGGCCAGTTGCTGCAGCGGCTGATCGGTTCGCCTGGCGTCGCTCTGAAGATGGAACTGGCCGAGCACCTGAACTTGCCGATTGAGTCCGACATTCTTCGCAAGATTGAGTGGTTGGGATTGCTGAGCGGCGAGGCAATCCCCGCGGCGGACAAGACATACCTCGATGTCGTGGCATCACGCATGCTAATCAAGATGGGCTACGTTCCCGGCGAACGGGATATGTTGGTGATGCAACACGAATTCGTCGCCGAATACACCGATCGCACGGAGCGGACCTACTCTACGTTGATCGACTACGGCATTCCTCATGGCAATTCCTCGATGTCCCGACTGGTCGGACTTCCCGCAGCGATTGCTGCGCGGATGATCCTTCAAGGAGAGATTGCGCTAACCGGAGTTCACGTGCCGATGATCCCGGAGATCTATCAGCCGGTTCTCGGCGAACTAGACTCAATGGGCATCTCGTTCACGGAAACTGTCGAGCCGCTTTAGAGACTGCGTGGAAGGACTGTTTGATGCGTCTAGGCGCGAGCATCTGGGGTTTCTACCGTGAGACGGATTCCAAGGAATGGCCCAGCCCTGCGGAAGCTGTACACAAGATCCTCAGCATTGGCGAGCCACTTGGGGTCGAAGTCTGGGGAGCGCTTGCAATGGATCGTCCGCAGGTCTCCGGACAGGAGTTACTCGACCTGGCATCGGCATGCCGCGAGGCGGCATTTGTCACACTGCATATCCAAGGACGGCATTGGTCCTGGAGTCCACGGAACCTGCGAAGCGAGATCGATCTTGCTCACCAACTGGGAGCCGAAACGCTGGTGCTCCACCCAGTATGCCTTGGCCTTGTCGAGGAGGAGGATCGACCTGATTGGCCCGAGATTGCCCGAATCGCCGAGTATTCGGCAAAATTCGGTGTACGCCTTGCGGTGGAGAACATGAGAGATTCGATCTGGATGTTGGATCGGGTTCTGGATGAGGTGGGGGACGACCCGGAAGACACAAACCTTGGTGTCTGTATCGATATCGGTCACGCGCACATCTCCCGCGATGCAGGCCGCGAGCCGATTACCGATTACCTACAACGGTACGCAAGACAGCTTGTCCACCTGCATCTCCACGATAACCACGGGGAATCGGACGAGCACCTCTCTCTGGGTGACGGAACGGTAGACTGGGAAACGGTTACGGAAACACTCAAGCAGAGCGGATTCTCGGGCACTGCGGTCCTGGAGATTCATTCCTCATCCGGGATCTCTTTGATGGAAGCCATCGAGAAGGGACTCATGGCTCTCGGGTTCCCGCCTTAGACAGGAAGCGAGCCAAGCAAAGCGCCTCCTGACGGTGGTCACGGCATCCGTTGGGGAGTATGATGCAATGGTTCGGTAGGGGGAGGAAGCATGACGAGAATCCCACCGGCGGATAAGACCAACCTGCTTGCCCATGTCTTCCCTTCGATTGATCCCGATGCGAGAGAAGATCTTGCGTCCATGTGCCTCGAGATCCGCCATCGAGCGGGGGAACTGATTGCGCAGGAGGAGTCGTATGCATCGGGTGTGTATGTCGTCCAATCAGGGCTTGTCAAGATCGGGAAACATGGGAGTTCCGGCGGTGAGAAGAGGGTTCTTCGATTCCTCGGAGTAGGAGAGCTCTTCGGTCTCGAAGCTGTCACCTTGGGCCATTCTACACATCTTCAATACGCGAAGACCCTCATCGATACAACGCTCCTGTTCATCGAAAGGCGCAATCTTCTTACGTTTCGCGACGAACACCCGGAGCTTTGCACAGACCTTACTCGGTGGCTTGCGCGCGATGTTGTGATGCTTGAACTCAAGCTAACGCGCGAGGCCGTGGAGTCGATCGACCGCAATCTTGCGCTTCTCCTCCTGGCGTTGGCGCACAACTACGGGCAACCCACAGAGGAAGGGGTAACTCTCGACTTGCTGGTTCCCCGGAAGACACTTGCGGAAATGCTCGGCGTGTCGTTGGAGTCGCTCATGCGGGCGCTGAGGCGATTTCGAGAACGCAAGCTAATTGCCACGTCCGGCCGGCGTGTAACCATCATCGATCTTGACACCCTGAAGACACGAGCACGAATTACACCGTTCTACCTCTCCATCATCCAGGAAACCCTCTAACTCGCGAGGGGGAACCTCTCGAAACGCCACAACACAGTGCAAACCTCCTGTTTGCCTGGCGCTTGTTGGCCCGCAGGTTTCGCGTTGTCAAATGACGGAAATCCGACGTGCAGACCCCCCAAAAATCTGTGCGTACTGACAACGCGTTCGCGTGAGTCTGGCGGCCTTGTCGCTTCCGAATGGCGACGGATTCTCTTTCAAATACGCTAGAGAACGTCCTTCCGGGGCTCTACATTCACATCAGTGACAGCGGCGGATCAAGCATCTCGGAGCAGGGAGTTGCACTGAGACAGAAGGAGGGATCATGACTGCGCGAACAGGAAGTGCTGTTCTGGATGGTCGTCTGGCGGAGGGACGAAGCCTTCACGACATGTGTCGTCTTCAGTTTGCACGTGCCGCCGAAGCGATGGCGCTCGATTCGGACATCGAACGAATCCTCGAGAGCACAGCCAATGAGATCACGGTTCACTTCCCTGTACAGATGGAGGACGGGAGGATCGAGGTTTTCACCGGGTACCGTGTCCAACACAACAATGTTCTTGGCCCGTTCAAAGGAGGGTTGCGGTTCCATGCAAGCGTAGATGTCGAGGAGGTCAAAGCGCTGGCGACATGGATGACATGGAAGTCAGCGATTGTGGACATCCCGTTTGGTGGGGCCAAGGGGGGCATCCAAATGGATCCCTCCCTCTACTCGCGCAAAGAGCTTGAGCGAATCACCCGGCGGTTCACCTTCGCCCTCAATGGGAATATCGGACCGGAGTACGACATCCCCGCACCGGATGTGAACACCAATTCTCAGGTGATGGCATGGATTCTCGACACTTTCCTGACCATGATGCCTCCGCAGGAGCGCAACAGGAGTCTTCATGTGGTCACCGGAAAGCCTGTCGAGGCTGGAGGAAGTGTGGGCCGAGACAAGGCAACCGGACAGGGTGTCGTCTACTGCATCGAACGCTGGATGAAGGATCGCCAGGTCCCGCTTGCGGGGGCGACATTCATCGTGCAAGGGTTCGGCAATGTGGGCTCCTGGGCCTCTCGGCTGCTGCAGGGACTGGGAGCTAGGTTGATCGGTGTAGAGGACGTTGGAGGGGCGATCGCCTCGGATGACGGGATTGATGCCGAGCTGCTGCTTTCCCATGTCCAGAAGCACGGGACTGTGGAAGGATATGAGGCGGCCACTCCTGTCACGCACGAGGAGTTTCTATCCACCAGAGCGAACATCTTCATTCCCGCGGCGCTTGAAGCACAGATCACGGAGGAAACCGCACCGCTTCTCTCCGTCGATGTTGTGGCCGAAGGAGCGAATGGCCCGACGACGCCCGAAGGGGACCATATGCTGCGCGAGAAGGGGATCGACATTATCCCAGACATCTTGTGCAACGCGGGAGGCGTCATCGTCAGCTACTTCGAGTGGCTGCAGAACAAGCAGAGCCAATCCTGGGAGCTTGAAGAAGTCGACAGAAGGCTTCGATGCAAGCTGCTCAACGGATACGAGAGAGTCGAAGAGGTGAAGCAAGCGTACGGCGTTGATCCAAGAACCGCTGCACTCATTGTTGCCCTCAAGCGGCTCGAGACGGTCTACGGTCAGCGGGGCATTTTCCCGTAGAGGAGGACTGCAAGATGTACAGAGTGTGGAATGTGGTGAATCGACCGGCAGGCGTGAAGCTGGAGAATGCCCATCGGCACTTCGTATCTGTGGATTCTCCGGCAGAAGGCTATGAGACCATCGAAGCACTTCGTGAACGACAGAGCATGAGGCCATCCCCCGAACGAAGCGAGTTTGGCCTCGAGTACCTCTCCAGCCACGGATGGAAGGAGTGGTACGACGATGGAGGACTCGATGTGATGGAGAGATTCGGCGTCTCCCTCCCCAAGGAGCAGCCGGTTCCCATCATGTAGGGGGTCAGACATGGAGCACTGCCCGGCGGATGGATGCCGCGAGGGCTGGACAATGGGAGGTGGTCAACATGAAAGGGGACGTGAGAGCGAGCACACGGGAGCAAGTTTGGATTGCCAGGCTCTTCCGTCGAACGAAGCGAGTCTGGGCGCGAGAGCCTCTCCAGCCATGGAGCCCTGCGCGGCGGATGCCGCGAGGGTTGGGTAATGGGAAGTGGTTGACATAGGAGGGGACGTGAGAGCGAGCACACGAGAGCAGGTCTGGATTGCCAGGCTCTTCAATGCAGCTTGCGCTGATCGAGGTACCCAAGCTCGAGCGGGAGACTCAACGCAGATTCCCCTCCCCATTCCCGCGGGGTCTGGACCACATAGCCTCTCGGAAATGAGACAAAGAAACCGCAGAAAGTCGCTTCCCCTGCACCCTGGGTCTTCGATCGGAAGATCCAAGCGGTGAAGGAGTCGGCGTGAGCACGGTTGGCGGATCCAACAATCCCTGCCACAGCTGCTCTACAGTGCGTCGGGGGCGGAGCGAACTGCTCCGCCCCCGCTCCCTTTCGATGAATGACGAGAGCATAACGAGCGATTCCGCGCCCCGAAATACCGCGAAGGAAGGAGCTCACCGCACTTAGCGAGCAAAGAGAGACGCATGACGCGCACGGCTCCATAGGATGGACCGGATGCGCAAAGGGCACTCGGGGCCCTCCCCTCGCTGGGGCCGAATTCCTAGGATTATGATCTGACAGGCCTGGCGATGTCATGCCATCTACTGACGCAGCGCGAGAGCAATCACACCCATGGGCATGGCCCGACCGAAGAGTGGAGCGTCATGCGGAACACGCGGGGCACTCGGAATTCCGCTCGATCGATACGTCCTCGAACCTCATCATGGCGGCGTCATACACGAGAAGCCGGCCGATCAGCGGCTCACCGATTCCGACAACCCACTTGATGACCTCGGTGGCCTGAAGTGTGCCAATCGTCCCCGGGACGGCTCCGAGGATTCCGGCCTGCTCTCCGGACAATACCGCACTCTGCGACGGCGGTTTGGGGAACAAGCAGCGATAGCAAGGACCCGACTCTGTGCACAGAAGACTTACATGCCCTTCGAGGCGAAAGATCGCGCCATAGACATAGGGGATTCGCAGAGCGAGGCAGGTGTCATTGATGACGTAACGCGTCTCGAAATTGTCCGTGCCGTCGACCATCGCGTCATACTCTGCAGCGATCCTCATCGCCGAGTTTGGGGTGAATCGCTCTTCATGTCCGATCACCTCGATATCCGGGTTGAGATCGAGGATTCGCTGTCTCGCCGACTCGGCTTTCGCCCCACCGAGAGAAGATGTCCCATAGAGTACTTGGCGTTGAAGGTTGGAGAGATGGACAGTGTCGTCGTCGACGATTCCGATTCGCCCGACGCCCGCTCCCGCAAGGTACAGTGCGATCGAGCTGCCTAGCCCTCCGGCGCCAACAAGGAGAACCCGGGATGCCTTCAGCTTCCGCTGTCCCTCTTCGCCAACCTGCGGGAGTACCAGATGGCGTGCATATCGCTGGCGCTCGCGATCGGACAAATCGGGAAGATGATCATGAACCATCGCGTATCTTTCCCCCCTTCTGCCGGACTCTCATCATACCCTTGATGTTCCTGCAATCGCAGTCCTGGGTGTGACGGAAGAACTTATCCTCGCGCGGCTGCGGTCAGGACAAGGCGAGTTCGTAGACGAAGACATTGGCATCGGAGTTGTCCCACGATTGGTAGCCAAGCTCTTGGAGGATTGCCATGACGGCGGCCTCGGCGTGTTCCGTCTTCGGGATCATGGTCTCAATGGTGCGGCCTGAGTAGAGCCGATGGATCTCCTCTAACAGCTGGGACATGACCTCTGGCGCACCGTCACAGAAGTTGAGTGTGACCGAACCGGTACTATCCACAGACTGCCGGACGCAGGCGAGAGCCATCAGCTTGCCGTTGTGCCGG
Organism: uncultured Thermotogae bacterium; assembly: GCA_964582285.1. GTDB lineage: Bacteria > Bipolaricaulota > Bipolaricaulia > UBA7950 > UBA9294 > JANQEA01. Next base: position 26,661 of record CAZORQ010000026.1, read on the forward strand.
ATCCCGATCCGCGTTTCCAGGCGAGCGATGGCGGTTGGTGGATCGACATCAAACGGGAAGAAGCGCCAACCGCGGGGAAACCGCCTCTGCGCCAGCTCAAGGAAGATCGAGCGATCGACGAATCGGACGGCGGCCTCTTCGCTGACCGACTCAATGGCAGCGCTGGACTGCGAAGGTATCCTATCTTCGATGGTCCGTTCGAGGAGAACGAACCCTGCGATACGTGTGAATCCGTACGATTCGATGATGTGGATCGACGCCTTGTTGCCGATGTGCGTTGACAGATGGATTTTCTTCGCGCCGGCGTGACGAGCGCTGTCGATCAAATGACGTGTCATCTCTCGCGCGGCGCCACGTCCGGCGTACGCCGGGTCGGTTCGAAGCCCTTCGAACCAGGCATGTCCCGGGCAAAGCCACGTACGGCGCGCAAATCCGATGATGCGTCCGTCAAGCACCGCGGCTACGGCCTCTCCGGACTTGTCTTGGAGCCACGCATCGATCTCTTCTGGGACCCAATCCCCGCCGTCCCAGATCTGTGAGGAAATCTCCATGATTCGGGAACGGTCGGCCTCGACGATCGATCGCAGCTGGATGTCCTCTTGGATCATGCGCAGTCCTCCAGAGAACAGCTTGTACACAGGGGAGGCGATGAACGCAACAAGCGTAGCCTCGTTGACATCGGTATCTCTCCTCGCATGGGAGATGAAACGAGATGCTCGAATGATAGCACGAAGGAGGCGCGAGAAGAGAGCGCTAGCTCCTTCGTGCGCGGTGCCACCGGTGTCGGCACGACGAGACACAGAAGACGATGAAGAAGAAGGCAATGGCGACGAGGACGATAGCGGCGCCCGAAGCAATGCTCCAGTAGAACGAGAGATACAAGCCAAGTCCTCCGGAGAGAACCCCAAGGCTGGAGCCGACGGCCATCATTGCCGGAAGGCGGCGTGCTACCAAGAAAGCCGTCGAAGCCGGAACGATCAACATGGCGATCATCAACCCGACACCGACGGTCTGAAGTGAGACGACAACGGCAATAGCGACGAGGATGAACAGGAGATATCGATAGGCTGAGGTGGGCAATCGGAGGGTTTGTGCCAGCGTTGGGTCGAACGACGTGACAAGCAATTCCTTGTAGAAAAGACCAACGATCAGAAGTACGCCACCGCCGAATGCAGCTATCAGGACAAGATCTCCGACCGAGACACCCAAAACGTTACCGAACAAGAAATGCACGAGATCGACGGCGAACCCACGAACGGTCGAGATCATGGCGATTCCCAAGGCGAACATTCCGGCAAAGACGATTCCAATCGCCGTGTCTTCCCGGATTCGGCGTCGTTTGCCGATCCATCCCATCCCCAAGGCAACGAGGATAGCTGTTCCAAGTGCCCACCAGAAAAGTGATTGGCGATCCTCTCTCCCCAAAGCAAGCACGCCGCCGGCGAGGCCGGGGAGTATCGAGTGGGCGATGGCATCTCCCATGAATGCCATCCCACGCAACACAACGAATGAGCCAACGATGGCGCACAGGCCTCCGACAGACATTGCCGCGATGAGGCCGCGAACCATGAATGGGAAGCGAAGCGGTTCGAGGAACCAATCAGCCAGATGCATCATCCCTCCCGGAACAGGCCGTGTCGTGCACAACAAACACACCCGAAGCGCCCTCGGCCAAATGAAGACAGCTCCCGTAGGCTTCACGGAGATTCTCTTCAGTGAGCACCGCGGAGGCCGGGCCGTGACCGATCATCCTCCGTTTCAGAAGAAGGACCTCATCGAACGACTGAGCGGCAACTCCAAGATCATGGAGTGCAACGATTACGCCCATCCCACGTCCGCGAAGTCCGGCGATCAATCCGAGGACCTCCGATCGTGAGGGAACATCAAGACCTGCGAACGGCTCATCGAGCAGAATCAGATCGGCTTCCTGTGCAAGGGCTCGAGCAAGGAACATCCGCTGTTGCTGACCGCCGGACAGTTGATCGATCTGTCGGTGTGCCAGATCTGCGAGTTCCACAGCTGCCAGGGCTTCTCGAACGGCGAGATGGTCGCGCTCGCCGGGACGGCGAAGAACACCGATCCGCTGCGTCCGTCCCATCATCACAGCGTCGTACACCGTCACAGGAAACCGCCAATCGATACCGCTCTTCTGAGGGACGTAGGCGATGCAGACATGCTTGCAGGGTCCGTGGCCATGGACATGAACGGTGCCCATGGACAGCGGAAGCAGTCCAGAGAGGACGCGCAAGAGGGTTGTTTTTCCAGCACCGTTTGGGCCGACAACGGCGAGATGACGGCCTTCCTCCAGGTCGAACGTTACATCGATGAGCGCCGGCCTGCCAGACAGGGATACAGACAGCTTCGCCACGGAGACAACAGGCGCGTCGGAGACATGCTCGGCGGGTTTTCGTCTGCGAAGTAGAGGAAAGCGAGCTTCCCGTGCTACGGGTGGCGCACTCTTGGTTCTCACGATTCCCCCGAGAGGGCTTCAACGATTGCCGTGACATCGTAGCGGATCAAATCGAGGTAACTCCCGGCCGGACCGTCGGCCGCGCTCAATGCGCCGGTGTACAGCATGACGATCCGTATTCCGGTATCGGCGGCAACCTGTTCGGCCAAACGGCGGTTGACCGTCATCCCGACAAACAAGACAGGAACGTCGAACTCTGCGATCGTTCTCTCCAACGATGCGAGATCTCTTGCCGATGGCTCAGACAGGCTGCTCAACCCCGGGAAGACGGTGCCCACCTGTTCGAAGCCGTACCGCGCTGCGAAGTATGCGAACACGGCGTGATCGGTGACGAGCTTCCTCTTCTGCTGAGGAAGCTCCTGAACCTGAGTCTCGATCCAGCGATCCAGCTCATCCAACGCCGTCCGATAGCTCTCGGCACGGGCTCGGTATGTGCCCTGATGGCGGGGGTCGTGCTCCTCCAAGACAGCGGCAATCCGGGAGACCCATGAGTGGACGTATGTCGGGTCGAACCAGACATGTGGGTCGACGATGACCTCATGGTGATCCTCAGAATGAGGGTCATGGTTGTGATGCAGGCCATCGGCACCGAGAAGCTCTAGTTCGTCAGAGAGGGACACCACGAGACCTGGCGCGTTCTCCAGCATCGTGTCAAGACCCGCCTCGAGCGAAGCGCCGTTCAGAAAGACAACATCAGCGTGCGAAATCGCAACGAGATCAGCCGGCGTCGGCTCGAACGCGTGGGGATCCACATCGACGGAGAGAAGAACCCTTAACTCGTTTTCGTCGCCGCAGATTTGGCCAACGATATCTCCGACGATCGTCGTGGTACAGACGATCCGCAACGAGAGCACCGGCCAAGAACAGGCGGCAAGCAGGACAAGCGCCATTAGACCTGTTCGCTTCACTTGTGCTCCTTTCCCCGATGGATCTTGGTAAAGAGTCTCTCACATGAGCGATCCGCGGATCAAGGGCCGTGTATCTCTTCACAGCCCTGCCACAGGTTTGGACCGAGCTGCTCATCGGTAAGAAGTACGTTCCAACATGTACAGCGAACGCAAAGGAGGAAACAGACATGAAGCGAAAACGACTGAGAATCGTCGCGTTGGTGCTCCTGGTGGGACTCGTCGCTGCCATCCCAGCGAGCACGCAAGATCTGGTTGGCGAACGCGAGGCAGGCCAAAACGGCAACCTGCCATTTCTGATCCTGGTAAACAGAATGGCGCTTACCGCAGAGCAGATGGAAGAGATTCACGGACTCCTCAGCGATCTCTTGGAAGAGACCGAAGCGAATACGCTTCGATGGCAGGAGCTTGAGCAGGACATGATCACGTTCAACGGATCGGCTGAGGAGCTCGATGAGATCCTCGAAACCTATCACGCCGAAACGGCGGAACGTGGTGCGCTGGCGCGCGATCATGCAGCAGAGGCCATCGATCAAATCAAGGGAATCCTGACGATCAAGCAAGGCGAGATCCTCGAAGAGATGCTGCCGGGATTCCTAGTGGATCGAGAGACGGGGCACACGGTGACGCTTGGCCGGGAGGTTCTGCTTGAACAGCGCGGGGAAGAGGGAGAAGAAGCGATCGGATCCGGACTCCGTGGGCGATTTGCTGGGCGGATGGAACAGCGGCTTGCAGATCGTACGGAGGCCACGGAGCAGTTCCGCCGTCGGCTGGCGGACAACCAGGAGCAACGAAGCATGGGGCTCAGCAGACAGGAGAACGATCTGGGAAAGCAAAGGGGGCTCCAGCGGGGCGCGGCGATGTCGCGGCATCTCGAGATCATCGAGCGTCTCGTGGACGTTCTCGGGCTGAAGCTGGAGGCGATCGAGTAGCTGGTTTCAGGAGTCGGCTGAGAGCATCCATGTCGCGGTGCCGTCCCTCGAACGACGCAGGGGCGGCACGCCGCGTGCAGGGCGAGCCCTCTGTGAAGCTGTATTCCTACACCGTCGGGAGAGCCACGTGGAAACACGCCCCGCCGGAGGATCCGTTGTCCGCCCAGATTCTTCCCCCCTGCGCATCGACCAATGCCTTGGCGATCGACAGCCCCAGGCCGGCCCCCCCATCACTGGGACGCGCCTTGTCCGATCGATAGAAGCGATCGAAGACGTGGAGAAGATCCGCATCTGAGAGGCCAGGGCCGCTGTCGCAGAAGGAGAGGTGGATTTCGTCATTCATCGCGCTGGCGGAGATCGAAACCGTCCCGTCCTCAGGGGTATGACGAATGGCGTTTGCCAGGAGGTTGAGGAACACCTGTTCGATTCGTTGGCGATCGATATCGGCAGACGGAAGGTTGGGGGGGATCTGTCGATCGAGCCGGATCCTCGAGTCTTCGAGTTGGGCTCCAATGGTTTCGGCAATCGTATCTATGATCTCGTCGATTCGACAGGCTGATCGTCGAATCGACAGGTGGCCTGCATCGACAAGCGCGAGTTGATGGAGATCGCGTACCAATCGAGTGGTCAGCAGGATCTTGTCGTGCAGGGATGCGAGCGTTGCAGGGGTCGCATCAATCAGCCCGTCTCGGAGTCCTTCCAATGCACTTCGAACGGCGGTCAATGGTGTTCTCAGCTCGTGTGAGACATCGGCGATCATCTGCCGCTTCGTCTGCTCGGCCCGTTCGAGACTCTCGGCCATCTCGTCAAACGAGCGGGCAAGATGGCCGATCTCATCAGACGTGTAGGTGCCTACACGCTCACTGAACTCCCCTCGCGCGATTTTGCGTGTGGCCGCGTCGAGACGACGGAGCGGTCGAGTGATCTGCCGAAGAAGAATGGCGGATAGGGCAATCGCGGCAGCGATTGCAACAAGCCCGGCTAGCCAAAGCGAGCGGCGTGTGGTCCAGAGGAATCCCTTCTCGATGATCTCCTGGCCCAGCACGATCCGCGATGGGATCACGGTCCAAGTCTCCCCGTTGATCAGCGGAACGGTCTCACCCTCCTTGAGCTGGTCGTCGGAGAGATGACGTCCTCTGTACCGGGGATCCGGTGCATAAATGACAATCCCCTCCGGGTCGACGAGGAGGACAGGGACCTCGCGGCGCCCGCGTTCGAGAAATGCGATGACGGCTTGCAGGTTTCCCGTCTGTTCGTAGAACCCGCGGACGAGCTGCAATACCGCCTTCTCCTGGGGAGTATACGTGTTCGCTGTGAACTCGGAGAAGGCTTGCTTGACAGACTGGTTGATGAATAGATACCCGGCGACGGATGTGACCGCAACGATCAGAACGAAGGTCAAGAGAAGCTTCGCCTGGACTGACATCCGATGGGAGTGCCTCATGAACGGGCCTCCTTGGCGAGTCTGTAGCCTACGCCGAAGACCGTAAGGAGAAAGCGGGGATCTGCCGGATCCGGTTCGATCTTCTGTCTCAGCCGTTTGATGTGTGAATCGACCGATCGCTCGAAGCTCTCGTATGTCTCACCACGAACAGCCTCGAGGAGTTCCAGGCGCGTGAACACCCGACCGGGGTGCGTCATCAGAAATGCGAGAAGATCGAACTCCATCGCGGTCAGTCCAACCGGCTCGCCAGATGCCCACACGCGACGTTCCATCCGGTCCAATCGGAGGTCTCCGATCTCGATGATCGGGAGTTCTTTCCCGACTGAGCGACGAAGCACCGCGCGAACCCTAGCCTCCAGCTCGCGTGCGCTAAATGGTTTGATGACATAATCATCGGCGCCAATCTCCAGGCCTTTGATCCGATCCTCCTCGTCGACCTTCGCAGTCAACATGATGATCGGGACGTTAGATGTTCGCCGGATGCTCCGAGCGACGGAGATGCCGTCTAGTTTGGGAAGCATCCAATCGAGGATGATCAGGTCGGGAGCATGATGGTCGAATTCCGCGAGAGCCTCCTCGCCATCGTACGCGGGGATCACCTCGAAGTGCGCTTCTTCGAGGTACTTCTGGACCGCCTGTACGACCCAGGGCTCATCGTCGACAACCAGAATCTTCGTTGTCATGGGAGATCTTGCGAGTATAGGACGTCTATCGCTACCGATCCATTCATCGACATTGAAACGACGGAGAACATGGGCCGAACGGATCTCCCTTGCTTGCGAAGGAGCGGGGAGACTCGTATGCTTCGTGGTGTTACGAAACTTGAAGGAGTGTTACGCAATGTCCAAGACAATCCGCTTCAGTGTGTCGATGGACGAAGACCTCATCGAAGCGTTCGATGCACTCTGCCAACGCCGAGGTTGGACCAACCGGTCCGAGGCAATCCGCGACGCGATCCGCCGGCAGCTGGTAGAACAAGAGTGGGATGCCGGGGAAGAAGTCGTCGGCGTGATCACGCTTCTATACGACCATCATGGATCGGACCTGTCACGGAAGTTGACCGACATCCAACACCACGCGCTGGATGCCGTCATCTCGACAACCCACGTTCACATCGATGAGCAGAACTGCCTCGAATTCCTTGCCGTACGCGGGGAAGCACGGGAGATCGAACAGCTTGCTCATCGACTGATAGGGCTCAAAGGGGTCAAGCACGGCGAACTGACCGGAACGTCCACAGGAAAGAGAATCCGGTAGACATGGAGGGAGAAGATGAAACGAACAGCACTGCTCCTGAGCATAGGGCTATTGGTCGTTGGATTGGCAGTGGCGGCTGAGACGGTCGTATCGACGCACGCGATACTTGGGGAGTTCGCCCAAATCATCGGGGGGGAGACTGTTGAGGTTGTTACGATTATCCCATCGGGCTTCTGTCCATCGCATTATGACTTAACGCCGAGCGATCTGACGGCTGTGCTGGATGCAGCGGTCATCTTGTACTCGGGGTTCGAGCCGTGGATTGAGACGCTGGCCGACGCAGCCGGAAGCGCTGCCATCGTGCTGCAATTACCCGGAGAATGGAATACGCCACATACGGCTATCGCAAAGGTCACAGCGATCCGCGATCTGTTCATGGAGCAGTTTCCCGACGAAGCGGAGACGTTCGTGGCGAACGCGGAGACCTACATCAAAGCGCTTCAAGACCTCGGAGATGAGCTGCTGGAGATGGCGGAATCCGCAAGCGTTTCAGGTGTTGCGGTCGTATGCATGGAATGGCAAACTGAGTTCGTTGACTGGTTGGGGTTCGATATTCCGGTGAGATACGGAATCCCGGCAAAGCTCTCCATGAGGGATCTTGTGGAGCTTGCCGATGAAGGACGAGATGCAGGGGCTCAGTTAGTCATCGACAACCTCCAGAGCGGGATCGACTTCGGGGCGAAGCTCGCGCGCGAGATCGGGGCAACTCACATCGTTCTCTCCAACTTCCCCGGTGTGATGCCCCACACGGCGACGCTTGTAGATCTACTAATGCGCAATGGCGAGGCGCTGCTTGCTGCGATTGAACCGCTGGAGCAAGGAGAGTGAGATGCAAACACTGAAGATCGATCCGAGGAACGCGAACCTTCGAGAGTTGATCGACCGAGGAACGTCTCTGCACGGGCATCTTGGGCCGTACCTTGTGGCGGGAATCCGAATGGGACTCCTTGCCCTTCGCGAGCTGGGAAGCTCTGGCTATTTCGGCCTTCGCGCCGAATCCGAAGCCGGACAAACCACGCCACTCTCATGTCTCAACGATGGCATCCAGATCGGGTCAGGGTGCACTGCCGGGAAGGGGAACCTTCACATCGTTGGAGAGGATTGTCCGCGCGTTCGGTTCTTCACGGCCGATGGGCAATCGATCACGATCGAGCTTCGCCGGGAGATCATCGACGATTTCGATGGGTCGGAAATCATCGCGAAGGCGTATGAACTGGAAGTTGCTCCCGAGGAGGCGCTGTTCGAATGGACGATGTCGTCTCCCTAGTCGATGTTCGAGCAACCTACGAGGGTGAGCGGCATGCAACGCTCGATGGAGTGACGTTTTCCCTATTCGCAGGGGAGCAGGCTGCAATTACCGGTCCGAATGGAGCGGGGAAAACGACGATTCTCGAAGTAATCAACGGGCTACTACCGATTGACTCAGGAGCCATACGTGTTCTCGGCGAG
>CAZORQ010000027.1:0-26925 GCA_964582285.1 uncultured Thermotogae bacterium
CCGAGTTTCCCGATGAGCGGAACGGCGAACGCTCCGAGCAACGGAATCGCGATAAGGAGCACGGGTGCATGGTTGGTCAGTGCGATCATCCTTGGAGCTCCTTTACTTTCCGAACGTCCAGTGTCCCGTAGTGGCGATGGATGAATACGGCAAAGGACAAGAGAAGTGCCGTTGTCGCCAGGCCGATGACGATGCTTGTGAGCGTCAGCGCCTGGGGCGTCGGAAGAACCATCCTCTCCGCCTCCGGGGCGAATGTGTAGATCGGTGCAATGCCGGCCGTGCGATATCCAAGGGAGACGAGGAACAGATTGACCCCCGTCTCGACGAGCGAGATTCCAATCACAAGCTTGATCAGATTCCGCTTGAACAGGAATGCGTAGATGCCGAAGACGACTAGCAGCGCGGCGACAACGAACGGGAGGTTCCCTATGCTCATTCGGTCTCCTCCTTTCGAGCTCCAACGAGCATTGCGATGATGATGGCAGCAATGCCGGTCATGACTTTCAACCCTACAGCCCAGTTCATGAGAGGAAGCGTTCCTCCGGCGGCAAATACGCCCGCATTTGGCCCGATCGGAACCGGTGATCCAAACAGCCCACCTGAGTTGACCAGCAGGTTGTAGAAGAATGCCGTGCCGATTCCAAGAAAGCCGAGAGCAAGAAACGCCAGCGCACCTATTTCCTCAAGCGTTTGGAGCAGATGCTGATTCAGGTGCCCCTTGATGCCCGCGGACCCGAATGCCACAAGTAGGAGCGCGAAAGCGCTAGCAACAACTGCTCCGCCCTGGAATCCTCCGCCTGGGGTTAGGTGACCGTGCATGATCACATAGAACCCGAAGACGAGCGCCAGCCCGTAGACGAGCCGAGTGACCGTTCGGACGATGAGTGACATTCCAGTGTTCATACCTCGTCCTCCCGTAGCTTCCGAAACAGAGCCAGCACGCCGACGACTGCGGCGAACAGGACGGTCGCCTCGCCGAGCGTGTCGAATCCACGATAGTCGAACACGACGGCGGTCACCGTGTTGTTGGCGGCAACCTCGGTCTGCGTGTTGGCAATGAAGTACTCGTCCATGTCGGCAAACGATGGCTCACCGAACGGCCGCATAGACGCCGCGGCGAGTAGAAGGAAGGCGCCGACAAACAGGAATGCGACAACAATGACGGCCTTTCTCATTCTTCCTCCTTTCTGCGAGTACGGCGAACGGCAATGACATAGATTGCGGTTGTAAGGGCCGCTCCGATTCCGGCCTCAGCGATCGCGACGTCGGGAGCCTGGAGCATGTAGAATTCAAGCGCCACCAACAGACTCGCTGCCGCAAGAGCCAATACCGATGAGATGAGATCCTTGAACCAGACCGCGAGCGCACCACCAACGACGATTAACACGAGGACGATGATATGAAGGATGCTCTGCACGATCATGATCGGTCCTCCAGTTTGTCGACAACGGCTCCCACTGGCTTGATTCCACTTCGATAGGACGCGCGCGCGATCGCATGCGAGCCGGTCGGATTCGTGATCAGCAAGGCAAGCAGCGCGACAATCGCGTGGATGGCCAGTGTGTGATACGTCGCGCCACCGCGGGCGAAGCCGTAGACAATCACTGCCGCGGCGGTGAAGATGGAACCGAACGTCGTGCATTTCGTCGCGCCGTGCAATCGTGTGTAGACGTCGGGGAACCGGAGCAGGGCCACCGCGCCCAGTCCGTTGAAGACCACCCCGATACCGAACAGGACGTACAAGAGGATTTTCATTACAGCCCCCTCTCCAAGTACCGGGCGATATACAGTGTTCCCACGAACGAGAGCAACGCGTAGATGATGGCTACGTCGATGAAAATGACCTGGTCAAACGCTGCTCCAAGTACAACCATCGCGGAGACAACCAATGTGTTCAGCGTATCGAGCCCAACGACACGGTCTCCCGCAGTTGGCCCTAGCCCAACTCGTATCACGGAGAAGAGCGCGAAAAACACAAGGCACACCGCAACCACAAAGAAGGTAATCGGGTCGATAATCATTCCGCGATCCTCCTTGCCCAGTCCGGGAACGACCCACAGACCGCCTTGGCAGACGGCTTGAGATCGGTGACATTGATCCAGTGCACGTAGAGATCCCTCGTCTCCTCGTCGACATCGACCGATAGCGTCCCTGGTGTGAGCGTGATCGAGTTCGCGAGCAACGTCACTCCGAAATCAGTGCTCAGCCCGGGGCTAAGACGGACGATTCCCGGACGAATGTTGCCAGTGATGACGCGGTATGCCACATCGAGATTTGCCCTTGCCAGGGCGAACAGAAAGGGACCTACGAGATATGCCAGGAACAGCAGCATTCGCAGGGGGTTGAGCATCCGCAAAGGATGCCCCCTTCCAGTCTTCTCTCGAGGTATTGCGACACGTCCAGCAATGAGTCCGGCGACAAGGGACAGGACGGCACCGGTGATCAGTTCTTCGATGCTCCAGACTCCTACCGTTCCGCTTCCGATCGAAAGCAGAAGGTAGAAGACGAAAGCAACGCCAGCAGTGATCAGAGTTGCGAGCATTCCCACCCTCCCGATAGAACGATTCCCGACGGAATCAGCGGTTGGAACTGTCTTTTCCGTCGAGCTGATTGATGTTACCGGAGGGATTGACAGAGTGTCAAGAAGAGCCGAATCGGCAGGACTCACGGGCGATTACTGCTATTTCGAACGGAAAGAAGGCGAGATTACTCAATACTAATCGAAAAGGAGATAGTATCGCTATTCCCACCGTCATCGGTCACTGTGAGGGAAACCATGTAGGTACCAGGCTCGGCAAACGAATGCTCGGCAATGCCGCTGGTTGAGTCGATCGTGCCATCTCCATCGAAATCCCACGCAAAGGCGGCGATCTCTCCATCGAAATCGAACGAGAACGTACCGTTGAACAAAATGGGATCGCCGGACTTCGGCGCTGCCGGCATGTAGGCGAAATCGGCTACCGGGAGCTGGAACGATGATGGTTCGATGTCCTCAATGGGCGGCAATACGACTGGGATGGTGGTTGCGATTGTGTCGATATTACCATCATCATCTGCCACGGTGAGAGACACAATGTAGCTGCCGGGCTCAGGGAACGTGTGTTCCGCAAGCGGGGCGACGGAGTCAACCTGCCCGTCGCCATTGAAGTCCCACGCGAACTCGGTGATTTGCCCATCCGGGTCGAGTGAAGACGTTCCGTTGAACATGACCGGTTCACCGGCGAGGGGGTCCAACGGCGAACGTTGGAAGGCGGCGATTGGCAGCCCGGTCGGCGGTTCCTCTTCGACGGCCGTTGTGCCCCCTATTGCGACGGATAGGACGGCCGTATCCACGCTGCCACTGCTGTCCGTCACGGTCAACGCGACGGAGTACTCCCCTGGTGAGGTGAATGTGTGGGTGACGATCGCGTTGGTCGCATCGGTCGTCCCGTCTCCGTCGAAGTCCCAGGCGAAGGCGGAGATTTCTCCATCGAAGTCAGCAGAGAGAGTTCCATCGAATTGGACAACTTCCCCCGCGACTGGTGAGGACGGCATGAACGCGAAGTCGGCGACCGGCGGGTGGAAGGTGGAGATGCTTGCTGTTGGAGCGCCTTCTGCAACGGCCACTTCGATCGAGACGATGATCGTATCGCTGTTGCCGCTGTCATCCACGACAGAGAGAGACACCTCAAACGTTCCGTGCTCTTGGAACGTGTGAGTGACAACAGCGTCTGTTGCATCGGGCGTGCCATCACCATCGAAATCCCACTCGTAGGAGACGATCTGTCCATCGAAATCGAACGCCAGTGTTCCATCAAATGTGACCAACTCCCCGACCGTTGGTGCCTCGGGCAAGTAGCTGAAATCGGCCGTCGGTGGTTGGAACGTGATGATGACTTCACGGGGACGCACATACCCACCGAATGCAATGGGGGGTGGTGCTGTAGCTGCGATGTCGAACGCTATCTTCTCGGCAGTCGTGAAGACGAATCGATCCGGAACAGTGTCCATGTCAAGGCTGATGGTGTAGCGGCCTGGCGGGATTCCGGGGAACGCGAATTGTCCAGAGGAGTCGGTATACACATCCGCGACGAGCCCGGTCTCGCCGTTCAGAAGGGCGCGGACCTGTGCGAGGCCTCCTTCCTCAGCGTCTTGGATGCCATTCCGATCTTGATCGTCGAACAGCCTCCCGGTGATTACGACGACCGGCGTCAGAGGAATATCAGCCCAGATCGTCCGCCCGGAGACAAGTTCGACGATGATCGGCTCGCCGGCAGTCGCACGGGCAGGAAGCTGACGTGTAGTCAGCGTGTACGCTTCCGGATAGCGCGGAGTGAAGCGGAAGTAACCGTCACTGTCTGTCGAGGCCTCGCTGCCATCTGCTACAACGATGATTCCTCCAAGCGGATGATCCTCGAGGCCATAGATTCCATCACCATCCCGATCGATGAATGCACGTCCTTCGATTTGCCCCTTGGTGACAAGGAACGGCGCGGGAATATCGATGTCGGCATTCAGGCTGATGCCCCAGCCGAAGGAGATGGAGTCGGAATCGACGCGGTCCCACGAAATCGATCCGTCGAATACGATATCGAGATTCTCGACGAATTCGATCTGAATTGATGCTGACAAATCGAACTCGTCCACCGTGTTCCGGAATGTGATCGATGCCTCGTGCAAGGCGCCCTCCGGACGGAATCGAAACGAGACATCCGAGGATGAGGATAGCACGAGATCGTGGACCACATCGACCTGCTCTTCTTGCGTAAGTTGGAGGAATAGGTAGAACGAATCCACAGATACTCCAGCGCCCTCACTGAAGGTCGATCGGCGGACATGCGTGCCGACGACATGATCGATTTGGTCGGTGATCTTGCCCGTGAATGCATACGGAAAGACGCCGCTCGTTTCCGTCAGGTTCACCGCAACGAGCGTATCGATATCGCTCTTGATACCCACATCCGGGTAGCGATCCCATGTGAATTCGATGGTTGTCCCGAGCGTCGGGCCGTCCTGCAGTGGCGTTGTCGTCAGGTTAATCCCCAAATCATCGCGGATCAGCGTGTCCGAGAGCGGGTCGCGGATCACATTGTCCCACACATGCTCGAGCGACATGCTGAGGGATAGGGCCTTGAGGCGCAGGCGGTACGAGACCTCGATCCCCGCTGAATCGGCTCGAGAGCCTGGGAAATGCGTTCCGACCGAGAATGCACTCCCGCTGAAGAACAGCCCTGAGGTATTGATCTCCGTGTTGAAGAAGAGAGCACGACTGGACAATGCCCCATCGATTCCGAGGGCAGCCTCGGCCTGGATTGTCCAATCCTCAAGTGGCTCGGCGTTTGCCGTTGCACTCCATACGGCCTTGTACGTCGGGGCTGGATCGCGGATCCCGAGGTATGCGACCCCGAAATTCGCCACGTCCGGCCCGAGTGTCAGCCGGCCTGCAAACCGTGTCTCATCGTTGGAACCTCCTCCGATAGCCGAGAGCTCAAACAGCTCCTCATCGATGATGAGCGAACCGCCACGGCATGAGAGCCGTATGAGTTCCGTCAGCCGTTGCGAGACGTTGCCGATAGCGTAGGTGGCAGGAGTCCGCCGGTAGAGGATCGAGAACGATCCGATTTCGAGCGGATCAGGTCCCAGAGGATCTGACAGATTGATGTTCGCCGAAAAGAAACCGCCGAGGATTTGCCCAGATGTGGAAAACGTCAGCCGACTGGAGAACTCGTCCGTGAATACATCGTTGTCCATCGACAGTCGAATCCGTACGGGAAGGATCTCCATCAAGTTTCTGCTGACCTGGTCGGGTCCCGGTGGAAGGATGTTGGTGAAGACGACAGCGTCGACCTCCACGTCATCATACAGCGTTGAGGTTGCGGTGAGCGTGAGGACGTCACGCCCTGGAGCCGTTCCAGCGGCGACATCCATGCGAACGTGTATCGTGACTCGCTCCTGTGGTGCCAGGGGGACAGCTCGTGTGGAGATTGTAATAGGGAACCCCTTCGATGAGGTAGCGTTGATGGAGAACGAATCCTGGAGATTGCCTCCGTTGATTAGAACGAACTCGTATTCGATTGCATCCCCCGGTGTAACACTGGCTCCCATCGGTGGCAGCAGCTCGATTTCGCGCGTAGGGGTCACGATCACGCTTGCCGTAGATGTCGCAGTGGCCGTCGGATCGTTCTCGGATGTGGCGGTCAAGATCACGGTGTACTGTCCAGCGAGTGCGCCGGACGGGAGCGTGAAAGTGACGAACAGCGTTTCCTCACCCCCAGCACCAATAGTGATCGAGGTTGGAGCTCCAAGAACTCCCCACTCCGGCGGCGCATCGAATGAGAGGATGAATGTTTCGGTGGAGGAGGCATCGTTGGCTACGGCGAAGACGTGCGTGGCGAACGAACCGGGAGCCACTTCTTTGGCGGTGGAGAGAACCGAGATCTCCACAGCGGAAGCTGCCGGCAAACAGATACCGATGAGGACAGCGACAACAACGGTTGCTGTCCTGATTCCCCTCGCACAGGCCTGCATTTGTTGACAGGATAGGCTTTGAGGCCATTTCGACAGAGGACCGGCCCGTGCTTCGAAGATGACATTGGTCTGACCCGCGGGTGATCCGATTCATGAGCTTCCCGTGGATGAGCCAAATGTCTTGACCTGTTCGGTCATTCGTTGGAGTTGGTTGCTCGACTCAAAGGGTATTGTACTGGCGCGCAACGGACCGCGGAGGGAGTGAGCTGCATGCTGGACGCCCAGCTGCGCACAGAGATCATCGTAGAGACAGAGAACAGAACCGGTCTTCTTGCCGAGATCAGTCGATTGCTTGGTGATATGGGTATCAATCTCCTTTCGATCGCACTGGATGCAGATAGCGAGGAGGCCAGATTCCGTCTGCTTGCGACATCTCAATCCTATGCTCGTGACGCACTGCGAGAGGCAGGGTTCGCCATTGAGGAGAGAGATGTGGTGGTGGTCGAACTTCCTCATTACCCGGGATTCCTGTGCCGCATAAGTGAAGCACTGGCTCGGAAGGACATCTCCCTAACGGATCTGCACGTGACAGTATCCAATGAGGGGAACACCGGCGTGGTCGTGTTCAGTTGCTCCGACAACGGTCGTGCGGTGCAGATGTTGCGCGGGCGTTGAGCGTGTTGCCCGCACAGATCGCGCTGGGGTGAGTCATGCCGCTGGGTCCCGGTCTCTAGACCTGAGGATCGAGAGAGCTGTTCTGGATGTTGCGCGGGCGTTGAGCGTGTTGCCCGCGCAACGGGTCCGTATTTCTTGATCTACCTAGCAGCTATTGTGCGTCTTCGACGGTGAAGATTCGGCCGTCAGATCGTCCGAACACCTCGGGGAAATAGAACTCTTGCGCCGAGGTCGGCAGAACACGGTACTCACCGGGGACGGTTGCGCGAAGCGTGTACTGGTAGGTGTACGTGCCCGCGGGGAGATAGTCCGCAAACAGGGCCAACTTCTCATCGCGAAGCTCACTTCTCGTGTACCAACGCCACCACCACAGGTAGAACCACGGCCAGCCGCCTTGCTCCGACTGCCGGTGCAGCCCGGGTTCGAGATCGGTCAGACTCGTCGTCGCCAGGGTCGTGTCCACCGCCTCGCATCCGGCGGGGAATGGATCCTCCACGAGAACGTAGTAGAGATCGTGCGGCGCGATGATTGTCAGCCGGACCTGGATTGTCTCCCCGACGGCTACCTCGGTCAGTTCGAGGCAGTTTTCATCGAGGGGACAGTCTGCCGGAACGTACTGCCGTTGGACGATGATCCCACGACTCAGCGGTTCAACGTCCTCGACAGGAAGACGGACGCTCAGATGCGCGGTGTAGTACAGCGTTCCGAGTCCGTCACCTCGAGAGATCGTCAATCGATTCCCAGTGAGTAGGTCGAGCGATTCCGCTGGAATGGTTGTCCGTGTCGGGGTGAGATAGGTCTCATGGGAAGCGGTCCCTGAATCGAAGAGGACGCTGTTTAGTGCTGCGTTGTAGTCATAGTTCCCCTCAAGCTCGCCGGTCGCCTCCATCCAATCGGTGAGGGCAATCAGCGACCACGCGGTCTCCTGTGTCGTCTCCCAGATCCCGTCCTTTCGTGCCACCATCAACCATCGAACGACGCTTGGCAGGAGAGGTTGCTCCGGATCGAGGCGGATCAGTGCATCGAGGATGACCGCCGTTGACCGTGTGTCGGTGTTCATTGCCCACCAGTCGTAGTTGGGCTCCTCCCAGTGAACGCCTGTGGCGCTGAGGATCGCATCCCCATAGAGATCGGAGATCAGGACATCGACCTGTTCGGACGAGGATCCTAGGCTGTCGAGGGTCATTGCGAGGAACGCGCGAGCGTAGTGGCTGAGCTTGTCACGCTTGCCAAACAGGTCGTCGGCATGCCTTGCAGCAGCCTGCGCGCGCTCCGCCTCGGTGAGGACGTA
The DNA here is from genome assembly GCA_964582285.1 of uncultured Thermotogae bacterium. Taxonomy (GTDB): domain Bacteria; phylum Bipolaricaulota; class Bipolaricaulia; order UBA7950; family UBA9294; genus JANQEA01. The sequence continues at coordinate 8,414 of CAZORQ010000027.1, forward strand.
CAGAATCCACGCTTGCCGATTGGCGGAGACGTAGGAGGATAGATCTTCGGCAGACACGAGACAGCGCTCAAGGAAGTCGAGCCCCTCATTGAGCACGCCGTCGTTCACGAGGTAGCCGGCGGTTCGGGCCTGCGTGAGAGCGAACACGACGTAGGCAGTGAGGTAGGCACTCGACTCATCGAGAAGCCACCATCCCCATCCACCGTCACCATTCTGTCGCTCGTAGAGTTTCTCCAGTCCCTCGGCGACGAGTGTAGAAAGATGTTCCGCCAATTCCGGATCTTCGATCCCGAGCCGCGCGATGGCTCGGAAGGTCAGGATGTTGGGGAGGAATCGGCTCACGACTTGCTCGGTACACTCGTACTCGAAATGCTCGAGGTAGCTGAGGCTCTCTTGCATCGCTGCCGCCAGAGATGTTTCCAGACGCACGATCAGCTCGCTACGATCAACCTCCACATTTGGGGGCAGGGTAACGATCTCGGTTCTGCTCTCCGCGGTGCCCAGCTGCCCGGCTGTTCCTACGGTCTCCGGTGCTGTGTATCGATAGACGAGAAGCGTTCCATCGGGACCAGTCGTCAGCCGTGGCCGGGCGGCATCGGATAGCTCTCCCGAGACGGCGCTGAACGCCAGATCGATCGATGGCACATCGAGGACCGTTGCCCACCAGACTACCGTTGCCTCACTGCCGCCTGAAAGAAGAATCGACTGCGTCGCCTCCGTCTCCAGCGCCAATCCGGTCTGCCCGAGTGTTACGTCGACCGACAGATCCTCTGCCGTTTGATTGCTGACATTGGCCGCGAAGCGGACGCGGTCTCCAACGACGACAAAGCGCGGAGCTACCGGGCGCACAAGAAGCGGCTTGGTCACGAGAAGGTCGCCGGTTTCCTCTCCGACGAGCGTATTCGCGGTCACCGCTACAGCGCGTGCGATCCAGGTAGTGAGGTTGTCGGGGAGATCGATCTGGAGTTGCGCCCGGCCGTTCGCGTCGGTGGTCACATGGGCGTTCCAGAACGCCGTGTCCTCGAATTCTTCCCGCAGATCGATCCCTGAGGGAAGCTGCCCGGCTGCCCCGGTCCGTTCGACCACCTCCCCCTCCTCGGCCATGCCGCTGGGCGCGGCCATCGGTGCTATGGCGCCGACCGCCATGTCGTCCATGCTGTACTTGTCCACCGAGGCATTCTCTACCTGCTCGAGCTGCTCCACGACGAGACGGTTGATTGAAATCGCGAGGCCGCTCGCTGTGTCGACGCCGAGTCCGCGGCGTCCGTAGAACGCATCGGCGATCGCATCCGGGGTCCGTGGAAGGAGGGTCAACACGGCCTTGTCGACCAGGTCGAAGGACAACGAGGCCTGGACTGGAAGGCCTCCCTTGTCTGTCACTTGAACGTTGTAGATCAGGGACTCGCCTGGCTCCGGCGAAGGATCGGACGGCGTGATGCCGATCTGAAGGATTTTCGGCGAGCGCTTGACGGCGAGTTCGACATAGCCAATCTTCGTTTCCGCCACCGAGGGGGATCCGTCGACAGCGGCGAGGGCTGCTTCCCGTCCTCGGACGAGGACAACGCTGACATAGATGTTCGGAATGTGCTCCTCCGAGATCGGAAGCCGGAACACGGAGCTGTTGGACTCGAGGAGCACGACCTGGCGTGACAGGATTCCACCGCGCTCAATGGTGATCAACGCCCACTGCTCGCCCGAGTACGGGCTTGGGATGAGGATGTCCGCTGTCTCACCGACCTCGTATTCCACCTTGTCGCTGATCAGCGTGATTCGATCGTTGTTGCTTCGCCGCCAAGACACGGTCTCCTCTCCGCTGACCCAGAGGAACAGACTGGAACGAACCGTCCGCCCGGACGCGTCGATGCCCGAGACGAGCACTTTGTACGTCCCGCCGGTTGGCGGGGCGTGCGAAAAGCGAGCCTCTCCGGCTCCGTCGGTCGCCAGAGATCCTGTGGCGACCTCGGTGTCGGTTGTCGTCCATGTCCAGCTGCCACCGCCTGTCGCATCCTCCTCGAATACGTTCTCCCATTCGCGCCGATAGACGGTGTATGTGAGATCCTGGTTTGTGACCCGTTGGCCGAACCAGTCGAGTGTGACGACATCGATGTCCACAGGGTCACCGGCACGAGCGATCGAGCGAGTCGACGCGAGGCCAACGTAGAAGTCTCCCGCATGAACAACAAGCGACTCTCGTCCGGAAAGCGTCTGTCCGTCGTTCCCGATCGCCGTGGCTTCGATGGTAAGCGTTCGACTCCCAGCCCAAGCATCGGCATCCTCAAGATGTAGTGCGCCGATGTCGTCTGGGAGTTCGGCGAGAAGGACCCCATGTTGATCCGACCGGCCGCTATCCTCGAGGATTGGCGTGGGAGATGTTGGTGTGCGCCACCAACAGGACCAGCAGGTCCACGGGTCGTCATCGTCAGTGAACGTGTAGCGCTCGAACTGCGGCGGGGAGAACCGATACTCTGCTGACAGGACCTGCCAAGAGACGGGGACATCAGCGACAGGGCCGCCGAAGAAGTATTCAAGGCCGATGGCTACACCGAGGCTTTCACCGAAGCCAACTTCATCGCATTCCGGCGTGACTGTCACTTCGAATTCCGGTGGGCGATACGCCGCGACGATGAACGTGTGGCTGAAGTAGCTATCTTCGAACCACACCTCTATCTCGTACGGACCGAGCGCGGCATCCGCATTCAGTGCCAACTCCCCGGAGAAGGTACCGAATTCGTCGATCGGCAACGTAGCCTCGAAAACGAGATCCCAAGCGGCGTCCCGAATTGAAACCTCGACAGAGCCGGTAGGGAGAGAGTAGTGCACATCATCTTCGGATCGTAGGACGCCTTTGAAGTAGACCTCCTGATTGGGCCGGTAGATCGGGCGGTCGGTATCGAGAAACAGCCTCCATGGGCGGCTCCCGCTTGACGAGAATCCGAACGCCCATGTCGAGAGCCCATCGTTCCACTGCGGGCTTCCGATCGAGAATGGGAAGCTGCTTGCGAACGTCAATCCGCGCCAGTCCGTGCTCTTGGTCCCAGGGAACGTGGCGAGACCGTCGCGATCGGTGATCGAGACATCAACGTCTTCCCCGTCTGCATCATACGCACGAACGATCAACCCAGGAACCGGCGAGCCGGTGCCTAGGTCGGTTGCCCAGACGAGCGTCTCATCCTCGGCTGTCTTGAGCGTGAGATTCAGCGGGCTGGCCACGAGGATGTGTTGGTGCTGCCATCGGTTCCACTGGATATCGTCGGAACTCAGTTCGATGACGTAGATTCCCTGCTCGATGCTGGCGCCATCATCGATGAGATCGATCGGGGTGTACTCGATCTCGTTCAGTTCCGACGAGACGGAAACGGTCCATCGACGAACGTGGCCCGATCGAGGGGGAGCGTAGTCGTACCAGTTGTCCAGTGCATCGAGGTATTCTTCAAGCGAGATCTTCGTTAGGGTCAGGGTGATGCTATCGATGTTCCGATGGGCAACGAACATCCGGGCCGGCTCATAGGTGCTGAACGTGCCGACCGAGCCGGGCGCGTGAAGCCACGTCGCGGGGTCGAGCGCTCCGGTGCGGAAGCGGACGGTCAAGGACTGGCCGGTTTGGTTCCCGTACCGGTCGACGATTCCCGGTCCGATCCGGATTGTGTAGTCCTGACTAGGCTTCGACCCGAAACGGAAGACGTACGTGTTATCCCAGCTTCGGAAGTAGCTATGGATGTCGTCTGGATCGGATGCGGGCTCGACGGTCAGGTTCTCCAATACGGAGTCCGGGTCGACCGGAGCGTTGAACCGGATCAGAAACGACGTGTATGGATCGACATTCACGTCACCGTCCTCAGGGGTCGTGCCGAGGATCCGCGGGAGTGGCACGGTGCGAAATCGCCAAGTGTATGCATCCTCTGTCCCAAGACCGCCGTCTGCACCCGTGACGCCGGCGTCGATGGAGACGACGTACGGCTGATCGAACGAGAGGGGCTCGGATGGGATGAAGATGAGATCGTTGCCATCGATGGACAGCTCTCCTTCCACCTCGTGGGCGAATAACTCGCCCAAGAAGCTGCCCTCCCTCATCCGGAAGCGAGCATGCGTGCTGTCGAGCGAGACGGGCATGTTGAACGTGATGCGGATCTCTCCATCGATGGGGGCGAGTTCTTCATCGTCGTCCGGAGAGGTCCAGACGATTTCCGGGCGCTGTGTGGTGAACCGCCACGCGACATCTTCGCGCACGATCCCGCCGGTTGTGTCCGTCAGTCCGGTGGGAACGGTTGCCGTGTAGGTCGTGCCTCCGCGCAGCGGCTCGCTGGGCGTGAACACATACACTGATGTGTTCAACCATTCTCCCGTGCCGGAGATCGCAGGCACGATCTCGAGAGGGACCGGGAGATCCGCATAGCTTGGATCGGATAGAGCCATCAGCGGAACGACAGGCCGATTGAACATGACAAACACCGTGTCATCGACGTCGACGCCGATCGAACCATCCGCTGGAAGCGCCTGCACGACCTCAAGATAGCCGACCGTCCGGAACCGGAACGCATACGGATCCGCCAGCGGCGTGCCGTCCCGGCTCTCCGCGGAAACGGACACGGAGACGACATACTCCGTATCGCGTTCCCATTCCCCAGTAGTATGAAATCGCACGGTCATCTCATCGACCCACTCGAATTGACCGTCTGCGGCTGGAGATAGGGAGAACGCCGTTTCGACAAGCGCGGGGTTCATCGGTTGGTCGAAAGCAAGCTCGATCGGAGCTGTGGTCGCCAACTCCTCGCCCAGCTCTGGAGATCGGAGGATGGCCGTTGGACTTCCCGCGAGCCCGGTCACCGATGCGAAGAGAAGAAAGAACAACCCGATGATCCAACAGACAAGAACGGACGTACGCCTCGAAGATGCACTCATGTTCGCCCCCTGAGAAGCTATCGATTGCCGACAGTACTGATAGCGGAACATGGCCGCCTTTCCAAGTCTATATATGAATCAACACCCGGTGATCGGTGAGGTTTCGTGCGCAAGATTGACGGCATGGAGAATTGGAGGCTCTCCTGAGCCATCGATAGGATGCAACCAGCTTTGGATCCACATCCATCCGACTCTTGCGGAGGAGAAACATCCACTTCGCAAACGACGCAGTGACTGCTCAAACAACGCCCAAGAGATGTCGAGCCAAAACGTGCTTGGAAAGAGACCTACAGTCTGCGGCATCGGTAGTGGACGTGCAGTGCCCCTCGCACGATCGTCACCGGGTCTTCACAAATCTGACACAATCTATCGCTACGGTTGTAAGACATTCGCGAGTTCTACATCTCGCACCCCCGATACCAGCCCTCCGGGGAGAGGAGCCCAACGGCCCTCTCCCCTGGCCTCTTTATGGGGAGTAGGAGCGGAATCCGGGACGGATAAGAGACTGTGAACCTCCAAACTTCCTGGGCACGCAGCACGATCTGGTACAATCTCATTTCACGGGAAGGAGAAGAGAGGGGAAGATGGTTCGAGTACGATTTGCTCCAAGTCCGACCGGGTACTTCCATGTTGGCTCTGCACGCACGGCGCTATTCAACTGGCTCTTCGCTCGTCATGCGAAGGGTGTCTTCGTATTGCGTATCGAAGACACGGATCAGGAACGATCGACCGAGGAGTCGATCGACCAGATTATGGGGTCGCTTCGCTGGATTGGGCTTGACTGGGATGAGTACTACCGGCAGACCGATCGCTACGACATCCACGTCGCTGCCGCTACTCAGCTCATGGAACGGAATCTGGTATACGAGTCGGAGGGCGCGTGGTGGTTCCGTGTTCCCACCGAGGGTCAAACGATCGTTCACGACGAGCTCCTTGGCGATGTGGCCTATCGGAACGATCATCTCAAGGACTTCGTCATCCGCCGCTCAGACGGCAGCTTCATCTACCACTTCGCGGTTGTCGTCGATGACTCCGACATGGGGATCACGCATGTGATCCGCGGAGACGAGCACCTGAACAACGCTCCGAAACACATCCTGTTGTTCGAAGCACTTGGGCGACCGGTTCCGCGCTACGCTCACATCCCGCTTCTGTTGGGCGACGATCGGGAGAAGCTCTCCAAGCGCCACGGCGCTGCATCTTTGTTGGAGTATCGAGAGGCCGGCTATCTGCCGGAGACAATGATCAATTTCCTCGCCCGACTAGGATGGTCTCACGGGGACGAAGAGATCTTCAGTTTGGATGATCTGATCGATCAATTCGCAATCTCCGGGATCAACAAATCGGGTGCCGTCTTCGATGGCGAGAAGCTGAAGTGGGTCAACCAACAGCATCTCAAGCGAGCCGATCTCACTCGCCTAGTCGATCTCGTCAAGTCGTTCACTCTCAAGCGGGGCCGCGTGACCGAGGAGGTTTGGGATGGCGCGGAGACATCCCGGTTGCAGCGCGGCGTCGAACTACTCCGCGATCGATCGCATACGTTAGAGGATCTCGGCTGGGCGATGGAAATGCTGTTCCCAGTGCCGCTCGATGCACAAGACACCGTGGAGATCACCGAGCGACAGTCCGAGCTGATCAGTGCTGTAGCCGACGCATTGGCGGAACTTGATCCATTTGCACCGGATCGGATCGAACAGACGGTTCGAGAAACGCTGGCCCTGCGGGAGGCGAAGCTGAAGGACGTCGCGCTTGCTTGCCGAGTTGCGGTCACGGGACGGAAGGCAGGCCCGGGTCTCTTCGACATCCTAGGTGCAATTGGTCTGCAGATCGTCGTCGATCGACTCCGCGCATTCTCCGAGGGGAAAGCGTGATGCTGCGTCGCGGGATCCTTCTGGCGCTGCTTCTCGGATCGATCTCGGCTACGGGGATCGCCTACGAGGCTGATCTTACCTACGCCGAAGGGATCGTCGCGTTGACCGGCGCGTGTTTCATCCGCGGGATCAAATTGGAGACCGATGCACCAGACAAGATCGAGTGGCCCGAGGCGGAAGGAGATGCGCTGTACGGGGAGCTTCGGCTCGCTGAGAGTATGCATTCGGTGATGATTGACCGTACTGCCGATCGGATCACGTTGCATGTCGATGCAGATCGGTCCGGAGACGTGGCACCGTTCGAGTGGGAACGAATGCTGTCCGACGGAAGCCTACTTGCCAGCGTCCCGATGCAGATCGGATTCGACGACGGCACGACAGCTCCGTACCGGGTATTCGTGATGTGGCGAGCCTTCACGCCGACGGTCCTGACCTATTGCCGCGACACGTATCGCGAAGGAAGCATTGATCTGAAGGATGCGGCGTACGATCTGGTCCTCATTGACGACGACACCGATGGCCGGTATGACCTGCTTGACGGAGGGGCTCTCCTGATCGATGCGGACCGGAATGGCGAGTTGCTTGCGTCGAGCGATTCCCACGAACGGTTTCGACTCGATGAGCCGTTCAATCTCGACGGGACTACGTATCGCGCGAAGTCGGTCGCGCCGGATGGGAGCCGGATCGTGGTGGAGATATCGGACGAATACGTTGCACCGAAGCCGGCGCTTCTGGTCGGATTTCCCGCCCCTGAGTTCGAAGCAACGGATGCGGATGGCGAGAGCGTGGTTATCGAACAGCTGCGCGGGAGCATCCTCGTGCTTGACTTCTGGGCCGGCTGGTGCGCTCCATGTATCACTGAACTGCCGACACTCGAGGAGATCCACGAGAGATTTTCCGGTTTGGGTGTGATGGTCGTCGGTATCAACCTCGATCGGAGCGTCGAGGAGTTCGAGCAGGCCGTCGCCCAGTACAGCATCGCTTACCGCCAAATCTACGATGGAGCAGACGGTCCGGTCAACACGTTGTATCGTATCGAGGGCATCCCGATGACCTACGTCATCGACCCGGGCGGGATCATCCGTGGCCGTGGTCTGCGCGGAGAGGGGTTGCTGGAGCTCGTCGAGTCTCTGGCCGTCGAGGAGGAGGACGATTCGGGTGGCGCGAACGATCCATAGGACGGTTGCGTTAGTCCTTCTGAGCATTGCTGTGAGCAGTATTCTGGCTGTCGCGCAACAGCCGATTCTCTCGTTCTTCCTTGCCAGCTCTCAGATCACGATTCCGCAGGGTGGCGAGGCGCTGGTAACCGTTCGCGCTGAGAACAACTCGGTCTACGCGGCGGAAGGGATCGAGGCACTCGCCGAGATCGAGGGAATTGCGGTTCTGGTCGAGCCGGATGAGATCGAGACCTTGCCGCCGTTCGAGAGTGCAACAATCGTCATCCGCCTGTCCGCATCCGAGGAGGTCCCTACAGGAACTGACGCTCATGTGATCGAGATGCTCTACACATACTGCATCGGTGAGCAATGCTTCCAGTTTTTCGATGATCTCTCATTCGAACTCGTTGTTGAGCCGCCGTCAACGATCCCGACGGAGATACCGGAAGTCGTTCCGACAGAGCCCCCGGCCAAGCCGTCCTGGATCCGCCTGGGCATCGTCGGATGTGCTCTTCTGTTCCTCGTGGTGGCCGCCGTACTCCGTCGGATGGTCGGATGGCGTTGGCCGTTGCTTGGTGCGCTGGCCGTCATGGTGCTCGGTGGCCTGACCTACGGTGTCATCCTGAACCAGCACGAGCAGGCGCAGGGAATCGGCGCTGTGCTGTGCACGTCGTGCGTCGGGATCGAGGAAGCACAACACGGGACGCCGGAGCTGACGCCGGCCGGGATTGCAGCAATCGCCTCCATCGAACGGGAGATCGAATTGCTCGTCTTCTACGCTGTCTGGTGCCACGCGTGCCCATACGCGGAAGCGATGGTCGAAATGGCTGCTGAGCACAACCCGCGCATCACCTATCGATTCATCGATGTTGAAGAACAGCCGGATCTCGCCGAACGAAGCGGTGTGATTCGATCCGGACGGACGATCGTTCCGGCGATACTGCGCGTCGACACGGGAGACCTCGTTTTCGGGGCCGAACAGCTCGAAAGCCGACTGATTGACCTATTGGAGGGTGGATCGTGAAGCTTCGGAACCGGAGGCGAATTGTCCAGGGGACCGGCCTGTTGCTCGGTCTGTTTGGGGCTACAGGAATCGGAATGACCCACCTCATCTTCCCGGGTCTGCACTGCTATGCGTGTCCGCTGGCGGTGACAGTTTGCCCGATCGGGTTGATCCAGAATCTCGTGATCTTTGGGACGATCCCGTTCTTCTGGATCGGCACCATCGTTGCCTACGGCCTGATTGCCGGCCGTGGGTTTTGCGGCTGGTTCTGTCCCTTCGGGACGCTCAATGACCTGTTGGCGTTCCGGAAGGTGAAGATCCGGGACCCACTTTCCTACTCCAAGTACGTCGTCCTAATTGGAACACTGATTGCCGCTTGGTACTTCGCAGACACGATCTTCTGCAAGCTCTGCCCGGCGGCATCGATTGAGGCCTCCATCCCGTATCTGTTGCTCGGGGTGGCGAAGGCGAATCGGCCGTTCCTCATCCACATGGCTACTCTGGGCGTTACTCTTCTTGGAATGGTCCTTGTCGCGCGGTTCTGGTGTCGCTACCTCTGCCCGATGGGCGCCATTCTATCGCTGTTCAACCGCGTAAGCTTCTTCCATCTGCGGCTCTCCACCGATCGTTGCACTCAGTGCCGCGCGTGCGAGCCGGCCTGCCCAATGGGTCTTGTGCCGTACGTCGATCATGACAACCACGACTGTATCAAGTGCGGGGATTGTGTTGACGCGTGCAAGCTCGGCGCGCTCTCCCTTCGCTACGGTTTGCCGGGTCGGGAAACGGCGGAGAAGAGAGAGACGCAAGAATGATTCGTTACGTATGGCTCGGGCTGATTCAGGGATTGACTGAGTTCCTTCCCGTGTCGAGTTCCGGACACTTGGTGATCGGAGAGCGGCTTCTCGGGCTCGATCCTCCCGGGACTCTTCTCGAAGCATGTCTCCATGTGGGAACGCTCGTCGCTGTGCTGTGGGTATTCCGAGTGGACATCGCCGAGTTGGCCAAAGCCTTCAGCCGTCATGGGACGATCGAACGGCGCAAGGAGGTCGGACTCCTCATTGCGGGAACGATTCCGATTGTCGTCGCAGGGCTGTTCTTCCGATCTGTTGCGGATGCTGTTTTTTCCTCGCTGCCGGTGGTCGGGGGGGGGTTGCTGTTCACCGCGCTTGCGCTGACGGCGGCGAGTCGTTTTCGCGTGTGCGCCTGCCGACGGGAGCTTCAGTTCATCGATTCGTTGATCGTAGGGATTGCTCAAGCGCTCGCGTTGTTCCCGGGCGTATCGAGGAGTGGCGTGACAATCGCCGCTGGCATTGGGCGAAAGGTTGAGCCTGCGCGAGCTGCCCGGTTCTCATTCCTCCTGTCGATCCCTGCGCTTCTTGGCGCCACTGCCCTGAGCCTGTGGGAGATCGCTGCCCAAGGAGGATGGCGCGGGGATTGGGGCGGGATTGCTGTCGGAACGGCGGTTTCTCTTGTCGTTGGAATCCTTGGGATTCATGCCCTGTTGGCAATCGTGCGTCGTTCGCGGTTGTGGATCTTCGCCATCTACTGTGCCTGCGCGGGACTGGGCGTGCTGATCTACAGCCTGATCTAGGGTTTGGACTACGGCCTGCTTCCTGCGGCTGTAGCGAGGATGACGAGCGCGGCGACCAATGCCAGGGTTGCCAGGAAGACGATCAGTGATGGCTCGGTCCAATCGGATGGTGTGTTCGCCTGAGAAGGGGATGAGCTGGCAGCGATCGGCGATGGAGCTGGACCGTACTCGACAATCACGAAACGATCGATCACATACGCTCCATGAACCCCGGCGTCGAGTGTCGTGCGGATCCCATAAGGGCTAGAAGTGTCCGCGTTGTATGGATCGACGATGGAATACGTCTCGCCAACCTTCCCGGTGATCACGACCCAATGACAGTCCTCCGCCTGGCCGGTTCCGCCATGGCAAAATGCGCCCCAGTGGACCCCGGCGATGACCGGATGACCCTGCCGGAGCGCGTGGTCGATAATAACTGATGCGACCGGATTCAGTCCGACATTGCTGCGGTTGACATGGAACGTCAGTTGCACGCCTTCCGGGAGACGGTTCCAATCGAGACAGCAGTTGCCCGTTGGATCCTGGGCGCAATGACCGTAGGCGGAATGTGCACGAAGCCAATCGTTGAGAATCCCCGGGTCCATCCCGGATTGCGTCTGCCCGCTGCAGGAATCGGCTGCTGTGACGGACAGCTCGACGTCGTAGTAGGCAAGAACGGAAGCGAAAGCCGTGGTTAGGCAGCCGGTCGTGAAGACTTGATCGGGACAACCGTCAATGCCAAGAGGGCAGTTCCCCCACGCGTCCGGACCCTCCGTATACGCTTGGTTGAATGGCGGCATCGTTCGCGGCAGCTCGATGGTCTGAGCGAGTGCCGTGGTGGCGAGGACCAATACGATACCGGTGACCCATAGCGATCGAAGAGCAAGCCGACTCACAGAAGCACCTCACACAGTGAGGAGACATCGGTGACTTCAATATCGGGAATCACGCCATCGATGGACGTGGCTCCATTGTGCTTCACCCATGCCGTTCGCATTCCCGCGTGATGGGCGCCGATGACGTCCATCTCGAAGGAATCGCCGACGAACAACGTTGCAGCAGCTGTGACGCCAAGCCGATCGAGCAAGATATCAAACACCTCGGGGGCCGGCTTGTAGATCCCTTCCTCTCCGGCTAGAACGACGGCGTCAAACGCCGCTTCGATCCCCAGATTGCGAAGCTTCGGTCGCTGCATCTCGGCGGACCCGTTGGTCAGTAGACCGATCTTGTATTTGGATCGCAACGACGTGAGCATCTGTCGAACTCCGGGAAACAGCCGAGCGCCGCTCTCCTCTCGGATTTCGTGGTAGGCCATGGCAAGGCGCGTGCATAGGCTATCGATCGGTCGATCGAGGAGCATCCCCCACAGTTCAGTTCGTGTCTCGATAATCGAGTTACAGCGCCGCTCGGCCTCCGGCCAAGCTGCGTTGTACTGCTTGGCCGCAGTGTCTATGTCCACGAGCAACCCAGGCTGTCCAGCCCGGCGGAGCGCCTCCCGCAGCACGTCCTGCGTCGACACCGGATAGCAGGAGAGCGTTTGGTCCAGGTCGAACGCAACAGCGTCGAGATTGGCAATCGGTATCGTTTGAATGGCCGTTCCCCCTCCACTATCCTTGTCGGACACATTGTGCATCAAACCGCGTTGTGATCTTAGCTACGGGAATCGGAAGGCGCAAGGACCATGCAAGGCATGCGGATCATCGGAGGCAGTCATCGAGGACGGCAGCTCGTCGATTGGGAAGCGAGCGGGATTCGCCCGATGCGTGACTTCGTTCGTAGTGCCTTGTTCAACATTCTTGTGGAGATCGTTCCAGACTCAGTCTTCCTCGATCTCTATGCCGGCACAGGGAGTGTTGGGCTGGAAGCGCTGTCGCGCGGGGCGACGTCATGCACGTTTGTCGACGCGTCATCGGAGGCGTGTGCGATTGTCCGACGGAACCTTGACGCACTCGATCTTCTCCTCGTTGGCGAGGTCTTCGAGGCCGACTGCCTCCGCATGATCGATGAATTGAGCCGGCGTGGGCGCCGCTTCGATGTGGTCTTCGTCGGGCCACCGTACTACCGTGAGATCGTGCCGAAGACGCTCCACGCGCTCGGAGACGGTAGGATGTTGACGGAGAATGCGGTGGTCGTTGCCGAGATTCACAAGACCGAGGAAGCAGACGATGTCTATGGCGTGCTGAGACTCACAGATGACAGGCGCTACGGAGATAATCGGCTTCTGTTCTACCGGCCGGGCGAGACCTAGCAGGACGCGAGCGATAGAGGGAGCGGAGCAAAGGGAGGAGTCATGGGAGAACGAGTCATTGTCGTAACCAACGATGATGGGGTGAATGCACCGGGGTTGCTGGCGCTCCGGCAAGCACTGGCGGATATTGGAAAGGTTGAGGTCTTCGCTCCGGAGAGAAACTGGTCGGCAGCGAGCCGGACGCGGACATTCCACAAGCCGCTTCGCGTCGATGAGGTCCGTCTGCTGGACGGAAGCAAGGGCCATGTGACGAACGGTACGCCGTCGGACTGTGTTTCGCTTGCACTTCTTGGACTTCTCGATGAGACGCCTGACCTGATCGTCTCCGGTATCAACGACGGCCTGAATCTGGGACGCGATGTCTCGTATTCCGGCACGGTCTCGGCGGCCATGGAAGGAGTCCGTGCGGGCGTGCCTGCGATTGCGGTCTCGTATGATACGATCAGCGACCGGACGGAAGCGCCCAACTACTCGGCTGCCGCTGCATTCTCTGCTCGCCTGGCGGAGTACTTCCTGAACGAGGGGGAATTCCCGAAGGGCAACATCCTCAACGTCAACGTACCGTACCTCCCATCCGAGCGTGCGCTTCGAGTCAAGATCACTCGGCTTGGGGGCGAGGCCTACTCCAACTACCTCGTCACGGGGAAGGATCCGCAGGGCCGGAATTTCTATTGGATCTCAGGAGATCCACTTACCGATGCGCCGCCAGACGAGACGGACACGGATATTGCGGCAATCGCCGAGGGCCTTGTCTCCATCACACCGATCCATCTTGACATGACGGAGCACTCACTTCTCCAGAGCCTGTCCAGCTTGGAATCGCAGTTTGGGGGACCCAGCGTCTAGGCCTTCCAGAGGGTCCAACCGCCAACGAGAATGAACAACACGCCGGCGGCGTAGTGTACGATGCGCGTTCCTGCCTCGGGGATGAGCCGTGGAAGGTTGCAGCCGAGGACGACGGCAAGTCCCGCTGAGGCAAGCAATGCCAGGCTGGCACCCAAGAAAACGCCAAGGGGCGATCTCGTCTGGCTGGCCAACGCGACGACAGCAAGCTGCGTCTTGTCGCCGAGTTCAGCGAGAAAGATGATGGCGAAGCTCGAAAGTATGCTCTGAACCATCGAATCACTCTCCTTAAGAAGCGGGCTCGGATTGTATGGACCTGGATCCGGCAGAGCAACAGTGTTGCTCAGGGGCGGTCGCGCAACTACACTGAGCAACGGAGACGCTATGCTGTGGGGCAAACGATATCAGTACTACACGAACGTCAGTCACGTCACCTGCGAGCAGTGCCTTGAGTGGCACGGGGTGATCAAGAGGAATCCAGACAGATTCCCGGTTCTCAACGATGGATGTGAGCGCTCCATCTTGCCCATTCCCTGGAGGGAACGGAAGGAGTTTCGCCAGAAGCGCCGTAGGATGCGCAAGGCTGCGCAAGCTGAACTCGCCCGCCGGAGGCTGTTTGATGCAGGGGTTGCGAAACTTGCTGAGGATCAGGAACAGGCGATCGATGCATTCCGCAGGGCCGCAGGGATCGATGTCTACATATCGGACCTCGAACGCCTGATGGATGACCAGCGCGACGTGCTCGACCGAGATCCGCAGCTAAGAGAGGCGCTGAGGACGCTGTTCACGAAAGCGTTCTCGGACAAGTTTGGATGGCGTCGCTACGAGCTCTTGCCGGAGGCCATGCGACTGCAGCGCGAGCAGCACGGCATCCGACGGATTCGCGAGCTGTTCCAGTGAGTGTACGGTCGTTCTCGATCTCTGAGCGCGGGCTGGTGATTCTTATCGGAGCGGCCCTTCTCGCGACCGGCGTGATCTTCTTCGCGACCCGCGAGCTTCAATCTCCTGTGCCACACTGCGGGCCGATCGTGCTGGAGAACGTCCACGTCATTCGTCCGACGTTTCTCGACGAGCACAAGATCGATCTCAACACCGCGACGCTCGAAGCACTCACGGGGCTGCCGGGGATCGGGGAGGCGCTTGCGGGCAGGATTATCGCCTATCGTGAGACACATGGCCGGTTCGAGACGCTAGACGGGCTGATCGACGTTCACGGCATCGGACCGCATCTTCTCGAAACGTTGCAGGATCTGGTGACTGTCGAGCGCGAAGCGAGTCTGTCGCCCGACTAGTAAAACACGGTCCGCGTCCGGTGCCGCTTCTTCTCCTTGTAGCGGGGCTGTTGCCCCCGGTGCCAGAACAGCTGGTCGAGCTGCCGGGACGTTGCGGGTCTCCCTGTGCGAGTCAGCACATCGCGGATCAGTTCAACGCAATGGACGGCACAGGCGCGGATCTCGATCTCTTCATCAGCTCCTGCCCGAATAGGTTCTTCCGTGTCGATCGCCATTGCGAGTGTGTCCGAGTAGTCGAGGAGTCCATCGATTCGCAAGACATGAGGGACGAGATTGTCGGCGAAGATCGTCAAGCGATCGAGATCATCGAACCGTCCGGGGCCATCGCCGCCGAAGGCGAGGGCAAGATCGGACGCGAGTAGCTGGGAGCGCTTGTACAACGGGACCGCGAGCCCGCGATACGAAGGCACGTCGCGGAAGAACGGCTGTACGGACAGAAGATCGACGAGCCGGGCCGCCGATCTGTCGGCCGCCTCGACCAGGCTCTCGAATCGTCCCTCAAATCGGGTTTCGAGATGTTTCCCGAGATCGTTCAATGAGCGGGCGAAGAGACTCATCAATTCACGGATTGGGAAGCTGTGGAGATCCTGTCCGAGCATCTGCGCACAGTCCCGCGATGTCATGGCGCGAAGCTGCGAAGCGGAGAGCGAACCAAGCCGACGGTAACGATCGGCAAGCGTTGAGGCGATGGTGTAGTAGCCCGACATGCCATGGCGCTTGGCCAAGTATGGGAAGTAACCGGACCCGAAATTGATTGCGCTGAGCGTGACGAAGTAAGCGAGAGTATTCTCTGGATTACCGATGAAGTGGCGATCGGCATCGATCGGCGGAAGATCTGCATCCTCTGTTTGCAGCTCCGCTGCGTACGCTCCAATCCGCTCGGCACGAATGGTTACATGATCCGCTCGATCGGCAACGGATCGGCATGCGGCTCGGATGTGGTCGAACAGATCTGCGGGCGGTGCTGTTTTCTCGCTCATCATGGGTTTCACCGGATGCCAGGGCTGCGTAGGATGATACAGGAATCGAACACGATCCTCGTGAAAGGAGTCAGTATGAATCGAGTCCTCAGACTGTGGATTGCCGCAGTCCTTGTCGTCGTGGGAGGCGTATGGGCGTTTGGCGAGGCTGGCGACGACGGATTCCCATCCTTGGTCGCAAGCGTAGATGAACTGGTCCGATTCGCTTCGTCCTCTCCTTTGGTACCCTCGGAGCTGTATGTGATCCTTCTTCCGGGGAATACTCGAGCAGTCCTCCTTAGACCGCTCTCGGAGGAGGAGTTTGGAGCGTCCCAAGTGCAGGCCATCGACGCAGAGATGATCGCCCACCAGTTGCTGGCCGCGGCGTTTGTCGTTCCCGTGGTCACCGAGCAGGATGTGCCCGCCCTGCCAATCGAGCTGCTGCGCTTCCTCCAGGAGGCGGTGAATCGCATCAGTGGATTCGCTGTGTTCAGTGATGTCGCGGATCCGATGCCGCAGAGATGAGCACAGTCCCACGAGGTAGAGCGAGAGAGCAGAGAGCGACGCTTGGCGGCATCCTCTCCATCATTGTGTGGGCGACATCCGTTCCTGTCTCCCGGATCGTTCTGGAGCAGTTCGGACTGCACATCGGCACGGGGATAACGCTGCTTGGTGCGGGCGTGTTCCTCGTTGCCCTGACCTCATGGAGAGCAAGAGGTCTCGCATGGCTACGGCGTGTGACGCTACCCCATGTGATGATCTGCGGACCGCTGTTCATCGGATACCTCCTGCTGCTCTACGCGGCAGTCGGTTTGGCCGGCTCGCGAGATCAAGCGATTGTCGCTGGATTGGCCAACTACCTATGGCCTGGGTTGATCCTCGTGTTCAGCGTGGTGGTTCTCAAAGCGCGAGTGCGTTGGTTCGGACTGATCATTGGGCTGATCACGTGCATCGCGGGGGTGGTGCTTGCTTCTTCGGGCGACGTGGGGAGCCTGGCAGCGCTGGGACGCGCCTTGGCACACTCTGCGCGTCCGCTTGGGTTGGGAATCGGCGCGGCGATCTGCTGGGGGCTCTACTCCGTCTTGGCGAGCACCCATCATCAGGCGGAATCGAGCGGGACGATCGGACTGTTTCTGATGGTAACGGGTGTTGTGGCGTTGCTGCTCGGCGCAGGCCGCCTCGGCGAGATCCGCGCGAACTGGGAAGCAATCGCGGCCGTCGCATACATGGCGTTTCTCCCGAACTCGCTGGCGTACTGGCTGTGGGACGAGGCGATGCGGGGCGGGGCTGTTCAGACGCTCGGCGCTCTCGCCAATGCGATCCCGGTGCTCTCAGCCGCCATCGGGACGCTTATCCTCGGCCTCAGCTTCCGGATGGAGCTACTCCTAGGAGGAGGGCTCGTCACGCTCGGCGCTGCGATCTCAAGATTCTCGTTTCGTGGCAAGCAAGGAGCTTCAGATACCTAGCCAAGGATGGATGCCATCGGCCGGCCGCTCGAGACCGAATCGGACGCTGTCAGCCGAAAGGGCAACTCGAGCATCACCGGCATGGTTTGCAGTCGCCTAGAGCAGGAACTCAGACAGGCCGAACGCTACCCGCCACAGCCGCATCCCATGGCGTCGGTCGGCGGCTCCTCAATCGTGAATACGGCATCGCCGACCTGGATTCGGAATTCCGGATCCAACTCGCCACCGTTCGGCAACCCGAGACGAAGCTGGTAGAAACCGACCTCAAGATCGTCGGTTGGGATAGAAAACGCATAGATTCCCGAAGCAAGGTCGCAGCGGACTCGCTCACGCTGGAGCAGCTTGTAGTAGGTCTTGGGGTTCGTGAATGTCAATCGGTACAGCCCGACGATGATCGAGGAGGAACGGACGAGCCTCTCGTTTCCATCGTAGAGTTTGCAGCCACCGCTAATCGGCTCTCCGATGTCATAAACGGTCCACAATGGCTGCCGCGCGATGCGAGGAAGCCGCTCGACGACGGGGAGGTTCTCGCTTCCGTCGAGAAGCGGACCGACCTTGTCCAGAAACAGGCCAGGTCCGGCTGCGCCGGCCGGGACAATTGTGTAGGAGTCATTTCCTTGCACAGCAACAGATAGCGCCAACAGGAACACCAAGAATGCGGGGACGACGACTGCCTTCATCTGCGACCTCCTGATCGACTGATCGATCTCATATCGTAGCACGTTTCGACGATTGGCTCATGCGGCTGTCCATGGAGAAGCGCGCTCATCCCCCGCCAACGGGGGGAAACAGAGCCACACGATCTCGATGTGAGAGGCGTTGCCCGCGGTCCTGGATCGGCCGCCCATTGACGATAACCAAATGAACAGCGGCTTCGGGGATCTCCAGCTTACGAATCAGATCGGACACGGAATCGGATTGATCGAGGCCTACATCGAACGGATCTCCAGCGCGCCGTGTTGGAGCCTGGTCGGCAAGCGTCGCATACAGCCGGACTTCAACCCTCACTTTTCGCCTCCGCTTCTCGAGTCCAACATCGCTGAACCTAGGTCGGTTCTTCGGCGCCCAGGTTAGGGTGCTCCGAGCCGTGGCTCAACGCCTGCGAGTCGCCGTAGCGACTCGCCCGCCCAACATCGGCAGACCGGTTGGGGTCCTCGGAGCCTTGGCTCAACGCCCGCGAGTCGTCTTGACGACTCGCCCCCCC
>CAZORQ010000027.1:27025-33335 GCA_964582285.1 uncultured Thermotogae bacterium
GGTCCTCGGAGCCTTGGCTCAACGCCCGCGAGTCGTCTTGACGACTCGCCCCCCCAACATCGAAAGACCGGTTGGGGTCAAAGTACCACCTGTACAAGAGCTGCATGTCATGGGGGAAGAGACCGAGGCGGGCACCATCCTCAAGAGGCGTTTCCAAGGTCGCGTAGCATCCGTTCACAAAGAGATTACTTCCCAGCTCGTCGTGCGGAATCCCTATCCGATTGACGATTTGCCCAACGCGGTCACCGGGCTTCCATGGCACGCGAACGATCGACCGTGCGCGCGCGTCGGAATCAGCGGCAAATCGCCTAAGCGTTCCGTAGAGATGCGCTTCGATCATCGGTCTGGCACCCGACCGCGGTGCGCAAGAGGGCGTGACGTTCTAGCCGTCCCCAGCCTCTGCGAATACCTGATCGATTTCCCTATCTGAGATGTCCCACACGGCGTTGTGTGGCGGCAACGGCTCGTAGGTCATGAATTCGGGCAAACGATCATCGCGTGTCGTGAAGCCGGCCTTCCGGTTGAAGTCCAGTTCCAGATCGAGGACCTCCTTCCCGATGCGCCCGACATCGTCTGCCGTCCAGTGCGTGGCGAGCACGCCGTTGCACTCCTCGATCATCCCCTCGAATCCGGATGCGATGTCGAGAATGGCAAACGCGATGAACAGGCAGTGACCGGTCGTATCGATGAACGCGGTCGCATACTGGAAATTGCGCGCCAGCTCAGTTTTGTCCGGGTTGAGCGGATCGAGTTTGCCCGACACGCCAAGGATCTCCGGGGCGATCGTATATCCGGACGTGTGATCTGCGCCCATCGTCGATATGGCGTATGTCATCCCGATCCCCTTGATCGCGCGCGGGTCGTATGCCGGCATATTCTGTCCTTTCACGTGCGGCACACGGCTGACTCCGAAAGTCTTCCCGGTTACAAGTGCGCCGGCGCCGAGGATCTTCCCGAGCGGCGTTCCGTCTCCTATCTCTTGCACAAGTTCGATCGCACGGACGCCATCGCCGAATGCCGCGATCCCACCTTCCATGGCAACGGCGATCGCGCCGCCAACCTCGATTGTGTCGAGGCCGTACTCATTGCAGAGCTGATTCAGCTCTGCAACCTGATCGAGATCGTCGATCCCGCAGTTCGCGCCGAGTGCCCAGGCGGACTCGTACTCGACGCAAGAGGTGTGCTCGCTTCCGTCCGGCCTATGCCATGTGTTCGAGCAGCGGATGATGCAACCTGGAGAGCACGCGTGGTTGTATTGGGTGTCTCCCGTTCGTTCCTTGTTCCCCTCGAAGATGGCTTCCCCGGCGATCTTTGCTGCGCCCTCGAACCGACCGTCGCGGAAATTGTTCGTTGGCAAGGCGCCGGCTTCATTGATGATATTGACAAGCACCGCGGTGCCGTAGCTGTTCAATGCGCCTTCTGGCTTGGTGATGGCGTGTTTGGTGAGCGCTGCGGCCATCTTCTTGCGGCCGATGTCGAATGTCTTCTGATCGGCGATCGCTACGCCATTGGCTCCCGCATCATCGACGACGATGACCTTGAGACCCTTGCTACCCATCACGGCGCCAAGACCGCCACGTCCTGCATAGCGGCTTGCTCGTCCCTCCTGGTCGTTGAAGCAGATGCCGGCTGCCGCCATGTGGTGTTCGCCGGCGACACCGATCGAACAGATGTCGACCTTCTCCGTGCCACCGAACCGATCGAACAGGGGGGGATAGACATCGGACAGCTTTTTCCCGGCCCACGCATCAGCTGGCTCGAACGAGGTACCATCCTTGTCGATCTTGAGCAGCCAGATGCCGTCCTTGGCCTGTCCTTCAATGACGAGCGCGCGAATCCCGAGGCGAGCCAAGCGCCGTCCCCACCCAGTTCCGGCGTTCGCCTCTTTGATGCCGCCAGTCAGCGGAGACTTCCCTCCGACCGAGATCCGCGATGATGTCGGAGAGCTTGTTCCGGTGACAATGCCCGGCGAGAAGACAAGCTTGTTGTTTGGCCCCAATGGATGGCATGTTGGCGGGACCTCATCGTGAATGATCGATGACGTGAGCCATCGCCCGGCTCGATTGGCGTACTTGTCAGGCAGCGGCTCGAGCGCCGCCGTCCGGTTGGTCATGTTAATGCGAAGGATGCGATCCATGCACTGCCTCCTGTCCTCGGTTGCGACGCGGGCCTGATCCGCGTTCCATGGTCTAGCATGCAAAGGAACCTCGAGTCAAACCCACATGCTGATACAGGCTGGAGTTTTACCGGCTGTCACGGCTTCACCTGCTTCACGCATCCAGTTGCGTGTCGATGGGCCGAGTGAACGGCGATAGGATTGTCGGATTGCAGTCAGCCTTTCGAAGCGTCCCGGCATCTTGACGACGTAGTGTTCACTCCTCCGCAAGGAAGCGAAACGACTCTGGACAGATGGAGCCTCGTTCATTGCCACCCGCATTGGAGTTGTCCGGTATGGTGTTCCCCGTTCCAGTGACGAGTCCCACGAACGGATTGGTGGGGGAGGGTTCGGTTCCATTGACGCAGGTCGCCGAAACGAAACGAACTCCGAAGCCGCCGTTGCCGTCCATCACACAGCTCTCAAGATGCAATGAGGCATGGCCTCGTGCGAGGATCCCATCCTCCACATTGTCGATGATGGCGGATTCGGAAACAGACGCAGTTGCTCGATCTCCGATTCGTAGACCTGTGCCCACGTTGTCCTCTATGCGGCAAGCACGAAGCTCTATCGAACCACTCCCGGAGACGTCGATCCCTCCGGACGTCTTGTATCCAAGCGCAACGATTTCCGTAGCGCCGTTGTTGCTCACAGTGCAAAGGGAGAGCCGCGCGTCGCCTGATGACGGGATGATCAAGCCGTGTTCTCCATGTCCGGCAATAATGCAGTCTATCAGTTCTGCGCTACCTGTCGCGACTCTCACCCCATTCCGATGGCTGTCGAGGATTGACACGTCTCTGAGCACGACCGCGACGGGGGCGTGTGACACGATGCCAGCGATCTCTCCGATTGCAACGCCGACGGTTCCGCCTCGGATGGTCACATCCTGGAGATTGACCAGCGCGGGATGATATGAAGAGATGGAGATCGCAGCAGGCGCGTCTTCATCTACCACCAAGTGCCACGGGCCTGCGCTGTTGGGTGCAGCGCGCATAGTCATTGATCGATCGATCATGAGTCCACGGGGCAGTGTGTACGTGCCGGCCTCAAGAAAGAGTGTTCCCCCAGGCAGAAGAGCGTCAATGTGCTCCTGGAGCGAATCGCCTGGGGTGGCAGTACGCTCGGCGTTCGGCAGGGATGCAAGCGCATGCACCAGCCCGGGGAGGGCAAACGGGCTCCCGCCCCGCATCGCGGAAAGGTAGGCATGAATCCTCCTGAGTGCTGCGGTGCGGTCATCTCCGACCGAAGGGAGAGCCACCATGTCTTTGGTAGTCAGCTTGGCATACTCGTGGACGTTCTCCAAGGATATCTCGAGGTCTGCCTGCGCATGTGGATCAATCAGCGTGCCGTCAATTGATGCCAGAAGCCTTTCGGTGCTTGCGGGGAGAGAAGTGTCCTCCTGGGCAGGTCCGCTGGGGGCAAGGATCAGACGTTGGAGTTCGTTGACGTAGACGGCGCTGCTGTCGCTATCTAGCGCTAGCAGCGCCGATTTTGCATAGTACAGCGCCAATTCGACACGCTTGTCTAGCTCAAGGAGCTGCTCCAGAAAGCTGCTCTCGGCTGCTGAGCCCGAGATGGCGATCGCGACGACGATTCCCAGAACAACGGCGCATATACGCGCCATGCAGCTATGCGTGCTCGCACAGTGCATTGGATTCCTCCTTCTTCTCAGATGCATCAGGCCGAGCGCCATCATTCGCTCTTGGCAGCCCGGGCACGAATCGATAGCCGAAGCCCTTCACATTCCGAACGTGTTGTGCACTGCCCGGCGCAACGGTGTCGAGTCGCCGTCTGAGCTGGTAGACACACTGACGGACGTCATTGGCATCCGCATACTTCGAGTTGGGCCAAACCGCCTTGAGAATGTCCTCCTCGGAGAAGACTTTGCTCTCGTCCGACGCGAGCAAGGATAGGAACGCAAACTGCTTCGGAGAGACTTGAAGCGGTGTCCCATTCAGATGGATTGCCTTCATACGGAGGTCGACTACCAAGACGGATGCGAAGTCAGCCTCTTGTGGCGGCGCAGCCGGCCCGGCATCGCCCGCGGACTGTCCATGCGTACTCCACCATCTTCGGATTCCCCATGCAAACGCGCCGAACGCGACCCAGCTACCAAAACCAAGCATGCCGATCCGAGCGGCGGCTTTGACCGCTTCGGCGTGCAGCAATGATACATCTCTTTGTGTTCGAACGAATCCGGCAGCTGATGTCATCGGAATCAAGGTCTCGAGGAACCATCGTGCGCTGTGTTTCCCGATACTTGACGTCGGCTGATCAACAGTGGCAGCTGTACTTGCCAGATCGTCAACCGGGCCTATGTTTTCGCCAGCAGAGACGACGGTCATGGCATCCACCACGACCTCGACCGAGTAGAAAGGTCCCGCGGTCATTACCTTGGAAACACGTTGGATCGTGTCGTACTGACGTCGATCAAGCCAGACATCGACCGCCTCGGCAAATGCGCCGGTTGCGGCATAGGCATCGGTGGATGCTATTTCTCGCCACCGCTGATCGACTCGATGGATCTCGGTCGCCGTGAGTGACACAGCCAGGATCAACGTCACTACGGCAAGTGCTCCGAGCGCAACGTGTCGAGGAATGCGGATCGTCGCCATTGCTTCGTGACGGTACGCAACGGCGGATCGCGGGACAAGCAATGAGTCGGACATAATGCATCCATAACACACAGCGCACGTCATGGGTCAGGTCAATCGGATTCTCGGATCAATGACGGCAAGCAGGATATCGGAGATGAGGTTCCCGACGATCAGGAACGTTCCGTAGAAGAGAAGGGCGGCCGTGACGACGTGCTGATCCTGGTACTGGACGAAATCGAGCAAGATCTGCGCGAACGAGGGCGGATTGAACAGCGCAGCGACAATGATCGTATTCGTCAGGATCATCGGCAGCATCACACCGAACGAACTGATCAGTGGGTTTGCGGCGTTCCGAAGGGCGTGGCGGAAGATGACGCGCGTCTCGGACGAACCCTTGCCGCGAGCCGTCCTGATGTACGAGGCTGACATCTCGTCCAGCATGCTCATCCGCAGGATCCGGACGACCGTCACGAAGACTGGCCCACCGATGATGATCCAGATGGGCAGCATGTGGAGCAGGCAACTGCCGAACTTGGCGAACGACATCGGCTTGCCGACGAACCGCCATCCGCAGGTACCCCACAACCCGGCACCAATCATCAAGGGATCAATGACCTTGTAGATGAACCACTGGATTAGAAGGCCGGTGATGTAGGTCGGAACGGAGAGAGCTGGATAGGTCAGCAGACCGAACAGCACGTTCGCTCGTCGACTGCGGAAGCGTGCAGACACCACACCGCATGGGATCGCAAGCAGCCACGCTGCGAGCATCGACGTCAAAGAGACGATGAGGCTTACTTCGACCGGTCCGCCTCGGCGGAATAGGAACGGTCCAACCGGCCCGTCGGTCTTGAAGGACAATCCGAAGTCTCCGCGTGTGATGACGCCAGTGAACCAGATCCAGAACTGTGTCATGAACGGCTTGTCCAACGCCTTCTGTGCGCGCAGGAGTGAGGGAAGTTCCGGATCGAGTCCGAAGGCTCGAACCATGAACTCGAGCGGTGTGTAGAAATCCCCCGGGATCAGACAGATGACTCCGAATGATACGAAGGCAATTGTCGCGAACACGAAACCGGAGAACAGAACACGTTTGCCAATGTAGGCTAGCATGCTGCTCCCCTTTCTCGATCCTGGAACGATTCTGCCCTCTGAGGGCGAGTCGAGCGATAAGCGTCGCGTTAAGAGCACATCATGAGACGATTAGAGCCGATTGAAGCAAGTGCTCTCCCCACGTATGGGGAAACTTGCCCGAAGACCTTGCACTCATCAACACAAGAGAAGGGTGAGCCGTTCCTCATGGCGATTCAGGTGCTTGATCGAACAAGTCGATGCGAACATCGACCACTACCGCGGGATTGAGTTACGAGAGCTGATGCGATAACGAGGGGGGCTAGCGGCGAGCAACGGCAATCCCGATTGTGCCGAAGTGAGACTGAGCCTCGTGCCGAACCGTGAGGCCATGCCGCTGCAGCAGACCGTTCAGGCAGTCGCGGTCAACGAAGTCGAGGAAGCCGGCGTGGTGCTCGTCGCCCGCCGTGTGCTCGATGAACCGGATGAC
>CAZORQ010000028.1:0-31271 GCA_964582285.1 uncultured Thermotogae bacterium
CGTTCTTGCGTGGGTGACGTATGCATGTCGACCGTGGCTTCGCGCTTGGAGGCTGCAACTTGCTCATCCACAAGGGAATGCAGCCTGCCTCCCACAGAAGCTGGAAGCACGGACGAGAATGCGCCAGTGCCGCATTCTCGTGTTTGGTGAGCTAAAGGCTGTCGAGGAAGTACGCGTACTTGCGCCCACTCTGAATGGCAGAAGGCCGACGATAGCCAACCGAAGGTTCGTCGTAGAAGTGGCGTTGCCACGCCGCCAACACGGGAATCCGATATCGGCGGATTCCCGTCGTCCGCCCGCTCTGATCGGCTCTAGCCGATCAGAGCGGGCGGACAGGCTCACAAACCTCGACGACGTGCTTGCCCTCGGGGTGTTTGCGCGGGTCATTCAGGTACACCTCGAAACACATCCGCTCGTCTGGCTGGTACCCTGATTCGGGCATCCAATCGCTCATCAGCCGCTCCCACACCTCACCGTACTGCGACTCGTCGATCTCCGCGTGGGCGACGGCGAACGTGCCGCCCGGGATTGTCATCGTACCGATATCGCCCCGTGTCTTCGTGCCCTCGGGAACAGTGATGCATGCCTCCGCTCGCAGATGCTCCACCGGCGTCAGATCCGGGTTGTCGTGATAGACACCGAGGATCCTTGTCTCCGGAGCCCAAAGCCGCCGCCGCGGCCCGGCCCATCGCATCAGTCGCCGGAAGGCTCGACCGATCTCCTGGTAGGCGCCAACGTGCCGGACGTACGCCACGTGCATCGGCTCCATCTCGCGTACCTCAAACGCAATCTCCATCTCGGTTCGGATCGACGCCTTGTTCAGCGGGTTGACGAACTTGGCCCCCTGCTCCTCCATCTCACGCCGGAAGCGAACAAGCGCCCCCTGGCCGCCGCTACGAAACTGCGATGCCGAGACGCCGAAATGCTGCCGGAACTCACGAGCGAACGCTGACGGAGAGGAATAGCCGCAACCAACGGCGATCTGCGTGATCGACAACGCCGGGTTGGAGATTAGTTGGGATGCGGCACGTTGTGCGCGCATGCGTCGAATGTAGTCGTTCAGCGTCTCACCCACGATGCTCTTGAAGACCCGGTGGAAGTGGAAGGGGGAGAAACTGGCAACCCGGGCGAGCGATTCCAGCCGGAGGTCGCCGGCCAGATTCTCGCGGACGTAGTCGATCACACGATTGATCCGGCCAATGTACTCCTGGCGCTTCAGCTCCGCCTGATCAATCATTTCACACTCCCTCCAAGCTCAGCTCGAGAAGCTTCCTGCCGATGGCATGGATCCCAACGAATGCAGCGGACACCTTCATTCACCGTCGGTTCTCCCTTGCCGTCAGTCGTGACCTCGAGTCATGCAATACGGATTCGATTATAGGTCGTTGCTCACGTTCGTGGGGGCCGTGCGAACCGCCTCGAACACTGAACTGAGAGGCTCACGAATGGATCTCCTGTCCGGCCGCTCCATTGTGGCCATCACCTGCGAGCAGCATCACCCGTAGGCTGAACAGCAGGCATCCTCCGTTCTCCGCCGCATGGCGAGCCCGTCTTCCGAACCCGGCACCGTGTCTCGCAAACCATTTCCCTATGACGGATTCCATTCCATCAGCGTGTGGAGTCCACGGGTCTCGACGGAAACAAACCCGAGTCTCTCATAAAGGCGCCGTGCATCTGGGTTTCCAAGTTCGACCGAGTGTCGAAGCGGGAGGCCGGCCGCTCGAGCATCTGCTTGGAGACGACCTATAAGTGTGCTCCCAATCCCACGCCTTCGCTGCTCGGGGAGAATCGCAATGTCTAGCAGCCGGATCTCACAATCGGTTCGATCAACCCAGATCCGGCCGATCGGCTCGTCGTTTCGGAGCATGAGATGATGCTCCGCATCGGGGAAGTGTTGCTCGTAGTGCTTACGCTGAGCTTCGTACTGCATTCGTACAAACGCCGACCACTCATCCTCCTCCCAATGCACTGCATCCCGCTCCGCCTGGCGTGTCGCGGCGTAGATCCTCATGAGAAGGCTCTCGTCAGCCGGGGAGATGGATCGGAGATTGATCGATACAGAAGGGAGGTCACGGTGAACCATCGCTTTCGATTCCTCCTATCGAGCACCCAGCGTCGCCAGATCATAGTACAGCACAATTCTGCGTACGTCATCTAATAACAGCAGATTTCGTTTCTCGAACTCCAGATGAAGCGATTTCGTCGACCTCACATTTGACATGAACAGCTAATTGGCCTACCTTGCAAAAGCGTACTCGTATGTGTCCAGGCCAATGCGGGGGCTGATCTGCCTTGTCTTCACAGCGTCGCCTGTTCACGAAAGGAGAGTCACCATGGCAGAAGCCTACATCGGCGAGATTCGGATGGTCGGTTTCACCTACGCCCCGCAGTACTGGGCAAACGCAGACGGACAGATCCTCGACATTGGCCAATACCAAAGCCTCTTTGCGCTCTACGGCACACTCTATGGGGGGGACGGACGGCAGACGTTCGCGCTGCCCGATCTGCGTGGCCGCGTACCGATACACACTGGACAAGGCCCCGGTCTTCCCAGTTTTCCACAGGGCTCTGCAGGCGGCGTTCCAAGCGTTGTCCTTGCTGAGAACGAGATGCCCCCGCACACGCACCCCGCGGTGGCTCATGCGAAGGCGGCAACTGCCGATCAGACAAGCCCGGTTGACCACTACTGGGCCGAACCCGGGCGCGCCGCGTATGCCGCAGATCGTGATGCCACAATGAATGAGGACGCAGTTCAAGTACTGGAGAACTCCGGGGGCGGCGAGGCGCATTACAACATGCAACCGTACTTGACGATCCGCTTCTGTGTTTGTCTCGATGGAATGTGGCCCCCTAGACCGTAGTGTCGAATGGACCGATGACTGCCAATCTCACCCGGGAGACGTTCGCCGGTCACATAGGCGAAACGTTTACCGTAATCGGCACGGGGATCCCTGACACGGTCGATTGCCCCTTCGGACCGTTCGGACCGGTGGATCTCGAACTGACCGATGTCGAGGATCGCTCGCAAGCGGCAATCGATGCCTTCTCACTTCTGTTCCGGGGGGCCCGGGAGCAGGAGTTCGGACAGGCGAACTACAGACTGACCCACGCATCGATCGGCGAGATCAACCTGTTCCTCGTCCCTATCCTCGACCCACAGCCCGTTGACCATCGCATATGCTATCAAGCGATCTTCAGTCGATTGCGAAGCGGTCCCGATTAGCTTAGGGGCACAGCAGATGATCGCTCGACAGTCGATTGATGATCGGCTAAGGCAGTTGTCGAGGCAGGTGCTCGATGGTCACTGCCTTACCCATTCCTGCGAACCTGCGCTTTGCTCGCTGGTTAAACTGCTTCGGGAATGCGCGACGGTTCGAGTCGATCCGTCGCGGGTCTCTGTCGACGGTGAGACCCACATGACGTGTGGGTTGGCGCTCTCCCCAACAATGGCCGGGCGATGCGCCGACGATCTGGCTCGGACGGTCGTCTTCCTGCGCGGCCTTCATGACAGCATCGCAGCGTTGGCGTGTGCTGCACCGCACCGTCCGATCCGGGTTCTGTACGCTGGGTGCGGGCCGTATGCGCTGCTGGCAATTCCTGCGATGGCAATGCTCGGCTCGGATGTCGTTCGCTTCACGCTGCTCGACATTCACGCCCCGTCCGTCGCGTCGGCAAACGCTGTCGTGGAGACACTCGGTCTCGGGCCATGCATCGATGAGTACGCCCTCGTCGATGCCTGTCGCTACAGGGTCCCGGCGGACCGCTCTCCGGATATCATCCTGACGGAGACAATGAACGCGTGCCTATCGAAGGAACCCCAAGTTGCCATCACGCTGCATCTGCACCGTGAAGCACCCGCGGCCGTGTGGGTTCCGAAGGCGATTCGAGTCGATGCCTTTCTGGTCGACCCCACTGTCGAATTCGCCTTCGTCAATCCGCCAACCCACCAGGTTCCTTTGGATCGTGAACAAGACCGCATCTTTCTGGGAACCGTCTTCGAACTCAGTGTCGAGTCGGCTGCATCCTGGTCGAATGCCGGCGAAGAACGATTGCCTGCCTCCCCGATCCGGATTCCGCGCACGCTCGAGCGCCGATACACGCCGATGCTGTTCACAACAGTGACCGTTTCGGACACGCAAATTCTCGGCCCGTACGACTCGGGTCTAACGATCCCGCAGCATCTCCCGTTCGACGGGTCTCTCCAAGGGGGCGAGGTGCTCGGTTTTCACTACCGTCTGGGAGAGCACCCGGGTCTGGTGTGCGACGGCGTCGTCGCGTGAATCGGCAAGCCAGAGTCGTGATGCCAGTTGGCAAGGATCCCGGGTCACAGATCTACACGAGAGCGAGCGCTTCCTGGATCGTTCCGCCGGCTCCGACAAGCCGATTGGCTGCTTCACGAATCCGCGCCTTCGGAGCTGTGGCCGAGACCCGGATGTACCCTTCCCCCCGGGGGCCGAAAAACGTTCCGGGAGCCACGGAAATACCCGTTGCATCGAGAAGCCGCAACGCGAAGGCTTCGGAGGACGCGTTCTCCGCCAGGCGAATCCAGAGGTAGATCCCCGCGCGCGGCAGCGGCGCCTCTAGCCCAATGGCGGCAAACGCCTCGGCCAGCAATCGGAGCCTCTCATAGTACACAGCGTTGCGACTGCAAATCCACTCTGTCCCGGTCGACAATGCCTCGACCGCGGCCCGTTGGATCGGGGCAAAGATCCCGGAATCGACATTCGATTTGACTCGCGACAGACGCCCCAGTACATCCGATCTCCCAACCGCGGCCCCGATCCGCCAGCCAGCCATGTTGAACGTCTTCGAGAGGGAGTTGAACTCCACAGCCACATCGAGTGCGCCAGAGACCTCCAGGATGCTCGGTGGACGGACATGGCTGTGCGCAATGTCGGCATACGGCGCGTCGTGGCAAAGGATGATATCGTGTTGCCGGGCAAATGATACGCATCGATCGAGCACATTGAGACTTGCCACTGCCCCCGTCGGGTTGTTCGGATAGTTGAGCCAGATCAGTTTGGCTCGCTGGGCCACCGCTGTGGGAATCGTCTCAAGATCCGGCATGTAGTCGTGCTCCGCCCGAAGGGCAAACCGGACGATCTCGCCTCCAGCCATCGTGGTCCCAGCGCTGTACGGCGTGTACCCGGGATCGGGCACGAGGACAACATCTCCGGAATCGACACATGTGCGCGGCAGATTCACGATCCCCTCTTTCGATCCGAGCAGCGGAACGACTTGGCGTCGACAATCCAGACGCACACCAAACCGCTTCGCGTAGTACGAGGCGATCGCCTCCCGTAGCGGTTCGGATCCATCGTATCCCGGGTATCCGTGTAGGCTCGGATCACGCGCCGCTTCGCACAGCCGCTCGATAACCGATGTCGGTGGGGGGAGGTCCGGGTTCCCAGCGTCGAGACGGATCAGATCGATTCCGCGCTCTTGGGCTGCGCGACAATGCGTTGTCCATTGAGCAAACGGGTACTGTGGGACCGCTTGGAGTCTAGCCGCAGGTCGCATTAGCTCCCCGTTTCAAGAATGCCGAGAAGCGCCTCGAGTCCCAACGAGTAGCTTTGAGCACCGAATCCAACGATCTGACCGACACAGACAGGCGCAATCATCGATTCCCGCCGGAACGTCTCCCGCGCGTGAACGTTCGATAGGTGAACCTCGACCGTCGGGAGATCGATGGCGACAATGGCGTCCCGCAATGCAACGCTCGTATGCGTCAGTCCTCCGGGGTTGATCACGACGCCATCTGCCCAATTGATCGCCTCATGCAACGCATCGATCAATGCCCCTTCATGATTCGATTGGATCGTCCGGATCTGTGCATCACGCCGCTCAGCCACCTGGCGCAAGGCGTCGTCGATCTCGTCAAGCGTCCACCGTCCATAGACGGTCGGTTCCCGGCGTCCGAGAAGGTTCAGATTCGGTCCGTGAAGGACGAGGATCTGCCGATCCGACAGCGCATCGCTTTGTTCATTGGCCATCATGCTCTCCTTGCCCCCATCTCAACGAGTGTTTGCTGCACAAGGTCAACCGGTAGGTCATCTTGGAGGACAACGTCCCCGATCGCTCGCGGAAGAACCCAGAGAAGCCTTCCACCCTGTCGTTTCTTGTCGTGCTCCATCGCTGCCAGAATGTCGTCCGAAGTGTACGGCGGGCAGACAACCGGTAGACCGTTCCGCTCAAGGGCCTTCTCGATCTCCTTGCAGAGGTGCTTCGTTGTCAGGCCGCATCGCGAGGCCAACCTCGCTGCACCCATCGTTCCGATGGCGATCGCTTCGCCGTGCCGAAGTTCGAATCCGCTGAGCAGCTCGAGCGCATGGCCAACCGTGTGTCCAAGGTTCAGGACTGCGCGGTTTCCTGTCTCGAACGGATCCTCTTCGACAATGGCCCTTTTGACCCGCACCGCGCGCGCAATGCGCTCCGCCGCCACTTCGGTGCTCCAGAACGATCGATCCACGGCATCCCGGCTGATCTCCTCAAACAGCTCTTCATCGCCGATGATCCCGTGCTTGATCGCTTCCGCAAGGCCGGATCGGAGTTCTTCATCGTTCAGGGTCGCTAGCACAAGCGGATCGATCAGGACAAGCTCGGGTTGCTTGAACGCGCCAATCAGGTTCTTCCCCTCGGGAAGATCGACTCCCGTTTTCCCTCCGATGCTCGCGTCGATCATTGCCAAAAGCGATGTGGGAACCTGCGCGAAGCGGATACCGCGGAGGTACGTCGCCGCGGCATACCCCGCGATATCGCCCGTCACGCCTCCCCCCAGGCTGACGACCACACCGCCACGATCGAATCCGTGGGCAAGCAACGCATCGTACACAACACGAACGGTATCCAGTGTCTTGTGCCGCTCGCCATCCGGAAGAACGCATATCTCGACGTCGAAACCCGCACGACGCAGCGACTCTGTTGCCGCATTGCCGTACAGCGGATGGACCACCGTATTCGTGACCACGCAAAGCCTAGCTTCAGCGTCAATGCCCACCGCACGCATCGCGTCCCCAAGATGCGAGAGCAGGCCAGTGCCGATGTGGATCGGGTACTCAGCGTTCGCGTGGCGAACAGCAAGTCGCTGCGACCCGGCCATTCGCATGACGAGATTCACAACCTCATCCACCGTCCTGCCAGTCGTGTCAATCCGCCAAGGCATTCCGTCATACGCTTGGCGGCGCTCGTTGAGAAGCTCCTCGATCCTCGCACGTGGATCGCCGTCGCCAATCAGCGGTCGCGCCGTGCCATGCCGCAGGCGATCGGTGATCTCGTCAATCGCACAGGTCAGACAGACGACAATCCCTGTTTGCCTCATCGTTTCGAGATTTTGGGGAGGAACAAGTGCGCCGCCTCCCGTCGCGATCACGAGGTTCTCCATCGCGGACAGCTCCTGACACAACGCCGCTTCCTTCTCGCGGAACGCCAGCTCCCCGTCTTGATCGAATATCTCTCGGACCGTCTTCCCGGTTCTCAATTCGATCTCGGTGTCCATATCGACAAACGACCGTCCGAGCCGCTCCGCGACCGCCCTTCCCACGACCGTCTTCCCGACACCCATGAACCCTGTGATCACCAAACTGCTTCGCCTACTCACGCTCACTCCATGCCCGGTGGTGGGTCTTCATCTCTTCGATGCTGTCTCCGCCCAATTTGGTCTGCAGGGCGTTTGCGAGAACCCATGACAGCATCGCCTCTCCAACAACGGCAGCAGCCGGAACGGCACATACATCAGACCGTTCGTACGCGGTTTGCGCCGGTTCGCCAGTCCTTAGATCGATCGATCGCTGCGGCGATATGGTTGTCGGGATCGGTTTCATCGCCGCATGGATGACGATCGGTTCTCCATTGCTAATTCCCCCTTCAATGCCCCCAGCTCGATTCGTTGGGCGAATCACACTCCGTGCATCATCGAGATCCAGCACATCGTGGACCTCGGTTCCTCGACGGCGAGCGTTCGCGAATGCGGAGCCGATCTCGATTCCCTTGACCGCTGGGATCGACAACACCGCTTGTGCGATCAGTCCATCGAGCCGTCGATCCCAGTGCGCGTGCGATCCAAGTCCCACCGGAACACCGGTCGCAACAACGGTGAAGCGCCCTCCGAGGGAGTCCTTCGCATCGGCCGCGGCATCGATCGCTTCGACCATCCGGCAGCTCGCCTCGTCGTCGGCACAGCGAACGGGGCTCCTCTCGGCAAGCGCCCATATCTCCGCCCACGTCCTTGCTTCCGTCGAGATCGAGGCATCGATCGCCCCGAGACTGCAGACCGTACTGCCCACATCGATACCGAACTCACGGAGAAGCAGTCTCGCGGCCGCGCCCACGGCAACCCGCGCGGCCGTCTCCCGGGCGCTCGCACGTTCCAGAATGGGTCGTGCGTCGTTCAATCCATATTTGCGCATTCCCGCATAGTCGGCATGGCCCGGCCGTGGAACGAAGACCGGCGGGAGGTCGCCTGCAGACCACGCGTTCTCCCAGTTCTCCCAGTCTTTGTTTCCGATCTGTAACACGATCGGCGCCCCGATCGTGCGGTCTGCTATGACGCCGCCGAGGATCTCGACTCGATCTCGCTCGATTCGCATCCGCCCGCCACGACCGTGGCCTGACTGGCGGCGCGCCATATCGCGGTTGATCGTCTCCGAGTCGATCCGAAGCCCCGCCGGCAAACCCTCAATGATCGCCGTCAGGCTCGGACCATGGGACTCCCCTCCGGTCAAGAACCTCATCCGCCCCTCCCTCTCAGTTCGCGCTCGCAGGCCTCTCGCATGATATCGACCGGCGCATTTGCTCCTGTCCAAAGGGTGAATGCCCGTGCGCCTTGCTCGACAAGCATGTCGAGTCCTCCCAGCGCCGCCGCCCCGGAGTGACGCGCCTGCCGAAGCAACCGCGTCCTACGCGGAACGTACACGAGGTCGTAGACCAAGAGATGAGATGGCAAGCCCACCGTCTCCGGCCAGATCGATCCGGTGGTGTCCGGCCACATGCCGATCGGCGTCGCGTGAACAAGGAGCGATGCCTCTCGCGTACGTCCAATCAAGACCTCATCGCTCAGCCGATCCGGGCAGACTCGGGACCGGCTGTCTGCTCCGGCTTCCTTGAGATCGGCGGCAAGCAATCTCGCTTGCTCTGGCCGCCGACTCAGGACGTGAACGCAATCGATACCAGCGCGCAGTAACCCGAACACGACGGCGCGCGCCGAACCGCCCGCGCCGACAACCACCGCCGTCCCCCCGGATGAATCGAAACCGGCCTGTTGAAGCGAGTCCGCGAATCCGGACCAGTCCGTGTTGTGTCCGTAGGTGATCGCTTCCTGCTCGGTCCGTTGAATCACGATCGTATTCACAGCGCCGATTGCCTCGACGTCCGACGTTACGGCATCCAGCGTACTCATCACTGCGCGCTTGTGGGGAACCGTTACGTTGGCTCCGGCGAAACCCAGCGTCGCGAGCCCGCGAACGCTCTCCGCGCCCGCCTCGGGAAGCACAGGAAGCGAGACATACCGCCAGTTCAATCCCAGCGCGTCAAATGCAGCGTTGTGGATCGCAGGAGACAGGCTCTGATCGACCGGCCACCCGATCAGTCCAACAAGGCGCGTAGCAGCGCTACTCATTCGGCACCCCCAGGCGTTCCATCTGCTCTCGGAAACCCGGATACGAGTCCGCAGAGCATGTCGCTTCCCGAATCAGCACGTCGTCGTCGGCAATGAGCCCGGCGACTGTGAGCGCCATCGCCAAACGGTGATCCCCATGGCTGTTCACGATGCCACCGCGCAGCGGGGTTGGTCCGTGAACGATGAAGCCGTCGGGACGCGCCTCGATGTCCGCTCCCAATACGCGCAGCTCCGAGACGATCGTGTCGATCCGATCGGTCTCCTTAACGCGAAGCTCCTCAGCATCTCGCACGACCGTTGTTCCTCGTGCCTGCGTCGCCGCAACGGCGAGGATTGGGAACTCATCGATCATTCGCACGACGGCAGTACCACCGACGCTCGTCCCGACAAGATCAGAGCACTGCACCACAAGATCGCTCACCGGTTCTCCGGCTTCGATCCGGCTGTTCGCACGCTCGATCTCGGCGCCCATCTCGTCCAGCACATCCAACAGGCCGGTCCGCGTCTTGTTGGTTCCCACATGTGACAGCGTGATCTTCGAGTCGGGGATCAGCAGTGCAGCAACAAGTGGAAACGCCGCAGACGAGATATCTCCCGGCACATCGATCCTCAACGGGTCAAGCCGTTCGGGCGGAACGATCGTCACACGCAGCGCATCGATCTCGATGTCGACGCCCATTCGAGAGAGCATCCGCTCGGTGTGATCACGAGCTGGGCCGCTCTGCTGCACGGTGGTTGTTCCTCGCGCGAGCAGTCCGGCGAGAAGGATTGCGCTCTTTACCTGAGCACTTGCGACCGTCAGGTCATGATGCACTCCATGCAGCGGACATCCGACGATCCTGAGCGGCGCATGTCCTTTCCTATCCTCAATGTGGGCACCCATTCGACGGAGCGGATCGACGATGCGCTGCATCGGCCGTCGCAGCAATTGGGGGTCTCCAGTTAGCACGCTCGAAAACTCCTGGCCGCTCAGAATTCCTGCGAGCAGCCGCAGCGCTGTTCCTGACCGGGCACAGTGTATGGCATCTTCGGCAGCGCGTAGTCCTCCGCGCAAGCCGTTGCCGCGAACGGTCGTCGCACCGTTTGGCGTTCGACCGATGTCGACACCCAGAATACGCAGGCATTCCAGCGTCGCGAGGCAATCACACGAGTCGAGAAGCCCTTCAATCCGTGTCTCCCCGTCGCCAATCGCGCCGAACAGCAACGCCCGATGAGTGATCGACTTGTCCCCAGGGACACGAAGCGTCCCACGCAGTGGATCCCCCGTCGGGTGCACACGTTCACTCATGGGAACATCCTCCGGCGTTCTGCGCGACTCGAGGTGAGCATGTCGATGAGGGCCTGCTCGTCTTCTTGATCCAGCAATTCCACCAGACCGGATAGTTTGGCTGAGAAGACACGCGCAGCGTTCATTACGTCGGCGCGGTTCGTCATCAGAATGTCAGTCATCATTGTCACATCGCTTCCCGCAACCCTGCTTGTGTCCCGATATCCGTCGGCGACAACTTGCCAAGCAGCGGGGTCGCTGGAGGTCGTCTCATCCGCCGTTTGAACCAACGAACAAGCCAGTAGGTAGGGCAGATGGCTGATGGTTGCGACGAGATGATCTTGCCGTACGCCGTCAAGTGTTAGAGGTGTTGCCCCTGCAGCCTCGGCGATTTTTCGACCAAGGTCGAGCGCATCGCGTGTTGTGCGCCCAAGCGGACAGAGAATGAACGTTCGTCCACGGTACAAGCTTGGATCCGCCGCTTCGAGTCCGGAGGCTTCTTTGCCGCACATTGGATGTCCGCCAAGTGCTTGCACGCCCTCCGGAAGGCCCTCCATCACCGCAAGAATCTCCCGCTTCGTGCTCCCCAAATCCATCAACAGAGCGCCCTTTGCCAAGAGCGGCCCGAACTCGCGGATCTGTTGCAGGATAACACGCACCGGGGTGGCAAGGACTACAACATCTGCCCGAGGGAGAAGTGCCGCCGCATCGGTTCCCCCCCGGTCAATCAGGTCCCGTTGTATGGCCGCATCGATGCTCTCCGGATGCCTGGCCACTCCCAGGACCTCGCGACACTGCCCCCTCAATGCTCCAGCAAGAGATCCTCCCATCAGCCCAAGGCCGACGACTGCGACGATGCATCCCTCAAGCGGTTTCATGTCGTTCTTCCCACGGCAGTCGCAATCGCATTCAGAGACTGCACGAACGCCTCGAACCGCTCCGGCTTCAACGACTGTGCCCCATCCGACACCGCTTGCTCGGGGTGGGCATGCACCTCAACAATCAGTCCATCGGCCCCAGCCGCAACTGCAGCACGCGACACTGGCGCCACGAGTTCCCACTTCCCGGTTGCATGGCTCGGGTCAACGATGACCGGAAGGTGTGTCAGCTGCTTCAGCATCGGGACCGCATTGATGTCCAGCGTGTTTCGCGTGTACGTCTCGAATGTTCGAATCCCTCGCTCGCACAGGATGACCCTATTGTTCCCATGCGACAGGATGTACTCCGCCGCCATCAGCAGCTCCTCCATCGTGGACATCATGCCGCGCTTCAGGAGCACGGGACACTGAGCTTGTCCTACGGCATGGAGCAACGCGAAGTTCTGCATGTTCCTTGCGCCGATCTGGAGCACATCCGCATAGCTCGTAACCAACGGGACCAACTCGGGCTGCATCACCTCGGTAACAACCGGAAGTCCCGTCTCCTCGCGCGCCTTGGCAAGGATGCGAAGCCCCTCTTCGCCTAGCCCTTGGAAGCTATAGGGCGACGTGCGTGGCTTGTATGCACCTCCACGCAGCATTTGCCCGCCGCATGCTTTGACTACGTGTGCAACCTCAAGCATCTGATCGATGCTCTCAACCGCACATGGACCGGCAATCAGTGCGAGCCGCGAGCCGCCGAAGATCACATCTCCGACCTCTACGTGTGTATCTGTCGGATGAAACTCGCGGCTTGCTCGCTTGAACGGACGAAGGACCGGCATGGTCGATTCCACACCATCCATCTGCTCGATCCGGTCTCGATCAAACGGACGACCATTTCCGATGATCCCCACCAGCGTCCGCTCTTCCCCGCGGGAGACATGGACTTGGCAGCCCATCTGCTCGACATTCGCGACCACATTGGTCAGCTGGTCAGCCGTGGCGCTCCGCTTCATGATGATGATCATCCTTCCTCTCCTCTATCCTGAACAACGCTATGAGGGATTCTCTTCTCCAGTACCGGCGTCGACGCCGCCGGGTACGATCCGAGCATCTTCACAAACGAACACCTTCTCAGCAGTCCGACCATCGCGGCTTCGCACTCCGGATCGCGGCAATGGCCTTCGAAATCCAGATAGAAGATGTACTGCCAGGGCCGGTCCGGGCGCGGTCTCGATTCGATCTTGCTCAGGCTGACGTGTCTCAATGCAAATTCTCCAAGGCATGCGTGCAGCGCCCCTGGACGATGTGGCACTGCGAACACCAGTGACGTCTTGCTCCGTTGCGCCCGAGGAACATCCTCAAGCGAGAGGACGAAGAATCGAGTGAAATTCGTCTCTGCGTCTTCGATGTGCCGATCGAGGACCTCGAGGCCTGTCAACTCGGCCGCACCCTCTCCTGCGATCACCGCAACACCGGGCTCCGGATCGGCCGCCAGATCGGCCGCTGCACCGGCTGTGTCTGCTGTGGCCTCCGCCTTGAGACCACGTTTCGCGAGGTATCTCTGGCATTGGGCTAGCGCTTGTGGATGCGAGCGGACGATCTGAATCGAGGTTGTCTTGGTTCCTGTGGGAGCGAGAAGTGCGTGTCGGACTCGAAGGATGACTTCGGCATGGATGCGCAAGTCGTGCTCAACCAGCAACTCGTACGAGCGATTCACCGATCCGGCGACAGAGTTCTCGATCGGGAGTATTCCATACGGCACGTCGCTCGA
This sequence comes from uncultured Thermotogae bacterium, assembly GCA_964582285.1. Taxonomy (GTDB): domain Bacteria; phylum Bipolaricaulota; class Bipolaricaulia; order UBA7950; family UBA9294; genus JANQEA01. The sequence goes on from CAZORQ010000028.1 coordinate 13,515, forward strand.
TTCGACCGCCTCGAATACGTCGTCAAATGTCCCACAAGGGACGCTTTCGATGTCCCGGCCAAAGTATTGCCATATGGCTTCCTCAGAGTAGGCTCCTGGAAGACCTTGAAACGCAACGCGTGTCATGTCTTGACCTCCCCGACCCAATCCGGACGAAGGCTCTGCGCATCGCCAAGGTATACGTGATGAAGCCGATCCGGCGCGCCATTGATATTGGCATGCAGCAGTACGCGAACGCAGCGAGGAACTCCCGTGGATACGTCCATGTCCCTCGCGCAGAGCAGTGGAGTCTGAAGCCATCCGAGTTCGCGAGCTGCGCGCGCCGGATAGACCGCATCGAGATCACCTGTCGCCGTGAAGAACACGCTCGCGATCATCTCGGGGGAGATCGCGTTGTCCGAGACCATTCGCTCAAGCAGTATCCTCGTAGCCGCCAAGATCTCTTGCGCGTCGTTCCTCGCGACGGTTGTCGCACCTCGAATCCCGTGACAGCCCATCACTGTTCACCTCCTCAACCCATCGCGTACGGAGCAAGTCCAAAACGAAAAGGCCGCAGGCATTGCCTGCAGCCGTCTTCTGATCTCCCTGCTACCGCGAAGGGCGTCTATGCCCCAGCAGGAAGATCAGCCAAGAAAATAATACCAGAAGAAGCCACCCAGGGGCGCCGTTGCTCTCAGCTCACAGATATGACCGGTCTCCCTGGGCATGATGCTCGCATCATAGGGATCCTCCCTGGTGATGTCAAGAAGGTGCTGCTGGAATGATGTAGGGCAGCTGTTTTTATGACTTCGACTTGACTTCGTATGGGTCGGTTTCTATGATGAGCCATCATGCTACGAGGACTGGAGCGCGGGCACGAGCAGTTGGAATCCGTCGTTTCCTGTTTCTCTTGGTGGTGGCATGACGCTGGCTCTGATTCGCGCAGCTAGGCGATAGTTGGGCGAGACAGAGACCGGCATGACGACTGCAGGCAATGCCTGCGGTCTTTTCTTTGTGGCGCGAGGCATGTGGAGGTGCCGAAATGATGATCGTGATGGATCGCAGCGCGACCGTTGTAGATACAGCTCGGGTCACCGCCCGTCTCGAGCAGATCGGCTGCAAGGCCCACATCTCTCGGGATGAAGGCCAAACCATCATTGGCGTAGTTGGCGGTTCCGAATTGCTTAGAGAAAGCGAGTTCGAAGCTATGCCGGGGGTCATGCAGATCTTGGCTACACGGCGCCCGTTTAGGCGATCGAGTCGCGAGTTTCATCCACTGGACACTCAGGTCGCCATCGGAGATCTGCAGGTCGGCGGCAAGATGCTGGCCGTCATCGCCGGACCGTGCGCGGTGGAGAACTCCGAGCAGATGCTGCGTGCCGCATGCGCCGTCCGCAATGCAGGGGCTCACTTGCTTCGCGGGGGCGCATTCAAGCCTCGCACATCGCCCTACAGCTTCCAGGGGTTGGGCGAGGAGGGACTCCGAATCCTTGCCACTGCAAGGGAGAGGACCGGACTTCCTGTCGTGTCGGAAGTCACGCAGCCTGACTTGGTCCCGCTCGTGTCGGAGTTCGTCGACGTTCTCCAGATTGGCGCAAGGAATATGCAGAACTTCGCCTTGCTTCAAGCCGTGGGAAAGACGCAGCGTCCTGTGCTGCTGAAGCGCGGCATGATGTCGACGGTCGAAGAGCTCCTGATGGCCGCAGAGTATGTTCTATCTCAAGGGAACGCGCGGGTTCTCCTGTGCGAGCGGGGGATCCGAACATTCGAGACGTATACCCGAAACACGATTGACATCAACGCCGTTCCGCTCCTCAAGAAGCTGACTCACTTGCCCGTCTTTGTCGATCCGAGTCACGGGACAGGGCGATGGGACCTGGTGACCCCGATTGCTCTGGCCGGCATCGCTGCGGGGGCGGACGGCCTCATGATCGAGGTTCACCCTGATCCGGATACGGCGTTGTCGGACGGCTCGCAATCTCTGAAGCCGGAACGGTTCGTCGCGCTGATGGAGCAACTCCGACCGATCGCCGATGCAATGGGGAGAACGCTGTGACCGCGAGGCATAGCAGCTTGTTCCGAATGACCCGTCAGTTCGTCGCATGGCGGCTCAACGTGTGGTGGCAATGCATCGTCTGACAGTCCATGTCGTGGTTCCTGTGCCTCTCGCAGAAGGAGTGAAACGATGCTTTGCCCTACAGTCGATGAAGTTCGCAAGCTGGCGACAAGAGGAAACCTGATTCCGATCTGGGTCGAGATCCCAGCCGATCTCGAAACGCCGGCGTCTGTCTATCTCAAGTTGAAAGGAAACGGTCCGTCGTTCCTGTTCGAGAGCGTGGAACGCGCAGAGCAGGTCGGGAGATATTCGTTCCTCGGTGTTGACCCGATAGCCGTGCTCACCGCACGTGATGGTCGCGTCCACTGGGCCGAGAATGGCTCGACCGTCGACATCACGCCACCGAACGGTGATCCATTGACCGCGTTGGAGGAGGTTCTCTCTCGATATCGTCCGGTGGCCAATCCCGCACTGCCCGAATTCTACGGCGGTCTGGTAGGCTATCTCGGATACGATGCCGTACGATTCTTCGAACGTGCACCATTGCCCGCCGACCCAGGCCTCGATCTCCCCGATGCGGTGTTCCTGTTGTCAGACACGGTCGTCGTCTTCGATCACGTGACGCGTCAGCTGATGATCGTCGTGAACGTGCACGTCGATGGCGACATCGATACCGCCTATGCCTCGGCTACACGCAAGATCGACACCATCGTATCGGCGCTCGAACAACCCTTGCCAAGGACAGATTCCTCGTCGAGCCGTGCGATCCAAGACGAAGCCCCATGGAGATCGAATGTCGAGCAGGCCGAGTTCGAGGATGCCGTTCGGACAGCGAAGCAGCATATCGTCGCTGGGGACATCTTTCAGGGGGTCCTGTCACAACGGCTCTCAAGAGAGACCTCGGTTGACTCATTCGCCGTCTACCGCGCACTACGAATGCTCAATCCCTCTCCCTACATGTTCTACCTCGACCTTCCCGATCAGCTTCGCATCGTCGGGTCATCCCCCGAGACGATGGTCCGTTTGCAGGGAAAGGAGGCCGAGTTGCGACCGATCGCCGGAACGCGTCCGCGAGGCACAAGTCCGGCGGAAGACAAGAGGCTCGCCGAAGAGCTCCTTGCCGATCCGAAGGAGAGGGCCGAGCACGTGATGCTCGTCGATCTTGGACGGAATGACCTTGGCCGTGTCTGCCAATACGGGAGCATCTCAACCGAGGAATTGATGACGATCGAAGGGTATTCGCACGTCATGCATATCGTCTCCAGTGTCCGCGGCGAGCTTCGTCCGGGGATGACTGCATTTGACCTGCTTCGCGCGACCTTCCCAGCGGGAACTGTGTCCGGCGCGCCGAAGGTGCGCGCCATGGAAATCGTCGCCGAGTTGGAGAAGCAACGGCGCGGCCCGTACGCGGGAGCCATCGGCTATTTCGCCTTCTCGGGGGGTATGGACACATGCATCGCGATCCGAACGCTCGTCATGCACGGTGACACGATTCATGTTCAAGCTGGCGCGGGGATCGTTGCCGACTCGGATCCAACCCGTGAATACGAGGAGACGCTGAGCAAAGCGAAAGCACTGGCCGAGGCGGTGCGACGAGCGGAACAGAACGGAAGGCCAACCGAACGAGGGAGGCAAACATGATTCTCGTAATAGACAACTACGACTCATTCACCTACAACCTCGTGCAGTATCTCGGAGAACTTGGCGCTGATCTGGCCGTGTTTCGCAATGATGCAGTATCAGCGGACGACGTCGAGACGTTGAACCCCAAGGCCGTCGTGCTCTCGCCGGGTCCCGGACGGCCGGAGGCAAGCGGAGTTTGCCTGGACGTCATCTCCCGTTTGCACGAGCACGTCCCGATGCTCGGCGTTTGCCTCGGACACCAAGCCATTGCCCATGTGTTCGGCGGACAAATCGGGCCTTCCCCGCGGCTGATGCACGGCAAGACATCTGCGATTCACCACACCGGTCAGGGGATCTTTGCCAACTTCCCGAGCCCATTCACCGCAACCCGGTACCACTCCCTTATCGTCGATGAGCCCGTGCCGGATCCGTTCGATGTTACGGCGTTCACTGCCGAGGGGGAGATCATGGCGATCCAGCACCGGAAGCTCCCCGTCTACGGCGTGCAATTCCACCCTGAATCTGTACTCACGCCACATGGGAGGCGGTTGCTGGAGAGCTTCTTGCGCATCGCCGCGACAGGCAAGCCAGGAGGTTCGGGATGATGATTCGCGACGCGCTCGCTCAACTGATAGACGGCTGTGACCTAAGTTTGGATCAAGCGGAGTCGGCCATGGCCGAAATCATGGCCGGCGAGGCAACCGATGCACAGATTGCTGGGTTCCTCGTCGCGCTTCGATCCAAGGGCGAAACCGTGGACGAAATCGCAGGCTTGGCCCGCGCCATGCGTACTGAATCAACTCGCGTGGAGACGAAATCCACGTCACTGGTCGATGTCTGCGGCACAGGCGGAGATGGGTTGGGCACATTCAACATCTCAACCACGGTCTCGTTCGTCGCCGCTGGTGCCGGATGTGCCGTGGCGAAGCATGGAAATCGTTCCGTATCCAGTCGATGCGGCAGCGCGGATGTGCTAGAGGAGCTGGGCGTTTGCCTCGATTTGGGAGCAAACGCGGTCGGCCAGTGTATCGACGAGTTGGGTATCGGCTTCCTGTATGCCCCCCGCCTGCACCCAGCGATGAAACATGCCGTAGGCCCACGCAGGGAGATGGGGATCCGCACTGTGTTCAACCTCCTTGGCCCGTTGACCAATCCCGCCTGTGCACATGTGCAACTGCTGGGCGTCTACGATCCCACGTACACTGAACCACTGGCGAGGGTCTTGCAGACCCTAGGCGGCCGTTCGGCGTTCGTGGTCCACGGCGGCGGTGGCTTGGATGAGCTATCCACCCTGGGGCCAAGCCGGGTGACGCAGTTGGCAGGGGATCGAATCGAGTCGTTTGTGCTCGACGCGAGATCTCTTGGATTGCCCGAGGCGTCGCTCGCCGACCTTCGGGGAGGAGATGCTTGTGAGAACGCATTCATCCTCCGCAGTATCCTCGCCGGGGAACCGGGTCCGAAACGCGATATTGTTCTGCTCAACGCAGCGTGTGTCCTTGTTGCCGCCGGCCGATCCGCGGACCTCGCAAAGGGATTGGCTGTCGCCGCCGAAAGCATCGACTCCGGTACAGCACGTCACTGTCTTGATGCATTGATCTCGCTGACCCAACGTCTTGGAGAGCGTCGATGATCCTTGACACGATTGTCGCCCACAAGCGACAGGAGATCTCCGAGCACAAGCAACGCGTACCGGTCCTCGAACTGGCAGCTCGAGCGCACGAGCGAAGCGATCCGCTCGACCTTGCCGCCGCACTTCGCGGCGATACGGTCTCCCTGATCGCTGAGATCAAACGTGCTTCCCCGTCGAAAGGAGCCCTCGCATCCGATCTTCGGGCGGAGGTCCTGGCGAGAACCTACGCGGAGAACGGCGCATCGGCGATCTCGGTGTTGACGGATGAGCGGTTCTTCTCCGGGACGCTTGCTGACCTGGAGACGGTCAAGGAGTTCCTCTCCCGCGAGGGTTGGCTGATCCCCGTGCTGCGCAAGGAATTCATTCTCGATCCGTATCAGGTCGTCGAGGCAAGAGCGCATGGCGCGGATGGGGTTCTCCTCATCGTCCGAATCCTTTCGGATCGCGAATTGGCCAACCTGTACTCCGAGACGTGTCGGTGGGGAATGACGTCGCTGGTCGAGGTGCATGACGAACACGATATCGAACGCGCACTCCGATTGGGCGCGCCGGTCATCGGCATCAATAACCGGAACTTGAGCGACTTCAGCACGGATCTCGCGGTGTTCGGTCAGTTGCGGTCTTTCCTTCCTGGCTCGGCTGTCGCGATTGCGGAAAGCGGAATCGGTTCGGCACAGGATGTTGCCCGGGTCCAGGCGATGGGAGCACGTGCGGTGCTCGTCGGGGAGGCACTGATTACTGCATTCGACGTTGCGGCCAAGACGAGGGAACTCGCTGGAAGGAGCTCGAGATGAGCGCGATCAAAATCTGTGGACTGACAATCGTTGAAGATGCGGTCGCCGCTGCGGAAGCCGGCGCGACACACTTGGGGATCGTCTTCCACAAACAGAGCTCTCGATATGTGAGCCTCCGGCGTGCGCGAACGCTGATTCGAGAGGTCCGATGTCGAGGGCACGCCTGCGACTGGATCGGCGTCTTCGTTGACCAGCCTGCAGGTCGTATCCTCCGGATTGCCGATCAACTCGGACTCAATGGCGTACAGCTACACGGTAGCGAGCCGACGGCCGCTGCCGAATCTCTCCTTCAGCATGGCTTGTTTGTGGTCCGGGCGTTTCGCGTCTCTCAGACATCAGAACGCAAAGCGCCGATCGCTCAGCCTGCCAGCGCCTACCTGTTGGACAGCTACGACCCAGATCGGTTTGGGGGAACCGGGAGATCGTTTGACTGGTCGATGGTACCCGAGCTTCAGTTGGATCGGCCGATTCTTCTCGCCGGAGGATTGGCACCCGAGAACGTCGCCGCGGCCATTCGGATCGTTCGCCCGTGGGGCGTCGATGTGTCAAGCGGCGTCGAGATAGCTCCGGGAAAGAAGAGTGCCGACAAGATGTGCCGTTTCGTGGCTGCAGCACGTGCCGCACTGCAGCGAGAGGAGCGCCATGATGCGTCACCGCTTTGAGGCACGCTCGCCGGAGCGCGAATGCTCGCCCGACCCGCGAGGCTACTTCGGTTGCTTCGGCGGCCGCTTTGTCCCCGAGGTCTTGACTCCCGCACTGGTCGAATTGGAGGCAGCGTATCGGGAGGCAACGAAGAATTCAGTGTTCGAAGAGGAACTCGGCCGCCTTCTGGCGGACTACGTCGGCCGTCCGACGCCAGTATCCCACGCAAGAAACCTGACCCGATATGCCGGGGGAGCACAGATCTATCTCAAACGCGAGGATCTCGCGCACACGGGTGCCCATAAGATCAACAACGCCCTCGGGCAGGCGCTGCTTGCCCGCCGGATGGGAAAACATCGCATCGTAGCGGAGACCGGCGCCGGGCAGCACGGCGTTGCGACGGCCACTGCCGCCGCACTTCTCGATCTTGAGTGCATCGTCTACATGGGATGCAATGACATGGCTCGGCAGGCACCGAACGTCGATCGAATGCGCCTCCTCGGGGCGGATGTGCGCCCGGTCGATTCCGGGAGCCAAACGCTGAAGGATGCAATCAACGAGGCAATTCGCGATTGGGTCACAAACGTTGAGTCGACGTACTACTTGCTCGGCTCGGCGCTGGGACCTCATCCGTACCCGCGAATCGTACGTGATTTTCAGAAGATCATTGGAGTCGAAGCCCGCGAGCAGATCCTGAAGCAAGGGCATCGACTGCCTGACCTTCTTGTTGCATGCGTCGGAGGAGGATCGAACGCGATTGGCCTGTTCCATCCATTCCTCGCCGATCCTGTCGCCATGCTTGGCGTCGAAGCCGGTGGAAAGGGCACATCCACCCCGTTCCACGCTGCACGATTCTCCGATCCAACACGTGGGCGAGTCGGCGTTCTGCACGGTACACGAACGTATGTGCTCCAAGACAGCGACGGCCAGATTCTGTCGACGCATTCCATCTCGGCCGGTCTCGACTACCCGGCCATCGGTCCGGAGCACAGCTACTACCGCGAATCCGGGAGGATCAAGTACACAGCGGTTACCGATGACGAAGCGCTCGCTGCCTGCACGCTGCTCTGCCGAACCGAAGGGATCCTCCCTGCACTCGAGTCGGCTCATGCTGTCGCGGAAGCTGTCAAGCAAGCACGCCGGATGACGGAAGACCAGATCGTTCTGATCAACCTCTCGGGGCGCGGAGATAAGGACCTGGATACGATAGTCGCCGTAGGACAGGAGGCCCAATGACCACGGACCGGGGCGTCCTGGCAATCGATCAGGGATTCGCCACTGCGCGAGCTGAGAACCGTGCGGCGCTGATCCCGTACATCATGCTTGGCTATCCGTCACTAGCACGTTCGCTCGAAATGGCGGACGCAGCGATTGCCGGGGGAGCAGACATTCTCGAACTTGGTATCCCGTTCTCCGACCCACTGGCCGACGGTCCGGTCATTCAGCAGGCCGCCCAGGAAGCGCTCGAGCAAGGAACGACCGTGAAGCGCTGTCTGGAGGGTGCGGCGTCGATCCGGAGCAGGCATCCCAAGACGCCGCTTGTGTTCATGGGCTACCTGAATCCGATTCTCAGCTTCGGAGAACAGGCATTTTGCAGAGCATGCACGGCAAGTGGCGTCGATGGCTTGATCGTTCCCGATCTTCCGCCGGAGGAGGCGCATGAGATCGAAAACTTCTGCCGAAGCGAGCGTCTCGCAATCGTCTACCTTCTCGCTCCAAACACCCCGGAGCGTCGGATGCAACATATCTGCACAAGCTCTCAGGGCTACGTGTATCTCGTCTCGGTTACCGGCACAACAGGCGCTCGGGACACAGTCCCGGAAACCGTGGCGGGTCTTGTCGAGAGTGTCCGCGCGGCAACGGACAAGCCACTGGCTGTAGGATTCGGGATCGCAACCCCGAATCATGCGGCAATTGTGGCTCAGGTGTCCGATGGCGTGATCGTTGGAAGTGCAATCGTCCGCCTTTGCGCTAGCGCGCCTCAAGCTGTCGAGACGTTCGTCGCCTCGCTGCGCGATGCCATGGATCGCCATCCTGAGCAACGGCCTGAGGACAATGAGGTTCCAGCTCAACAAGATCCGTGAGGTTGGAACCCCAAGCAGGCCTCATGTTCGATCGATCAGTGGAGCCGAACACGCGGATCCGAGACGCTGAGAAGAATGTCGGCGATGAGGTTTCCGGCGATCAGGAGGCTCCCATAGAAGAGAAACGCCGCGGTAATCGCATGTTGGTCCTGGCTCCTAACGGAGTGGATGAGGACTTGCGCGAACGATGGGATATTGAACAGCGCGGCCACGATGATCGAATTCATCAAGACCAGGGGCAGCATGATGCCAAACGAGGTGATCACCGGATTGAGAGCATTGCGCAATGCATGGCGGAACACAATGCCTGATTCCGACAACCCCTTCCCGCGGGCAACGACGATGAACGACGAGGTCATGACGTCATGCATGCTCATCCGCATGATTCGTGCGACCGTCACGAGGATAGGCGTCCCAACGATCAACCAGATCGGCAGCAGATGGAGAAGGCAGCTTCCGAACTTCGCAAACGACATCGGCGCCCCCTCGAATCGCCATCCACACATGCCCCACAGTCCCGACCCAACCATCAGGGGGTCGATGAACCTGTAGATGAACCACTGTATGAGGAGGCCTGTGATGTATGTCGGAACAGAGAGAATCGGATACGTCAGTAGGCCAAAGACAGCATCCCCACGGCGGCCACGGAAGAGAGACGACAGGACGCCAAGAGGGATTCCGACCAAGAATGCGACCAACATCGACGTAATGGACACGATCAGGCTGATCTCGACAGGGCCGCCTGGGCGAAAGAGGAACGGCCCGACCGGACCGTTTGTCGCAAACGAGACCCCGAAGTCCCCGTGGGTGATCACCCCCTCGAACCAAATCCAGAACTGAACAACGAACGGTTTGTCGAGTCCCCTCTCGGCACGAAGGATCGATGGGATCTCCGGATCAAGTCCCATCATCCGAACTGCGAATTCCATGGGAGTGTAGAAGTCACCTGGCAGCAGGGAGACAATCCCGAATGATATGAACGCGATCGCGAAGAAGACGAAGCCTGATATTAAGATGCGCTTTGCGATGTAAGGCAGCATGCTTATCTCCTCACGTCACAGTCCCAGAGAGCCTCAATCCTCGCGTCTTGGCGCTTGCTGGTGAGAACAGTTCCGGTCGGCATTCTACCACACAACCTAGCAGAGACCAGTAAAGCTCACTGTTGCCTTGCCGGTGAGCTCGGAGCATGAGAGGAACGATGGCTTTCTCCGCTGATCGAATGGATCATCGATCGAACCTGTTGATCCGCGGGCAGGCATCCTCTAGCTGGACAGCAGCAATGCTCTGCAGACAGCTCCCTTTGTGCCAGGACAAGGACGGAGACGAGCCAACGCCTCCCACCCTAGAGCTTTCCTTCGCCGATCGAATCGTGGCGCTCCCAGACCTGCCGATCGGGCCCCCCGCCGATAGGGTACGCCGCAATCCGAGTCGGCGAAACTCGTATTACCGCGTAGTTCGGATCCTCCGGTCCAGCGAACCACTTGGCGAGTCGGCTGTTCCACGCCAGCTTCCGGTCGGTGAGGGTTGTGCTAACCTGCGCTCGCCCGTCGATTCTGAAGTAGGAGCCAGGGCAATCGGGATCGATACTCCCGCAAGTAAGGTGCACTTGCGGGTGAGCTTGGATCTCCTTGATCTTGCACGTTCCGAGAAACGTCGGAGCGCGAATGATCAGATCGTCTGAGATAGCTGCGCGCATCACGCGCGCAGACGGGTGACCATCCCCTTTCACCGTCGCCAGGACACACAGGAACACGTCTTCCGCTTGGAGCGTCTCCAGAATTCGCTTCACAACATCGGACATCCGTCTACCTCCCTGGAGTAGATGGTGCACGTCGTCCGTCTCGCGTACGTCCCGCCTGCCCCGTATGATCATCAAAATCCGAACTGCAGGATGGTTGGACATGAACGGACAGGCTCAGCCAACGCGTGACATTCCACGGATTCATCTGGCCAGTCTCGGGTGCGCCAAGAATCTTGTCGATTCGGAGCAGCTTCTGGCAAGATTGGCGACCGCGGGTGGATTGGTCGGCGCCACGGCGGAAGAGGCCGATGTAATCATCGTCAATACCTGCGGGTTCATCGCCCCGGCAACCGAAGAGTCCTTGGCGACGATTCGGGAGTACGCAGGGCTCAAACGGGATGGCGCTTGCCGGCGACTGATTGTGATGGGTTGTCTCATCGAACGAGGGGCAGACCAGCTTCGTAGTGAGATCCCCGAGGTTGATGCGCTGTTCGGCCTTGGCCAGCATGACGCGATCGTCGCAGCCTGCGGGTTGAGTACCACGCCGGATGATGGCGCTCGCCTGCTGCTCACACCGCCCCATACTGCGTATCTGCGTATCTCCGATGGATGCGACAACCGATGTACATACTGCACGATCCCCTTGATCCGCGGTCCGTTTCGAAGTCGGTTGCCTGAGGAGATCCTCGATGAGGCAATTCGTCTGACCGACCTCGGAGTCCGCGAGCTCAATGTGATCGGGCAGGACACAACCTCGTATGGAAAGGATCTGGCCGGATCTCCGACGATCGAAACGCTTCTCGGCCGCCTTGCTGGGATCCCGAACCTGCACTGGCTACGCCTTCTCTACACACATCCGGCCTACGTCACCGACCAGCTGATTGAGGCGTATGCGTCGCTCGATTCGCTTTGCCCATACGTCGACATCCCGCTTCAGCATCTGAGCGATGACGTGCTTCGGCGGATGGGACGCCGAGTCACTCAGGCTGATTGCCTCCACCTCATCGATCGGCTTCGAGGGCGGATCCCCGGCCTTGTCCTCCGCACCACATTCATCGTCGGGTTCCCGGGCGAGACACGGGCACAATTCGATGAATTGGTCCGCCTCGTTGAGACAGTCCGGTTCGATCATGTCGGCGTCTTCCGCTATTCGAGCGAGATCGGGACACCTGCAGCAGCAATGCCCGATCAGGTTCCTGAGCGAACCAAGGCGAAGCGGCAAGAGGCGCTGATGCTTGCACAGCAGGAGGTCGCGTTCGCGGCGAACCGCTCGATGCTTGGCAGCGTGGTCGAGGTCCTGATCGATCGCCCGAGCGACGAGCCCGGCCTGTGGATCGGGCGCACGAAAACGCAAGCGCCGGACGTCGACAGCGTCACCTTCGTCCGCGGAGATGGGATCGCACTGGGAGATTTCGTGCATGCACAGATCGTCGATGTCGCAGGATACGATTTGATCGCTCAGGCGTGATCGGCCTCATCGAGAATCCGAGAGACCAAGCTCTCGAGCCGATCGAAGTGCGTCCCGCGCCAGTAGAGCTTCCCACATACCGCACATTGAACGTATTTATCCAGCCATCGTGCCGTCTTCGGCGGGATAGTTTGGGCAACCGATGCCTTATCCACTGTCTCCAGCTCTCCGTTGCAGACCGGGCATCGGGAGAACGGCCGTGCCTTGTCGGAGAGGTCGAACCGCCGCACAGTCTCTCGCGCCTGCTGGACTGGATCGGTAGATCGAACCCAGTAGCCATGGATCAGCCGTCCATGCTTGAGCAGCTGGCGATCCCGACTGAGGAGAACTCTGCCTTCGCCAGCGGAAAGCTCGATCAATGTCGCATCATCGGCCTCGCTTGAATGGAGGGCATCGAACCCAAGCAGCCGTAGGAAACGTGCCAGCCGCCGCAGATGCACGTCGACAACGAACGTCGGCGACGGCCCCACCGTCTCGCGCAGCCGAACGGTCGGTTGCGGATCGAGACGTCTGAAGATCGGATAGACAGAGACGCGATCTCGATCTGACAGCCGGTGGTCGAATCCCACGGATGCTCCGTTGACGAGAATCAGACTGACCTCGACATGCGGGATACCAAGCGATTCAATCGCGTCCTTCACCGTCGGCGACACGTGAAACCGAAACGGGATCTCGGTCGCTCGCCGCTTCGGCGGTGAGAGGAGGTCATTCAACTCCGCATAGAACCGGAATGCCGCTTCGTTCACATCTGCCATCCGATCGCCGCGCTCCTCAGTGCGCAATCTACACAGTCGGGGCATCGTTGGACCTCGAAACTGAATTCTTCATCCATCGTCTCCGCACACGCGCTTCACAACAAGCCCTCACCGCGTGATTATGGTCTTCCAGTATCGTAGAGGAGGAAGAACGGATGTCGCGAAGATGGAAGATCACCTCGTGGATTGTCGGATCGATTGCAGTTGTGGTCGCTGGCACGGCAATCGCCCTTTGGCTCTCCTCTCCTCCTCTACCCGATCTAGCAATCGATGTTCCGACCAGGCAGATCCCTTCCGATTGGTCTCACCCACAGGAGGATTCCCATGGCATTGCGATCGAGGAACCCGAACCTCGCGTCGCGGAGTCTCCAAGCGACAGCCCCTCGGATGCACCCCCCACACCATTTGTCTCCATCGGCAAGCTTGCGTTGATCGGAGACGGAAAGCCTTTCGGGGAGGAGGTCTACGAGTTGACGATCTCCGAGGACCAAGCGACGCTGCATTCGTCCGGCCGGTTCTGGTTCAAGGTCGTCGTTGCCACGATTAATGTAACGTTCGAGCAAACGCTTGAGACGAAAGGCGATCTGAGTCCGGCAATGTACGTCGCCGAGTTTCACGCGCCATTGGGGTTCGATCGAAGCATTCGAGCAACGATCGAAGAGAATCGCGTCACCGTCGAGCAATCCGATGAGACAAAACAAGTGGCGATTGATCCGGAGAATGCTTTCACGTTGGGAACATTCAGCACGTATGTTCTCCTTCCGCGCTTGTTCGCGCTCCGCCATGAGGGCGATACTGCTGCGTTCGAAGTCCTCGTCTTCGGTGGCCCACCGAACCAGGACAGGAGCGACGGGATGTCCGACGACGACGCAACGCTTCCCACGATGACCGTCAAGCGGATGGGAACGGCGACGCTTCGGGCGGGAGATGTATTCCTGCCTGTCGATTGTTACATCGTGTCGAGCGATCTCGGATCGAGTGAACTGTTCGCCCACGGCGACGAGTTTCTGGCGCTTCGCGCCGGCGATGAGGACAACCCCCTGTGGGTGTACCGTTCGGACTTCTTTCCCGACGGCGTCGAGATCGTTAGCCTGAGCTCCCTCTACTAGATCAGCGCCCGACGCTTCCTTCCCCAAGCAAAGCTTGCCAGAGAGGATCGCTCGATGTAGCCTTCGGAGATTGTCTGGGAGGCTTGATGCCCAACGCGTGGAACCGATCGCGATCTGTTCACCAATCCATCGCGCCATTCTCAAGCAGAACATCCCGTGTTGCCCAAGCCGGCCGACCAGATGCTCTTCCGGAGTGCGGCTCATGATCCGCGCATTCGTGACCGGAGGAACGGGGTTCATCGGGTCGAGCGTTGTCCGGGTCCTCCTCGATCGAAACGTTCACGTTCGCGCTCTTTGCCGCTCGGGATCGGACCGGAGGAACCTCAATGGTCTTGACGTCGAGATCGTCGAGGGCGATCTGCGTGACCTCGAGTCGCTCCAACGCGGAGCCAAAGGATGCGAACTCGTCTTCCACGTCGGCGCGCTGTACTCGTTCTGGGTCAGGCCGGCCGGCCTGATCTACGAAGTCAACATCGACGGAACACGCAACGTGCTGGACGCCGCGGCAGCCGCCGGCGCCGAGAGGATCGTTTACACCAGTTCGGTCGCCGCTCTCGGCCTACGCGAAGACGGACTGCCTGCCGATGAGACGACACCAACACATCTCGATCAAATCGTCGGTGACTACAAGAAGACGAAGTATCTCGCCGAGCAGGTCGCGCTCGACTACGCTCAAGACCTCCCAATCGTCATCGTCAATCCGAGCTTCCCCGTCGGGCCGCGTGACATCAAACCCACGCCGACCGGACGGATGATTCTCGACTTTCTCAACCGCAAGATGCCGGCATACGTCGAGACCGGAATGAACATCGTCGACGTGGAAGACGCCGCCCTTGGCCACTGGCTCGCCGCAGAGAAAGGGACGATCGGAGAACGTTACATCCTCGGAGGGGAGAACGTCACGATGAAGGCGATGCTCGATCTTCTCGCCAACATCACCGGCCTCCCGGCCCCACGGTTCCGCGTGCCGTACTATCCGATCCTAGCGCTGTCGTACCTGAACGCCGGGTTCTGCACGATTTTCCCTCGGATCACCCCGCGGATGACGCCGGAGACGATCCGCATGTCGAACCACACCATGTATTTCAACCCAAGCAAGGCGGTCCGCGAACTCGGCTTCCCGCAAACGCCGGCCAGAGAAGCCCTTGCGAAGGCGGTCAAGTGGTTCGAGGAGAGCGGGTACGCAAGAAGTTGATGTTTGTGGAAGGCCATCCAAACGGGATCCCAACCTGTGCCACACAAGCATGATCCTGTAGCCAACGTCGGATACGCGCCCCTTCCCCCTCCATGATGGGGGAAGGCTGGGATGGGGGTGTGGCCGCGACCTCCTCACGATGGGATCCTAGCATCTCTCCCTATTCGGCAGGTCCCAACGCCGCGCATCCCTTGCCGTACTGCCCGATCTTGGTGACGATGCACCTTGGGCCCACAGACGCGTGTTTTGCTTGCTCGCTCGTCGGGTTTGCCACTGCGTATAGGGCCCGCTAGTCAGCGATATACCCATGGCGATGCCGAAACGGACGACGGTTTCTCACACATGTCAGGACATGTCATCCCGTTTCGAGCGACCACCGGACCTGCCCGAGAACGCCCCGAAGAAACCCCCAAGCCACACCACACCAAGGACTGCCCATACCGCTCCAAAGATCACTCGCCCCGTGATGTCCGCCTTCAGGATCAGGCCGCCGAATGTGACAGCCGAGATCGCGAAACAGGCACCGGCTGCAATGAGAAACCCCGAACGCCTCTTCTTTTCGCTAGTCATAGTCGCTTTCTGTGTCAGGCCCAGCCTGACATTAGGGCCCCTTCCTCACACAGCACGCACACGTATGGTCATCTCTGGATAGCGTTTCAAGCCAATCGATAGTGATCGCTTGCCTCCGCGTGTTCTTACCTGCTCAGTGAGAGAAATGCATCCCATCCTAACGTCGGAAAATTGCTCGAGCAAGAGTCACGTTCCAGGATGGCAGTCTCGCAAGCAGCGTTTGACGAAAGCTGATCTACACCGCCGAATCGGCCTCCGCCAACTCGGATGGCCTAACAAGTCCGGTGATCGCGTCGTAGGCTACCATGTAGCTTGCCGCGTGGAGCGGGCCGAGGAAGAGGGTCCCGCTGAGCAGCGCGAACAGCTCGATCGCCCAGGTTGGGATGGCGAACTCCGGCGTGCTCGCGGAAAGGCTCAAGAGAACGATAACCACCAGCGAAGGGAGCACCAGCAGGAGGCTGATCCCGAACAGCGTTCCCCGGTAGCCTTCAGTCAGATCCTTGCTGCACTTCATCGCTTCCACCGCGCCGATCCAAGCTGTCTTCTCGCTGGTGTCGCCGCGGTCGAGTACGACGATCGGCGCAAACGAGAACATCAACGCCCAGACGATCCCCGGAACGATGAGGAGGATGAATCCGATACCGGTCGCAAGAGACGAGAGCAGGGAAACAGCTGCCAGTGTTCCCCAGAACGGAAACCCTCGGAAGAGGTCCTGAAACTTGGCGGGTTGGTTCCGGACAACACGTAGGGTCAGAAGGTACTGACCGGCGTACAGGGGCGCGAGAACGACAATCTGTGCGAGCAGCCCAACCCCAATCCACGAAGCGGGAATCAGCAGGTCGATCAGCTGCTGTACCCCCAAGATGACCAGCCACGCGCCGAGAAGCAGCGGGAGGTCTTGAGCCAGAACGTTGATTCCTTGGCGAAGGCAAGACCAAGATGTGAGCATCGTTCCTCCTACGTCGCCGGGCGATGGCAAGCCCATGCGGTACAGGACACCATACAGGATGCAGTGGAATGCTTGGAGTTTCTATGCGAGATGCAGGAATAGCTCGGGGACCTCCTCACGAACGCGAAATCCAAGCTGCTCATACAGGCTGCGTCCGCCCTGTGACGCATGCAGGGTAGCTACTGGAACGGCTTCGGCACGCAGGACCCCAAGAACGTGTTCCAGCAGCGCTCGGGCGATTCCTTGACGGCGCCATGTGGGAAGCGTAACGAGATTCATGACATACCCAACCTTGCCGGCGAGGTTGGAGGGGCCCGGTGGAACGGAGTGCACGACAAGGCCGATGCTTGCGATGAGTTCACCATCACAAGCTCCGATCCCACCGCAAGGCCCAGCCTGACTCGGGATGGAGTCGCAGTAGGCATCGGCTCCGCCGGAGTCAACTGCGTCTCCGGCGCCGACAGCGTCGGCACCGGAGACGCACGCTACCCACACACGGAATTCACCCGTCTCCATCTCTTGGGCGAAGTACGCTCTGCATGCATCGCAGATGCGATCAAGCATCTCCAGGTCGTCATACCCCATGCCTTCGAACATCGCACGGCGCAGTGTCACGAGATACTCGATCTCGTCGATCCTGCCCTCGCGAATCGTCCAGTTCATGATCCCTTCTTCGCGATGTACAGTCCCCGCCCAGTCAGGCCGTCGGGATCGTAGCGAACATCGACTCCGGTCGCGGTAAATGCCGCCGTCATCTCGTCGACGGTGAACAGTCCCATCTCGTGATGCTCGATGACATGTCGCGTTCCTTCCGTCGTCCCGATCAAGTGATGCAGATCAAAGATTGACACGCGTCCATCGACAAAACTGGTGTTGATTCGCGCGATTTTCAGCGCCGGGTCATCGATGTAGATTCCATGGACGGTGTTCGGCTGCCATGCCTCGGGCTCGAACCATGGCTCCACCAGCAGCAGTCCCCCGGGTACAAGATGCAGGACCATTTGCGCGATCGCCTGTCGGAGATCCTCGACCGTTGTCATATACCCGATCGAGCTGAACAGGCACGTCACGATATCGTATCGATCCTCGAGGGCGAACGATCTCATATCTCCGACATGAAACGGCACGTCCGGGAGCCGTCTCTGCGCGACGTCGAGCAACT
>CAZORQ010000029.1:0-29699 GCA_964582285.1 uncultured Thermotogae bacterium
GTCCATCAGCCCCGAGACCATGTCGCGAAGTGTTTCGACGGTGTCGATGATATGGATCGTGTGATCATAGACATCCCGAAGGTACGGTCTCGTAGAGTCTTGAATCAGACTGCTCTCATCACGCTCAATGGCGCTGAGGACTTCGCGCAATGGCCAGACGGACTTCCACATGAACAGTAGCTCCCGCTTGAGATGGCGAATCGCTGCCAGATGCTCCTGTTTCGGGTTCTCTGTCAGGTCATCCCCGAGCGATTCGATCTGCTCTCCCAGCGCCTCAAGGATTGCGAAGTAGTGATCGACGATGGCATCGACGAGGGCATAGGCGAGGTAGTCCGCGTCGGTCCTGCGAATTCGCCCGCGATTGGTCGTTAGCCTCTCGCGGACAGGATCGAATACGTCGCCTGCCCTCTCCTGGAAGGAGAGAACCCACGAATCCCCGAATACGATGCTCACCTGCTCGTCGTCGATCTCTTGCTTCTCTTGATTCCACTGAAGCATGCGGAGGACAACAAACAAGTAGGCTTTGTAGTCCTCAAGCTTGGGGCGCTGACCCGTGTGTACGATGTCTTCGACTGCCAGGGGGTGAAGCCCGAAACCCTGCCCAAGCTGCTGGACCTTCTCGACATCGTGAACGCCATCCACGTTGATCCATGATCTCTTCTCAGCTCCAAGGGCGCCGAGCGCCGCATCAGGAGAAGTGAACGAGTCACGTGTCGAGGAATCTGCGTCGTAGTCGTAGCGAGTAATGGACACTGCGGCGGCTCTCGCCCTGCCTACGTATACCGGCGTGCCGGGTGTGTGCCCGGCCTTCTTCGATGCTCTGTGAAAGTAGCGCGGCATCTCTCACCACCCTAATCGACCGTACGGGAAGTTCTCTTGCTCGTCAAACCTGAAGACCCGCTTGCCCCACGATGCCCGTGGATTGCGCGTCTGCTTCCCGCGGTGACCTCCCCCCCTGAATCCAGTCCAAACATGATCTCTGGGTGAAGGTCATGATGCGCCGATCACATCTTCTAGCGAGTGTGTGAATGGAGTGATCCACGCAGCCGGGCCAAGAATGACAGATGGCGACGGCCACCTAGCTCAAGGTGACGGTAGACGGCTACTTTGACGACATCCAGGATGAACATCCACACAAGTGCGTATGCCCAGACGTAGCCGACGTACGCCCATGGAATCGGCTCCACGAAGATCCCGAGTCCGACGATCAGTCCAGCCAATGCCTGCGTCCCCAGAATTGCAGTGAGGAGTACACGCGAAGGGTAGGGCTTTCGGTAGAAGGGGCGACGGGTTCGTGCCACAAACAGGGTCAGGTGCCCGGCAACAGCTAGCTTGAGGTAGATCAGGGATTGAAGCGCCGCTCCCGAGAGATGGAGGAGCTTCATCCCAATCAGCAGTATTCCGAACGTCGAGACGACGCCAACCAAACCCAGCGTCGTCGCTACGGTGAGTACTCTCCGCAGATCCCAGCGTACCGGCTTCGGGTCGAGCCAGGTGTTGTCGTAGGCGATGAACATGATCGGAAGATCGTTGAGCACCGCAAGGAGGATGATCAGCACGGCATTGAGAGGATAGAAGTTGAACGCCAACATCGTAAGCGCGACGAAGAACAGAATCCGTATCGTTTCCGCGATTCGATACGTCGTGTAGCTGTTGAGCCGCTCGAAGATCCGCCGCGATTCCTCAATTGCCCTCACGATGACCGATAGCCCGGGCAGCGTCAGGACCAGCGACGCGGCAGAACGTGCGGCGTTGGTGGCTCCCGAGACTGCGATGCCGACCTCGGCTTGCTTGAGTGCGGGAGCGTCATTGACACCGTCGCCTGTCATGGCCACGATATGCCCCCGACTCTGCAGCGCCTTGACGATTCCGTACTTGTGCTCGGGGAAGACCTCGGCAAACCCGTCAGCCTTCTCAATGGCATCCATCGCTCTCGCTTCCAGTACCTCGGGATCGACTCCCTCAGTGAAGATCTCGGTTGCGCCAATCAGGTTCGACCCGGTTCCCAAACGACTCCCCATCTCCCTGGCGATGGCCACGTTGTCGCCGGTCACCATCTTGACCCT
The DNA here is from genome assembly GCA_964582285.1 of uncultured Thermotogae bacterium. Classification (GTDB taxonomy): domain Bacteria; phylum Bipolaricaulota; class Bipolaricaulia; order UBA7950; family UBA9294; genus JANQEA01. Next base: position 2,067 of record CAZORQ010000029.1, read on the forward strand.
CACGCCGTGTTCTTCGGCACGGCGGATCACGTCGGCCGAATCCTCGCGAGGAGGATCGAACAACGGCAGGATCCCGAGAAGTTTCCACGGGCCGCTTTCCCCGTCTGCGCGAGCAACGCCGAGGGCTCGATACCCCTTGCCGGCCATCTCCTGGACAATCCGAGAGGCAGCGACCTTCGTCTTCTCTTCAGCGTCGCAAAGCCCAATGATCACCTGAGGAGCTCCCTTGGTAACTCGGAAGGTCTCCTGCCCGCGTTGAATGGTTGCCTCGGTCCGCTTGTGCACAGGGTCAAACGGTATGAAATCGGCCTTCTCGTAGCGGGAAAGCACTCCGGCGTCCTTGATCGCCTTGATGATCGACTGATCAATGGGGTCCGGGTTCTCGCTCTCCGAGGCCAAGGCTCCGGCTAGGATCACCGCCTCGGGATCCGCTCCCTCAAGCACCACGATGTCTCCCAGAGTCAGTTTGTTCTGAGTCAGCGTTCCCGTCTTGTCGCTGCACAATACGTCGACTCCCGCCAATTCCTCGATCGACTGCAGACGGGAGACAATCGCCTTGTCGCGAGACAAGGCCAACGCTCCGAGGGCCATTGTGACTGAGATGACAGCAGGAAGCGCCACCGGGATCGATGCGACTACCAGAATGAGGACGAACTGGAAGATCGTGATCGGAGAGTCTCCGCGGAAGAGCTGGAAGATCACGAGCATTGCTGCCAGACCAAGGCTCACATAGATCAAGAAATCAGCGATGTGGAGTACCGCCCGCTGGAGGTGCGAGACCGCCCCCGCTTGCTGAACGAGGCCGGCGGTCTTGCCAAATCTCGTGCGCATCCCCGTTTCAATGACATACGCGGTCATTTCACCTTGGCGCGCGATGGATCCGGAATAGGCTGCGTCCCCTTCGGCCTTCTCCACTGGCAACGACTCGCCGGTGAGTGCGGACTGGTCAACGCTCAGGTATTTCCCCTGCAGCAGCCGTAAGTCGGCAGGAATGATGTCACCCTGGAGAATACGAACCACGTCGCCCGGCACGAGTTCGCGTGCCGGGATCTCGTCATAGGCACCGTCCCGAAGGACACGAGCCTTGATCGCCAGTTCCCCCTTCAGCGCCTGCAATGCGCTGGAGGCTTTGAACTCCTGCCAGAAACCGATCGCCGCATTGAAGACAAGGAGGAAGAGAATGATGTAGAGCTCCTCCCAGTGCCTGACGATAGCCGAGAGGGCCGCCGCGGCTTCGATCATCCAAGGAATCGGGCCCCAGAAGTACGACAGCAGCTTGAGAAGTGCGCTCTCTTTCTTCTCAACCAGTTCGTTGTATCCATGCCTTGCCAGCCTCTCTTGCGCTTCCTGTGTTGCCAGCCCGCGCGGCGACGTCCCTAGTCGCTTCTCGACCTGCTCGACTGAAGTACGCTCGATGGGATCAGCGACCGATTCTCCTTGTTGATTCTGTTGCATAGAGACCCACCTCGAATCCGCTCATCATAGCCCGATTCAGCGAGACAACACCCTCTTCACGCTACCGTGTTACTGGTGCGAAGGCAAAGCCGCGCTGCTTGCATGTCTCTTAGGACCTTCCTATCTCCGCCGGATTCGTTGCTCCGTACGGGTCGATGTCGGTGGACTCGTGACGCAGGGCATGGATTCGCAATGCGTTGAACTCCGCACTCAGGATGCGCGCCCACGCGATGTACATCGACCGCCGGGGAAGAACGGGAGCCCCATCGAAGCCCCCGCTTTCGGCGTCCAGCTGATGTGCGAACTCATGGAAAACTGACCTTCACCAGTCACTAGCATGCTATTTTCCAACGTCCGCGAGCATGCGGACCTGTGGTTGTGCTTAGTGGGGCAATCCTCCAGCTGAATGGAATCGTCCTCCGTCGCCACGAGGTCCATGTCTCGATGTGTCGGCTGCGGATAGATCAGGTGGGGTTTGGAGGTTGTTTCGAGGGTGAGTGGATCGCGTAGTGGATTCAGCAGAGTGCCCCTTACATCATCGTACGGTCTGCGAATCCGAGAGATGCTCTCAGTTCGTGCCCATGCGTTGGCGGCGCCAGCGCCAATCTCCTGCCTCCTGGTAGTAGCCATCGAGTGCTTGGGTGCGTTACCCGATGCGCCACGAATGCCCGTGGTTGTCTCCAAGAATGCCGTGGCTCGATCGGTCGCATCTGCGGCCATCGTAGCACTCTCGATGTGGCTAAGTGCCATGTCTTGCAGCGTTCCGTTCTTGCCCATCGGCTTCTCCTTTCCATCTCCCCCGGGTCCGTACCCTGAGGGGTAGTAAGTTGAGAATGAAACCTCAATCTGAACAGCAGAGGTCAGGATTGTGTCATCTGCGTGAAGGCTTCCGGCGCGATTCGCGCGGTTCGACAATCCTTCGGCGGCGCAGTCGGCAACCTGCGGCCCGCTTGGTTGCCGCGGATGTCCAGGAGTGCCGGTCCCCCGACCACTCAACGTGCAGACCCCCACCAAGAGCCTGATCCGGAAGCAATATCTGAATCGATATGGACTTCGTCTAAGGGAGAATGAAGCAGCTACGGAGATCGGAGCTGTCGTAGATCTCCATTGATAGGGAGGGTTAGAGCCAGGAGGTCTCAGAGCACAACGCGGCCGCTGGCCGCAGAGTTGTGATCGGAGTTCGCGGGCTCCAGTTGCGCGTCTCCATCACCGGCTTGGCTACTTCCCGGAGCCGTAGGTTTCTGCGGCGGGAACCCTCCATGTACGAGGGACCGCATTCCAAGTAGACTTCTTCCGGTCGGCCGGATCGAAAGGCTGTGCCTTCTCCAGGTTGGCAAGTGGCTTGAGGGGGCAAGAGTGAAAGAGCTTCTCTGGATCATCATCTACTGCTGGGCCGCCGGGTTGGCCATTGGCATTGGCGCGGCAGCTGCGAGGTTTCTTCCCGGCGGGCGAAAAGAAGGCGTGCGCGAGCTCATTCGCTTTGCAATCGCCTTTGGCGGCGGTGTTCTGGTGGCAGCGATTGCGTTTGCGCTGGTACCCACGGGACTGTCCGCGCTCCCTCTATGGCTAGCGATCCTGCTCTTCTTCGCGGGCTCGCTCCTGTTCATGTGGGCTGATGCGAGCTTGAGCCGTCGCGTTGGACCAAGAGCACAGTTCATGGCAATGCTTCTCGACTTCCTGCCTGAAGCCGTTTCGCTTGGGGCTGTGTTCCCACACGAGCCAAAGCTGGGCGTCTTGCTGGCGATCTTCATTGGAGCACAGAACCTTCCCGAAGGATTCAACGCGTATCGCGAGCTGGTATCGGCCGGAGAGAGGCCGCGGCGGGTGCTGACGATGATGCTCGCGCTTAGCCTTCTGGGGCCACTGGCAGGGCTGCTTGGCTACTTCGCTCTCCAGTCGGCGAGAGAGGCAGTTGGTGGTCTGATGCTCGTCGCCGGAGGAGGGATCCTCCATCTCGTCTTCCAGGACATCGCGCCGCTCGCTCGAATGAAGCGGCATTGGGCTCCGCCGCTGGGCGCAACTCTGGGGTTCATTGTGGGAATGGTTGCTGAGAAGCTACTGGCCTGAGGCCGGGACCTACTTCGACAGAACCTCTGCGAGCTGGACTAGCTCTGGATCGAGGCCCTTCACCTGTCCTACGACTCGCGGAAGCGGCGTGTCTACGATATGTCCTCCCACCACGCCCAGGACAACACCATCGTTCCCCTCCCCGAGTTGGTCGATCGCTGCAGCGCCAAGACGGCTGGCAAGCAGCCGGTCAAATGAACCAGGTGAAGCGCCGCGCTGTACGTGGCCCAAGATCGTCAGTCGGAGATCAAACCCAAGCCGAGAGTGATACTCCTTGAAGTGAGAAGCGAGCCTCCTGGCATTCCAGTCAGCGCCCTCAGCAACCACGACAAGTGCATGCCGTTTGCCTCGCCCGTAGCAATCGTGCAAGGACTCAGCAAGCTGATCCGGATCGAGCGGTTGCCCCGGAAGAACAATGGCCTCGGCTCCTCCGGTGATTCCAGCAATGAGAGCCAGGTAGCCGCACTCGCGGCCCATGACTTCGACCAGAAAGGCGCGGCGATGTGATGAGGCGGTGACTTTGAGGCGGTCGATCGCCTCCAGCGCAACATCCAGAGCAGTATCGACGCCGATGGTCATATCGGCTCCAACAAGATCGTTGTCGATGGTCGAACCGATTCCGATCACTCGTGCCCCGAGTTGCGACAGCGCATCTGCCCCGGTCTGGGATCCATTGCCACCCACTACGACGAGAGCGTCGATTGAGTGGCGGGACAGAGAGGCGATTGCCTCCCGCTGCCCATCCTTGGTCTTCATCTCGGGGCAGCGTGAGCTCCCAAGAAAGGTGCCGCCCTCCTGGATGATGCCGCCAACATCGCGGTAGCCAAGCGACGCCATGTCCCCAGAGATGAGGCCGGTGTAGCCTTGACGTATCCCGATCATGTCCCAACCACGGGAAAGGCCCGTCCTCACGACCGCCCGAACAGCCGCATTCATTCCAGGCGCATCTCCGCCGCTCGTTAGAACCGCAACCCTCTTCATACCCTCAGTCTAGCGCATTCCCACAATCGAACCAGCCGTCTCCCGGGAATCCAGTCCATAGGTAGAACGAATGCGAACCTCGGTCGACGCATTGGCAAGGGCTTGCGGGATGAGGAACTCGATGACCTCCACGATCGTTCTTGGCAAGGCGGTTTGGAGCCTGGGGGACTGAATGTAGAACGCGTTCGTGCGTTGCCTCATGGTGATGCAGATCACCTTCCGAAACCCTGAATACCGATGATGTAGAACGGGTCAGCACTTTCGCGTATCGAACAGACTACTCCAACAAGAGTACTTGACGGAGCGACGGTGCTTGTATATAGTTCACCGCAACTAATTGATATGAACAGGGGAGGCGCTTGTGAGTGAGCTCTTGCTGCTTGGACTACTCAGCGAAGGACGGATGCACGGCTATCAGATGAACGAGATGCTCTCGCACTTCGCTGGTTTCATTGGTGAGATCAAGTCAGGCACCGCGTACAACGCGCTGAGGCGACTAGAGAGAGACGGCTTCATCGAGGCTTCGATTGAGCGTGAGGGCAAGCGCCCCGAGCGAAAGGTCTACGAGCTAACCGAGTCAGGTCGCGATCTGTTCGTGCAACTGCTCCGCGAGAATCTCGAACAGTTCCACTTCGCTCCATCAGCAGATCAAGCAGGGTTCCTCTTCATCGACAAGCTACCGAAGCGAGAGGTTGTCACGCTGCTTGAGGCGAAGCGGGCTCAGGCCGCAGAGCTTATGGAAGAGGTTCAACAACATCCGCCGCACGGCGAGTCTCTAGGCCTTGCGTTTGGACATGCGCTTTCACAACTCAACGCCAGCATCCAATGGCTTGAGGGAGCAATCTCGACGCTGCGGAAGAACCCCGAGGAGTCCGATGACTGATAATACAACGAACACAACACAGACAGCCATCGAGGCTGTCTCACTAACGAAACGATATGGCGAGGATGTCCTTGCCGTGGATGGTCTCGATCTGACGATCGATCGAGGGACGATCTACGCGTTCCTTGGTCCAAATGGAGCGGGCAAGACCACCACCATTTCGATGCTCACGACGATCCTCCGGCCAACCGAAGGACGGGCCATGGTCGCGGGCTTCGATATCGAGAAGGATCCAGATCAGGTTCGGCAGCGAATCGGCGTAACGTTTCAGGAACTCGTGCTCGACGATGACCTTACAGGCAGACAGGTACTGGAGTATCACGGCCGCCTCTACCAGATGCAGCCGAGCAAGCGCAGGCAGAAGATATCCGAGCTTCTTGACATGGTTGGACTGGCCGATGCTGCTGACCGTCGCTCCAAGACCTACTCCGGAGGAATGAAGCGAAGGCTAGAGCTCGCACGAGGGCTGATGACCGATCCAGAGGTTCTCTTCCTCGATGAGCCGACGTTAGGCCTTGATCCGCAGAATCGGGCTGCTGTTTGGGAGTATATCCGTGGGCTGAGAGAAGCAGGGAGGCTGACTCTTCTGCTTACGACTCATTACATGGATGAGGCCGAGAGCCTGGCAGACTGCGTCGGCATCATTGATCGCGGGAAGCTCGTTGCGGAAGGATCGCCTCAGAACCTCGTCAGAGGTATGGGAGCCGATGTCGTGCGAGTCCGCGGAGAAGGGGATCTCATTGGGTTCTCTCGGCAGCTCTCGTCCTTCGAGTGGGTCGAGTCGACAAGCACGGAATCTGACTGTGTCCTCATTGGCGTGGACCAAGGAAGCCGAAGACTCGCTGCCATCGTGGAGTCAGCAATGATGTCAAACCTGTCTATTGCCGAGATGAGCGTCTCGACTCCGAACCTTGGTGATGCCTTCCTCAAGGTCACCGGTCGCGCGTTCCGCGAGGAATAGGGTCGCTTAGCCAATAAGGAGAAGTCAGAGATGAATGCAATCGTAACGATATGGGGGAAGCAGCTACGGAAGATGGTGGTCCACCCGGAGGAGATTATTGGATTGCTGATTCAGCCCGTCCTATGGGTCCTACTATTCGGATTCGGCATGAGAGGGCTTATGGACGCAACGTCAGGCGGCAGCTCTCAGGGCAACTACCTGACATTCATGGTGCCCGGCATCGTCGCGCTGGCAGCACTCGGGGGAGCCATCGGAGGCGGGAACGAGTGGCTGACGGAGCGCTTGAGAGGATTTGTGAAAGAGTATCTCGTTGCGCCGATCCCCCGCTTCAGCATCCTTGCAGGGAACACACTGACGATTCTGACGAAGACGTTGATTCAGGCACTCGTCATCCTAGGTCTTGGTTTCCTGATTGGGGCTCAAGGCGGGGGAAGCCTGATCGGCTGGCTGGTCACGCTGGTCTTAATTGGGGGATACGCAGCAGGTTTCGCAGGAATCGCACTTGCGACCTCTTCCTCGACTGACAGCCCCGGCGGCTATCACATGCTGATCTTCATCCTCAATATGCCACTCCTCTTTGCGAGCAACGCCCTCTATCCGTTGGCGACGCTGCCAACGTGGATGAGGATCGTCGCGTTGATGAATCCAACAACGCATCTTGTCAGCGGCATGAGGGGAGTTCTCTTCGGGAATGGAGCGGCGTTCGCAGCGGAGAGCACATTGCCGCTTTGGACGAGCTTCCTTGCTGTCTTCGCGTTCGCCGGCTTCGGTCTGATTCTTGCGGCCCGCGCATTTAGTCGCTCGATCCGAAAGGTCTAGGCTCGTGGAAGAGAAGGAGTGGGAAGTGAACGAACGGCTGAATGAGCTTGACGGCAGAAAGGTCTGTGTGATCACTGGATCAAGCGCGGGCATCGGGAAGGAAACTGCGATCAAGATGGCTGAGCTTGGGTATGAAGTCATCATGCTCGCACGCGATTGCGACAAGTCACGGCTTGCGCTTGAGGAGATCAAGAAGAGATCAGCATCCAATGACGTCAGGCTCTACTACGTGGATCTAGCATCGCAGCAGTCAATTCGTGATGTGGTCAAGAGAATCGAAAACGACGTCGACCGCATCGATGTCCTCGTGAACAACGCTGGAGTCTTCAGGCGGAGTCTCCAGATGTCTCCAGACGGATTCGAGATGACGCTGGCTGTGAACTACCTCGCTCCGTTCTTGCTGACTGCCCTGCTCCTGCCACTGCTTGAGGTGGCGCCGAACAGCCGTGTCGTGAATGTAACCTCTGAGCTCTACAAGAAGGGGAACGCCAACCTCGAGACACAGACCACTCCCCGCCGCTTCAATGGCAACCGAGCCTACGCCGACTCGAAACTGCTATTGGTGATGTTCACGCGGATACTTGCCGCGAGGCTCTCGGAATCAGAAATCTCGGCGAACTGCGTCCATCCCGGCGTGGTTGCAACCGATGTCTTCCGCGAGTATCCACGCTGGTTCAATCGGCTTCTGAATCGATTCATCTCGAGGCCCGAAGATGCTGCTGAGCATGTCGTGAGGTTGGCTTCCTCGAGTGCACTGGATGGAGTGACGGGCAAGTACTTCTCGAAGTCGGAGGAGAAGCCCATCTCGCCGAACGCACAATCTCAAGAAGATCTGCGGCATGTCTGGGGAAGAAGCGAGGTGCTGACAGGGGACCACTGAGAGGTGACGGAAGCATCAACAAGAAGGGGACTCTCGACCGCTCTAGCAGTATGGAGCCTGGGGGACTGAATGTAGAACTCAGGTTCTCGCAGCGGCCTGGTAGCCAAGGGAATCCCGCGCGGAACGCATCATCCAATGAGCATTGTGACTCACACCTCGCACGAGTAGGTTGTGCTTCGAAAAGATGATAGGATGATCAACCTATCAACCAGGTGATCATCATGCTCATGACTCGTGCCAGTCGATTAGCGCTCGAGGCCCTCGTTGAACTCGCAGACGCGGGCCCTCAGAAGTGGATGACCGCCGAAGCCTTGAGTCGAAACACTACTGGGGATCTTCCGTTTCTCAAGCAGGTCCTGAACCGCCTAGTCCGGGCGGGAATCGTGCGCTCGAAGCTGGGAAGAGGTGGTGGGTACCAGCTTTCGCGGAATGCGAAGGATCTCACCCTCAAGGTGGTTGTAGACAGCACCGATGGGCAAGGAGTGGAGCGATGCATGCTCGACTCGACGTTGTGTGACGGAAAGAGACAGTGCAGGCTGGCGCCAACATGGCACCCGATACGCGACTACCTCACCTCTCTGCTTGAGACAGAGACCATTCGGAGTATCGCCACCCGCAGTCGCGGCGCAGTCGAGAGATTCGAGCTCTCCGACCTTGACGCATGAGGCAACACCAGCGAAGACCCGAAGTTGCCCGCTATGCTCAGGCTTCCGCACCCAGCCCGGGAGATCCGATCGACCTTCACCGCGCCGCGATGTTGTCTAGGTGTTGCTCTCCGGTGGGCGCTTGGGCCTGGCATACTGCTCGCGCCTTCGCCACGGTCGACCGAGGAGGAATCCGACGATCACGCCAACTGCCAGGCTGAGAGCTAGGAGGATGATGCGAGACATCACCAGATCCCAGAACAGCAGCCGGACGGAGACAACCTCGGTGTTCTGCACAATCACAACCAGGAAGAGAACCAGTAGTGCGAGAATGACAGCTGTACGCACTCTCATGTTTCGATCCCTCCTCAGCGGCACGCCTCTCGTGCTCGGCGTGATGCCTCTTCGTAGACGGTAGTTCCCCGTCGATGTAACGGACTACTCAAGTGCAGCGGACGACTCAGTCCGAAGATCCTCCTTGCCTTCCTCCGTCTGGCGGAAGATGCGAGAAGTCCTGTAGGCAAAGTCAATCCGTGGTTGATTCGAGAACGCCTCAAGTACAGCCTCGCACACGGCCTCTGTGCTCTTTCTCCTCGACCGTGCCTCGCAGACGTAGCGAAGGGCGAGTTCGACGCCATCAGAGACAATCCGCGTGTAGACGACTGGGTGCACATTCGCTGAACGGATGAGGAACTTGCGCGACGCGTCGCGGATGAAACGGGCAGCCTCTTCGGTGACAGACTCAATCTGTTCTCGCAGGATTTCTTCAAGGATGCCTTTCGCGCAACGCCAATCGGACTCAAACGTGATCGTGATCGGGATCTCGTTCCACACGTAGTTGAATCCCTGCGTGACATTCGTGAGAGGCTCCACGAAGACCTTCCCGTTCGGTACATGGACGATCCGGCCCGTCGTCTGTTCGCCAAGACCTCCCCCCCCGACCTCAAGTAGTGAGAACGTCGATACGCCAATGTCAATCACATCACCAGACAATGTCCCGATCTGAATGCGGTCCCCGACTGTAAACGGGCGTCTCGATCCAATGAACATCCAGCCAAACCAGTTGACGATTGGATCGCGTAGGGCAATCGCGATACCGGCAGACACAAGCCCGAGGTAGGTGACAAGCGACTGAATGCCTTCGAGCCATACCCGCCCCACGAGAATCAGGCCGATGATCGTGAGGGAATAGGTGGCGGTCTTGCGCCATCGGTACCTGACTTGTGGGTCGTCGGTCCTGCGATTCGTGATCGCGAGCCAGGCCCAACGGATCAGCCACAGGGCAACGATGATCGCCACCGTGACGAGCAGTTTTACGATGGTTGGAGATCCAAGTCCAGTTACTTCGCCCAGCCACTCAAGTGCTCTCTGCATGCGTTGCTCCAATTCCTTGCGAGGCTCAGTCGATACGTGTCTGCTTCAGAACAGTGCCAGATGTTGTTCCTAGGGGTCTCCGTAAGGTGATGACACAGACTACAGCCACTTCCGCCGCCTGAAGTACATGAGCATTCCTCCGCCAATCGCGAGCATGACGCCGAGGATTGCGAAGTAGCCATAGCGCCACTGCAGTTCGGGCATGAAGAGGAAGTTCATCCCGTAGAGGCCCGCAACGAACGACAACGGAATGAAGATCGTCGCGATGATCGTCAGCACCTTCATCACTTCGTTCATCCGGTTGCTGATGCTTGAGAGGTACAGGTCCATCAGACCGGACACCATGTCGCGGAATGTCTCGACTGTGTCAATGATCTGAATCGTATGGTCATAGACATCGCGGAGATACGGGCGAGTTGCCTCCTTGACGAGCTCACTCTCGTCTCGCTGGATGCTTCCAAGCACTTCGCGAAGAGGCCATACTGACTTCCGCATGAACAGCAGCTCACGCTTCATGTGCCGGATCGAGTCTAGATCCTCGCGCTTCGGATTCTCGGTCATGTCTTCACCTAGAGCTTCGATTCGGTCTCCGAGTGTTTCGAGGATTGAGAAGTAATGGTCGACCACGGCATCGATCAGTGCATAGGCGAGGTAATCGCATCCGAGCTTCCGAACCCGCCCTCGGTCTGAGAGTAGTCGTTCCCGGATCGGATCGAAGACGTCGCCCGCCCGCTCTTGAAACGTGAGCACCCACGATGGTCCAAGGACGAGGCCTACCTGTTCCTCACCGATCTCCTCAAGTTCAGCGTCCCAGCGGAGCATTCGAAGAACGATGAAGAGATGCGAGCCGTAGTCCTCAGCCTTTGGCCGCTGCCCGGTATGCAGGATGTCCTCAATGACCAGCGGATGAAGGCCGAACCCCTCACCGAGGCGGTGGATGATCTCCGCTTCGTGCACACCGTCGACGTTGATCCAAGAACGACGAGTCGATGTCCTCGAGACGAGGGCCGCTTCTGGCGAATCGAGCGTCTCGCGGTGTACGCCCTCTTCATCGTAGTCGAAGCGAGAGACTGTGACAGGAGCCTCCCGATCCTTGCCTACGTAGACGGGTGTGCCAGGAGCCTGGCCGGCTTTCTCCGATCCCCGGTGTGTGAAACGCGGCATAACTCACCCCTCTCGAAACGCAGATCGCGAGCGACCGCAAGCCCGGTGATCGCGTCCCATGTCTGTGTCCATCAACGCTGAAGGTCCCATCGGCCCCTCGGCAACCCACGCCGGTTTCTCAAGATCCATCACGCATTGGGAAGCGTGATGTCCAGGTCCTGTAGGAACGCGGCAACCCGCTTCGCAATCTCCTTGTCATTGACCTCATAGTAGCGAGTCTGGGCATCCTGGTTAAAGGTGACCAGACCCTGCATTCGCAGTAGCTGCAGGTGTCGCGAGACCGTTGGCACCGTTACGTCGAGGCGCGTTGCCAGATCATCTACCGTCAGATCGTTGTGCTGCCGCAGCAACTTGAGGATCTGAACTCGACTCCGAGCGGAAAGCATCTTGAAGAACCCCGAATGTGTCCCTAGCATCTATGATTTCTCCTTCCGTCGATTCCCTCTTGACAAGGTCGTGCTCTTGAGTATAATGCCATCTGCCCAACTAGTCAACTGCGCAACTAACAAGCTGCGCAAGGAGGAAAACATGGGGCGGACGATGGTGAAGCGAACGAGGAAGAAGGCCTGTCCATCGTGCGGAGCTTCGATTCACTTCCGACATGACAAGAACAGTATCGGGACGTGCCCGCAGTGCGGAGACTGGCTCATTCAGAGGAGCTGGCTGGGTCGCAAGCTCGAAGTGGTTGAGGAGGAGATGCCAGGCAGCGCCTTTGGGGAAGCGGATGAGTTTGAGCGGGCGCTGATGGACGAGATCGAGTAGCAGGACACCTCATCCTCAGAAGGGAAGGGAGGTGGCAGGGATGGCAACGAAGAAGAGCAAGAAGTCGACGAAGAAGACCCCCAAAGCGGCCTCGAAGAAGGGCCGGTAGCGTCACACCCCGGGGAGCGGGCCTTTCCCCTCGCCCGCTCCCCTTGCAGAGGCCGTTCTTCTGAACGGCAGAGGGGAGAGGAGAGAAATGTCAGGACACCTGCCTTCAGTTTGGCATCGGCCGTTCCTGGCCGAATCGGGACTATCTCGTTTGATGGACGAGGTCTTCGGTGATTTCTCGGATGTCGGGTTCGACATCTCACCGAGCGTTGGCAAGACCGACGTTTACGAGAAGGACGGCAACGTCATCTATGAGATGGAGCTGCCGGGCGTGACGAAAGGAGAGGTGGACATCAAGGTCGATCAGGGCCGGCTCACGATCTCCGGAGAGACCAAGCGAAGTGAAGAGGTCAAGCGCGAGGACTACTTCCGGATCGGCCGTCGCTACGGACGGTTCCAAAGAAGCCTTCCGCTGCCGGCGGACGTCAAGGACGAGAAGGCAATCTCGGCCTCGTTGAAGGACGGGATCCTCAAAGTGTCGGTTCCGCTCAGCAAGTCGATCAAGGAGAAGGCGAAGCCGGTCGAGGTCAAGGTCGAGTAGTGCGACCGGGGAGATGCAGATGAGACAGTGCTCGGCGTTGAAGAAGCTGCGCCTGCGAGTTGTCAAGTCCTTCGAGAGGTTGATGACGCGCCGGCGACAGACTGAGGAGAGGAAGACTCAGCCGAAGTCATGGCGCGAGAGAACGTAGTCCGGCCGGGCGGCGCTTCGTCGCAGCCCGACTCGGAACACGCAAGAAACTGAGTCCGAGCTCAGGCGTCTTGGCCGGATCGAACTCAAGGAGGACTGGCATGAAGATCCAGCCGCTAGGCAGCAGGGTTCTACTGAAGCTCGTCGAGTCCGAAGAAAAGAAGAGCCCCGGTGGCATCGTCCTTCCAGATGGTGCGAAGAACGAGAAGGCGTTGCAGGGAGAGGTGCTCGCCGTGGGCAGCGACGAGAAGATCGAGGTGAAGAAGGGCGACGTTGTCCTGGTCCCTCGGTTTGGTGGGACAGAACTCGAACGTGATCAGGAGAAGCTCCTGATTGTCAAGGCATCGGACATCCTGGCAGTTGTCAAGAAGAAGTAGCTCGAGGAGAGACACATGGCGAAGGAAGTCATCTTTGGCGAAGAGGCACGACGGAGAATGAAAGCCGGTGCGGACAAGCTGGCCGCGGCAGTGCGCATCACACTCGGGCCGCGTGGGCGGAACGTCGTCTTGGGCAAGAAGTGGGGGCGTCCGGAGATCACAAATGATGGTGTGGCGATCGCCAAGGAGCAGGAGTACAAGGATCCCTACGAGAACGTGGCAGCCCAGATGGTCAAGGAGGTCGCATCCAAGACCAACGACGTCGCAGGAGACGGAACGACCACCGCGACGATTCTTGCGCATTCCCTCATCGAGCAGGGGTTCAAGAACTTGGCGGCAGGTGCAAACCCGGTCGAACTCAAGCGAGGAATCGACAAAGGCGTCGAGCGGGTCGTTGAGTCGCTCAAGAAGCAGTCGCGGAAGCTCAAGACGAAGGGCGAAACGGCTCAGGTTGCGACGATCTCTGCAAACGACGAGGCGATCGGTGCGGTCATCGCGAATGCGATGGAAGCTGTCGGCCGGACAGGTGTGATCACCGTCGAGAACTCCGACACGATCGAAACCTTCTATGAGGTTGTCGAGGGAATGCAGTTCGATCGCGAGTACATCTCACCCTATTTCGTGACGGAGCCAAAGAGGATGGAGGTTCTCCTTGAGGAGCCCTACGTGTTCGTGACCGACCAGGAACTCAAGGCCGCGACCGATCTGGTGCCCCTGCTCGAGCGTGTTGGTCAGACACAGCAACCGCTCCTAATCATCGCGAAGGACGTCACGGGGGAGGCGCTGGCCACGCTCGTTGTCAACAAGCTGCGGGGAGTTCTTTCGGTTTGCGCGGTCAAGGCCCCCGGGTTTGGCGATCGGCGCAAGGCGATGCTGGAGGATGTCGCAATCCTCACGGGGGCAACCGTCGTCGCTGAAGACGTCGGAATGCACATCAAGGACACCACGCTCGACATGCTTGGCAAGGCCGAGAGCATCCGTGTTGATAGCAAGAACACAATCATCATCGGAGGCAAGGGTGCAAAGACCGCGATCAAGGGCCGTGTGGAGCAGATCGAGGCGCAGATCGAGTCGACGACCTCCGACTACGACCGAGAGAAACTCGACGAGCGCAAGGCCAAGCTCGCCGGTGGTATCGCCGTGATCAAGGTCGGGGCTGCCACCGAGACCGAACTGACAGAGAAGAAACACCGAATGGAGGACGCACTTGAGGCCACAAAGGCCGCCGTCGAAGAAGGGATCCTTCCCGGTGGAGGCGTCGCCCTGATCAACGCAGCGAAGGCACTTGATGGTGTGAAGCTGCACGACGACGAGGCGATTGGCGTCACGATCCTTCGCAAGGCGCTCGAAGCTCCCCTTGCACAGCTCGCCAGCAATGCCGGGTTTGAGGGGGCGATTGTCGTAGAACGAGTCAAGGCATCGGAAGCAGGTATCGGCTTCGATGTCATCGCCGAGGAGTACTGTGACATGGTCAAAGCCGGGATCGTTGATCCAATGAAGGTGACCCGTTCCGCGCTTCAGCACGCTGCGTCCATCGCCGGGATGATGCTGACCACGGATGCCGTTGTGACCGAGGCGAAGGAGGAGAAGAAGCAGAAGGTTGCAGGTCCGTCCTACGGCGACGAGGACTGGTAGGCAGGGAGAGAGTTGGGCAAAGCCCAAGAGAGTAGGGGAGATGTGCGGCCGGAATGCCCGCAGCGAACATGGATTCGAGCAAGGAGGTTTTCGATGAAGAGGCATGAAATGACGAGAAGAGTGGCTTGTAGCATCGTCGTGATGGCAATCGGGATAGGAGCAGTGCTTCTGTTGGGAGGAGCCGCTGCGGCTCCGACAACGCAGGGTCTGATTCTTCAGACCACTAGCCAAATCGGAACAGCGGCTGGGGGGAATCGGAACGAAGCGTACATGATTGTGGCTGCGTACAACGAAGCCGGCCCCATCCGCGGAATCGCTAGCGGGAGTCTGTCCGTTGCCGTCGTTGCGGCACCCGCCGGGTCCGACCCACTCAAGAAGTTCAATGTGACTGAGCCAGTCAGCGGCGTCTACAAGATCGCCCTTGCACCGGAGCTGTCTTCGCATCGGTGGTCGAGTGGCACGTATGTGCTAAGCATCACCTTTACTTCGCCCAACGGCACGGGCGTGGTTGTAGGCGGTCTGGTAATCGATTACTGAGTGAATCATGCCGTAGGAGGATACATCGTGACTTCCGAACAACAGCGAAACGACATCGATAGGATCCTTGTGCCAACGGATGGCTCGAAGTGCAGCGAAAGGGCCGTTGCCTTCGCGGGCGACCTTGCCAGGAAACTTGCTGCCGAGGTGCACGTGCTGTTCGTCTCGGAGACCAACTACGCCGGTCCCTGGTACTACTACGTTCTAGATGACGTTGTGGCCGAAAAGATCCAGAGGAAGGGGAGAGAGATCGCGGACGAGGCGGCGGCTGATCTCCGAACAGACGGAGTCTCCGAGGTGGAGACCCACATCGAAGAAGGGCACCCTGGTGAGGTCATTCCTGAAATGGCGAGAAGACTCGATGCTGATCTGATCGTCATGGGAACGCACGGCCGAAGAGGGCTTGAACGCAAGCTCATGGGGAGTGTGGCTCGCGAGGTGGCAAACACGTCAAGCGCTCCCCTGCTTCTTGTGAAGTAGCTCCGAGAGCGTTGCGCCCAAGTAGTGAGAACAGCCGATCCGGCAGGGTTTGACTCCGTCGCACCTTGTCGCCAGACTGGTTCAGACCCTTCATGGAGGCTAAAGAAGTCGTGTTCCGTGAGCGCCGCACCATTGATCGCTGGTTTGGGGCCTTCCTCCTTGCCAACCTGGCGATGGGCACCTCATCTGTTCTGATCCCCCTCAAGATCGACCGCATTCTTGGCCAGGGGCCAAGCCAGCTTGGGCTGCTGTCGACGCTGGCCAGCGTTGCGGCGGTGGTGGGAAGCCTTCTCTGGGGACGGCTTTCAGATGCTGTACACCGCAGAAAGGCTTTCGTTGTTGCGAGCTATCTCTGCGTTGGGTTGGCTCATGCCGGACTCGCGTTCTCTGACTCATTCGCCGCATTGGTCGTTCACAACACGCTGCTCAGTTTCTTCTGGATCGCGAACGCTTCGGTCTCAGTCCTGCTTGTCATTGAGCGCAAGACAGAGGAGAGCTGGGAGTCAGGCATCACTGCTCTAAACCTCGCCGGAGCGGCTGGCTGGCTGGCGGGCCTGGTTCTTGGTGGCGCGGTTGTTTCGACGGCGTTCTCCGCCCTGTCGGTGAGGACGGGGATGCAGGCACTGCTTCTGGGGCTATCTCTGATTGGGTTTGCTGCATCGGCAATGGCGCTGTGGCTCATCCCGGTGACGAAGCCGGTATTCACACAGCGGAAGTTTCGAGGGGCAATGGTTGCTGTTGGGAACCTCCTTCTTGAGGGCTGGCGTTTCAACCCGCTACATCTCTACCACCGATTCTCGCTTCGTAGGCTGGCTGAGCTGAGGCACGAAACGAAGCTCTTCCTTGGGGCGTCATTCCTGGCGTTTGCTGGGATCGGGTTCTTCGCTGTCCCGCTGGCACTCACGCTGTCACAGCGACTCGGGAACTCACCTTCGCAGGTCTTTTATGCGTATGTGATGCTCCACGCCGGAATCGTGGTCGCGTATCCGTTTGCGCTTCGAAGGATTCGAAAGAGGGGAAACCGCCGCGTTCAGATCGGGGCGCTCGCTGTTCGGATGTCGCTATTCGCTGTTGCGGCAGGGGCGTTGTGGTTCGCGGGCGATCTCCCGTGGCTTGCGATAGGGTTGTTCCTCTTCGCAGTCGGGTTGACCTGGGCGTTCTTCCAGCTCAGCGGTGTCGCGCTTGCGTCACGCTTGGCGAAGCCCGAGAACAGGGGGCTGGCCCTAGGGACCTACAATGCGATCGCCGGTAGCAGTACAGCAGTCGCGGGGCTTTCCAGTGGATACCTTGCCCAGCACGTTGGACATCACATGACCTACGTGGTGGCTGCAGCCCTTCTCTTTCTATCAGTCATCGTCCTTGCCAGACTGCCTGACCCAACAGGGACAGAGATCAGAATCAGTGTGGCAGAACTGGCTCTCGAAGCGGAAGAACGCGGTAGGGCCGAGTCAATCAGAGCTGGAGGCGCACGTGAAAGTCAGTGAACTCATGATCAAGGACCTCACATCTGTGGAGTCCGAGGACAGCATGCGAATCCTGGTTGAAACGCTGGAAGCGTCTGAAACATCAAGCGTGCCCGTGACTGACGAGGACAGCCGGCTCGTGGGGATCATCTCGGAGCGTGACGTGCTGAGTGCTGCCGTGCCGAAGTACATGGAGATGCTGCATAGTGCTTCTTTCATGCCCAATGTCGACCAACTTACGGTTGGCCTGAACCGGATTGCAGACGATCCTGTCAGCAAGCACATGAGCTCTAAGGCCATATCTGTACAGCGTGACGCAGATGATCTACAAGCAGCAGACCTCATGCTGCGGAACAAGCTGAGGTTGCTTCCGGTTGTGGATGAGGATGGCCGACTGGTTGGAATCGTGAGACGTGTGGACTTGTTCAAGCACGTGCTGTAGGTTCAACAGGGAGGTGCTCCGTCATGGCAAGAAGGTGTGATTCCTGTGGCATGCGACCCGCCTCGGTTCGAGTTGAGGCGTCCATCAACGGAAAGCGGCGGACGATGGAGCTATGCGACGTCTGCTATAGCCAGGCCAGGGGCGGAGGGAGTCGGACGGCTTCTCCGTTGGAATCATTCTACCGCGGCTCTCCCGTCGATCGCCTTTTCGATTCCTTCTTCGATCGGCGCGGGGTTGGGGACAGGTCAGATAGCGCGGGAATTGAGGGTGGTGCAGTCCAGCAAGCTGTCGATCTCGCGGATCTCCTGAGTCAGCAAGCAAAGGACATGCTCCAAGTCGCGGCACAGAAGGCCCTGGAGTATGGCCAGCGCAACGTAGACACCGAGCACGTGCTGTTCGCGCTTCTCGAAGGTCGAGTTATCGAGCGGATCTTCAAGCAGTTCAAGGTTTCAACGGATGACCTGCGCGCGTACATCGAGCACAACGCACCGCGTGGAGACCGAAAGGACGATGACGAGCAGTCAGTCAGCATCACCCCCAGAGTCAAGAGCGCACTGGAACACGCATTCCACGCCTCTCGTGACATGGGGCACAGCTACATCGGCCCCGAGCACATCCTTGTTGGGCTTGCTGAGGAAGGGGATGGGATGGCAAGCGACATCCTATCGAAGTACGGCCTCACGTCGAATGCCTTGCGCCAGAAGGCGGTGAAGACCGTCGGCCGAGGCGCAGAGTCGGGAAGAGTTGAGGACTCGGCTACAACGCCCAACTTGGCCAAGTACTCGAGAGACTTGACCAGGCTCGCTGCAGATGGGCGGCTTGATCCTGTGATTGGGCGGTCCAAGGAGATCGAGACAGCGATCGAGATCCTCGCGCGTCGCAAGAAGAACAATCCTGTTCTGATAGGCGAGCCAGGAGTTGGCAAGACGGCGATTGTCGAAGGTCTTGCGCAACGGATCGCTCACGATGAGGTTCCCGAAGCTCTTGCTGGGAAGCGTCTAGTGGAGCTCAATGTGAACTCTCTCGTGGCGGGCGCGAAGTACCGTGGGGAGTTTGAGGAGAGGGTCAAGCTAGTCCTAGATGAGATCGTCGCCCATGAGAGTGAGATTGTGCTGTTCATCGACGAACTGCACACCATTACTGGTGCGGGGCAGGGCGGCGGAGAAGGTGGTCTTGACATTGCGAATGTCTTCAAGCCAGCACTTGCGCGAGGCGAGCTCCATCTGGTCGGTGCTACGACTCTCAACGAATACCAGAAGTACATCGAGAAGGACGCAGCGCTCGAGCGTCGCTTCCAGCCAGTCTTCGTCTCCGAGCCAACAGTGGAGCAGACTATCGGGATCCTCCGTGGCCTGCGGGATCGGTATGAGGCCCACCACAAGATCAAGATCACTGATGAGGCGATTACGGCAGCTGCAGAGCTCGCAGACCGATACGTAACCAATCGGTATCTCCCGGACAAGGCGATTGACCTCCTTGACCAGGCAGCGGCTCGTGTTCGAATCCAATCGACCTCCAAGCCGCACGCTTTGCACGAACTCGACGCAGAGCTGCGTCAGCTGCGAAGAGAGCTCGAATACGCCAAGTCGCGCAAGGAGTATGACAAGGCCAAGAAGCTCGAATCGGAGATCGCCGAGAAGGAGTCCCTTCACGAGGAAGGAGAGGAGGCTTGGCGCAAGGCTGCGTCTACCGATACTCCCGAGGTAGGGCTGGCACACGTCGCGGAAATCGTAGCTACTCTTACAGGGATACCCGTCAGTGATCTGACCGCAGAAGAGCGCGAGAAACTTCTGAAGCTTGAGGAGCGACTGCACGAACGGGTCATCGGGCAAGAGGAGGCAGTTCGCGCGGTCAGCGAAGCTGTGCGGCTCTCGCGAACTGGGCTGCAGGAAGCCGGAAGGCCGATCTCGACCTTCCTCTTCCTCGGCCCGACAGGCGTAGGGAAGACTGAGCTTGCTCGGTCGATCGCGTGGGTGATCTTCGGAGACGAGGATGCGTTGATCCGGATTGACATGAGCGAGTACATGGAGCGCCACTCGGTCGCCCGCCTAATCGGGGCTCCCCCCGGGTACGTGGGATACGACGAAGGAGGGCAGCTAACAGAGCGGGTACGGCGGCGCCCATACAGCGTTGTCTTGCTCGACGAGATCGAGAAGGCGCACGCTGAGGTCCAGAACATCCTCCTCCAGGTATTCGATGACGGAAGGTTGACGGACGGGAAGGGTCGGATTGTGGACTTCACGAACACGATCATCATCGCAACAAGCAACCTTGGGGCGGAGCTGATTCAGGCGAACCTGCGAGCCGAGGAATCGGAGAAGCGTTCCTACGCGGACCTGAAGGATGGCCTCATGGAGGTCGTCAATCGGCAATTCCGCCCGGAGTTTGTCAACCGCATTGACGACATCATCGTCTTCCATGCTCTTACGAAGGGCGAGATTCGAGAGATTGTGAGCCTCCAGCTCGAGAGGGTGAAACGAACCGCGAAGGGCCAGGACATAGACCTTGAGTTCGACTCGTCCTTGCTCGATCACTTGGCAGATGTGGGCTACCAGCCAGAGTTTGGCGCTAGGGAGCTGAAACGTCGGGTGCGTACTGATGTGGAGTCTCGCCTGGCTACCGCGATGCTGGAAGGCGACCTCAAGGAAGGCGACGTTGCACGAGTCGTCTTCGATCGTGACGAGCGTCGAGTGCTCGTCGAGAGTCTGGACTCTACAACGGACGGAGATGATCCGAGAGCCACATAGCAAAGTGAGGCCGGTCTTTGCGGCGTGGCGCAGCCGGAGTGGGCGCGCTCGTCCCGTAGTGCATAGCGACTTGACTGAGCAGGGAAGAGTAGCCAGGGTGTGAGAATGGCGAAGCGTCTGGCAGTTGTCGACTCCGATCGTTGCGTTGGATGCCAGCTTTGCATGTTTGCCTGCACGCGTCGAATGGGGAGCGGAGGCATGGGTGAGTCGCGAATCGGCGTTCGCTCAGCTGGCGGGATGCGCAAGGGGTTCGTTGTCGTGGTCTGTAGGGCTTGTGAAGATCCCCCCTGTGCTCGGTGCTGCCCGTCCGGGGCTCTGCAGCAGAGACCTGGTGGAGGAGTCGTGTTTGAGTCTGCGAAGTGCACCAGTTGCGGTGCATGCCGCGAAGCGTGCCCGTTTGGGGCCGTCTTCTGGGATGCGGATCGTCAGGAGCCCCTGATCTGCGTCTACTGCGGGTACTGCGCGAAGTACTGCGCGTATGACGTCATCGAGCACGAGGAGAGCGAGGAGGTGGGGCATGCACACGGCTGATCCTCTCAAGAGAGTGCTCCGCATAGACCTCACTCACCAACTGTTCTCCATAGATGATCGCGGGGAGCTGTTTGGGGAGGCGATCGGAGGCGCGGGGGTGGCAATCCGACTGCTCTCAGAGGCCTGCCCTGAAGGTGCTGATCCGCTGGGACCGGAGAACCCCATTGTCCTCGCAGTTGGCCCGCTCGTCGGCCTCTACCCGCTCGCCTCGAAGACCATCGCGATGTTCAAGTCGCCGCACACGGGGGACCTAGGAGAGAGCCACGCCGGAGGGCGAAGCGCCGTCTCAATCCGGATGGCCGGATATGGCGCGATTGTCATCGAGGGAAGAAGCGAGAGGCCGACGTATCTAGTCGTTGAGGATGGCGACGTCGCATTCCGAGACGCGTCTGCCCTGTGGGGGCTCCGAAGCAGCTACACCGTTGGCAGCGTCTTGCGGGAGCGGGAGCGTGGTCCAGGGCAAAGGTCGATCCTGCGGATTGGTCCGGCGGGTGAGCGGCAGGTCACGTATGCCTGTGTGATCACTGAGACGTATAGGCACTTCGGCCGGTTGGGCCTCGGAGCAGTCTTCGGGAGCAAGAACCTGAAGGGGATTGTGATCGTTGGGAGACGTTCGATTCCCGTAGCGGATGCCAAGCGCTATCGAGCGCACTACGACAGACTGTTTGAGGCCATCACCAAGTCCACGCTGATGCAGAAGTACCATGACCTTGGCACAGCAATGAACGTCCTGCCGCTCAATGAGATGGGCGCGCTGCCGACACGGAATCTGCAGTCGTCACGGTTCGAGCAGGCGGAGGCGATCTCGGGAGAACGACTTGCTGAGCGCTACCTGGGGCGCCGTCTCGCTTGCGCTCACTGTCCAGTCGCATGCATCCACATCGCGGCCCTTCGGACACCCCATCCATCAGAGAGGTACTTCTACAAGACGTCAATGCTTGGGTATGACTACGAGCCCGTTTTCTCCCTTGGCTCCATGCTCGGCATTGGTGATCCCGAAGGAATGCTGAGACTGGCTGACGAGGTTGAGATCCAAGGCCTGGATGCCATGTCGACTGGGGTTGTCCTTGCGTGGTTGACTGAAGCATACGAGCGCGGATGCCTCGGGCTTGACGAACTGCATGGCATTGCACTTGAGTGGGGGAGCGCTGATACGTACATCGAAGCCGTGCGGCACCTGGTCCGGCAACCGACCAAGCTGTTCCGAGAAGCAGCACGTGGAGTTGCGAACGCCTCTTCCATCTACGGCGGGAGCGAGTTCGCCCTGAGTTTCGCTGGCAATGAGATGCCCGGGTATCACACCGGGCCAGCCTGTCATCTGGGCGTCCTGTTCGGTGCACGTCACAGTCACCTTGATAGCGCAGGCTACTCGATTGACCAGAAGAGCGCAGCGGCAGGAACGCTGCTCGACGCAGATGCGATAGTGACAGGTATTCTGGCTGAGGAAGCTTGGAGGCAGGTGCTGGCATCTCTCTCTGTGTGCTTCTTTGCACGGGGTCTGTACACACCAGAAGAGGCTTCGGAGGCACTAGGTGTCCTGGGGTCTAGCCTGGGCGCCGATGCACTTGGGCACATGGGCCAACAAGTGCTGCGTGAGAAGCATGCATTCAAGTTGCGAGAGGGGTTTGATCCGGAGTCATTGGAGGTTCCGGGCAGGGTGTTCGACACCGAGACCCCCCTAGGGGACATTGATCCAGCGATCCTCAAAGAGTGCTCGGGCAGATTGGCTGACAGGATCCGGGGCAAGTAGGCGTCGCCTGCGGATCCATTGGTCTTGCCGGTCCCAGGTTGAGTCAAGCCGGCAACGGTCGGTACTGGCGTGCCTGGAAGGGGGAGTGGAATCCGAGACATGAACAGCGTGCGGGCATGTTCGGCGAGGCAGGATGTTCAAGTGCGATTCCCAGATGGCCGCACATTCTGCGGCCCGAAGGGAACGCCGCTTGGGCGTTTCGTGTCCGAGGCGATGGGCCAGAATGAGCGGTACGTGGCAGCACGGGTTGAAGGACAGCTGCGGGAGCTTGATTGGGCTGTGCACGCAGACTGTCTTGCCCTGCCGATCTCACTGGCCGAGGAGACGGGGTATCGCCTCTACCAGGCGAGTGCAGTCTTGCTCCTTGAGGCAGCGCTGAGAGACGTTCTGCCAGAAGCCCGGCTCCAGGTGGAGCATTCGGTTCCGCTCGGCGGTCTGTACTGCGAGCTCGAAGGACATGCCGAGTTGACGGCTGCGGAACTCGAGGTAGTCGCGGCATGCATGAGGGAGATTGTAGAGGCTGAGGACCCGATCGAGCGGGAAACGGTCACTGCAGACTCAGCACTTACCGAGTTCGAGCAAGCGGGGGAGCGCGATCGAGTTCGCTTGCTGAGGTCCAGCGCGAAGGACTTTGTCGAGATTCGCACGCTTCTGTCCGGCAAGGCCATCGGCCACGCGCCCCTGTTGCCGTCAGCGGGCGGCGTCTGCAGCTTTGGCCTTTCCATTCACGCTCCCGGGTTCATCCTGCAGCTTCCCCGCAGAAGAGGAGGAGATCTCTCGGGTACGCAGTCCTATCCGAAGCTATCCTGCGTCTTCACCGAGTACGGCCGATGGCTCCGGCTGCTTGGCGTGGAGGATGTCGGAGCACTAAACGAAGCCCTTCAGCAGGGCAGAGGACGCGAACTCATGCTCGTAGGGGAGTCCCTTCACGCGCAGCGGATCACAGAGATCGCTGCGCGTATCCTGGCCGGCAACGGATCCGTGCGAGTCATTCTGATTGCCGGCCCAAGCTCAGCGGGGAAGACGAGCTTCGCGAAGCGTCTCGCAATCCAGCTGATCTCGAATGGGATAAGACCTCACGCGCTGAGTCTCGACGACTACTTCTTGCCGAGAGAATCCACGCCGCTGGGCGAGGATGGAAAGCCCGACTTCGAGTCGCTCAACTCTCTGGATGTAGAGTTGCTCGGGAGCCAGCTACGAACGATGCTCTCGGGGAAGCGAGTTTCGCTCCCACGGTACAACTTCATCACAGGCCAAAGGGAGTCCGGTCAGGACGTGAGGCTAGATGAGGCGCACGTGCTACTCATCGAGGGGCTCCATGGACTGAACCCGGAACTGCTGCCGGTGATCGATGATGATGCGGTCTTCCGTGTCTACGTCTCCGCGCTCACACAGCTTCGGCTTGACCGGCTTACGAGAATCCCCACGACCGATACTAGACTCATTCGGCGCATCGTGCGGGACTCCCACTCCAGAGGCTACAACGCCCAGATGACGCTTGCTCGGTGGCCAAGCGTCAGGATGGGAGAGGAGCGAAACATCTTTCCCTTCCAGGAGAACGCGGATGAGATGTTCAACTCCGCCATGCCGCACGAGGTGTCGGTTCTGCGGCCCCTCGCCGAGCCGCTCCTGAGGCAGGTGGAACCTGGCACACCAGAATACATAGAGGCCAGGCGACTTCTCGATCTACTGTCGTGGGTTGAGCCCTGTGAGTTGGATCTGGTGCCAGAGGAATCGATCCTGAGAGAGTTCCTTGGCGGATCTGTAGTGGTGGATTTCGTGCCTCGAGAAGAGATCTAGACAGATGGGTATCGAGCACAGGAGAGACTGGCTATGAGAATCACAAGCTACGGAGCAGCGGGCGGTGTGACGGGCTCCTGCCACATGGTGGAGGCGGGAGGACTCAAGCTTCTGGTGGACTGTGGGCTGTTCCAAGGGCGGCGGGAGGACGAGGATCGGAACCGCGCACCATTTCCGTTCGAGCCCCCGGGTGTGAACCATGTCTTGCTGACACACGGCCACCTTGATCACTGCGGGCGCCTTCCACTTCTTACCAAAGCTGGCTTCGAGGGCACCATCGTCTCGACGCCGGCAACGCGCGAGATCGCGCGGGCCATTCTGCTTGACTCCGCCCACTTGCAGACAGAAGAGGCCTCGCGAAGACGACGGACAGCGCGAAGGACTGGGAAGACGTTTCACCCTCCGCTCTACACAGTCCAGGACGCACTGTATTCACTGGATCAGTTCGACCCGCGGCCAAGGTATAGAGGCCCTCTTGAGTTGTCGGAAGATGTGGTCGTCACCTATCGGGATGCTGGACACGTTCTTGGGTCTGCTTTCATTGAGGTTCAAGAGCGTGGGAAGGAGGGCGCGAAGACAGCGGTCTTCAGCGGGGATCTTGGCAACCTCGGACAGCATGTTGTTGGAGACCCGGACGATCTTCCCCGGTGCGATCTAGTGGTCGTTGAGGGGACGTACGGCGATAGGAATCACCGCTCGGTAGATGACTCCGTCGACGAACTTGCGGGAGTCGTATCGGGTGTCCTGGAGCGGGGTGGGAACGTTGTCATTCCAACCTTTGCGCTTGAAAGAGCCCAGGATGTTCTGTTCTACCTCGGGGAGCTGCGGCGCGACCGCAAGATCCCGCGGTGTCGGATCTTCCTTGATAGCCCGCTGGCGATTGACATCACTCGATCCTATCGAAGATACGCAACCTACCTAGATGACGAGGTCCAGCAGATGATCGAAGCGGGAGAAGATCCCTTCGGCTTCGATGGTGTGAAGTTCACGCGTACGGCCGATGAATCGCGGCGCATCAACGATGTCCAGGGAGCGATCATTCTCGCGGGCAGCGGAATGTGTCAGGGCGGGCGTGTCCTTCACCATCTGAAGCATAACCTATGGGATCGGAAGTCGGCGGTCGTGTTCGTTGGTTTTCAGGCCTATGGCACGCGTGGGCGACGACTTATCGAGGGGGCTGAGTCGATCAGAATCTACGGCGAAGAGGTTGCCGTAAATGCTTCGATCCATACGATCGGAGGTTTCAGCGCGCACGCTGACCAGAAGGGCATTCTGCAGTGGCTCAGTCCATGCCAGGGTGGGCGCGCTCTCTTAGTCCACGGTGAAGAGCGCGCGCTTGGCGAACTGAGCAGCAAGGTACAAGTGACTCTGAAGATGAAGGCGCAAGTCGCGCAGCTTGGGGAAGCTGTGGATGTCTAGGTTGCGGTGCCGGAACACTTGTTGCGGCTACAGCGCTGGCGAGTTCTCAGTGGAGTGGATGCTTGACTAGATTGTCTAGTCGGGTCTACTCTGGTTGTGCTTGGTTGTAAGTCGGAACGTGCAAGGAGGGGGAGATGCGTAGGATTGGCGCATTCGCAGGGTGGATGTTCTTGGCGGTGGTGTTGGGGGTCGCAGTGCATGGGCAGACACTCTGCTCATACCGTCTCCCTGTGTCGAGCATCGAGACAGCGGGGCTATCGTTTGCGTACCGCTACTTCAATGATGCCGCCACACCGGAGGTTGACCAGAATCATGGATCGATCATTGGTGACTACGCGCGCGTGTACGACGCGGAATCCATCGGCTACTCCGCATCCCTGAATACCCTGGTTGCGCTGGTTGATTGGAAGCCAGCCCAGTGGCAGGTGAGAGGTGCGGTTGCGTATCGGTACTACATCTCCAGTGAGCGACCTCTCTTTGGTTATGGCGCGATTTGGGGAGAGTCGGACACAGGGCTTCCCAGCCCCGGCCTTGAGCTTCGGGGGGGCATCGGATATGGGAGATTCCACGACGTGACGCCGCTTGCGCAGGCACATAGGCTATCTGCGCTGCTCATGTCGCTCGGGAGCATCGCGAAGCCTCTGCCGAGCCGTGTCTTGCAGCAGGTGGCAGATGCGATTGCAGAAGACGATGAAGAGAGCAGCGCGGACGACGTGATTGCCGCGATAGAGTCGCTGATCGAGGGGGAAACGGGCGGGAGTCTCGATGCCAAAGCACTTCTGTCTATCGAGGAAGAGATCCTGCTGCCTAGTGCGATCGGGCAGAGGTTCTGCGGCGTGGTGGTTCAACTTGGAGCAGGTCAGGAGCTGCTGGACGTTCTGGGTGGTCCGAAGGACTTCTTGTATGTCATGTCCGCAGACATGGCCTATCCGCCTACTCCACTCAGCCAGCTACGCGCTCGCTTCAGCTTCTCAAGCTCGGTAGAGAGCTTCCTCGCAGACAACAAGACTCTACTCGAAGCCTCGTACGTTGCAGAAATCCACGAGCTGGCAAGCTTCGGCGCGAGATTCGAGACGCAGGCCGTCCACACCAGTGGGGCGCCCACTGTGCGAACCCATTCTGGCACGGCCTCGCTCTCACTAGGTAGGGGAGGAGCGACTCTCGTGGCTAGCCTAGGCGTCTCCCGGACCTCTGGGGACTCTGCGTGGACGGTGGACCTCTCCGTGTCGATAGCGATGGACATTCTATAGCTATCTCGCGCGATCTGCTCTCCGGACCTGAGGCGGGCTTGGGCTTTGATCCAAACTGGCCCGCCTGCAACAAGGTGTGCTGGCCTCTGGCATTGGTGCCTTTGACAAGCAGTAGGAGATGGGCGGCGTTCACGGGCAACTTGGCAGGGGCAGGAGGTCAGCTCACTGGGCCTCCTCACAGCGAAGCCCGCTGAGTTCTTCGGTAGCGGAATCCGATGTCATGTGACTGCTGTTGCCGTTCGCTTCGGAGCCTAGAAGGGGCACGCACTCGACACAGTCCTCCGAGAGAGACTGACGCGACACACATTTGTGTCTTCGGCACCCTGACAGCGGTCGAAGCGGCGCTCATGATTCTCCGGTGGACGGGAGCGATCGCGTAGAGCGAAGCAGATTGCGAATACGTCGTCAGATCTACG
>CAZORQ010000030.1:0-28806 GCA_964582285.1 uncultured Thermotogae bacterium
GGTCATCATGCTGCACGGAAGCGCGAGAAACGGCGGAGACACGGATACACTGGCTGAACGGTTCCTGAGCGGACTCTGTGAGTCTGGAACACACGATATCGTTCACTTCCGCCCGATCGAAATGCACATTGAGCACTGCCGTGCCTGCATGCAATGCGCCGGCGGACACGGATGCGTCATCGACGACGACATGCAGGCCGTCTACCCCGCGTTCTGCGACGCGGACATCATTGTGATCGCCACGCCGATGTTCTGGGGGTACATGACCTCCCAGCTCAAGACGCTGTTCGATCGACTCGAAGCGATTGTTTCCGACCGATGCTTCGGTGGGAAGGAGTATGTCCTGCTCATCGGGTATCGGCAGTATTTTGGCTCGATGGTTGCATGGCTCGAACGGATCGCCGGTCTGGCCGGAAGCCGCGCGCATGCGATCACCGCTCAGACGTTCGACCCGGAAACGGGGAACGACATCCGTATTGCCGACCTCCCCGAGCATCTTGCGGACGCCGAGCGGCTCGGCCGAAAGCTGGCAGCCCTTGGCAACAGCAGATAGCGGCACGCTGTGTTGGACTCGCGGACTACCTGTACACTGGCAGCGGAGGTCTGTTGACATGTTCGAACTGCCCGAAGTGGTCACGGTCGCGCGGCAGATGAAGGCTGCGTATCTTGGACGGCGAATCATCAACGTCTCGATCGCCGATGATCGGCCGAAGTACATGTTCCTCAACGAGGATCTCGGTGCGTACGAAGCTCGACTGGTCGACCGGCGGATCGTCGATGTGGTTGGGAACGGCAAATGGATCTTCGCCACGCTCGACTCGGGCGACCTACTGCTGCTCGGCGAGATGTTCGGTGGGATCCGCCACGTTGAACCTGGCGAGGAGCTGCCGACAAAGGCGCACGGTGTCGTTTCGTTCGAGGACGATGGCCGGCTGGTTGTGACGATTCAGGCATGGGGTGGATTCCTGGCGCTGACCCCGGAGGAGCAAGCCGCGCATCCGTACGCCGGGACACAAGGCGTATCCCCGATCAGCGACGCCTTCACCCCCGAGCGGTTCGACGAGATTCTCGACGGCAGCGGCGACTGGAGCCGCAAGCCGATCAAGGCATTTCTCGTCCACGAGGGAAACGTTTCTGGGATCGGCAACGGGATGCTTCAAGACATCCTGTTTCGCGCCAAACTCTCGCCCAAACGCAAGGTGCCCGATCTCTCCTCCGCAGAGCGGAAGACGCTGCATGGCGCGATCGGCAGCACGATGAACGAAGCCATCGAAAAGAACGGCCGCGATACCGAGAAGGACCTGTACGGAAAGCCCGGCGGGTACGTGACGATCCTAGATCGTCGAGCGAAAGACCGACCGTGCCCCGAATGCGGTACACCTATCGAGAAGATCTCGTATCTCGGGGGCTCCTGCTATATCTGTCCGAGCTGCCAAGCGTAGCCGGCACGGACGGTCGCATCTCCGATCGGCACCATCCGAAACACTCCAGGGAGGACATCATGACCTACGAGGTCGTTCTGTTCGATGCCGACCGGACACTGTATGACTTCGAGCGAACGCGACTTGATGCACTGACTAGGGCCTTCGAGGAATTCGACGAAGCATTCCGGCGACTCGGTGCTATCGACCCTCGCGACGTTCTGATCGTCGGCGATAGCCTCTTAGCCGACATGGCTGGCGGGATCGATACGTGCTGGTTCAATCCGAGCTGCATTCCCCGCCCTGCCGATCTCGAGATCACGTACGAGATTAGTGCTTTGGACGAACTCCCGCCGATTGTCTCCCGCTAGGTGGAGCTGCCGGCCCCGGAGGCTGGATTGCCCAACGAAAGCGACGACGGCGGAGGGACCTTCACAGCAAGTTCAGATTCCCGGCTATCATGGGACCGAGCTGATTGGGGAGAAGAGGTCTACAGAAGAATGAATTCGGACGAGCGATCTAATCGGGCAGGAGATGGGATGCGGCAACGTACTGGTTCGAGACGCAGGGTCATCGAACCGTATCACCCGGAGCGCAATCGAAGAAGGGACACTCTCAGAACATGGAGCATCGGCTTGCTTGTGCTTGCGCTCCTCGTGTTCGTTTCACTGTTCATCGGGCGGGATGTGATGCTCCGTCCGCAATCGGCGCGGCAATGGATCGGGGCCGCAGCCGCCGGGGATGTTGTCTATGTCTTCGGTGGGCAGGACATGGCGTCTGACTCAGGGTTGTTGGATGAGATCCTTGCGTTGAATCTGGCCAGTCACGGCGCAGA
Source organism: uncultured Thermotogae bacterium (assembly GCA_964582285.1). GTDB lineage: Bacteria > Bipolaricaulota > Bipolaricaulia > UBA7950 > UBA9294 > JANQEA01. Next base: position 2,257 of record CAZORQ010000030.1, read on the forward strand.
CATTGCAGGGCATCTTCCGTGGCCGACCTATCGCCCGCAGATCTGCGCTTTGGATGGAGAGCTGTACATCCTGGGCGGATCGTCCGGCAGCGAGTACTTCAGTGAGATTCTTCGGTTCGATCGAGAGACCGAGCAATACGCAGTTGCCGGTTATCTTCCGGAACCTCGAGCGCTCGGCGGCGTGGCTGCGGTTGGCGGGAAACTCTATTACGTCGGGGGCTGCAACACGACAAGGTACTTCGATGAGGTTGTCGAGTTCGATCCATCGACAGGGGAGGCCCAAATTCTGATGGCGCTCCCGGTGGCTCTGAACAGCCCAGCAGTCGTAGCAACGGACGATCGGCTGTACGTTGTTGGAGGAAGAGACAAAGCCGGGAACCGCTCGGATCGCATTTTGGAGATTGATCTTGTGTTGGCAGCCGTCCTGCGAATAGGACACCTGCCGTCGCCGAGAACGTGGACCGCCGCTGCGGCGCTTGCGGATGTTGTGTACGTGTTCGGAGGATTGGACCGGGAACCACTCGATGACATCGTCCGCATCACGACAACCACGCCTGACCTTGAGGTTGAGGTTGTCGGCCATCTGGGACAGCCGTTGGCGCGGCACGTAGCGACCGTGGTTGGGGATCGTATCGTCCTCATCGGTGGAGATCCGGTTGACTGGAAGAACGAACTCCTAGTCATTGAGGTTGATCCGGAGACGTTGGTCGAGACGCGTCACCGGTTTCGCGGCATCATCCAGAGGGCGAAATCAGAAAGCGATGATGGACCGAGTCGAGATCGTTGAGGCGGATATCACCACGCTGACTGTCGATGCAATCGTCAACGCCGCGAACGAGCGGATGCTCGGCGGGGGTGGGGTCGATGGAGCGATCCATCGCGCTGCAGGTCCGGGACTCGTTGCCGAGTGCCGCATGGTTCCTGAGGTTCAGCCGGGCGTTCGCTGCCCGACCGGGGAGGCCCGGATTACCAATGGGCACAATCTACCGGCGCGGTTCGTCATCCACACTGTTGGACCTGTCTGGCGCGGGGGGAACCATGGGGAGGCGGGTCTTCTCGCTTCATGCTACAGCGCATCGCTTCGGCTGGCGATCGAACACAACATCACAACGATCGCCTTCCCGGCAATAAGCTGCGGCGTCTACGCGTACCCTATCGAGCAGGCTTGCGAAGTTGCCGTTCGCGCGGTGAGCACATTCCTTCGTGACGACAAGGCCCTCGAGCGTGTCCTATTGGTGGCGTTCTCGGCTGGCGCTGCCGCCGCTCTCCGAGCAGCGACACTTCGCAAGTCCGAGAGTTCAGGGGCAGGTTGAACGATTCGCGTCGCGGCCGCGACATACTCAAGACGAGACCCCTAGGAGGTACTGCAATGCCGATGCGACCGATTCGACTTCCCAGTGACCTTCCGCCGTTGACTGACATGCTCGTTGAGACGTTCCAATATCCCGACAACCCCGAGTGGGGGATCCGACAGGACGAACAGGAAGACATCGTTCGCATGGTCAAGAGCCTGCGCAAGCTGTGGCCTGTGATCCGGATTCTGCAGGTCTTCTCGCCCCCGCTACGCGACCTGTTCCGTGGATTCATCTGGGAAGACGACGGACAGATCGTCGGCCTGGTGCTTGCAGAGCGTCATGGGTCTACCGATCTGTGGGGAGTCAACGCGGTTGGCGTGCTCCCAAAACACAGGGGGAAAGGGATCGCCAGGCAGCTGTTTTCTCGGACGCTCGGGGATCTCCGAGAACGGGGGGCGAGGCAAGTGACTCTGGGGGTGATCGCAAGAAACATCCCGGCGTATTCTCTGTATACGAGCCTTGGGTTCGAGCACTATGAAGGTATCGTCGAATACGAGACGAGCCTGGATGTACCGCCGAATGTTGCGCCCCTGCCCGAAGGGTACACCCAAGAACCGGTCAAGGAGTCGAAGATCTGGCGTGTTCGGTACGAACTCGACAAACGAATCAACCCGCCTGAGTTGACGCAGTACGAGCCGGTGATTGTCGATCGGTATCGCCCGCCACGGCTTCTGAGGCCGATCCTCCCGATTCTGCGATTGCTGCAACGGCGTGAGCGGAAACCGATACGGATTCTCCGAACCGGTGACTGCAAGACGGTTGCGTGGGCGAGGTACGATGTCCCGACACGGAGTGGAGGCGTGAACTCCGTGCGGGTTGCGCTCGATCCAGAGCATTCACAGCTTGCCGATTACCTCGTTACCTACCATCTCGACCGGGCCATCGCACGGGGGCCCGGCCGACGCGTTGACTTCACGATCCCGGACTGGATGAGCGCCGTGATCTCATCGGCAGAGACGCATGGATTCACCCGCCGGGTCGAGTACCACATGCTTGGCCTGATGTTGTAGCGCATGGGTAAGACAGCATGCTGCGGGGCTACTCAAGCGGATACACCCACGCCTCAAACAGCTCGGAGAGATCCCGCTGGTAGTGCGCTTCGGCGACACAGCGGAACGACTCGGTTGTTGCGAACCCCCATTCATGGACGATCACGTACTTGCGGAGAAACCGGTGCAGGGACTCCACGCCGAACCGATCGGCTAGCTCGTACAGAAAGAACGGGCCGCGTCCGTAGATGATCGCCGAGTACGCGGTTCGCTCGTAGTCGGCGGATTCGAGACCGATCGGGATCTCGGCGCGCGCCACTCGGTTCCAACGGTCGTCCCAACTATCCACATAGCCACTGCCCGATCCACGCCGGTAGGCATCTTCGTAGTAGAGGTAGGTGCTGTACTGGGCCAACGCCTCATCGAGCCACGACTCACGGGTCTGATCGTTTCCGACGATGTTGTAAAACCACTGATGAGCCATCTCGTGTGCGAGCGTGCTTTCGAGAATCACGTCCGAAGGAAGGCCCCAAACCATCGCGCCGGCGTCGTACATCCCTTCTGCCATTGCGACGATGCCCGGGTACTCCATCGCTCCCGACAGGCTTGTAACGACGAAATCGAAATCCGAGTATGGATACTCGCCAAACCGCTGCTCGTAGACGTCGAGAATCTGTTCGGTGAAGGTCAATCCCGCCGTTACTTGCTGCTGCCCCGGCATAACGTAGTGGGTGATGGTCGTGTTGTTGTGGATCCTCTGATGGGGGACGTAGAGCGGACTTGCGGCGAGGTAAAAATCGCGCACTGGACCGGCGGCGAACAGGATGGACTGCCACTCGTCCGTCTCTTCTCGGCCGATCTCGACACCGGAAGCAGCGACCACCCAGTCTGGCGGTGCAGTCACGCGGACCACGTAGAAAGAGATGTCGTAGTAGCTCCAGTCTCCATGCGGTGGGGCAGCCCCCTCGTTCCAACCGTTGGCGTCGTAGACGGCCACCGACGGATAGAACTGATCCAGGCTGAGGACGCCGTCGATGTATCCAAACGGGCCCCACACGTAGGTCGATGGCACCGTCTCTTCAAACGTCATTCGGATAGTGACATCCTCACCCGGCTGCAGCGGCTCCAGCAGAGGAACACGCATTGCATGCCCACCGAATTCGAGGACTGGCTCGGCCTCAACATCGTCGACTGACAACGCCGTGATCTCGATCGATCCTTCGGTGGCGTTGGGGAACAGATGGAAGATGATCTCATCGAGCGCCACATCCTCTCGATTCGTGTAGTGAACCGACTCGACCCCCGACAGCACCGTCGGATCGTCGAGCACATCGATGTCGATGTGATAAACGGTTGCTCCGGGAAGTCGATCGAGGATCGGCCATTGGCTCTCGATCAGTCCGGGTCTGTAGATCTCGCGTTCCTGCCATGGGACATCGAATGGATCCGTCGGTAGATCCGCGCCTGCAGCCCACACGCCAAACGTCAGCACAAGCAGTACGCCGATAATCCCGACCGTTCTCACACGCGTCATGTCCTCTCTCCTTATGGTCCCTGTTCGAACAGACAGAGCCGCCATGACACGACGTGCCATGTCGGCTCTTCCGATCTCCTCAAGCCATTGCGCCACTTGCGATATCACGTGCTGCAAGCAGCGCCCACAAGAACCCAGACTACACGGAGATCGCGCACGCGACAAGCGGGTCTGTCCTTGCCAACGAGATTGCGCATCGCTTGAACGATCTGAATCCGATAATCTTACGGCTCCTAGCTGGATTGATCGAACCGAAGCATCCCGCTTGGGAGTCACGCCCTGGACGGGCAACCTGATCATGGGAGGAGAGGAATGGCCCAGCCAAATGGTGACCAGGTCCGCGCTGCGTGGGAGACGAACGCCGCGTGGTGGGACGACTACTTCAAGGAAGGAAACGACTTCCACCTCACGCTGGTTGCGCCGCCGACCGAGCGTCTGCTCGACGTCCAGCCGGGGGAGACGATCCTCGATGTCGCGTGTGGCAACGGTGCATTCAGTCGGCGGATGGCACAGCTTGGGGCGACTGTCGTTGCGTTCGATTTCTCTGAACCGTTCATCGATTGCGCGCGGAAGCGAACCGTCGAACTCAAAGAGCGGATCGCCTATCATGTGATCAATGCGACCGACCGGGCTGCGATGCTGGCGCTCGGCGAGGGTCAGTTTGACGCCGCTGTCTGCACCATGGCACTCATGGACATGCAGCAGATCAACCCGCTGGCCGAGGTCCTGCCGCGGATGCTCACGGCTAACGGACGGTTTGTCTTCTCGATCCTCCATCCGGCATTCAACAACCCGAGTACGCGGATGGTCGCCGAACACGAGGACCGCGACGGCGATCTACGGACGGTACGGACGGTCAAGGTCGAACGATACCTCACGCCGTTCTCGGCTCAGGGGATCGGGATTCCCGGCCAGCCGGTGCCCCAAACCTACTTCCACCGCCCGCTACATCGCCTGCTTGAACCGTTCCTCCGCCATGGCCTTGTCGTCGATGGATTGGAAGAGACCGCGTTCACCGACTCGGCAAATGCACGCACGCCGCTCTCGTGGGATCACTACCCCGAGATCCCCGCGGTGTTGGTCGTAAAGTTGCGCAACCAAGACCCGGGTTAGCAGGCCCCTGGCGCTTGCTAGCCCGGTCGGTCGGTTTCGTCCCCGCGCCTTGACCGGCTACGGGCAATCCTCCGGAAGCTCTTCACATGCTATCCCATCCTGATCCTGATCGAGACCATGCACGTCGAGACCGCTCAGCTCTAGGCAGTACTCGAAGCAGGCCTGCGCTGCCGATCGGCACGGGAAGTCTTCGCAATTCAACGTATCACCGTCTGCGCAGTCGCACGGTGGGTTCTCGGATAACGGCGGGTCTGGTGTAGGTACGCACGGGTAGCTCAACGGATCCTCGGCGCTCGACGTACGATAGGTGACCTTTCCCTCATCGGTCACGCTGAACACAGTCGTTCCATGCACATCGGTCCGGAAGACGATCGGTGCGCTAGGAGCACAGCCGATCCGGTTCAGAACCGCTTGCTCCGGGGAGCCATCCGGACTAGCGCCAACCGAGAGAACGCACGCCAGCGGCCGGAGCGCTTTCAGAAACCTCGCCGAGCTGGCCTCGTTGGATCCGTAGCGTGCGATCTGGAGGATGTCGATGTGCCCGACCGCCGCGTCGATGAGCTGGTCTTCCACGGTCGAGTCGATGTTTCCGGTGAACAGGAACTCCCAATCCATGAACGACAGCCTAAGCACGAGCGAGTTCTCCCCCCGATCGGCGACAAGCTCGGCCGGACAAAGCACCTCGAGCTGAAGGCCGCCCAAGGAGATCGTGTCGCCCGATCGCGCTTGCGCCATGTACGAGCCTTCTTCGGCAGCCGCCTCGGCAAATGTTGCGTACGAAGGCGTCTCGGTGACTTCTCCGCTCGTATACACGGAGGCCACAGCGTACTTGCTGAACACCTCATCGAACCCGCCGATATGGCGGGCATCGATCTGTGTCGCGATCATCACCTCGAGAAAGCCATCGAGATACGGTGAGATGTACTCACTGCATGTGTCATTCGATCCACCGCCAATCAGCGCCTCGAACACGCCGTAGTCGATAAGTACCGCGTCTCCGAGTCCCACGTCGATGAAGTGCACCGACAACAGATGGTCATCGGCCACGCTGGGCAAGGAGATCACGACCAGTGCAACCACTGTCCAGAACGTGCGCTTCATCACACCACCTCCGCCGGGATTGCCTGCCCGTCCGCCATGCTAGATCGGAGCAGACCATCAGGCAAGCTTGTGTCGAACCGAGGCAGGGAGAACGTGAGGTCCTGCTTCACTGGAGATATGGGCCGTGTTATGCTGCTGTGGGCGGGAGGTGGCCTGGATGCGCGTGAGATGGTTCGTCGTCATGGTCGTGACGGTCGGCCTTGTTGGGCTGTGGGCCTTGTCCGATCCTGGGGGCGATAGCGCGGCTTCCGCGCCGGTATCTCGCTTGTGTGGATCGATCGCAATGACGCCGGACAGCGCGACGATCGTTGTAGTCAATCCCGACTCGAACACCGTCTCGGTGATCGATGCCGAGACACTCGAATTGCTCGCGGAAATCCCAGTCGGCATCGAGCCCAAAGCGGTGGCGATCGACCCGCTGAGGTCGATCGTCTATGTAGCCAACTACGGATCGGACACGATTTCCGTTGTCGATCTGGCGACCTACGAGCGATTCGATTCGATTCCGGTGGGAGATCGCCCGGCAGGCCTCGCGATCGCAGGCGACGGCACGCTGCTTGCGGTGGCGGAGTATGGCGACGACATGCTTCGGCTCGTGGACACAACAAAGCGGACAACATCGACAACGATCCTCATCGGTGACCGGCCGTATGCAGCCGCGTTCACCCCGGACGGGAGTACAGTCGTGGTCAGCCATCTTCTTAGTGGGGCCGTGACGTTCGTCTCGGTAGACACGGAGAAGATCGAGACGGTCGGTACCTGGGCGAACGTGGCACCAGCCCCAGGGGTCACGATCAACGCGACCGGCACACGGGCCTACCTGCCGCAGACCATGGCCCACGGTCTCGGACGGAACACCCAGTTCGACAATACCGTGTTCGCGAAGATCTCGGTGGTGGACCTGATCGATCGCCGACACGTCACAGCGGAACACATCTCTCTTCCGGAGAAGGATCAGCCGGTCGGCCTGCCGTGGCATGTCGCCTTGGCCAAGGAGGATAACGAGTTATGGGTCGTCAACGGGGCGAGCAACGATGTGTCGATCCTCGACATCCAAGATCCCAACCGCCCGCGCCGCGTTGCGCATGTCAGCGTATCCTACAATCCTCGGGGGATCGTGATCGATGCCGCGCGCGCGCGCGCCTATGTGACGAATAGCCTAGCAGGGACGGTGAGCGTGATTGACATGCCGTCCTATGAGGTGGTCGATGAGGTGGCTGTGACGGAGATCCCGCTTCCACCGATCCTCTTGGCCGGGAAGCGACTGTACCACACCAGTGTTCCCGGAACGGTGGCCAAGGCTGCGTGGATCAGCTGCAACACGTGTCACGTCGAGGGGGAGCACGATGGGAGAACATGGTTGCTGCAATTCACAGGTGATGTGCCGGATGGCGCCGATCCAGTGGTCCGCAGGAACACGACGAGCCTGCTTGGGATGATCGACACGTATCCGCTTCGATGGTCGGCGGAGTGGGACGAATCGGCCGACAGCGAGTTCTCGATCCGCTTCGAGCAGTTCGGAACCGGTCTCATCGACGGGGAAATGCACCCGACACTCGGGATGCCAAACCAGGGCCGTTCCTACGAACTCGACTGTCTCGCAACGTACATCGACAGCCTCCGTCTCCCCCAGCGGCAACACACGCTGACCCCAGCGGAGGCGCACGGCAAGGCGCTGTTCGAATCGGATCTCACCGGATGTGCGATCTGCCACCCGGCACCGCTGTACACGGACCTGAAGCAGCATGATGTGGGCACCGTGATCGAGGGTGAGGGAGAGTGGTTCGGAGCGGCCATTGATACACCGACGCTGCGATTCCTCTATGACAGCGCGCCGTATTTCCACGACGGAAGCGCGGCTACACTGCGAGAGGCTCTCACAGTGCCCTCGCCGGGAGGCGAGCATGATGTGAGCGGAACTCTGTCGGAGAGCGAGATCCAGGCTCTGGAGTCATTCCTACTTACCCTACCCCTGGGGGACGAGCTGTAGCACGAAGAAGGTCATCAATGAGCCGTGCCAAGAGATCGAAAGGAGCTGCCGTGAAGTACGCAGGTGTTCGAACGCTAGGGCTGGTTGCCGCGATGATCCTTCTCGTGACGGTCGTCGAAGGCGCCGCGCAATCAGAGTGGATCGACGAGTTCGATGGCTCTATGGACTCCGATTGGAGCTGGCTTTCAAGCGACAGCACGGCTTCTAGCCTATCCGCAAACCCCGGATACCTTCGGATCCAGACGCAACGTGCAGGCGGGCAGCCGCCAAACGGCGCGGTCGTCCTCAACGCACCGTCGGAGGAGTTCGTCATTGAAGCGAAGGTCCTGTTCACGCCTTTCGAGAACTTCCAGCAGGCTGGGTTGATCATCTACGAGGACCTGGACAACGTGTTGATCCTTTCGCGTGCATACTGTGACTTCGTTGCCTACGGCTGCGTCGAGAACGGAATCTACTACGACAGCACGCAATCTACGGAGAGTCATAGGGCTTCGACGATCGTGAAGGATACCGCGTGGTTGCGTCTGACCAAGACCGGATCTCAAGTGCTCGCCGAGTACAGCGAAGACGGTAACTTGTGGCAGGTTGTCGGCACCCACACGCTGTCGTCCTCTGAGTCGGTCAAGATCGGACTGATCTCCAACGGCGATCGGGAAAGCGCCGGGCGTATCTCCGCAGACTTCGACTACTTCAAGGTTCGATGGGACGAGACCTCGGCCGCTGCAGAGCCCGATGAAGACACTGAGGTAGCATCGAGCCCCAGTTCTTCGGCAACGCGAATCGTCAATGTTGCCTGGCTTCCCGGCGATGGGTTCATCAAGGTCCTTCTCGATCCGTTTCCCGCATGGGGTGGGTGGACGATGTACCTGGATGGAGAGGATGTGCCGATGGACGGCGATCCGGGAGAGATCATCGTCCGGCCGAACGATGAGCCTCGGAACGCCACCGGCGTATACATAGGAACCGACCCTTGGGTCACCAGCCTGCGAGAGGTCGAGTTCCCCTGCAAAGGAACATTGCAGTTCGATATCCCCGGCGAAGGCCTGACAAACTGCTATGAGTTCTCGCTGCGAGAAGACGGCTGCTGCACGGCCATCGATTGCGAGTCTCCGGAGTTGGCGAAGGAAGAAATGCCGCCAAAAGAGGAGATTGTCGTGGCGATGGATCCTCCGATCGCCGAGCGAATCACGGTGACGCCCATCGGCGTCGAAGGATACGCCGAGGTTAGCGGTGCTCCGGGAGCGGTCTATCCGGACTCGACTGTTTGGGTTCAGAACCTCAATGCCTACAGCGTGACCGTCGTCGAGGCGGATGCGGACGGAGCGTTTCGCGCGGAACTGTTCTGCCCGCCGGGGACGTCGCTGATGGTGAAGCATGATCCGAACGGAGAGCACATCCGGGGGCTGTGGAACGAGGTCCAGCGGGGCCGATCGCCTGGGGATCTGGCCGAGATCACCACCCTGTGGGGAACGATCATCCCCGTGACGCACCGTGACGCGGCCGAGGGCTTCGGACAAGCGTTCTCGACCGCCGGTGCGGTCCGGGAGGGGCCGCTGTGGGCGGGGTTCTGGGTCGAAGGCCGCCTGGAGCTGTATTCGTTCTCCCCCGGAGATGGACTTCGTGCGACGCCTGGCGACGCTGGGCGCATTCAAGGGACGATCCACTTCGTCTCCGATGGGTTGGACAGCGTGGATCTCAACGCGCTACAGGTGATGCTTCACTTCGATCTTCGCCGTCTGTTCGGCTCAGACGGATTTGCGGAGCCATGGGGAATCTGGTTCGATGGCCAGCTGTTCACGCCGACCGGGCTGCCGATCGAGTTCGAGACGTCAGGAAACCGGTACGGCATTGGCGGCGTGTCCACCGAGGCGTTTCGGCGGGTGTCCGAACGCTGTGTAGCGGCGGATTTCAGCTTGCGTTTCTCGGTCCCGCGGGGCATCGAAGCGGGGATCTACCGCCCCGAAGCGTGGGTTCAGGCGGGGGGGGTTCCGCTTGCCACCGGCGAGAATCCGGTGGACGTGTGGTATCACCACGATCCAACCATCCTTCTACCCGCATTCACCGTGGGGAACGCGGCAGAGCCGCACATCCCCTGGACGCTGTTCGGAGACGCACTGATGAACGGTTATCGCGGTGTCACCGCCCGCGAGGACATCGGACGGTTCGAGATGATCAACCGAGTGGTGTACCCGACGAATCGGTCCATCTTGTCTCCGATCGATTTGCTCACCGGAGAGGAAGCATCGTATCGGTTTGACCTCGGATCGCACTGGATCTCAGCCAGCGAACGCCGAACGCCGTGCCCGCCGCACATCCCGTTGGCCTATCCCTCCGGGCGGTTGTCGATATCGATCGAGAAGCCGGACGGCACGATCGAGGCGATCGGGCCATCTCCCCTGGCGCAATCGGTGGTCCATACCCCGACGACACTCGACGGCGGACAGACCGCCAATGGAACGGGACAGGTCTCCGATCTGTACCACGCGTCGATGATGGGATCGGCAACCTCGGTGGCGTTCGACCAGTACGGAGACCACGTGATCACGCTGAGCGGAAGCATCGAGGACGTCCACGGCAACAGCTACCCGATCCGCGGGACGTACGACCTGCTTGTGGCGCGAATCCTCGATCTTGATCCGGCACAGCTTCCGACCACGCCGTACGAAGTCGGGGATAGTTTCGCTCCGGGGCTGCACGTGTTCCCGGCGGTCCCGGCCGACGTGGAGATTCGTGTCACCCATCTGCCGGACTCCGATCCTGAGCGCGCCATCGTGCATGCGATCGATGGCAAAGCGAACCGCTTCGGTATCTTCGCTGGCGGACCGAACGATGCGTTCCGGTTCGACGAGCCGGGGGAATTCCGCGTGGACATCGCCGCCCGATACGAGGCGGAGGATGGGACCATCTGGGCTGGGACGATGACCTGGGGGAACGTGGTCGCAAGCAAGCGGCCGTCGATCGAGGCGCACGGCCGCCGTGGAATGGACTACCACGGGAACCGGATCGACGATATGCCGGCCTGGTTCGAAGTGTTCGATCTTCCAAGAGAGAAGATTGGAATCGAGGTCTACTACCCGTATTTCAGCGGCGACATCCATTGGGGGAACGAGGACAATGCACCGGGAGACTCGATCCATCCGATCATCACCTTCCGCGATCTGACGAGCGATCAGCGCTATTACGACATCCTGCTGGACCATTGGGACGCCAATCGGAGCGGGCTCCGCTGGCCGCCCGAGGAATGCTGGGATGAGAGCGGGACGTGGTGCCTCGAAGAACGGTTTGCGATGGGCGAAGCGCCGCTGTTCTCGACGACGACCGATCGCTCGGACCCGATCACCTACCCTGAGAAGATCGATCTGCTCGCGTACTGGTACGCCTCGTCGGAACGACCAGATGTGCACGTTCGCCAGGTCATCAGCGACGACAACATGGGGACCGGCTACTGGCGGTTCGACGACACGTATGGCATGCAGCTCGGGGAGAGCGCCAAAGGCGATCTCGAAGGGGATCTGAAGTGGGAGTTTGGCGGCGCCGTCTTCCGCGTGCCGGATGACGAAATCGCCGAGTATGCGATCTACAGTTCCCTGTGGGTTCTCCTGCCGGACAACGATCCGATCGGCGCCCGCATCACGCCGCCGTTCCAGGATGCGACCGGGGCGAGCATCAACGGCGGGCCGATCCTGACACTGCTCGGCGAGGAGATCGACATGTTGTTCCTCCCGAAGGGGGTGCGGCCCGGTGATGTGTTGGAGACAGGAGAGGCCGTCTCGTTCAGCGGGCACGTCGGTCCGCCGCTCGACAGCCGCGTCGAGGTGTTCATCACCTCGCCCAGCGGAGGGACGCGAACGAAGACGTTCCGCGCCAACCGGATCGGCTGGATCCACGATCCGAGCTTCGATTTTGCCGCCGACGAAACCGGATGCTGGACCGTGTCCGTGCAGGTCATCCACGATCGCCCCTACGTCGGCAACGGCGTCATCCCGATGAGTCACAACACCGGAACGGTGCTCGGGACGACGGGCGAGTACTGTTTCTATGTCGTGCCGGCGGATGCTCCGGCGCTGACGATCACCGCGCCGTCCGCCGGACGGCTGCCCTGGCCGAGCGGACTGGATCGCCGGGACGGACGGATCGAGCCGATCGAGATCGAAGGGCAGGCCCCGGCCGGTACCGAGCGGATCTACGTGACCGTACATGACAAAGGCGTGGTGATGGTTCAGGATGAGCTGACACCGGCGTCGGACGGCACGTTCTCCTACACCTACGACGCGATGGCGCTGCACGATCGGTTCCCCTTCCTCAGTCTGACGGCGCACGAGGGACGCTGGGAAGGATTGGCCGACGAAGTAGCGATCAGCTTCCTGGCTGTCGGAGGCGAACAAAGCCAAGCAGCGGTTGTCGTACTGATCGGAGAGGAGGTCTTCCTGGCCGATCAGTAAATGACACAGGAGATGTCATTGGAGGAGAGCCAAGCCAGAGTTTTCTAGTATCCCCCACGAATCATATACTGAGTGTATTGGTGGGAGGCTACTTCTATGCGGGAGCGCAGGATCATAGGTTGGCTGGGTGCGGTGTACATGGTTGGGTTTGCGGCGATCCTGTTGAGTCTCCAGACAAGCGCAACAGCGTATGGCACTTGTGCCGAGAGCCGGGCGATGACGCTGACGCCCGATGGGCAGATGCTGCTTGTGGTGAACCCTGACTCAAACAGTCTTTCAGTGGTCGATGCCGACGAGTGCTTGCTGATGGCCGAGATTGCTGTCGGCATCGATCCGCGTTGTGTCTCCACCGACCCAAGATCTCAGGTTGCGTACGTCTCAAATCGAGGCTCCAACGACATATCAATTGTGAATCTTGAGGATTGTTCCGCGGTTGGTTCGCTGGATGTGGGTGTGCGGCCGTACGGCGTATTGGCGAGCGCTGACGGCGCGCGCCTATTCATTGCTGAACAGGGGGTCGACCGGCTTCGCATCGTCGATCTTGTGTCGTTGGAAACGGTGGCACGGATACCGGTCGACGATCGCCCGAGTGGGCTCGCGTTGAGCCCAGATGACCGTACGCTCTACGTGACGCATCTCCTCAAACCGGCGCTTACCGTGATCGAAGGCGTGGACGGCGAGGCAGGAGACATCCAGATCCGGTCGATTGAACTTTGGCCCGACAGCAACCTGGTACAGTCGATCGTCCTGTCCTTGGATGGATCGATCGCATTTGTCCCCCACACACGGTCGAACAGCGCCAACTTGGCACTCACGTTCGATACGACGGTCTTCCCCTTGGTCTCGCTGATCGATCTTGACTCCGAAGAGCAGCAGATGGGCAAGCAGCTCGACCTTGCCACACTCGATCCACCCGGCGTGGGACTCCCGTTCGACGCTGCGGTTACACCGGACGGGCGCGAGCTGTGGGTCGTCAACGCGGCGAGCAACGACATCTCGGTACTCGATCTTGAGGACAGGCAACTGGTCGCCCACATCGAAGTCGGCGACAACCCGCGGGCGATTGTCCTGTCGCCCGACGGATCGCTGGCGTATGTCAACAACACGCTCGCCGGATCGGTGTCTGTCATCGACACGGCAACCCACACAGTGATCGATACGATTGAGGTCACCGATATTCCGCTTCCGCCCATCCTCCTTGAGGGCAAGCGGCTGTTCCATTCCAGCGACGACCCGCGCTTGGGCAGGGACCAATGGATCTCGTGCAATACATGCCATTTCGAGGGTGAGCACGACGGCGTGACGTGGACCTTTGGCTTTGCTGGCCCGCGGAATACGACAAGCCTTCTTGGGATGATCGAGACGTATCCGCTCCGCTGGTCGGGCGAGTGGGACGAGAGCGCTGACAGCGAGTTTGCTGCTCGCCGTGAGAATTTCGGTGCAGGGTTGATCGACGGTGACATGCAATGTCAGCTGTATCCGCCTGACTGCGTTAGCCAGCCGCCGAATCAAGGCCGATCGTACGATCTCGACGCGCTCGCCGCGTTCATCGACTCGCTGCGCGTACCACTCAGTCCGGCCCACGCCCTCGGTCAGCCATTGACGGAAACCGAGTTGCGAGGACAGGCACTGTTCCACGGCAAGGCCGTCGGCTGTGCCGTCTGTCATCCCGCACCGCTGTACACCGACCTCAAGATGCACGACGTCGGCACCGCGACGCCGAATGAACGGATCGGTCCGTCGTTCGATACGCCGACCCTGCGTGGCCTCTATGACAGCTCCCCCTACTTCCACGATGGCAACGCCGGGACCCTGCTGCAAACGCTCACTTTCCCATCTTCGAACAACGAGCACGACATGCGTGGGATCCTGACCGAGGCGCAGATCGACGATCTGATCGCGTTCCTGATGGCATTGCCGTTCGACTGAGATGACGGACGAAAGAGCAGACCGGCCGATTTTGGGAATCCGATGGACCGGGATTGAGGAGGAGCGACCGGATGGATGAATCAAAGAGGGCTCGCAACGTTGTTGCGGTTGCGCTGGTGGCGGCCCTGACGAGCATGCTGATGGGGATCTCGGCTACGGGGGTATCTGTCTCCGGCATAATTCGCCATGAGGGGCGTCCGGTTTCGGGGGTACTGATATCGGCTCAGTACGGCGGCCACGGGCACTCGGCCACCACAGGAGGCGACGGACATTACCGGTTCGAAGGCGTTCCACCATACGGTGAGCTGCAGCTGAACGTTCGTCCGCCGATTTCGATGCGGCTTGCGCAACGCAACTGGGAGACAGGCCAAGTCAGGTCTGATCTCATCAAGGACTTCGACCTTGTTGCCGGACACCGGCTCCAAGGCACCGTGCGAAGGCCTGACGGGAGCCCGTATTCCGACGGATTCTGGATGGGCGTCGAACCGGTAGCCGGCACGATCCCGGCGGGCGAGTGGCTCGGTGATGGAGGGCGGAAGGGTCGATTCGACATCGTCTTGCCTCCCGATGTCTACATACTGAAGCCGCACATCGATACCTACGGCCTCCCCGTGATGCGTGTCGATCTGCGAGCGCAAGATGTTCTCGATCTCAGTGTGGTGCTTTCAGAAGATCCGATCCACGTGGTCCAGGTCGATCCGCCGCCCATGGCGAGCCTCATCACGATTGGGACAGCCGATGCAACGGGCATTGCACGAATCAAAGGCGATGCCGGAGCCGTTCCACCGTTGTCCTCGGTAGTCCTTATTCAGTTGGATTCAGGACTGTACGTGACGGTGATTGCCGATCACGAGGGCGCCTTCTCCGCGTCGTTGTTCTGTCCTCCTGGGTCGAGCCTTCTAGTGAAGTACACCTACGACGTCGGCCACATCCGGTTGCTTGAAAGGGCCTCGCAGCCGGGGGTTGATGAGGACATGAACGCGATCGGCAGCCTACCGGGGACCATTCTCCACGTGCCCATGGAGGGCGTGTCGACGAGAGCCACAACGCCATTTGGCGCATCGGCACGAACGACCAGCGGTCCAGGCCGAAGCGACGCCCGATGGTGGATAGATGGTGTGCTGCACACAGGCTCGGGACTTGAGGTCTTGCCCGGAGACGAGGTACGTGTCTCCGGCACCCTGTTCATCGCCTCGGAGGCCTTGTCCCGGTTGCCATCGACCCCCGCGTTCAACGCCTTCTGCCAGCTGTACCTCGTGAAGCTGTTCGATGCACACGGCATGTCGACCGAGTGTGTGACCCATGGGCTCACCGACCATATCTTCATGGCGTCGCTGCTAACGCCGACGGGCTTGCCGATTGAGAGGGAGAGCGCCTACGAATTCCCGGCGTTGGTCACATCCGATCTCCGGAGCTTCTCAAGAGCGGCACCGAGTGTCCTGGAGACGGAAGTCGAGATGCGTGCGCAGATTCCCAGCGACTTGCCTCCCGGGATGTACGCGCTGAAACTTGCCTGCCACACCCCCGGATTGCCGGCGGATCCGTCACCGGCAGCGCGGGTATGGTCTTGCGGAAGGCATGGGCACGAGGCGTTTCTGCCGATTCTTCGCATCGGCGAGGTGGAGCCTCCTCGGATGCCGACGATGATCCTTGCCAACACCTATGCCGGGGGAGCGCGTGGAACCGTAGCACGCGAAGATGCTGGCCGGTTTGACCTGTCGACCATGGTGGTGTACCAACCGGAACGGGCCATTGTCCCTGTCAAGGATGCGGAAGAAGGATCGGTATCGGTTCGCCTTGAGCCGTTTCTTCCGATGATCTCCTACACTGATCGGAGTTTTCCAAACGTCCCGATTGTGCCGTTCAGCCTCCCGTCAGGCGTTCTGGAGGTAACGATCTGCAAGCCGGACGGCAGCGTCGATTCTCTCGGCCCCGCGACGTTCACGCAATCGTATAGTTTCCAACCGACGACCCTCGCCGGCGGCGATCTCCATCTCGGGGCGCCGTACCTCGCGGACATCTACAGCCTTGCGACGCTGGACGATGCGTTTCATCACGCCTTTGATCAGCAAGGCGCGTATGTGATCGAGGTTGATTCGCGGGTCGAGGATGTCTGGGGACATGAGTACGCACTGGGAGGCATCTACGATATCTGGGTCGGCGGGGTGTTGGACATCGAGTCCGGGCAGCTTCCGACCACGCCGTACGAGGTTGGCGACGCGTTCTCGCCGACGATCCAGGTGTATCCGCGGGTGCCGGCGGAGGTCGAGATCCGCTTGGTCTTGCTGCCCGACTCCGATCCGGCGCGCCGGATTGAACACATCATCTCGGGTACGGCGAACGCGTTCGGCTACTTCCACCCGGGAGGCGGCCTTGACGATTTCCAATTCCCGTCGGCTGGCGAGTTTCGTGTCGACATCGAGGCGAACTATGTCTCGGCGGACGGACGCGCGTGGGCCGGGAGCCGTACGTGGGGAAACGTGGTTGAGACACCGAACACACCGCTGGTCGTGCACGGTCGGCATGGCATCGACAACGCACCCGACATTGGACTGCAGTGGTTCCTGTGGCGCGATCTCTCTGAGGAGGACCGTCACGATCACGTGTATTACCCCTTTCATCGAGGAGACGTTCTCTGGGCCAAGGAGAGCGAAGCACCGGGAGGAGATTCGCTGACTCCGGCGATCACTATCCAGGACACGGTGGGCCAGATCGAGAGCATCATTCGGATACGCGAGCAGTTGCCTCACTCCGCGTTCGCCCAAGGACCGGGGACGTTCGAGGAGCGCGTGCAGGCCAGCGAGATGCCGCTGTTCTCAACGGCGTCTAGCGGGGTGTATCCAGACCTCTTCCCGGACCAAATCGACCAGTGGGGCTACAGCTACCGGTCTTCCGAGCGCCCGGGTGTCCGCGTTCGGGAGCTGGTGAGCGAGGACGCGAATCTTCTGGGCTACTGGCGGTATGGCGACCTGTATGGTGGGCAGATCGGCATGGGACATGAGGGTGATCTCCCCCATGACATCAAGTGGCAATTCGGCGGCGCTGTGTTCCGCGAGGAGGTCTTGGGCATCCGTCAGTATGCGATCTACAGTGCATTCTGGGTCCTTGTGCCCGAGGACGACCCGTTGGGAACCCGCCTCATGCCGCCGTACCGCGGATCGGGCGGTGGCCCTCAAGATGGTGGTCCGCTCCTAACGATGAGAGGGGTGGATATCGACGTCCTCTTTCTCCCGATGGGGATCCGGCCGGGGAGCGTCCTTACAGTGGGAGATACCATCTCGTTCTCCGGCCACGTTGCCCCGGCGCTGGACAGTCGGGTGACGGCCACCATCGTCTCCCCATCCGGGATCGAACGGACGATCGAAGGCCACGCGAACAAGATCGGTTGGTTCTATGATCCGTCAGCCGATTTCGTTGCCGGGGAAGCCGGTGTCTGGTCGGTGAACGTGAATGTCGAGCATGACCGCCGCTATGTACCTGGAGGTCTCGTTCCGACAGCGTACAACACGGGCACCGTGCTCGGAGCGGAGAGCGGGACGTACAGATTCTATGTCATTGACTCCAATGCATCGCGGCTTTCCGTGGACGAGCCGGACGTGGGCCGCCTCCGATGGTCGGATGACGGACTCTCACCGATTCGAATTTGCGGGACGGTTTCGGAGCCGGGGCAGGGACCGCTGTACTACACCATCGCCATGCCGGGTGTCATCCTCGAGCAGGGGACCGTGCCGATGATGGGCGGCCGCTGGGGCATCACCTACGATCCCGTCAAGCTCCACAAGAGCTTTCCCAATATCGATCTCACGGCTCCGGAGGAGTGGCGTCCGGGGTTGAGTGACGAGATCCTAATCACGTTTGCCACCGAAACGAGCGACGGACGGTTCCTCGCGAACAGCGTCACGCTATTCGGCGAAGACTTGTACTACACCCAAGGCGGAGTGGCGCCCGGCTCGGATTCTCTCGCGGCGGGAGACGGGATCGAGGACACTGCCTTCATTGATGAATTCGAAGAGACGTTGTCCTCGGAATGGACATGGCTAGACGGCAGCGATGCGGGGATCTGGAGTCTGACGGAGAGGCCCGGGGCGCTTCGGATCACGGTGCAACCCAGTGCAACGAAGCCGCCGAGCGGGGCGGTCGTCGTTGCTGCACCGGCGGGCGACTTCTACATCGAGACGAAGGTGGAGTTCACACCACTGAGCAACTTCCAACGAGCCGGCCTACTGATCTACGGGAACGCGGACAACGTTCTCGTTCTCGGACGTGGATTCTGCAGCTACACTGACTCTGGATGCGTACTCAATGGCATCTACTTCGATAGCTCGCTGAGCACGGCCAATCATGCCACCGAGACTCCCGAGAAGGACCTCGCATGGCTACGCCTGTGGAAGAGGGGACAGGAAGTCACCGCGCAGTACAATGAGGACGGCGCGGTATGGCAGACGATCGGCGTGCATTCGTTCCCGTATACAGGTGCACTTCGTGTTGGACTCATCGCCGACGGAGAGCTCGGAGCAACGACCGGCGTGCCCGCCTACTTCGACTACTACCGCCTAGAGGAACGCAAGTGAAAGCAGGCGAAGAGCCGGGGCGTGCGGAGTTGGCCAGAGCTTCGATCGCGTGAACAGTTTCGCTCAATCGCTTCGTCGATGCTATGCTCGCGACGAACATGAGGAGGCGACCTCGATGCGCGAACAGAGGGCGATTGCACTGATCGCAGTTGCCATCGTGAGGGATTCATCAAACGCGTCGCGATAGCTAGAATATCGTGGCGAAAAGACACGATTGAAGGAGGAGGGATGCTTCGAACGAGACGATCCCGACTTGCGCTCGTGCTATTGGGCCTCGGGGTCATCCTGGTGGTTGTCTTGGTCGGGGCGATCGGCGATTCGACGACGTCTGTGTCGGGGATCGTGGTCAATGAGACCGGCGCACCGGTCGTCGGGGCCATCGTTCGGGAGAAGACCAAGGCGCCGAGCACCACGACTGCGGAGGACGGTACGTTCACG
The DNA here is from genome assembly GCA_964582285.1 of uncultured Thermotogae bacterium. GTDB lineage: Bacteria > Bipolaricaulota > Bipolaricaulia > UBA7950 > UBA9294 > JANQEA01. The sequence continues at coordinate 21,719 of CAZORQ010000030.1, forward strand.
CTCGCCGGACTTGTGCCAGGGATCGAGATCATGGTCACGGCGTGGGACGAGGGCTACTACCCCGGCGGGGAGACGGTTACGCCGCCTGCCGAGGATGTCACAATTACGCTCGTTCTCCATCCGGCCGAAGACAATCCGGACTACGCGTGGTACACCTCGATGGCCGATCCTGATGTGCCAGTAGGGTGCGGGCACTGCATGGTCGCCTTCCCGCAGTGGGTGGACAACGCCCACGGGCAATCCGGCGTCAACCCCAGGTTCTTCAGCATGTACAACGGCACCGACGTGACCGGCACGATCGTGATGGGCGACGGCTACAAAGACGACTTCCCGGGGACGGCCGGCAACTGTGCGACCTGCCACGCCCCGATCGCTGCCGCGAACAACCCGTTCACCGCAGACATGAATGAGCTGACCGGCGTTGCGGCGGAAGGCGTCGCGTGTGAGTACTGCCACAAGATCGCCGAGACCTACCTCAACCCGGCCACCGGTCTGCCGTACGACAACGCTCCCGGCGTTGTGTCGTATGCGCTGAACCGCCCACCGCAGAACACCCACATGTTCTATGGCCCGTTCGATGACGTCACCCGGCGGGTGTGCTATCTCGAACTGGAGAAAGAGAGCCAGTTCTGCGCAGCATGCCACCAGTTCAGCTTCTGGGGAACGCCGATCTACGAGTCGTTCCGCGAGTGGCAGGAGAGTCCGTACGCGGCCGAAGGCACCCAGTGCCAGGCCTGTCACATGGCGCCGACCGGCGTGGAGTATTTTGTCTACCCGGAGAAGGGCGGCCTGTTCAGGGATCCCGACGGGATCGCCTCCCATCTGCAGCCAGGAGCGGCGGATGTAGCGTTGCTGCAGGACACGGTGGAGTTGGAGCTGACTGTGGCCGGTGCGGACGACGGCTCGGCTATCGCCGAGGTCTCGATCACCAACACGAAGGCAGGGCATCACGTCCCGACCGACTATCCGGGCCGACAGATGATCCTTGTGCTGTCCGCTGTCGATTGCGAAGGCAACACGCTGACACTGACGGACGGTCCGGTGCTGCCCGAATGGTGCGGGACCGAAGCCGGCCTCCCCGGCGTTGCCTATGCCAAGCTGCTTCGCGACGTAGAGACCGGCGACATGCCGGTCGTGACCTACTGGAAGCAGGCGTTGATCGAGAGCGATAACCGTCTTGCCGCGTTTGCGACCGATCGAACGAGCTATCGGTTTGCCGCTCCCGACGGCATGGACGAGATCACAGTTCGCGCAGTCGTGTTGTTCCGCCGCCTGTTCCAAGAGCTGGCCGAGGCCAAGGCGTGGGAGATGCCCGACATCCTGATGGAAGAGGCGGAAACGACGCTCTCACTCGGAGCCATAGACGGCGACGGAACGGCGGACTAGATTGACCGCGGCTTGGCCCCATCGCGTTCGACGTGTGCTTTGCCGCGGATACACGTTGCTCGCATCGCTACGTTTGGCCCTTATCTTGCTGGTTCTCCTGACCATCGCAGCGATCCTCGGCGGCGTGCTTCCCCAGGCACCGATCACGCCGAACGCAGAGCAGATCTACCGCGCCTACGGCGTTTTCTGGCACCGGGTGATCACGCGACTCGGGCTGGACGATGTTTTTCACGGGCCCGGATTCCTGGGTCTGCTCGGTCTATTTGCGCTGAATCTGAGCCTGTGCACGGCGCGACGGGCGCGGCGATCGATCGGCCGAGTGTTCGGCCGTCCGCGACACGTCACACCGCTCGGGAGCGAGGCAAACACACGCCGGATGGATCTCCACGCGGATGGCGATCGGGGCACCGCGGAGACCGTCGTTCGCGATGCGTTCCGACGGCATGGCATGCGACATATCGATCGGGTGCGATCGCCTGCCGGATCATCCGACGATCCATCGGGCGACCTCCAGCTCGTCGCCCGTCGATGGCGATGGGGTGCCTTGGCTCCCGATCTCCTTCATGTCGGGATCCTCGTCATCCTCGTTGGGGCGCTGCTCGGCGTTCTGCGGCAAGAGGGCACGTTCGTTGTGACTGAGTGGGACAAGGGACAGTGGCGGCCGGCCTGTTCGGACGACGTCGCATCGGACGATTGCATCCCGCTGGCCTACGATCTACGGATCGATGATTTCGGCGCCGAGGTCTACCCGGGCTCATCGCAGGTCAAGACATTCTGGGCCGACTTGGTGTTCCTCGATGGGGACGAGCCGATTCACGAGGGCCGGATTGCCGTGAACCGGCCGCTGTCGATCGATGGGTTCAGCTTCTATCCATGGCGGTATGGCGACGATGTCGGGTCTGCATCCGTGCGCCTTCATGTCGTCGATCGGGCGCGCAACGCCGTGGTCTCGGAAGTCGAGCTTCGGGTTGGGGAGACGATCGTTGTTCCCGGAACCCAGCTGTGGGTCACGGCGGCTCGCTTCTATCAGACGTTCGCATTGACCGACGACGGTGAGCCGGTCGATCTTGGCGCGGTCCCCGGTGGTCACTCGGCCGTGCTGCTTCAAGTCACGGGCATCGACGAGGACGGATTGCCGAAGACCTACCGCGATCTTGCCTTGCCGTTCCTCGCGGAGAGCGAAGCGGTCGTCCCACAGGCATTCCTGCTGGTCGATGCCGTCGTTCCGGCCTTCCTCGAGATTCACTACGCGCGGAACCCCGGCTATCCGGTGGTCTGGTGGGGGTTCGTGATGCTGATGGTCGGACTGGCGGGCGCATTCTACTTCGTGCCATCGCAGATCCGGGTGTCGATCGAGTCCGATGCAATCTTGCTTTGTAGCGAAGGCCGCAAGACGATGGCGCGGACGACCGCTCGCCTCGACCGGATCGAGGCGGTAATCCGACTCGAATTGGGATCCGAGATCGAACGGGGCCGCACGGAACCGGAGGAGGTCTGAGATGATCAGTGGCGTACGATTCTTCGATGCGGCGGCGGCCGGCTATGCGGTCGCGTTCTTCGCGCTCGTCATCAGCCGCGTACTTCGGAAGCACCGTGTCGGTCAGGTGGGAACCATTCTGTTCGCCGTGGCGTTCCTCGCCCAGAGTGTCGGCCTGGCGCTTCGCGGCGTGGCGCTTGGAGCGTTCCCAGTGACGAATACCTACGAATCGCTCGTGTTCTATGGTTGGGTCTTCGCGCTCGGGTACCTCGTTTTGCTTGCGCTGGGACACCTCTCCGACCGGATCCGAACGGAGATCGGGATCGGCGTCGGTCTGATGGCAGCCGCGTTCATGGCGCTGGCAAGCTCGCCGCTACGCTCTCCCGATGTCGTGCCGCTCGTCCCGGCGCTACGCAGCCATTGGCTCGCGTTGCACGTCAGCCTTGTCTTTGTCGGCGAGGGCTTCTTCACCGTGGCGTTCGCTGCCGGCGTGTTCTACCTGTTCGCGTCGAGACGCAGCCGCGAGTCCCGCGGAGAACTGCTTGAGCGCCTCGACACGCTGGCGTATCGAGCGATCGCCATCGGCTTCCCCTTCTTCACTCTCGGCGGGCTGTTCTTCGGCGCGATCTGGGCGAAGCACGCCTGGGGCCGGTACTGGGGTTGGGATCCGAAGGAAACGTTCATGCTCGTGACATGGCTCGTCTACGTCCTGTACCTCCATCTGCGCATCCGGCGGGATTGGCGAGGCCGAAAGGCCGCCTGGATCGCCGTCCTTGGCTTCCTCCTCGCCTTGTTCACCTTCGCCGGCGTCAACTTCCTCATCCGCGGGCTACACAGCTACGCGTAGCGGGACTGAGGCGATCGTTCGTCATGCGTGCGACCGGAGACAGAACGTGGCGCTAGCGGAGTTCGTCCTCGATCGGACCTGTGAAGACGATGGCAGGTCGCCATGAACGACTCTGTGAATACGGCTGAACCACATGAATACCAGGAGCACAATCTGTTGCTATGGCCAGATGCTGGTGCCATATCTGCGAACGAGTAAGCCGGCTGAGCCGGGTCATCACGTATCATTGATCGGTTCACCGAGCGGCTTGCTCCAGAAGATCCCTGATCTGTTCCGGCATGGCATCGAGGCGGCGTCGAGCCCAGTCGTGCTTGAGCATCCGTGGACTGCTACTGACCCAGTCGGCCATGATCCACACGCGGTACGCCGCGAAGATACGTAGCGTCCGCTCGTACTCTTTCGGCAATCTTCGCTCGGTGGCATATCCCTCGATCAGGGAAGCGCGGAGCGGCTCCGGATCGACGTTGCCGAGGAACTCGGGTCTGAGGTAACTCAGCGTTGTCGCGAGGTCGTAGAAGTAGTAGCCCCACCGCATTGTCTCGAAGTCGATTGCCCCGATGTGATCTCCATCGAACACGTAGTTACGCTGATGGAAGTCTCCGTGAATGATACCAGCCACTGTCGAGCTCTCACCGAGTTCGCGCATCAACTTGACCGCAGCGGCCACCGCGTCGTCGAACGCTTCGAGGTCGGCCGGACCTTCGAAGTACGACGACACGTTCGCACGGTAATCGCATTCGTCCAGAGCATCCGCATCAAATCGATCGATCGCGAGCTCTGCGGGCAGGTGGAAGGTCTCGGCATGGTCGTGGAGCTTCGCGAGGAACTGCCCCACACTTCGCAGCCGTGCCGGCGTCAACTCCCCGGGCGCGGCGTACGCGCCATCAACCCAATGAAAAAGCACGCAGGCCCGTGGTTCGGGGATCCCTTCACACGTGACCACAGCGAACAGCTCACCATCCAACGTTGGAATCGGTATCGGAACCCGTAGATCGGTGTCACGCCCCAGCTCGCTCAGCCAGCAAACCTCGCGCTCCAACGCATCGACCTTCCAGTCCGGACGACAGATGCGAAGCGATGCGTGGGAATCCGACGCCTTGTCGGATACCTTGAACAAGACGTTCTCCATGTACGATTGATGCCTCAGCGTGGCCATCGGCATTCCGAACCGATCCAATGCCGCCTTCGCCAGTCGCCCGAACCGCTCGATCTGCTGCTCATCTGTCAGAGCGTTGAACTCAACCATGATGCCCTCCCTCTCTTGCGTGATGACGGGCATCCTGCGCAGGTTAATCCCGCATCATCACCGTACGGGGCGGCCGTTGGAGGATCAAGTAATTAAGATCGGAATTGGATTACGCAGATTGATGGGACGTCGATTACCCGAAATCGCGCGGTAATAGTCGAGATGCAGTTGGCACACGGAACTGCGCAACGTCGTGTATCAGACGCTGCTATGAGAGATAGCGGCTACTGTCAGATCAAGAGTTCCAATCATCGAGCCGTGGTTGTACTGGAGATTGTCGTAGTATCAATCTCCCTCGATCCGAGAGACTTGCCGCAAGCCTATCTCTTCCCGAGTTGCTTGGGAGTGTCCTAGGCAGAGCGACTCGAGACACTGGGGGGCACGAAGCAATGCATGTCCTCGAATCCACGCTCGAGACGCCGGCTGCCTATCGGGGGCTTCACGACGCAACCCGCCATGTCATCGCCGAGACGGTCGACCGAGAGAGTGAACTCCGGAATAGAGACTTGGCCTTGCAGCCGATTCCCGATGGACGCGTCAAGGACGCGAGCGAAGCTCTGACACCGCCGCCCCCACGGCTGGTGGATCGACCACGAGATGAACAGCAACCCGCGAGCTACTCACCCAAGCGAGTAGGAAGACGGCATCCTTCAAGTTCGATCCGTAGTGGGTGAACGATGGAAGCAGTGTGTCAATGGAAACCCCAAGAATAGAGATCTGAGCTCACTGCCCTCGCCGGCTATGGCCCGGCTTCGCTGTCTGCGGAGGCACGCAGGACGACCATTGTAAGCGCACTGGAGACGGCATCCAGACACAACGCGTCATCCCCGTTGATCAGAACGACGATCGTCGCGCCGGCACTCCTTAGATGCAGAAAGAGACTCAGGTAGCCGAACGTGCGTCCCGACTGAGTGATCGCGTCCTCGCCGAGCAGATGGACTCCGAGTCCGTATTCCGCGCCTCCGGAGTCCGGGATGATCGAGTACGGCGTGAGCATGGCGTCGAGAGAAGCCGGGCTCAGCACGTCGCCGCGGAGAAGCACGTCGACCCATTGCGTCACATCGGACGCCGTGGCGAAGAGAGCACCGGATGCGCCGACAACGCTGTAGATCCCCGTTCGAACTGGGGTGACATCATCCATGGCGCCGTCATGGTCGAAGTCGAACCAGCCGTGGCACACGGAGGCATCTTCGGGAAACGGCTCCGACACAGCGTAGAGCGTCTTGTCCAAGCCAAGCGGTTCCAAAAAGCTCGACCGGATCGCCTCGGCCATTCCCATGTGCATGGCCCGTTCGGCCATCCATCCGGCGATCAGATAGGCGGTGTTTGAGTAGTGCCACGTTTCGTCGGGCGAGAAGCAAGGATCCTCGGGGAACTCGGCGAGTACGTCCTCGGCGGTCCACACACGTGTTGGGGCAGCGAGTACGGCGTCCCACAGGTCGGAACGATCGGTCACATTGCACAACCCGCTACGTCCGTTGAGCAACTGTTGCAGCGTGGGATCCGAACCGAGCGACAGCTCGGGAAGCCAGTCTGAGACGGTATCATCAAGTGACATCGTCTCGTTTTCGACGAGTTGGAGAATGAGAGGGACAACGTAGTTCTTGGTGACACTCCCCAGTGCGAACAGCATGTCCGGCGTCACCGGGGTGCTGCCGTGAGAGATCCCCGACGTTCCGGTCCACAGTCCGCCGTTCGGAAGGAGCACGGCTGCGGAGCAACCCAACACCTCGAAGGCGCCGAAACTGCTCTCGAGACCGTTTTCCAGCTGCTCGGCCAATGTGGTATCGACTGTGGACGCTGTCTCTCCCGCGATGACGGGGCTCGGCAGCAACACGAGCAGTGCTGCCAAACCGAGAAGAATGGCGCAGCCCCGTATGCGGACTCCCCGGCAATCAAGCGTTACATGACGCATTCGAAGGACCTCCCATCGAATTGTACGCAGATCTTCCTTCTGACGTCCGCTCAGTTCTCTTGCCTCGCTGTTGGGGAAGACCGATATGGGGGTGTCGACTGAATCGCGATCGGAAAACCTTGCTCATCAAGGCTTTCCTCGAGGCAATACGAGCAGCGATGAAACCCGCCTCGATCTCTTGCGGGCTTTGCTTCTCGAGCGCTGCGGGGTGCCTCGA
>CAZORQ010000031.1:0-11599 GCA_964582285.1 uncultured Thermotogae bacterium
TCCTCGTCCCTATCACGCAGGGGAAGGCTCGAAAGGAATAGAACCTAGGACCGGCCCGAGCAAGCACGCGGTCGCCCCCACCCAGGCCTCCCCCATCACGCAGGGGGAGGGGATGAAAAGCAACCTGGAGATGACGAGAGATCCGCTACGCGCCCAGGTCCGGATCCAGGTCCGGGAAGGCAGCCCGCGTCCCCATCATGGAGGGGAAGCGGCAGCGGCGACAGACGGCTGAGACAGATCTCGCACTGGCTGACGTCGCTCTCCCGCCCCCTTGACAGTGAGCAGCCGTTCTCGCTCCGGATGTGTGAGCAATGCCAAAGCTTCCCGGATGACCCTTCTTAAATGTTCCCAAAACGGGTATGATCGTTCCCGTTATGGGAACGAAACGTAGCGAGACATCTCCCGGCTTGGCTGGGGCTCTGTTCACACCCGTTCAGCAACGTGTCCTGGGGCTCCTCTTCGGACAGCCGGGGAGGATTTTCCAAAGCGCTGATCTCATCCGGCTTGCAAAGAGTGGAACGGGAGCCGTACACCGGCAGCTCCAACGTCTCGTGGCCTCGGGATGGATCACAGCCACACGCGTGGGGAATCAGAAGCACTACCAGGCCAACGCAGACTGCCCAGCTTTTGAGGAGTTGCGAAGCCTGATTGCCAAGACTGTTGGACTGGTTGAACCGCTTCGCCGTGCGCTAGAACCGCTTTCTTCAGGGATCCGAGTCGCTTTCATCTACGGATCCATTGCCAAGGGAAGAGACACCGCAGACAGCGACATCGACCTGCTCGTGATTGGGGATGGCGTTGAGTACCCGGAGGTCTTTGCGGCGCTTCAGGCGGCGGAGAAGGAGTTCGGACGGTCGATTAACCCGAACGTATTTACGACCCAAGATTGGCGAGCGCGAAGCGAGCAACAGGATTCATTCGCGACACGTATCTCGACGCAACCGCGCCTCTTCGTGATCGGATCGGAAAATGATATCACCTGAGCTGGAGAAATTGGAGAAGATCGGCGCACTGAAGCGCGAGCGACCCTCGAGAACCGAATTCGAGGGCCTTCTCCAGTCAGCGAAAGCTCGGCTGAAGGACGCGGCCCGCGCCGATCTGGCGTTGGAGAGCCGCTTCGACCTGGCGTACAACGCCTCTCATGCACTGGCCCTGGCCGCGCTTCGCCGTCTAGGATATCGCTCCGACAACCGTTTCTTGGTCTTCCAAGCGCTTCCTCACACGGCGGGTCTGGAGGATGCAAGCTGGCGCCTTCTGAGCAAGTGCCACGAACGCAGGAACCTCGCAGAGTATGAGGGTATCGTGGATCTGGAAGAACGGCTGATCGAAGACCTGCTGGCCATAGCGGAGAAGCTGCTCAAGGCCGTCTCTGTGCTACCTCCTCCTGGCGGGTAGCTTCGCCCTATCCTCGGAATCAGATCGCTGCTGGACGCTCTCAAGCCGGAAGATGAAGCAGTCACCCGCAGCATCCCCAGCAGAGCACCTGGTTTGGAAGAGGAAGATCAAAAGGAACGGAGTGTAGGGCTGGCACGAATCGGTGCGCAATCACCCCCTACCCCAGACATCGAACCACGAGAATGTGCCATGCACATTCTCTTCCCTTCCCGGACCCACTGACCTCGGTCGGGAAGGCTGGCCTCGTCCCCATCCCGCAGGGGGAGGGGCTATAGGGCACAAGGGCTACGATGATGGGATCCCCTCACAGGCTGCTAGCCGGGAAGGCAGGCGTTGGCGCCGCGGCGCGAAAGCCATGTGAACCAATCCTCGGCGCCTGCTAACCTACTGAATGAGCCGCCGAAGGATTGGGAGGAACGTATGAAGGCCATTCGTTGCTGTTGCGTCGAGGAGCTGGGTTCATGAGGGAGAAACCGAACTTCGCTCGCCTGATCGATTCGGTCTGCACTCCGGATCCGGCCGAAGGTTCGGCTGTTACGCTTCACGAGTCGGACGCTACGATCGTGTACAAGACCGGCGGGCCCGAGCCGTACGTGGTTCGTCTCTCGTTCCAGCGGCCAGAGGAGCGGGGCGGTCAGGTCAAGCTCCTGCAGACGATCGGCGATCTTGGCGGCCTGACCGCGGCGATTTTTCACAGCGAGTCTCGCGAGATCGGCGGGAGACCCTGTGCGATCGACGTGATGACCTATCTCCCTGGAGCACCGCTGCAGCAGTCCCCGTCTCGCTTGGAGGCACAAGCGATCATCGATGCGGTCTACACGCTGCACAAGAGACTTCGTTCGCTCTCTCTCGATGCAGCCGCGTGCGGGATCCCAAAACTGGAAGAGATCTTGCGCGGTCTGATCGCGTCCTCCGAGCCAAGCCCGATGCGGTCACGGGCCACGAGGTTGATGGATAGCGAGCGCTTCTCCGCGCTGCTGGCTGACCGGGATCCTTGCCTTATCTACGGAGATCCTTGGCCGTCGAACTTTCTCATCGATCGCACTCTGCATCTGCCGCAGGTTCGGATCGTGGACATCGAGCCGTTGTTCTTCGGTCCGGCGATCCTGCAACCTGCTCTGCTGTTCAGCGCATGCTTCGTGGCGTCGTCGCTTCTCTTCCCGAGCGAAGACGCGGCGGTTCTGGACCTCGACGCCTTGATCAATGCTTGGCCCGAGGACCTCAACCGGGAGGACGTGCTGATGATGATGCAAGTGTTCCCGGTCCTTCTCAGCCTGTTCAAGAGGGCTGGGCGCACCGGCGATCCAAGCACCTACCCGGAGAGCCTTCAGGCCAGCCTTCGATTGCTGGAACGCTGCCTCGCGGTGATCGACGGGTATGATGCGGTATAGAGGAGAAGCTGTGGGGCTCAGCGGTCGCAACGGGCCCAAAGCTTCGTCTGAAGGGCTTCTGGACTCACCGTCTACGGCGCCACCCACTGGCCGAAGGTCTCGATCACGAATGCTTTGACCGTCTCGGAGTCCATGAGCGAGTCGACGGTGTAGACGGAGACGTTCTCGATGCCACAACACTTTCTCGTCCACCCTTCGTTTGGCGGGAATGTGTCCACGTCCAGACAGTGATCGTCGATGGGCTGATCATACGTGTGGCCGTTGTCGGTGACGGTGCCCCCCTCGGCCAACCGGATGATCGTCATCGCCGCTGCGGTGAGATCCCAGGCCATCCCGTTGCTAAGGCCGATGCTCTTCTCAAGAAGCGTGGCTGCGAAACTCGCAAAGCAGGTTCCGAACGCCTGTAGTGCGGCCACATCGCCACCATCCCACACGACCGCATTGGTTACGTCAAGCGGAGACAAGTACACGTGCGCCGGTCCAGAGAAGACGGAAGCCGCCGCATGGGGATCGATCCATATGTTCCACTCCGCTTTGTCGTTGGGCGGCACCCAGCCCTGCCAATCCGTGAGGTTTCCAGCAACCTCGACGGCCCCTCCCATGATCTCGAGATTTAGAAACTGCTGTGCGGTGTCTTCGATCTCGCCCTGGGGTTCAAGATGGGTCCACACAGAGAAGGCCTCATACACATTCGTCAACGGACCAGCCACGAAGAGCACGAGATCCCCGGTTTGATCCATGCCAGCCAGCGCTTCGCCGATGATCTGCCCCGCATTCGGCTCCGGATAGATACTCCAGGGTAGCGGGTGCGGACAGACCAGCCCGCAGAGATCAAGGTTCATGAAGGAGGTGACACCCTTCCGCCATGGCTCCGGGAACGCGTTGTCGCCAAGAATGGGTTTGCTGGCGCCATACGCCACGCGGATGTTCCCATAGCCAAGCTGTTCGAGAAACGATGCCAACCGCGATGCGTAAGGCGCAGGAACAGCTTCGCCGGGGCTGACGGTGGTCGCAATGACCTCGAAGTCCGGGTGGGCCAGGAAGAGCATGAGGGCGAGGAGGCCACTCATCTCGCCGTCATCGTCCCAGATCACCCTGTACTGCGCCGCAGTTTCCAAGGGGGCAAAGACAAAAAGGCAAACCACCACAAGAATGACCACCAACGAACTCCGTCGCGTACCGCGCTCACGTGCAAGCATGCTGTGTTCCTCCCGTGTGTGAGGTGCATCGAGTGTAGGGAGCGTGAAGAGGTGCCGTCAAACGGTAGGACCCTAAAGGAGATTGGCAACCATTGCCCATGCGGTGATTTCTCCGCCTTAGTGGCAGCACCCCGCAGGGCTGGAGAAGTCAATCAAGGGAAGTGGAGTTATTGAATGTTTGTGTAGCGTATGGGAAGATAGGCATACCCCTTGATTGGCCCTCATGTGGGGAGGGAGGCCGTGATGAGCGAGCAGAAGCTGTACGAGATAGCGCTTCGCGCAGTAGGCTTGTTTCTGGTACCGGTGGTTGCTGGCTACTTGGGGCTCGCGATCCAATCCACAATTGTCAGTGCGAGTAGCTCGTATCAGGCCGTGACAACGGGGATTCTCTTCCTGACCAGCCTTGCGGCGTGCACCGTGCTGATCGCGTTTGCGCCGCGTCTAGCGAGAGTGTTCTCGAGAGAGGACCTTCCCGCGGCTGATTTCGTGCCGTGGGATTTTTCAACGATCATGAGCGCCGGGATCTCGCTCATCGGCGTTTACACCATCACGAGAGGCCTCCCGGAGCTGGTGCTGGCGATCGTACGAGCAATAGGTGCGAACCGCGGCAGTTCGTTCTCAGGCGGCGGCATACTGGTACTACCTGCTGTTCGCATCGCAGTCGGCCTGACCCTGGCGTTCCACGCGAAGCTCCTCTCCTGGCTTCGGCAACGCGGGCGAGCAATCCGACAGTTCCACGACGAAACCCGAGACAGTGATTGATCGGTGTTGACTTGGCCATCATGGCAATCGCCGCGCACAATGCTCGAGCGGCATAGGAGGGAAAGACCATGTGGACGACATTCAAGGCGGCAGCGTTGTTGGACGAACCCCGCGAAGACGCTGTGTTCGAACGCGGGTTTCGGTCTCGGTTCAAGCTCAACACACACGGTGTTTCAGTCCACTTCGCAACCCTTGTCCCCGGGGTGCAGAACGGCCACAAGCACGACTCTCTATGCGAGCTTGTGATGCTGGTTGACGGGTTGGTTGTGGCCACCCGCTGGGACGACACGGGGTGTATCGACACGTTCGCCCTCAAGGAGCAAGGCGACACGGTGCTCTTTCATCCCGAGCAAGCGCACACGTTGATCGTCGAGCGCGAAAGCCACGTGCTGGTCGTGCGGTTCGCTGAGACCGATGAGGACCCCAACGAGCGCATCCCCCTCGATTTGCCCTCACGCCTGGCGTCGGCACGGGCGGACTTCCTCAACGACCCTCAGGGCGTCGTCGAAGCCGTCCTCAAGGGAAGCCAGGAGCAAGAGAAAGCCTAGTTGCGAGAAGGGACGTGCCTGTAGCCTTGTCTCGGCGTTCAGGGAGTTCCTCAAGATCAGGCGCATCTCAAGCGAGTTCTCGTCGTACGTGTCGGTGCTATACTGTAGCAGCGTGTCTCTTGCAGCTTGTGAGCAACAAGACGTTTGGCGCCCCTGGAAGGGAGGATCGGTGACATGACAACAACGTACACGGGGAAGTACACCAAGATCGAGAGTGGATACATGGGTCAACTCGTTGAGTGGCCCGAGGTCGTCACCGAAGGCGCAACACTTGAGGAGTGCCGTGTACTCCTGCAGGATGCGCTGAGAGAGATGGTTGCTGCATATCGGCAGGAAGGACTGGAGATGCCTCTGGGAGGCGCCCTTCTCGAGCAAGTGCCCGTCGAGACCTAGGGTGAGCGTTAAGCGCAGGGATCTAGTCCGCTACCTCCAGGAGAACGGGTTCCGGTTGATCCGCGAGGGCGGCAAGCACTCTGTCTACTCAAACGGCCTGAAGACCATTCCCGTTAAGCGCCACCGGTCTCTTGATCGGATTACCGCAAATGAGATCTGCAAGCAGGCAGGCCTGAGAAGGCCTTTCTGAAGCCTATAGCAAAGAGCAAGCGCCACAATTAGGCCACGGCAAGGCCGTACGCACTTCGGTGGCTCGCACTGGACCCGTACTGACACCCCCGCCCCATACATCGAACCAAGAGAGTGTTCAGCGCACATTCTCGTCCCTTCCCACCTAGGTCCGGGAAGGTACCCTCGTCCCCATCATGCAGGGGGAGGGGGTTGCGCTGGGCGGATAGGTCCGTTCGCAGCGCGAACGAGTTTCGTACGTGTCGGTGCGATGCTTTGGGGGCTGGAAGGCCTTGCTTCTCCGGGGCGGTGACCTCCGGCGAGGAAGGCGTAGACAAAATGTATACAATCGTATACAATACGCATACGGTGATGTGTCATGCTTCAGAAGCTGTTCGGATCCGTAGCAAGGGTCAGAGTCCTCGAGCTCTTCACGCTGAATGCGGGAAACGAATACTATCTGCGTGAAATCGCCCAGAAGACGGGCTTGGCTATTCGTTCTGTCCAACGAACGGTCAAGGATCTCACTGACATCAAGATTCTCAACCGCGAAGCGCGAGGGAACTCAGTCTACTTCCACTTGAATGCGGAGAACCCGATCGCCGCTGAGCTGAAGGCCATCTTCCTGAAGACCGTTGGGCTTGGCGATCTTATCCTGGAGGCACTCGCGGGTGAATCGCAGATTGAAGTTGCCTTCGTGTTCGGGTCCGTCGCGAAGGGAGGCGAGACCGCATCCAGTGACATCGATGTCGCAATCATCGGCAAGATCCCTTCTCGCAGGCTCACTGACGTCGTGACGTCCCTGGAGCGTCAGACAGGCAGGGAAGTCAACGTCGCCCTGTTCTCACGTGAGGAGTGGGAAGAGAGGATCTCAACGAGCGACCACTTCGTGACAACGCTGCTCCGGGAGCCGAAGATCCTGCTGGTCGGCCACGAAGAAGACCTGAAGACCGTGGGGAGGCGCGTTGACTCCTAGAACGCAACCGACCTCTTCAAATGAGATTCTCAACCTCATGAGGATCGTTGATCGCGACCTCAGGAATGCCGATGTCCCTGGACTCGACGCCGATGGGTCTTCGGCTTCCTCTACAACGCGGCTCTGCAACTTGCGACCATTCTTGTGCGTCTCAACGCAGAGAGGTTCGGAGGGGCAGGTCATCACAGAAACTCGCTGCGCAGAGCCCGCGAGCTCGTTCCCCCTTCCCCCAGAACTCGAAGCCCCTGCTGCAGCGCTGGAACACGGTCGACGAAAGCGTCATGCGTTGATCTACGATCGGGCAGGCATCGTCATGCAAGCTGATGTCGAACGCGTAAGAGATGCGATTGATACGCTCAGACCATGGGTATTCGAACAAGCCGAGGCATTCCTGGCCAAAGTGAAAGCCCCGTAGATGTTGAAGCCCGAGGACTGGTCGCCCTAATCCTGAATCCGCTGTACTCTTGAGCCATGAGCCAGGGACTCGTTTTGGAGGAGGTTGCGGGCGTCTATCGCGTGCTGCACCTTTCGCGGCTACGCCAAACGCCGGGGGTATCGTTTGATGTGCTCCCTTCGCAGCTTGTGCCGCGGGTCGATGCAATCGATCGCGTGATCCACCAGGCAGGGGCCCTCTCGCCCGGTTCGGTCGGAGACATTGAGCGGCCGTGGTACATGCACCCCGCGCAGGATGACCACTTGATGGTGTTGGCTGGCAAGCGGGTTGTTGATCTGTATTCGCCGATCTTGGGCACGATGATCTCGTTTGAGATCGAGGCGGACCGCATCGCACATCAAGGAGTGCTAGTGTCCGAGATGGCGTGCCTGCTCTCCTGGCCTCGGGGTGTGTTCCACCGCATTCGCAGCGATGCGGAGATCGGATCCCGTTCGGTCAATCTGGCCACGCGCTATCCTGGGTTCGATATTGACACGAACTTCAACATCTATGATCTGGACCTCGCGACAGGCAACCACACCGTCTTGCGGAAAGGATCCGAAGACCAAGCTGCGCTTCTCGAGTAGGCTGGCGCTCCCTTTGGGGATCGAACGGCGAGGAATACCGTGCTGCTACACTGGCACGAGGGATCGATCTCTCCCATTGGAGCGTTTGAATGTAGATAGTGTTGTGAAAGAACGCGACCCCAAGGCCTGACTTGTAGATCGTCCTGCTGTCCGCCTTCTCTTGGATCTGGCACGGTGTTTCTGCTCTGTTACATCCATAAACCCATCTCTTTGTCACGGTATACTGGTGAGAACTGATGCTTTTCTAGGGAGGAATACCTATGCACCGGTGTCGAGGGTTGGTCACGGCTGTTCTTCTGTGCGGTTGCGGTGTGCTCGTGGCGTTTGCCGCAATGGCGTCGACGGAGACATCGATCATCATCGATGGTAAGTCGACGGAATGGGGCGATCGCCCGATAGCCGGTACCGATTCGGTCCACGATGCAAGAGACGGGTGCCATGAGCTGGGTTCTGGATACGCATTCGTCAACCACCACGCACTCTATTTCCTGATCGAGACAGCGGGGACGGATGGAGCATGTGTGCAGTTCGACATCACAATCCAAGCCGATGCACGTCAGCTCCTTCTCTCATGGTCCCCGGGCGATGACTGTGCACATATTGGCGACGTAACCTCGGAATACGAGGCCATCGGCGACGCGCGGCTTTCATCTCTTGCGCTCGGCCCTCACCTGGAAGCACGAATTGACCTGCGCGATGTGGGGTCTCCGGAATACGTCAGCTTGCGGTCAGTGCATGCGATGGCAGGATCATGTTGTGATTGGCCAGCGTGGCACGCGTGCGACCAGTGGACTGCACGAGGATCAACAGCCGTCGTCGACGAGAAGGATCCGCTGGATCTCTCAAGCGGGGGGATCATCAGCGCCGGGGACCCTTTCGGCCTGCCGGAAGGGTGGACATGGGGCATGCTGATGGAGCCTCCAGCCGCCGATATCACGGGGATTGTCCGCAGTGAGGACGGGACCATCTTCGTGCAGCACAGCGGCTTGAGTCCGGCAGTCTCCGTGCTCGATCCGACCACCGGCAAGATCACATGTATCCTCGAACTGTCGCCTGAAGATTCAACCTACAGGTCCATCGTTGAGGGTCCCAAGGATACGACGTTCGTCGTCATTCCGTCTGAGGATGTGGTGTGGCAACTGTCTGCAGACGGGTCCCACACCCTCTGGGGGGAGGCAACTGCTGGATGGCCGTTTGCCTATACATGCGATGAGTATCTCCTCGGCCGCTCTCACCAGGGTGATCTAATCAAGATGTTTCCCGACGGGTCGGATGCGCTCGTTTCCGACCGCTTTTCTCACATCGACAGTGTCGTCGCCATTGGAGATCGTCTGTTCGTATCGGATATGGCCGCAGGTTCCATTGTGAGAATCGATCCAGACGGAAGCCACCACACGCTCGTTCGGGGGGTTCTCTACCAGGATCCCATGGACATGTCGGCAGATCCTCAAGGAAACCTGTATCTGAACTCGGCCCCGACACGTTTCGTTACAGTCAATCCAGAGACGGGCGCGCTTGCCCAAGTCCCCGGAAGCGAGATCTCCTGTACGGCACACCCGGCCGACTTCGTGTTTGCCTCGTCTTCTCTTGTTCTGTTTGCCGATCCAACCGTAAGCCAGATCTCATGGCTGGATGTGACGACGCAAGAATACGGGATTCTGGTAAGCAATGAGGGGGCCAATACATGGGCGTTGGCCGTCGGCCCCGATGACGCTGTCTATGCCGGCGTCTCAGGCTGCCAGGAGTCGCCAGCGCGTGTCATGCGCTACGTTCCCGGCGAGGATGATGCACAGGTGTACGTCGATGGGTTGCAGGGGGAGATCAAGGACATCGCGTTTGACAGCAGCGGTGGACTGTACATCGCGACCCATGACCCAGAGGCCGGCGAGGGGCCAACCTTCTACGTGCCCACAAGCTCTCAGGAGCCAAGTCGCGTGTGGGGAGTGGATCACCTCTACTCGCTCACCGTGGATCCTATCACTAACAGGGCATTCGGCGGCGATTACCACGGTGAGCTCCTCCTCGAGTTTACTCCTCTAGGTCTGTGGAATGTGCACCTTGCTAGCCTTCCGACACCTGCTGAGGATGTCATCCTCGCGTGTGCTCCCGATGGTACGCTGTATGCAAGCTGCTCGGGACAGGAGAATTCCGACACGGGCCCGGTTGTAGAGCGGTGGATCCTCGAGTTCGATCTCTCGTCCGGCCAAGCCAGCATCTTTGCACAGAAGGACTGGCATGGCTGCTGCGTGATGCTGAACTGCTGCGTCGGCCCTCATGGCTCTCTGTGGTGGCTTCTGAATCCCGATTTCTTGCTGTACAAGATCGCGGAGCGCGGCGACGGTCTGGAGCTGTTCGCCCAGAGCCTTCCGATCGACCCGGCGGCGGTGGCTGTCGACCGGCATGGCAATGTCTATGTTGCCAGTCCTAGTGGTATTCTTCGTTTCTCCCCGCCAGAGACAGTGCCGTAGGAAATAGAAGTGTTCGACGCGCCTAGGTCTCGCGAATGCCGAAGGCAAGGCCTCCGTATATCAGAACGTCTGAGGCATTGACGATTTTGGTTTTGTACATTATCTCCATAGTTCTCACTAGAGTTTGGGTGTATACTGACCTATCCGAAATGGATGCTTGTACCTACAAGGATCCGAGGAGGCTGGAATGAAGAGAGTACTGGTTCTGTTGCTCGCACTTGTGTTCGCCGTAGGCGGAATGATGGCAGTCTATGCGGGTCCGGGTCCCGCGCCCCATTCGGGCGATGGGGTTCCCGATGGAAGTGGCTTCGTCGAGAAGCCTGGGCCGCTTGGCGACGGCGATCCGTACGGTCCGGCCCCGAATTCGGGTGACGGTGTTCCCGACGGCAGTGGGTTCTAGCTGACCACGGAAAGATCCTAGGAAGACAACCAGCAAATAGGTTGCGAAGCGAGCTGTCACACAAGCACGGCAGCTCGCTTCGTGCTTTGATGAAACTCCAGGGACGTAGTCCTCAACTCGGCGGTCCACCTCACCCGCTCACCCCCACCCTCTTATACATCGAACCACGAGAATGCTCGGCGCACATTCTCGTCCCTTCCCGACTAGGTCCAGGAAGGCAGCCCTCGTCCCCGTCACGCAGGGGGAGGGGGTTGCGCTGGGCGGATAGGTCCGCTCCCAGCGCAGGCAAGCGCGCGCTTTTCGCTTCTGAGCTCCAAGGCGCGGACGAGTTTCGTGCGTGCCTTGCATGTCGAAACTCGTGATGGATTCTAGGAGAAGCGCCCCATTGGGAGGGAAATCGCGCGATGTCGTTGACACAGATCTCAGGTATGCGGTCTCTTCGCGAAACTCGCGTTGGTTGTGCCTTCAAAGGTTGATGAAATTCGCGCCACGTAATCGACACAAGTTTCGGGGTCTTCGTGGAATCCGAAACGTGTCCGTGCCGAGAGCCTGTGAGCAACTCAGCCCCCCTCACCCCGGGATAGAGGATCAGGGATGTGCAAGACGGCACTAGGGAGCCAACACAAGTTTCGGAGTCTTCGTGAGATCCGAAACTTGTCCGTGCCGAGAACCTAAGAACGACTCGGCACGACCCTCACCCCCCCCTTCTTCAACGTACTCACGGAGAAGGGGCTTCCCTCTCCCGCCAGGGGAGAGGGGGATGGGTTCCTGTCGGGATGAGGTCTTGCGTTCCGACAGGGGCCAGAAGCCGAATCGTTCCGTGCTTCTGGCGGTTGGTGGCGAAGGCAAGCCAATGGACGCAATACCTGACATGGCGCT
>CAZORQ010000031.1:11699-13957 GCA_964582285.1 uncultured Thermotogae bacterium
AGGGAGCCAACACAAGTTTCGGAGTCTTCGTGAGATCCGAAACTTGTCCGTGCCGTGAACCTAAGAACGACTCGGCACGACCCTCACCTCGGGATAGAGGATCAGGGATGTGCAAGACGGCACTAGGGAGCCAACACAAGTTTCGGAGTCTTCGTGAGATCCGAAACTTGTCCGTGCCGTGAACCTAAGAACGACTCGGCACGAGGCCATACACGGTTGTGTGCATGGCCTCGTGATCTCTTGCGTCCAGGGTCTACGGGAAGGGTATGGGCAACGGAATAAAGATCAACGGCCGAAGAACGATCTCCTGAATGTGCGAGGCCGGCGCGCCGTCGTTGTCGTAGACGGTCAGAATGACGTTGTACGTGCCGTAGCTCGTGTACTCGTGGGTCGTCGTTTGGCCGGCACCGCTGCCTCCGTCGCCGAAATCCCACTGATAGGCAACGATCGATCCGTCGGGATCCTGCGATGCTGAGGCATCGAACGTGATCGTCGTGGGGATGAGGAAGCTCCCTTCGGGATCGGCGGTGAAGTCGGCGACCGGAAGCTGATTCCCTGGCGCACTCACGAGGATAATTACGCTTTCGGTTGCCGTCGCCCCTTCGTTATCCTCCACCGTCAATGTCACGACATAGGCGCCTTCGGTGTTGTAGCCATGTGTTGCATTCTTCCCTGCCGCAGTCGCGCCGTCTCCGAAACTCCATGCGTACGAGGCAATCGTTCCATCCGGGTCGTTGGATGCAGCAGCATTGAATACAACGACAAGTGGCGCTGTTCCGGATGTGGGTGCTGCGGAGAAGCTGGCCACCGGCACCGCGTTGTCCGGTGCCGTGACGAGGATCGACCGAGAGAGCGTGGATGTCTTCCCGTCCGGATCCGTCACGACGAGTTGGACCACATAGGCTCCTGGTATCGTGTAGGTGTGGAATCCGCTGATCGCGCTTCCCGTGGTTCCGTCTCCGAAGTCCCATCCGTAGGTCAACGTGTCATTGTCCGGGTCGATGGTGGAGGACGCATCGTATTGCACAAGAAGCGGCGCAGGACCCGTTGCCGGCGTAACGGTGAAACTGGCAACCGGTGCCCGATTGAACAGCGAACAGGCGGAAAGCGCTGTGACCAGCCCGATCAACATCAAGCTTCCCAGTATCCTTCGATGATTTCGCATAGCACTCACCTCTCCCTCAGCCTAGTGCATGTCCGCGGGGCAAGTCGAATTCGATCTGAAACATCAGTCTTCCGATGGGGGGCGACCTGGTACGTGTTGGGCTGCTAGAGGTCCATGATCCATGCGACAACCGGTAGCGCGATCGCTCCGGCGACCATGCCGAAAAATCCGCCCCAGAAGCCGCCGGCAAGGACGGCCATCCCCGCGGCCTGCGGAGGATCGAACCGGCCCCAATAGCCTTCGGGAACGTCGAGCAGGGGGTACGCGATCGCGAAGTTGAGCGTGAAGGTCACCGCGCCGATCACGGCGCCGCCGATGAGTCCTAATCCAGCCCCTTCGAGAACGGCAAACAGCGGGGAGGGCCGGTGCCTCAGGATGACATCGGCGATCCATCGACCCGTCAGCGTGCCGGCGGCAGCGCCGGCCGCTGCAACGGGAACCGTCAGCAAGAGCACGTTCGACAAGGGCGTATCGATCGCATCGAGACTGAATGCGATCCCGATGGTTGCACCTGCTGCGAGACCCGCCGCAGCCCCGGCCATGGTGATCCCCGTTCGCACGGCCTCGGCCCGCCTAGCATCCTCCTCGCCTCCAGATACAGCCATGGAGGGCAGGACGAGCAGCAGCGCACAGAAGATCATGCCGAAACGTCTCATCATGCCCTACCATGGCGCTAGAAGGTGCCTCCTGTCAAGCGTTCGGGAGACCTTGGGCCGTTATGTCTTCTGTTCTCCCACCGCGAGATACAAGTCGAACACCCACTTCTCGGGGTCGGGCTCGTTCGGGGTCTGGAGCGATTCGAGCCAGCACTGGATCGTGCACGGCGGGGTGTTGCCATGATGATCCTCGAACCAGGCGGAGAATTGCTTCCACACCTTCCCGATGTTCGGAAGTCCGGTGAACCGGGTCACAGCGTACCTCGCCCCGGGAACCTGTTTGATCTTGACCGGCGGCTCGGCCTTCGTATCGGGATCGACGCGGCACCACAGTTCGTACCCGTAGTTCTCGCTTCCCGGTGACGGATTCGGGTTGTTGAATCCGTACGACGGATGCTCGGGCGAGCCGGGCTCGAATCCGTGTTTCTTCGTGAACA
>CAZORQ010000031.1:14057-27298 GCA_964582285.1 uncultured Thermotogae bacterium
CCGTCAAGGAGGACGCCATGCGTGCCGATCGTTTGCTTTCGCTGCTGATGTTCCTACAGAACCGGGGACGAACGACGACAGATCGTCTGGCCGAAGCGCTCGAGGTCTCTCGCCGTACGATCATCCGAGACCTGTATGCGTTGCGTGTCGCGGGGTTCCCGGTCTATACCGAACGCGGGCCGCAGGGCGGCGTCTATCTCCACGAGGAGTTCCGGGTCCGGTTGACAGATCTGACGCAGGGCGAGCTGGCCGCGCTATTCACGTTCAGCGTCCCGGCGCCGCTTGCCGATCTCGGGATGGGCGAAACGGCCAAGGGCGCGTTGCTCAAGCTGGCTGCTGCGCTTCCCCAAGCGCGACAGGATGTGGAGCGCGATGTCCGCAGCCGCCTCTATCTCGATCCGGACCCGTGGCACGCGTCGCGCACTGTGCTCCCAACGCTTTCGCTCCTACGCCAGGCGGTATGGGAGAACCGATGGGTCCATGCGACGGTGCTGCGAATTGGGATGATCCCGATCGAACACGAGATCGCGCCGTACGGCTTGGTCGCGAAAGGACAAGTGTGGTACGTCGTCTGGAGCAAGCGCGGCGGGGAGCTACGGGTCGACCTCGCCTCAGACGTGATCGAAGCCGAGTTGATCGATGACACGTTTGCCCGCCCGGCGGGATTTGATCTCGAAGCATTCTGGGCGTCATGGGCAGCGGAGTACGAGGCCAATCGTTGGTTCTTCCCGGTGACGCTTTGCGCAACGCCTGAGGCTCTTTCCGAGCTTGAACGCGCGTTCGGCCGCCAGATCCAGCGGAGAGGCAAATCGAAGCGAACGTCACGCTGGCTCGAGGTGGAGATGCTTTTCGACAATCTTGAGCATGCCCGCGCAACGTTGCTTTCCTACGGCGGCGCGGTCGAGGTTCTCGAGCCAGAGGCGCTTCGTCTGTCAATCGCCGACTTTGCACAGCGGGTCGTCGAGACGTACGCGGGTTGATCGATGCGTCCATCCTCTCCATCATCGGAGAAGCGATTGACCGTGGAAGCTAGATCATCGCTTCGTACGGTGTCGAGCGTCTGTCCGCTTTGGACCGAGTGCGAGCTGTCACCCTAGTTGGACCGTGCCACTTCCCAGATGTCGGTGAGACCGCTGTAGGTGCATGTTCCACTCATCGTTCGACCGTGCACGGTCCCCCTCAAATGTCACGTTGCCGAGAATCGTACTCTCGAACTCGACATGCCGCCCAGAGAGGGTCCCCGCGTCGGCGGCGGGACCCAGATAGAACTCCGGACATCGAAGCGTTCCCGTGATTACACCGTGATCCTCGGAGAGGACGAGGACGATCTCGGTCGTGCGAGTAGCTGCGGGGGCCATCATTACGAGTTCCGCAACACCTTCTCATCGACCGGTGATTTGCGGGCCGAAGATCCACGAGCATCCGCAGAGCAGGGAGGCAAGAAGCACCAAGAAGAGAACCTTCTGTTTCATCTCATCGTCACCCTACTCCTCCTGTCGGATGGGAGACAAGCGGAGGCGATCGTTCCGCTCTTCATGGTACTTGGAACGATTTGTCAGTGTTCTTCGATCTATCTAGACTGACGTCAGGCAGCTTCATTGTAGGCTAGCGAACAGGATCGTGTTAACCGGTCCAGCTGTACGCGTCTGCTCAAGGAGGGCGAAGGCTATGTGGAACTTGCGGACTAAGCTGGGGTTGGTTGGGATTCTCATCTGGGGCCTGTGGACACTGGCTGGTTGCATGTTACTTCAGCCCCAACCTGTCATCGATTTCCAGGCCGATCCCGTGTCGGGATCAGCGCCACGACTGATCGACTTCACGCCGATCGTCGAGGGAGACGTCGCGACGTATGCGTGGGATTTCGGAGATGGCGCGACATCGAGCGAAGTAGCGCCGTCACACATCTACCGGAAGCAGGGGACGTACACCGTGTCACTGACGGTGCAGTTCACCGACGGGACGTCGCGTGAAGCCAGTAAGGAAGACCTGATCACCATTGGGTCTCCGTTGCTTTCGGGGCCGGGAGGCGTGGCCGTCTACTGGCTGGATCGAAGTTCCAACACAATCTATGCGGGTTCTCCGGATGGATCGGTATCCCTGACGCTGGTCACCGGAGCATCTGGCGCGCAGTACATTGCGGCAGACGATGAATGGATCTACTGGACGACGAAAAACATGGTCAAACGGGCACGCCTGAGCGATGGAACGGGCCAGGAAACGCTCTACACGAACTGGACGTCGACCATTGCAGGTCTCGCAGTGGATAGCGGTGCTCAGAAGCTCTACTGGGCGTGCCATCCGCCCTCCATCTCGACAAACGGCGGTATTTGGAAGGCCAACCTCGATGGCAGCAATCAGAGACTCTGGGGATCGATATCAGGATGGTGCGCCAACAGTCACGTCCCGTGGATCCTCGCCGTTGATTCGGTGAGACAGAGGCTGTACTGGGTCGAGCACTTCTTTGATGTCGACACGTCGGGGCCGATTCTCCCGGTTTCTCTGGAAACGGAATCCTCGATCCCCTCCGAGTGGACCCCGAAGTGCTCTGTCCACTGGACGTCCGTAACAGGTTTCGACGATCACGTGATTCGCGAGAACCTTCCCGCAAGCGAGGGGCTGGCCATGGATGTCGGACTTCCGGATGTAGGCTCGCGCTACGTGTACTGGACCGATCCAAGGTCCGACGAGATCGTGCGATGCACGCCGGGCGGTAGCGAGTATCGAACCATCCTATCGGATCTCGACGATCCCGTTGCACTGGCGATGAACGCTGCGTACGGGAAGCTCTACTGGTCGGACAGCGAAGGGATCCATCGCGCCAATCTCGATGGAACAGATCCCGCGCTGGTCTTCCCCGGTGCTCAAGCCGATGCTCTCGTCCTGTTGTACTAGATTCAAGAAGCGCGAAGGAGGAGAGATGATCGAAGCACAGCGACGTCGAGGTGTGAGAAGACGTCACAATCGATGGGGATGCTTCGCGCTCGTCGCCCTCGCGAGCCTCGCTTCGTGCGTTGTCTACGTCGCGGCGCAAGAAGAAGATGCAGCGCTTGGCGAACAGCTCGTAAGGCAGTTCTGGGAGGCGATTCGAACAGAGGATGTCAAGACCCTGGAGGCGATCCTCGCTCCGGGATTTCAGTCCACTCACGAGGACGGGACGCGAGACCGTGAGGCAGAGCTTGCGCTCTGCGCGGACATCGACATAGATGAGTACGAACTGACCGACTTCATGACGACACGCCAAGGGGCGACGATCATCGTCACGTTCCTTGCATCTGTCGAAGAAACTCTCGAAGGGTTCCGAACGACCACGACGCCCGCGCCACGGATGGCGGTCTTTCTCATGACGGAGGTTGGCTGGCAATTGATCGCCTACGCGAACCTGAATCCGATGGCCGATGGATGAGGATGCCGGATCGCCCCGGCTGCGGGCCGGAGGGTTCCGGGAAGGAGAAGCCAACATGAAACGCGCAGTCCCGGCTATGGGAATCGTGATGCTCTGTGTGGCACTGCTGCTCTCAGGATGCAGTCTGCTCCAGACAGCACCGGTGGTGGATTTCACGTCATCAGCTACCGAAGGGCGTGCGCCACTTGCCGTGCGGTTCACTCCGGAAACGGAGGGAACTCCCGTCTCCTATGCATGGAGTTTCGGCGATGGTGACTCGTCCGAGGAGCCTAGTCCGGTCCACGTATACACGCATCATGGGACGTACAACGTCATGCTGTCGGTGGAATTCGCAGACCAGCAGGACGCCACGTTGATCAAGAAGCGTCTGATCACCGTTGAGAGACCGCTCATGCAGGCCGCCCAGGACTACCTGTACTGGCTCTCAGGGAACGGAGTGCACCGGAGTCTGCTCAATGGTAGCAACGATGAAGTCCTGGCCAACAACTGGTTGCCTCCAAACGGGCTGGCTGTTGCTGAGGGGAGAGTCTACTGGGTGTGGATTTCTCTGACCGAAGGGATCATCGAATCGGCTGCGTTGGATGGCTCAGATCGACAGATATTGGTGGAAGAAGATAACAGCATCGGAGATATCGCTATCGATACGAAGAGAGGCAAGATCTACTGGACCTCTCTTCCGATGTCGCCTCGATCGGCGTTTGAAACCGGTTCGTGGGACGGGGGTATCCGACGAGCCAACCTGGATGGCTCGGATGTCGAGACGCTGCTCGAGTATCCCGCCGGATCAGCGATGTACGCCGACCGGATTGCCGTCGACCCTGTTGGCAAGATTCTTGTCTGGACTGTCGTGGGCGACGGGTACGAGGGGGCAATTCGCAGCGCCGTCATTGAGCCGTTTGAGGCGCTTGAGGGCCATGTGGCGACAGCGACCGGCCGTCCGGCGGGCATAGCGCTGGATACCATTGCGACCGTCGGTGCCAACAACATCTATTACACGACGGAAGGCGAACTTCGCCGCGTCGGACTCTACTGGTATGGTTCCAAGACCACGCTTCTCACCGGGCTCGATGGGCCCGCGGGCATCGCGATTGATCCCATAGGCTACTACGTCTATGTCGGCACAGCGGATGGTGTCCTTCGTGCGGTGACCGATGGTACGGGGGCGAAGATCCTCTTCCCTGTCGATCGGGGGGTCGGCCCTATCGTGCTTCCACGATGATGTCAGATCATCACGCTGGATTGTAGGCCGTCTACCGGTTCGCTAGGATCTGCGGGCTGGTGAAGCCTGCTTGCGTACAACGCTCGACACGGTGAGATCATAGCCTGTTGTCAGCCTCACCTTCGATATCGTTGGAATCCCATGCCCTCTCCACTACAAGCTCACAACATCGTTGTCTCATTATTCCCGCGATGAGGAACTGCGAGGGAGAAAACGTGCTCCTTCCGAGACTCCTGCAGGAACGCGAGAAGAGGTGGACCATGATGACGAAGTCTCGATGCAAGGCGACCTGGTGGACGGTTGCGGTCGTCGCCGCCGCGACAGGACTGGGGCTTCTCGCCTGGGCGGCAGCTGACAACTACCACGGCCCCCCCTCAGGGATGATCACGGGGGAGACCACAGGATCAACGGAGAGTACGATGACAACGGATGGAACAATAGAAGCGATCTTTGCGGGAGGGTGCTTCTGGTGCATCGAGTCCGCCTTTGAGCTGATGCCCGGCGTGGTCGAGGCGATCTCCGGCTATACCGGAGGGGATGTCGAGGATCCGACCTATGCGCAGGTCTCCTCCGGAGACACCGGACACTTCGAGGCGGTGCTTGTGCGGTACGATCCCAACGAGATCTCGTACGAAGCGCTTCTTGAGCAGTTCTGGCGAAACATCGACCCTACCGACGAGGGCGGGCAGTTCTTCGACCGTGGAAGTCAATATCACACCGCGATTTTCTACCTGAATGAGAACCAACGGACGCTTGCCGCGGCCTCGAAACAAGCTTTGGCGGCGTCCGCCGTGTTCGATGCACCGATCACAACGCAGATTCTCCCGGCGAAACCCTTCTATCGCGCCGAGGAATACCATCAGGACTATCAGAAGAAATTCCTGTCGCAGTACAAGGCGTACAGCTCGGCGTCGGGCAGAGAGGCGTATCTCGACAAGACATGGGAAGGACACGATGATGTCTCGCTTCTTACGCCACCGGAGAGCCCCTGGGAACGCTTCACCAAGCCTTCCGCGGAGGACCTGCGCGAGACGCTCACTCCGCTTCAATGCTCCGTAACCCAGGAAAACGGAACGGAACAGCCATTTGACAACGCGTACTGCGATAACCATAAACAGGGCATCTACGTCGATGTCGTTTCGGGCGAACCGTTGTTCAGTTCCATCGATAAGTTCGATTCCGGTTCAGGGTGGCCGAGTTTCACGCGACCGATCGATCCTGGCAGTGTGTTGACGCAAGAGGACACGAGCCTCTTTATGACCCGAGTCGAGGTACGAAGCCGATTCGCAGATTCCCATCTAGGACATCTGTTCGATGACGGCCCACAGCCGACCGGCCAGCGCTACTGCATCAATTCGGCTGCGCTGCGCTTCATTCCGAAGGATCAGCTCGAAGCCGAAGGATACGGCGCGTATCTCAAGGAGTTCGAGTGAGTCGTGGAGACATCGTCTGACGACTCAACGAAGATGCACATTGGAGGTGTATCATGCCCAAGTGTTCAGAGATGAAGGTTGGCGATGTCTACAAGTGCGCTCGATGCGGTTTTGAGCTCGAGGTCAAGAAAGCCTGCACTTGTGGGGACGACTGTCACTGTAGCGACATCGAATGCTGCGGTTCACCGATGTCGAAGATGTAGTTAGTTCCAGAAACAACGATTGGACGGGTTGCGGAGTTTCTCCGTAGCCCGTTCGTTTTTAGGGGGCTGCCTCTTGGCACCCCTTGCATAATTCAGTTCGCTCGGCGCAGGTCATGGATGCTGGAGAGGCACTGACACACCCCCTCCCCATCATGTAGGGGGAGGGAATTGCGCTGGGAGGGTATGCCCATTTCCAGTGCATGTGAATTTCGCATGTCGCGAAACTCGCGTTGGTTGGGCTCTCAACAAGTGATGAGAATGGCACCGCGTCGCCGACACAAGTTTCGGGCTCACCATGAGATCCGAAACCTGTACGTGCCAGGAGCCCACGGAACCTCGGCACGCCCCATCACAAAAGGAGAGGGCGCTACAAGGAGCTGCATTGCGAGACATCGTTTCGTTACACTGGGGCATGATGACTCGCCGTGCGCTGAAACTTCTTCCATTGTGCCTCTTCGTTCTTCTGCCCGGATGTCTGTTCACGATCAATCAGCCGATGGTCGCTCCAGATGGGACGATTGCCGTATTTCTCGAAGCGGATGGGAACTACTCGCTGTTCCCAGATGGGGGCATGTTGCATCTGTTCCGGGACGGATCGTGGATTCCTGTTCCCGGTGCGGTTCTATCGGAGACCGGCAGTTTGCTCGATGTCTCCGTGGATGGAGCGGAGCTTCTCTATGCGGACGTCTCCTCGGGAGAGCTATTCGATCCGATGACATCGTCCCTCTACCGTGTGAGCACCGAACCCGAAGCGATTCCGGTTCTCCTGCTGGAGACTGAGTGGCTGCTCGCCAAGGCGGCGTGGACCGTCGAGGGGGACATTCTCCTGCTGTTCTTCGGCGACGACGATCTGGGCACACTCGAGCGATACGATCGAGCGACCGGAGATCTCGAGCTGCTTCACGGCAACCTTCTGTCGTTCGAGTACCACCCGAAAGACGGAACCATCGATCTCCTCGGCGTGGATCAAGACGGCGATCTGACCGCCGGCTATGTCGAACGATGGGATCCGGAGACGAACCGTCGGCCTGAGTTGGGACTCTTCGTTTGCAGCCAGGCTACAATCGAGCTGTTCCCGATGCTGCCGCACAGCCTTCTATGGGACGTTTCGCCCGACGGGCTGTGGATTGCACTGTCGCTGTACGATGCCACGATGCTGGAGCCGCTGTCCGATCACGAGACGCCGGATCTGTATCTGATCGATACGGCGTTTGAGACCGTCGAGCGGATCGCTGTAGGCGCGGTGATGCCTGCGTTTTCTCCCGGCGGTGAAGCGTTGGCCTACTTGGTCACCGAGACCGACTCAAACGAGGATGCCGTCGCCGTTGCGATCGTGCGCGACTTGAGCCGCGGTGCAAAGCGCGTTGTGCCCGGAAGTCTCGGGGCATCGACGATCTGCTGGCTTGGGCCAAATCGCTTGGGGATGACGTTCGAAGACGACGACGATCGCGCCTGGCTGGTCGAGATCGACCTCACGACGGATGAGACCGTCGAGCGGATCGCAGCGCCGGTTGCGCCACCTGCGGAGTAGCTGCGCTGCTGGATTCGTAGGGCTCCAGCAATCCTAGTAGTCCGGGCGCAGCCCGAACTCGGCCGATTCGACCCATTCATTGGGTCGATCGTAGTACTCGATCAGCGAGCTGATCAGCAGATAGTGACCGTTCTCGATTCCAGCGAGCCGCTCGAACAGCGCTCGGAGCTCTTCATCGCCCGCCACAGTCGCTTGCTCCCTGTAGAAGTTTTCGGTCTCCCGCTCGATCCCGGCCGCGCTCCGCAACACGTCGAGCAGTCCAGCGTCGGTCGTGATCGTTCCAACCCCACCTTCGATCGCTCCGCCGATCCAATCCTTCGCCACATCGACTAGGCTCGACTTCGCCTCAAGCGATCCGACATTCATCGTGCGTAGCACGATGCCGTGCTTCGCTTCCTCATCGGCAAGCAGGGTCAGCAGTTTCGCCGCGCTTGGATCGCTTGTCGTCTCGGCGGCAGCACGGTAGTTCGTTTCCGCCCGCTCTTCGAGTGCTATCGCTTCGTCAATCAGTCCCACGCTTTCTCCTTTCGCGATGTCTTTCGGTCACGGTGACATGCCGTCGTCGTTTCGCTCCGGCTCAACCCTCAAGTGAAGACACTCTCCAGTCGAGATCGTTCTCGAACCTCTCTCGGTCTCGACCAGCAGTTGTCCATCCGTATCGATGTCCACAGCGGTTCCGAAGATCGCTGGTCCTTCGTTCTCCGGCACGATGCGGACCTCCTTCCCAAGCGTTCTCAGATGTTCCCGATAGGCTGTTCGCAGATCGTTCGTCGTCTCCACCTGCGTCATCTCTTCCCGGATGGCGACGATCAGCTCCCCGCGACGCGCTGTAGTGCCAGCAGTCTGAACCGATGTAGCTGTCTCCAATGGCGCAGCGGTCAGGTTGATCCCAATGCCGACGAGAGCAAGCTCCCCCGCGGTCTCGATGAGAATTCCAGCCAGCTTCGCCTCGTTGAGCATCACGTCGTTTGGCCACTTGAGCCCCGCATGGACGCCAAAGCGTGCCAGGGCGCGGATCACGGCCACGCCACTGACTAGCGACAGTCCCGGACGCGCAGTGACGATGAACGTGGCATACAGGCCGCCTTGTGGGGAAAGCCATGTTCTCCCGAACCGTCCGCGACCCTTGGTTTGCCGATCGGCGACGATGATGTGACCTGCATCGGCATCGCCAGCGTCGATGAGACGCCGTGCCTCGCTCTGCGTCGATGAAATCTCGCCGAACCGGTGGATCACAGCATCCATGTTAGGTCTCTCCGAAGATGGGACATGTCTCTGTGGCGTGAGGAAGTACGAGAACACGGTACTTGTCTCCAAACCGCTTCTGTGCCGCCGTGAGAACGGTCTCCACGCCGGCTGCCGGTTCCATGTAGAACCGGCGCACCGTCGCGTGATCCAATTCCGACCACAGGTGGATCGCAGCGCGGGATACGTCTTCCACATGGTAAACCGCCTTGTGCCCTCCAAGTCGGAACCCTTCGCCCGCAAAAATCTCGAACACGTCTTTGGGAGACTCGGTTCGCTCGATCCACTCCTCGAACACCGCGTTTCCTATCCCGTTTGTGCATGCAGCAATCAGAAGCAGGATTCCCCCATCGCGGAGCGTCCGCATCGCGTTGTACTGCGCTTTGTACGCTTGGTAGAGGTTGATGTCCTTCGGGTGTCCTCCCGCCGATGCAATCACCACGTCAGCAGGCTCCCCAAACGGAACCTTGAAGTGCTCATCCCATACAGCCCGACCCACCGCGTGTGCCGCCTCCGGCTCTCCAACGACGATCCGGCCCACGCTTCCATCCCTCGCGAAGACAACATCGACAATCAGGTCGAGCCCGACCATCTGTGCCGCTTCGACCATCTCTTCGCTGATCGGATTTCCTCCGTATGCACAGGCCGTGCTTCGTGGATCCATCATCTGCGCGTGGTTTGCTTCGATCGTTGCTCGGCCGGCTACGCCCGGAAGGATGTTCTTTCGGCCACCGGAGTATCCGGCGTAATAGTGCATGCCGATATGCCCCATGCTGACAATCCGATCCGCCTCGACCAGTGCCCGATGGATTTCGATTGCCGTCCCGTGTTTGCTCGTGCCGATCTCAACGGTATTCCGATCGCAGTCGTGGATAAGCACAGAAAACTCGTGTCTGACCTCCCCGAGGATGACGTCCAGCTCTTCCTCGGTCGGCGCTCGGTGGGTTCCTGTCGCGATCAGCAGCGAGACATCCTCCTGCGCGATCGTGCCGCGGATCCTCTCCCAGAGAAGCGGGAACAGCTCCCGCGTTGGCGTCGCCCTCGTATGGTCGGTTACGACAACCACAAGCTTCTCTCCAGGCTTGAACATCGCTGCGGGGTCTCCGACCCCGATCGGATGCGTCCAGGCATCATGGAACGCCTGCCGTAGGGAGACCGAAGGCATTGCCCTTCCGTCCAGCACGCCGCCGAGGTGTCGTTTCGGCACGTCGATTGACACGGTCGCCTCTCCGTAGGCAAGATTGAATCTGGTCATCGTCTCTCCTCTGAGTACAACGATCATACTCCACACCGCCCTCTCTAGGAGCCTTGCGGAGATTCCCTTCACGCGCTACGCTTGGACCGCCATTGGAAGGGGGAAACATGCCGCGAACCTACCTCACATCGGAATCGGTGACCGAAGGACATCCGGACAAGGTCGCCGATCGAATCTCGGATGCCGTGCTCGATAGCATTTTGACGGACGATCCAGACGCACACGTCGCGTGCGAGACGTTCCTGACGACCGGTTTCGTCCTTGTCGGCGGAGAGATCACGACGACAACTTACGTCGATGTTCCGTCGCTCGTCCGTCGCGTACTCCAGGATATCGGCTACGACCGACCTGGCCTCGGCTTCCACTACCTCGAATGTGCTGTCTTGTCGATGATCAAGGAGCAGTCGAGCGATATCGCCGCCGCAGTCGACAGTGCTTCCGAAGTCCGGGTCGATCGTTCGTCGGATCCGTATGACATCATCGGCGCCGGCGATCAGGGGATTATGTTTGGCTATGCTCGCTCGGACACCGACGTGTTGATGCCTCTTCCGCTGGTTCTCGCACATGGCCTAACCCGACGTCTGACCGAGGTTCGCAGGGCAAATGAGCTGTCTTTCCTCCGCCCTGATGGGAAATCTCAAGTGACGATCGAGTACGACGGAGAACGTCCTGTCCGTGCGGACACCGTCTTGATCGCCGCTCAGCATGCGCCGGATGTCGGTACGGACGAGCTGGTTCGCTCCATCACCGACCACGTCGTCCGTCCGGTCCTTGGTGAATGGCTCGATGAGAAGACGCGGATTCTTATCAACTCCTCGGGCAGGTTTGTCATTGGCGGCCCGGCATCCGATGCCGGCGTGACCGGCCGGAAGATCATCGTCGATACGTACGGCGGCTTTGGCTCCCATGGCGGGGGTGCTTTCTCCGGCAAGGATCCGACGAAGGTCGACCGCTCAGGCACCTACATGGCCCGATACGTGGCAAAGAACCTTGTGGCCGCCGGATTGGCCCGAGAAGTGGAGGTTCAAATCTCCTACGCGATCGGCCGAGCGGCTCCATTGGCGGTCGGCGTGGACTCGCGCGGAACCTCTTCTGTGTCCGACGATCGCCTTCGGGCGGCCATCGTTGATACATTCGACTTCCGTCCCGGTGCGATTATCGATCAGTTCCAGATGCGTCGACCGATCTACGAGCCATTGTCTGCCTACGGCCATTTCGGACGAACGGATCTGGATCTTCCGTGGGAGAAGACCGACCAAGTTGATGCGCTTCAGCAGGCGGTTCGCTAGGCGAACGTTCTGCAGAGGGGCTACTCCAGCGATAGGCGCGCAACGCCCGGGAGGCTTTCGATCTCCGATCCGAGTTCGCCGATATCGATCGACCCTCGGTGACGGATCATGAATCGCAGCGTGATCGTCCCGTCGTGTCCGGTGGACGCCCAACCCCGCAATTGGAACCGGATCCTCTTCTGCTTGCACAAATCAACGATGGCTTGTTGCACCGCAGCTCGCTTGCTCGGTGCGACGTCGAGCACCAGTCCGTGGTAGATCGTGCTGGGAATGTGCTCCTCAACTCGATCGAGAAGCGTCAACACGGCAAAGCCAATGGCCGTCCCGCCGAGCGCCAGCACATAGAGCCCTTGTCCACTGACGATTCCAATGGCCGCGACGAACCAGATCGATGCTGCTGTCGTCAGCCCTCGGATCCAGTCTCCCACTCGGATGATCGTCCCCGCGCCGAGGAATCCGATGCCGGTAATCACGCCCGCAGCGATCCTACCGGGGTCGACTTGGACACCGGCTCTCGCAGCCAACAGGTGAATGACACCTTCTCCGCTGGCCATGATCAGCGCCGCGCCGATTCCGACCAGGACGTGGGTTCGCAGTCCGGCCGGGCGTCCATGGAGCTCGCGCTCGAATCCAATGACGGCGCTCAACCCTGCTGCGAGAAGGACCCGCAGGATGAAGACAGATTCCGTCATACGTCCTCCTTCGGGCTACGTGAGCGTGAGAGCCTTCGCATCGACGATCCGTTGGATCATCGCGATGACATCCTCGACCGGCTTGGCGCCAAGATCCTCTTCGGTTCGCAGTCGCACAGAGACCGCATCGGTCTCGACTTCCCGATCTCCGACGATCAGCATGTACGGAATCTTCTGCAGCTGCGCATTGCGTATCTTTGCGTTCATCCGTTCGGACGAGCTATCGACAACCGCACGGATTCCCGCGCTTTGAAGCCTTTGCTGAACCGCGTTTGCATATTCCCCATGCCGATCGGCAATCGTGATAATCGCCACCTGTACCGGCGAGAGCCACACAGGAAACGCGCCCGCATACTGCTCGATCAGACATCCAATGAACCGCTCCAAGCTCCCCAGCAGTGCCCGATGCACGACATATGGCCGATGCTCTTGGCCGTCCTCACCGATGTAGGTCATGTCAAACCGCTCGGGGAGGTTGAAGTCGAACTGGATCGTGGTGCATTGCCACGATCGTCCGAGCATGTCCTTCACCTTGATGTCGATTTTCGGGCCGTAGAACGCGCCCCCGCCTTCGTCGATTTGGTACGGAAGGCCCCGCTCTTCCAACGCTTCCCGTAGTGCGGCCTCCGCCTGCTGCCATCGCTCCGGCTCGCCGACCGCTTTCCCTTCATGCGGGCGGGTCGAAAGGTAGATGTCGAATGTCTCAAATCCGAACGCTTCGAGCATGCCAAGGCTGAAGGTATACACGTCCCGGATTTCCTCGGCGATCTGATCCGGCCGGCAGATGATGTGCGCATCATCGATGGTGAACCCGCGGACTCGCAACAAGCCGTGCAGTACACCCGATCGCTCGTAGCGATAAACGGTACCCAGCTCCGCCCAGCGGAGCGGCAGCTCGCGATAGGAGTGGCCCCGCGTCTTGTAGATCAAGATCTGATACGGGCAGTTCATCGGCTTGATGTAGTAGTCGA
>CAZORQ010000032.1:0-26137 GCA_964582285.1 uncultured Thermotogae bacterium
CATGATCGATGCGTTCACCGACGCCGCCGACTTCTCCGGAATCGACGGCACGCGAGACCTGTTCATCTCCGACATCCTCCACAAGGCGTGGGTGGCAGTCGACGAAGCCGGGACGGAGGCCGCCGCAGCGACAGCTGTCATCGTATCGCTTGTCGCGTATCCAGGCCCGCCGGCCGTGCTGACGATCAACCGGCCGTTCCTGTTCGTCATCCGCGACATCCCGACCGGGACCATCCTCTTTGTCGGACGGGTGACAGATCCGTCCTGAACCAGCCGAAGCCGGTCTGAGAACACCCGAACGGAGGGGACACATGGTGGAAGCAGCGACGGCAAAGACGTGGGAGCAACTCAGTGGATACGCCAAAGAGACGATGGAAACAGCCGGCGTGCCCGGCATGTCTATTGGTGTTCTCAAGGATGGGGAGACGTTCACGGCGGGGTTCGGCGTCACCAACGCCGACCATCCGCTTCGGGTAACTGACGAAACCCTTCACCAGATCGGCTCGATCACCAAGACGTTCACCGGCACGCGGATTCACCGTAGGGTCTGACGCTCCAGCTTCACGGACACGCGCGGTCCGTCCGTGGCCTGTCCGCATGCCGCGCGATGCGGCCGGTCGTCGATCGCCGCAAGCGCTCAGCTCACTCGTCTCCGAGCTGAGGCCATCCCCTTGGCCTGTAATCGCGAAGGTAGGTCAGCCCGAGCGCTTCCTTGAGTCGAGCAAGCGAGGGCGTGCAGTCATGCCGGTCGCTTGGGTCCGGGGCTGCATCCTGCGTGCACCAGTACTTCGAGTGCGACAGCGGCGTCCTGCTGATCAGTCCGAACCCTGTTCGGCTCCGGACCGCAACATCACGGATGCCCGGCCCGAAAACTGGGCTCAGTGGTCCGCCGACGATATCACCGAATAGGCCGACATGCGCGGGGAAGTAGAGGTTCGTCCAGCGTGTGACCGCGAACGGCGCCGCATGGTGGAGGACGAGCGGTGTGAACTTCCTCCCGTTCGCGAATTCCATCGTCTTCCCGCTGTACGCGTACCCCTTGTCATCGAGCTGCGGCGGGCAGGTCGGCAACTCACGCTGGCGCTTCCGGGCCTCGAAATCGTCGGCGCCTCCAGAGAGAAGCAGCATCGCGTGTGCAAGCGGGCTGCCCAACGTGACGAAATCGGTGATCTTCCACGGATTGCCGAATTCTCGCTGCTCCCGCCAAGCCTCCTTCTGCCGGTCGCGGAACGCGCCGACAAGGATGTCGGTTCGCTGCTCGTACAGCTGCCTATCGATCTTCGACAACACATCCCGAACGATCGGCTGAGGGCTAACTTCTCGATCCATGCACCGGCAGACCGCTTCCTGCGTTTCCTCCGTGGCAAGTGCGGGATACCGGTCGTAGTACTCCTGCCACAAGTGCGTGATCAGGTCATACCCGATGACGCTGCCAAGACTGTGGCCGACGACAATGATTCGGTCATAGTTCCCTTTCCTGTGGAGTGACCGGAGAAGCTTGACGCCCTGCCACCGGATCGTTTGACGAAGCTTGATGTTCTGGGGCTTGGGGCTAAGATACCGTGCCGCATCGCCGAGGAAGTGGGTTAGGAAGGAGGTGATCACACCGACTGCTGACGTCAAGCCAAGCCAGGTCAGCCCCCACAGAGGGTACGCATCAATCCAACCCGTGAGCTTGCCCGGAATGCCGACGCCGAGAGCGACCATCGCAAGGACGATGCATATCCACGAGAGAAGCCACAGCGATTTCGCGGAACGTGGAACATCCCGCCACCGCCGGCAGACAAGTCCTGCCAGCCAACGAAGGACACTGCCCAGCTTCGTGCCGGTCACGTTGTACGCCCAGTAGTACTCGTAGAAGTCCGTGTTGGGCCGTCCCGATGCCGTGAGCCTGCGAAGCTCGAACAGCTCCGACATTGGATCCGGCTTGCTGTAGTACGGCTCCCTCGCCGGCTGTGTCCCATCCTGCTGCGATCTCGCAAGCAGCGCACTCACGAAGCTCCGCAGTGTGTCCATCGGCTTCTGCTCGCCGATCCCGTGAATCAAGACGACCGCCTGTTTCATGAGCAGATCCTTCTTCCTGGCATCGACTGGCTTGCCACCAACTCCACGATAGGAGACGCGAGACAGTCCCGTCAACTCAGACCGCTTGGAGAAGAGGAGGAGCGCTACGCTGTTGCAGCGTCGTCGATCCGCCCGAATGTGCGCAGTGCGGTGAGCGTATCGAGCGTGAGGATTCCACGCCATTCCGTTCGCGCAGACGCCATCTCGCCTGCATACGTGTAGTCCCACGTGGGATCCCACCCGCCGTCGGGCTGCTGCTGGTCGATCAGCCAGTCGAGGTTCGCGTCGAGCTCCGAGGCGATCAGATCGGCTCCGATTGAGTCGGGCTCCGGGACGGCGCGAAGCGGCGTGATACAGTAGCTCGACCAGCCCGCCGGATGGCGCAGGACAACTCGCGGGATCGCCGCGCGAAGCTTGGCCGTCAGGCGTTCCTTGTGATCCTCGGGAAGTCGGCGGGTTCGAGCAAGGTACACGACGTATTCGAGATCGCTTCCGCCTCCCTCGCCAAGCGGATCGAGCCCTTCGACGCAGCGGACGAGCGATTCGGTGATCTCCTCCAGCCATCCGATCGGCCACGCCCCCCCGAACCGATGCAGCAGCGCAACGATCAGTGCCCGAGGAATAATCCGGAAACCGTCGAAGGTTTGCCCTAGGCTTCCATCCTCATCGTGCCACCAGGGCGCATGTGGGTGATCGTTCGCGTCGGGAGGGACGACACGCCAAACGCTGGCGGACGTATCGTAGGCCGAGACAAGCCAGTCAATCGCGCCCCGAACCAGCGGATCCTCAATAGGGGTCTCTATCTCATCGAGGATTCGCAGCCCGAGCGCCGTCGCCAGAGCAGAAGAACTCGGTGTTCGAACATCCGGCTCCAACGCACGCCCAAACCCACCGTCGTCGTTGGCAAATTGTGCAAGCTGCTCGTAGACTGAATGGGCACCTGCCCCAGAGCATCGAAATGCGAATAGCGCTCGCTCGAGCGGTCTGGCTTCGGCTTTGATGAATCGGCACGCACGCTCGAGCGCCGTGGGACACAACCGCCTCATGCCGCCTCCCGTCTCGATTCGTCTACTTCAGCGCCGCCTGACCCTCGAACGCACGATCGGGTGACAGCTCCTCCAGGATGGCGCAGTCCTCCTCAGTCTCGGCGTCCCGCACCATGCGGTCGAGGAGTTCGCCAAGTCCCGGGCCAAGCATGAATCCCTGTCCACATAGCCCAATTCCCATCAGATATCCCTCGACCTGCTTCGACCATCCGACCAGCGGCGCGCCGTCAGGCGTCATCGGATATAGTCCCCGCCATGTTCGGCGAACGCGAAGGTTCGCCAATCGCGGCATCAGCTTCACCATCCGCTTGGACACCATCGGGAGAAACGCGCTCGTTGCATCCCGATCGAGTCCTGGAAGCAATGGGCTCGGTGTGATGCAGAAAACGACCTGTCCGGTCCCGTGTTGGAAGAAGTAGTAGTTTGCCGATCCGGGTGCCGGACGGATGTCAACAACCATCGGATCGAGGAATGGGGCGACCGGCTCGGTGATCCCGGCCTCATGTGAATCCGGCTGGACCGGATGATCGAGTCCAGCCATTGCGCCGACCTCCCTCGCCCACCCCCCGGCGGCGTTGAGGACGACCGGGGCGTCGTACGAGCCGTGGTTGGTCGTGGCACCACGGACTCGCCCGTCTGTTCGATCGATTCCGATCAATGCTTCGTGGAAGCGGAACGTGGCACCCGCCGCAACCGCCTCACGGTAGATGGCATGGTTGAGCAGCATCGGCGAACAGTGTCCATCTCCGGGCGAGTAGGTCCCGCCAAGCAGATCGGTCGGATTCAGCGCCGGGATGCGCTCGAGAAGCTCGTCCCCCCCGTACCAGTCGATATCCAATCCGCTTGCCTTCTGTGTCTCCAAGAGCGCTTTCAGGAGACTCTCCTCGCGAGGAGATGTCGCGACGAACGCGTACCCGCCAGTTCGCCATTCGATGTTGTCGCCGTGCGCATCCTCCCACGTCGATGCAATCGCTAGCGAGCGCAGGCCGAGCCGGATTTTCGCCGGTTCGGAGTGGGTCGCCCGGATCCCACCGATCGCCGTTTTGTTCGACCCCTGTCCAGGGCTGGCGAATCGATCGAGTACGAGGACACGCAGTCCCGACCGCGCCATCGCCCACGCTGCGGGAACCCCCACACTCCCTGCCCCGATGATAATGACGTCATAGGTCCCGGTCACGATAGCCTCCCAAACGCAGGGAGTCCTTCGGGCTCCCTGCCCGGCTCGAACAGTGATGGAATCGCATGTTGAGGCCTAGGCATCTTGACCTCCCTGCTTCATGGCAGCGAAGCTGCCGAACGGTACCTCGACGAACAGCGGTCGCGGCACATTCTCCGTAATCTCGTCCTGTGGGATTCCTTCCTCGCGGAAGAGCCTCAGGATCAACGCTTGGCACGTCTTCCCTCCGCACGCTCCCATCCCCGCACGGGTGACTGTCTTGATCTCGTTGAGATCTCGGATTCCGTTGCGGATCTGCACGCGGATCTCCCCGGCGGTGACGCGCTCGCAGCGGCAGACGATCGTGTCGTCTTCGAGCCGCTCGACGGCCTCCGGGAGAGGCTCTCCAACCCACGGTTCCTGTACCCGGATCCCCGCGATTCGGGT
Organism: uncultured Thermotogae bacterium; assembly: GCA_964582285.1. Taxonomy (GTDB): domain Bacteria; phylum Bipolaricaulota; class Bipolaricaulia; order UBA7950; family UBA9294; genus JANQEA01. The sequence continues at coordinate 4,714 of CAZORQ010000032.1, forward strand.
CGCCATCTCAGCCGGGGCCCGCACCTTCACCAATACCGTCCGGTCGTTGACCGGATTCGCCTTGACGTCAATCACGGGGACGGCCCCCAGTGGCTCTCCGACAGCATCGAGAACGTCCACCGCATCCCCGATCGCAAGGCGATCTGGCTCGTACTCAAATGGGATCGTGATCGTCGGATTCGCCGAATCTGATCGACCATCGACAAGGGTGATCGCGAGGCCGGGGCAGATCGCGACGCATCGTTCGCAACCGACACATTCCTTGCCAACCTCGTCGGCGATGTACTCGGGAAGCGCACGGATGTCGTTTGTGTCGATCCGGATGAGTCCTTGGGGACAGACCGACGTGCACGGATTGCATGGAATCTCCTGGGCACAATGGAAGACAGGGCGAACACCGTCGATGAAGCCGGGTCCTTCTCGTTCCTTCGTTCGCCCCGGTTTGGATCGAAGGATCTGCGACATCGACCGCCACTCGTCTGGGATCTCGTCGTCTGTCGCGCCCAGGTGGCGCGCGATCTCCACTCCCGTGATCCGGCCGGAGAAAATAGCGGCCGATGCCTCGGCGATCTCCTCTGCATCCCCTGCCGCGAACACCGGGAGGTCGAACCGCTTCGCCGCATGGAGGAATTCGTCGACCGGATCAAGCCCGACAGCAACCAGCACGGTGTCGCAGGCGAATGACTGCTCCGTCCCCGAGATCGGACGGAAGCGATCATCGACCTCGGCAACGGTCACCGACTCCACTCCCTCGGCTCCGTTGGCGGAGAGGATCGTGTGGGATGTGTAGATCGGAACGCCCATCCGGACAAGCTTGTCCTTGTGCACCTTGTAGCCACCGCACTCGGGAAGCGCCTCCACCAGGCCGGCGACATCGATTCCTGCTTGGAGCGCATGGTAGCCTGCGATCAGGCCAACGTTGCCGCCGCCGACAATGAACAAGCGCTCCGCAGCACGCACCAGATCCCGGTTAACAAGCGTCTGAAATGCCCCGGCGCCGTAGACGCCCGGCAGGGTGTTCCCTCGGAACACGAGCGACTTCTCCCGCGCTCCAGTCGCGACCAGCAAGAGCTGTGGCTCAACCAGCACATAGCGATCGCCCTGCAGGACCCCGACGCGTCGGTCGCTGAATACGGCCAGCGCAGTGGAGTTGAGCCACACGTCGATCGAATCCAGGGCGGCGACCTCACCTGCAAGTCGCGTGCCGATGTCAATCCCCCGCGTCCCGGCGTAGACCGCGTCGATCGATCCGAAGAAACGGTGTGTCTGCAGAACAAGCTTCCCGCCAAGGCGATCCTTGTCATCGACGAGGACCGCCTCAATGCCACGCTCCCCAAGCTCGCGGGCCGCCGACAAACCGGCCGGCCCACCACCGAGGATCAGGACGGGCACCGAGCGGATTTCCGTCTCACCCATCGCGGGAACGCAGTCGACGGCAGGCAGCGCAGGGAGACCATCAACCGGTTCGACGCACATCCCGGGTTTCGCCGGCGTCATGCACGACTTCACCGGGATTCCGTCCGCAAGGACAAGACACTGAGCGCACTGTCCGTTGGCGCAGTAGATGCCCTGCGGCGCGCCGTCTTTGGGGTGATGACCGAAGATGCGAATGCCCGCGGCAAACAGGGAGGAAGCGATCATCTCTCCAGGAAACGCCTCGATCTCCTGCCCGCGAAACGTGAACGTGAACGGATCCTTCCACTCCTTGCCAACAATCGGGTGTCGTTCGATGCGTGTCATCGTGTGTGATCTCTCCTGCTGTTCCCCTCTTTGTGTTCCCCCTAGTCCCCCGAGCTTTCCCGTGGGACTTCGATAAATCGCTGCGTGACTGCCATGAGGATTCTGGCACCTTCATCTGACGTTCGATAGTCATGCAGCTGCGATGCGGAAATGTGATAGCTGTCGCCTTGCTTCAGGCTGTAGGTTTCGCCCTGAACGGCAAGTTGAATCGCTCCCTCCAGTAGGTAGCCGAACTCCTGCCCCTCGTGCGATGAGCCCTGCTGCGTGCAATGGGGCGGGAACTCAGCGATCAGCAGTTCCTTGATCGGCATGGACGGAAGCTGCCCGGTTAGGTAGCGATATGAGACCGGGGAATCTCCGATTCGGATCCGCAGCTGCTGATCGGATCCAGTCACAACCGGTGGTTGCAGGTCAAGCGGGCCGGTGCTCACAAACAGCGACTCGATAGGTAGGTCGAGCGCCCGACAGATCGACGAGAGCGAGACGATCGATAGCGTGGAGAGTCCCCTCTCGACCTGCGACAGGAAGCTTGCCGAGAGCCCTGATTCCGTGGCCAGCGCCTCCAATGTCCATCCCTTGCTCTGCCGGGCATCACGGATACGTTCTCCAATCTCGTCCATGGCTTCTGCAGTATATCGAAGATGCGCTTCAAAATTCAACAGATTTCTCTCCAGCCTCATGCGTCGCTCATCTCAATGGAGAGTCCCCGTTGGTCCGTGTACACTCTGCAGGACTACCCAAGAGGAGGCATCATGCAGAAGACGCGTCTCGATTTCCTCAAACGATTCATGGAGACGATCTGTCCGACCGGCTATGAAGAGGAGGCATCCCGCATCTGGCGCGAGGAGGCCGACAGATTTGCCGATCGAACATGGGTCGATCAGCATGGCAACTCGTTCGCCGTCATCAATGAGAAGGGCGCTCCGCGGATTATGCTCGCCGGCCATGCCGATGAGATCGGCTTGTTGATCACACACATCGACAAGGATGGATACCTATCCTTCGCCGGACTTGGCGGGTGGGACACGCAGGTGCTTCCAGGCCAGCGGGTTCGGATCAAAACGAAGAAAGGAATCCTCCTCGGCGTCATCGGACGCAAGCCAATCCATCTGCTTGATCCCGAAGAACGAAAAAAGGTCGTCAAGATGGAGGATCTCTGGATCGACATCGGTGCCAAGGACTTCGAGGATGCAAGCAAGCTGGTTGATCTCGGCGACCCTGCCGTCCTCGACTACGATCTCGCCGAATTGCGGGACGGCCTGTTCACCGCACGCGGATTCGACGATCGGATTGGTGCGTTCATCGTCCTCGAGGCGGCACGGCTCGCAGCGAAGATGAAGCCAAAGGCAGCCATCTACGCCGTCGCAACCGTGCAGGAAGAGATCGGCGTCCGCGGGGCCACGACGAGTGCGTACGGTGTCGATCCACGGGTCGGCTTCGCCGTCGATGTCGGGCACGCAACCGACATGCCGGGGATGAGCAAAGAGAAGAAGAGATCGGGCGATGTGAAGATGGGCGGAGGGCCGATCATCACCCGAGGGCCGAACGTCAACACACCGCTGTTCGATCGGGTTCTCAAGACCGCCAAGGCGAAGGATATCCCGGTGCAGATCCACGCCTTCCCGAGACCAACTGGAACCGACGGACGCGCCATTCAGGTTGCACGCGCCGGCGTCGCGACATCGATCATCGGTGTGCCAAACCGCTACATGCACTCGCCTGGTGAGATCATCCATATCGATGATGTCGAGAACTGCGCGAAACTAATCGCCGAGACCATCGCAGGAATCGACCAGAAGACAAGCTTTCTGCCGTCGTAGAACAGTCTGACCTCTGCAACGCCGCGGGCGAGAGCACAACCGGACTTCTCGCCCGCGAAGCGTTTCACCGTCTTTGTTTCATTTGCTTCGCTGGACAGACTAATGTAGAGTAGCGCCGTTCGGGGAGCCCAATGGCTTGGGCTGAGAGGAGGAGGCACCTCGACCCGTAGAACCTGAACTGGGTAATGCCAGCGTAGGGAGCCGAGAATGAACTGTACGATCCAACCTAGATTGTCCGATGAACACCACCTCGTAAGACCATGCTTCGCCTCCTCCCATGGTCAGGGAGCGATGCGAACATGTCCGACAACAGCATTCTGATCCTCGCCAATGGCGAATGGGGTAACCCAGCGCGGGCCCACAGGCTCGCCGGGAAAGCAGACTGTGTCATCGCCGCCGACGGCGCATGGGCCAAAGCGGTTACCGCTGGAATCCACGTCGACTGCGTCGTCGGCGACCTCGATTCGCTCACGTCGGATGAGAAGGCTGCTTTGCTCGACTCAGGAATCGATGTACAGATCCACCCTCCCGAGAAGGACTACACGGATTTGGAGCTCGCCGTTGCTTCCGCACTCTCCAGGAGCCCCCGTAGGCTGGCTATCTTCGGGGCGCTCGGCGGACGACTCGACCATATGCTGGCCAATATCTTGCTGTTGGAGACAGCGGCTTCGCGAGGCGCTCAGGTCATGCTGATCGCTGGACAAGAAACAGCTTGGATCGTCGATGAGTCGCTCGCGCTCGCAGACGTCGCAGCAGGCGATCGGATCTCGCTGATCTCGCTCTCGGATGAAGCGATCGTCCGTACGAGTGGCCTCAAGTACCCGCTGAACGATGAGCCCTTATTCCGAGCCAGCGCGCGTGGCGTGTCGAATGAGGTCGTCGATCCTCCGGTTCGGATTGCCGTGCGCTCGGGACTCCTCCTCGCCGTGCACGGCGAGGATCATGCACATCAAGAGGCTCGATCATGAGCATACCGTCCGGGACTTCCTCTCCGGCAACGCGAGTCCGACGAAGGGGGGCGCTTCACTGGGTCCTCAGTCTCTGCGTCTTCATTCTGGTGTGGCAAGCGGTTGTCTCGATCTTCCATGTCCCCGTCTACCTCTTGCCATCGCCGGTCGCAACGGTTCGGGCCATTGGCAATGATGCCGTCCTTCTTGGCCGGCATGCCGGCGCGACGCTGCTCGAAACGCTTGCGGGATTCGGAATCGCCCTCTTCCTCGGCGTTGCAGTCGCTCTGGCGATGCATCGCTCGCGGCTTCTGCGCGATGTCCTCTATCCACATATGGTTCTGTCGCAGGCGGTGCCGCTAATCGCAATCGCTCCGATGATCCTGATCTGGTTCGGCCTCGGCTCACTGTCGAAGATGCTTGTCGTGGCATTCGTCTGCTTCTTCCCTCTCACAGTGAACACGTACGAGGGGTTCCGCGCCGTCGATCCATCCTATTCAGAGCTGCTCGATGCATTCGGCGCAACCTGGTATGACCGATACCGCCATCTGTACGTCCCCGCGACGCTTCCCGGGATCCTCGCCGGCGCCAAGATTGCCGCGACGTACAGCGTACTCGGGGCAATTGTCGGGGAGTGGCTCGGCGGCTCACTCGGTCTCGGCGTCTACATGACACGTGCACAGCAGTCGTTCAGGACCGACCGGCTGTTCGGGGCGATTCTGATCGTGATGCTTCTCAGTTTCGCGCTGTTCAAAGCGGTGGAGGGGATCGGGTATGTGCTGACCCCGTGGCTTCGAAGGAGGAATCATGCATAAGGCCCTTGTCTGGTGGATGGTTGGAGTTCTCACTTGTCTCGTTGTTTGCACGACCGCCGCGGCCGATGGTGAGGTGGTCCGTATTGCACTCGATTGGACCCCGAACACGAACCATACCGGCATCCTCGTCGCCCGCGCGCTGGGCTTCTTCGCCGACGAAGGACTCGCTGTCGAGGTGCTCGAGCCAGCCGAAACAGCATCGATTCCGCTTGTCGCGGCCGGTCGATCCGAGTTCGGGGTGTCGATGCAAGAATACGTCACCATGGCCCGTGCGCAGGACGTTCCGGTCGTTTCGATCGCGACGCTGTTCCAACACAACACGTCCGGATTCGCGGCACCATCCAACCGGCACATGGCCGATCCGACGGACTTCGAGAACCGCAGATACGCCGGGTGGGGAAGCGATCTCGAGTCGGTGATGATCCGCACGGTCATGGAGAGTGTCAACGCCGATTTTCAGTCCGTTGAGATGATCAACATGGGAATGCTCGATTTCACGACCGCCGTCCGGCGAGATTTGGCCGACTTCTACTGGATCTTCTATGGCTGGCAAGGGATCCACGCGGAGCTTCAAGGCATCGAATTCGATTTCCTACCGCTTCCTGAGCTTGCCGAGGTCCTCGACTACTACACACCGGTGATTATCACGCGGGAGCAGATGATCGCAGATCGTCCGGATGTCGTTCGACGTTTTCTCGCCGCGCTCACTCGCGGCTACGTCTACGCGGCCACCCATCCGGCAGCAGCGGCAGTCATCCTACTGGACCATGCTCCGGAACTCGATCCGGATCTCGTTCACGCGTCCCAGACGTGGGTCGCGGAGCAGATGAGCTCAGATCTCCAGCGGTGGGGCTGGCAGGAGGAGCGCGTGTGGGCGCGATTCGCTGATTGGGCGCTCTCGAATGGACTGATAGAACGCGCCATCGATCCTCTCGCTGCGTTCACCAACGCGTTCCTCGAGTCACGTGAGTCATCAGGAGATGGCGAGTGACAGACGCGCTTTCCGTTCGAGGTGTGCACAAGCGATTCGGAGATCTCGAGGTTCTCCATGACATAACGCTCACGCTCGCCGAGCGCGAGGCCGTGGCGCTTCTCGGGCCCTCCGGCTGTGGGAAGACGACGCTCTTGCGTATCCTCCTCGGCCTTGAGCCAGCCGATAGCGGGGAGATCGTCGGCACGCTCGACCGCGCAGGCTACCTTCCTCAAGGTGGGCTGCTGTTTCCTTGGAAGACAGTCATCGGGAACGCGGAGCTTCCGCTGCAAATCCGCGGCCTCGGCCGGCAACATCGGCAAGCTGCGGTTGCCGAGCATCTTGAAGCATTCGGACTGGCGGGTTTCGAGAACGCGTTTCCCCATGAGCTGTCCGGCGGGATGAAGCAACGGGCGGCACTTCTGCGCGCATTGATGACCGGCTGCCCTATCCTCATCCTCGATGAACCGCTGGGAGCGCTTGATGTGCGTACAAGGCACCGAATGCAGGACTGGCTCGCAGCGCTGGTGCGCCGCCTCGAGCGGGCCATGCTGTTCGTCACGCACGATCCCGAGGAAGCCATCGCCCTTGCCGAGCGCGTCGTCGTCCTGACCGATCGACCAGCCTCTGTCCTTGGCGAGCACTCAATCCGGCTGGCGGTATCGCAACGTACCGATCGCTTCGGCGGGCCTTTTCTTGTGGCACGGGATGCATTGCTTTCTCTGATTCACGAAAGGAGCACTGATGCACCAGGCAAGCCCGTTTGACACCCACCATGAAGCGTATGACGCGTGGTTCGACCAATACCGCAACATCTATGAGTCGGAGCTGTTGGCCATCCGCGCGCTGCTCCCTCCGCCGGGAGACTGGATCGAGATCGGTGTGGGCAGCGGGCGCTTCGCATCCAAACTGGGGATCCCCATCGGGATTGAACCCGCAGATGGCATGGCAGCCCTCGCCCGAGCGCGGGGAATCGACGTGCTGGCAGGAAAGGCGGAGCACCTCCCGTTTGCCGACCAAACCATCGACGCGGCATTCTTGATCACGGCACTCGGTTTTGTCGACGATGTCGGTCGCACGTTTGCCGAAATCGCCCGCGTTCTTCGCTGCGGAGGTCACGCACTCGTCGCATTCATTCCCAAGAACAGCCGGTTCGGAAAACTGTACAGCACCAATGCTCCTGAAAACGTGTTCTTCCGCCACGCGACACTTCGAACGCCAGACGAGACGTTCGGCGAGCTGCGCGCTGCCGGACTCAAGATTGCCGGAACCGTGGAGACGCTCACCGGACCTGTCGAACAGGCGAATGATCGGATCGAACCGCCAATCGAGGGCTACGCGCACGGCTCGTTCGTTGTGGTTCGAGCCCTCAAGCCATAGCCTTCCGGCGCGCTATCTTCGCAACGCTTCTTGACTTCGCTCTGCTAGGTCTCGTAGGATTCCCCCTATGGGCGGCGGAGCGGGGTTGTTCCTTATCGTCAATCTGATTGCCGGGCAGGGTCGCTGCAAGGCGCTTTTCCCGAAGATCAAGGCCGAACTCGACCGCCGCGCAATCACGTATGAACTCCACTATACCAACGAACCGCAGGAAGCGACTGATGTCGCCAAGTGGGGGATCGAAGCGGGATTCCGCCACATCGTGGCGATGGGCGGCGATGGTACGATCAATGAAGTAGCCAACGGCCTCCTCGGCAAGGATGCGATCCTCGCGGTCATTCCAGCAGGAACGGGGAACGACTTCGTTCGAATGCTCGGGATACCTGCAGACCCATTCCAGGCACTCGATGTTCTGACCCACGGTCGGGAGTCCACGATGGATCTTGGGCAGGTCGCCGATGATCGATGTTTTGTCAACGGGATGGGGATCGGCATCGATGCAAAAGTCGCTCGGGATGTGCTTCAGATGAAGCGTCTCCGCGGCGCTGCAGCGTACATCACCGCCGCCGTCAAGCAGGTCTTCCGATTTGAGGCGTTCCCTGTCACGATCGAGTCGGCAGATTGGCAGCTTGACAAGACATGTGTGTCTATCGGTGTAGCCAACGGTAAGTACGCTGGCGGAGGCTTCAAGCTCGCTCCGGAAGCAAGCGTCATCGATGGACTGATCGACATCTCCGCGATAGAGGATTACTCGAAGATCGAGCGCATCGTTCGCCTTCCACGGGTTCGATCCGGCAAGCACCTGGGCTGGCAGAACGTCCACTACCGCCAGCTACTCGAGGCAACGATCCGGTCCCCCCGCAAACTAGTCGCCCATATCGACGGGGAGCCGTACCGTTTGCCGGGCGATCAGTTCACCGTTCGTGTGCTTCCCGATTCCCTTACTGTCCTGGTTCCCGCCTAGCGGCGCTGAAAGCGCCGATCCAGTTCATCGCGACTGATACCAAAGATGATCGGTCGGCCATGCGGACAGAAGTACTGATTGTCCAGTGTCATCAGGCGTTCAACCAATGCTTGCGCCTCGACAAGCGGGATTCGATCTCCTGCCTTGATTGCAGCACCGCAAGCAAGCTCGCCTAGAAGCCGGTCAAAGAGCGGTTCCTCAAGCTGTCTATCCGAGGCGAGGGCCTCCACGATCAGCCCAATCACTTCCTGGAATCCTCGTTTCGTCTGCTCGTCGGCCAAAGCGCGCGGGTACTCCCTGATCAAGAATGTTCCACCTCCGAACTCGTCGACGATGATCCCGACGCGTTCCAGTTCCTCTATGTGGCTGGTGATCACACCTGCCGCCTCGAATGGGACCTCGACACGGGCTGGGATGAGGAAGATCTGACGGACGATCCCTTCGGCGCCCCATTCCTCTCGCAGCCCTTCGTAGAGGATTCGTTCGTGGGCAATATGCTGATCGACGATCTCCAGTCCGTCTGCAGTCTCGACCAGAAGATAGGTCGATTGGAGTTGACCGATCACTCGTCGATCCCCGGTGACTCTCACGTTCTCAGCCTGTCGCAGCTGTCCCGACAGCCGCATCTCGTGCGGCAGATCAAACGGAAGCGCCTGCGTTCTCTCCAAACGGGAGCCTCGGCGCTCGCCGACATAGCGCGGTCGAGGTTCAGCGGTCTCCATGGCGCTCCCATCCGGGGCTGACGACACAAGCGGAGCCACAACCTGCTGGCTCGACAGCGCCTTCTGCAGTGCGGCAGCGACGGTGTCCTGTACGAGTCGCGAATCCGAGAACCGGACCTCTTCCTTGCGTGGGTGCACGTTCACATCTACCTGCTCATGAGGTAGATCGATATGGATCACCGCCAACGGGTATCTCCCCGGACGAAGTAGACCGCGGTAGGCGCTGGCTAGCACGAACGACAGCCCACGATCGCTGATGAATCGCCCGTTGACTACGAAGCTCTGATCTCGGCGATTGCCCCGCTTGAGATCCGGTCGGCTGACGAATCCTCGAACCCCAACCCCCCCACGCTCGGCTTCCACAGGAATCAAGCCATCCGCCACCTCGGTCCCGTAAATCTGCGCAAGTCGATCGTGGAGAGAGCCCACGGCTGGGGCTGAGAAGACCTCGCGGTCTTCGTGTGTCACCGTCCAACCGATTGTCGGCGATATGAGCGCGAGTCGCTGGATCACGCGGTTCGCGTGCATGAATTCCGTCCGTTGCGAGCCGAGGAACCGGCGCCGAGCCGGGACATTGAAGAACAGGTCCTCCACCTCGACCGTCGTCCCCACCGGGCGCGATCCCGGCACGATATCCGTCGCCACCCCACCGTGGATCTCCAAGACGTGTGCCCCGTCCCCTTCCGCCGCACACGATGTGATCCGGGTGCGAGAGACGGCGGAGATGCTCGCTAGCGCCTCTCCACGAAACCCGAGTGTCTCGATTGAGAACAGATCCTCTTCCGTTTCGATCTTGCTGGTCGCGTACCGCTCGAACGCAAGACGAAGTTCCTCTCCCCGCATTCCCTCCCCGTCATCTCGCACGACAATCAGAGACCTGCCTCCATCACGAAGGGCTACATCGATCCTCTCACTTCTTGCGTCCATCGCGTTCTCGACAAGCTCTTTCACCACCGACGCTGGGCGGTCGATGACCTCTCCTGCAGCGATTTTCAGCGTCACAAGTTCACTCAGTCGTCGAATGGACATCGCGTCTGTAGGCTATCCGATCATCCCTCCTCGGACAATCGGACCGCTTGCCTCCCGTGGAGCCAGTGCGGTATCGTCTGCGCTGAGCATCATGCACTCAATCAACAGCCTACGACAGACACTTGGCCTCACCAGCGCAAACCAGGTTCGGAATCGCATCGAAGCCATCAAGGATCTGTTGATGTCGCACATACGACGGGGTCCAAACAATCAGATCCTATTGACCGATGCTGGCGCCGAGCTGCTCCGGCATCTGCAGGAATTACACGATAGTGGGCTCACCATGACCGAAGCGAGTGATATCTTACGCTCTAATGCTTATAGAGAAAGCCCTCACGCCACATCGGTTTCATCGCGTTCTCGACTAAACGACACCAAACCCGATCATACCCATGCTCAGATTACTTCCCTGCAACAGGAACTCACATCCCTCCGCCGCCGCGTCGCACATCTGGAGCAGCAGCTGCTTGCCATTCGCGGCACCAACCCCGATCCGCCCCCTTGGTGGGCAGCCCTTAGAGAGGAGATCGATGCCCCTTAACGTTCCCTGCCTTCAGAACCTTCGCCTTAGGGAGGTCGTACAGAAGATCGACGATTCCCCTCAGCTCGATGCGTACTGGTCAGGCTCGAATATCACCGCAATTGATCGCATGGGAATCAACGATCATGGTCCGGTTCACGTTCGAATCATGACGAACATCGGCCTCAAGCTGCTTCGTCTTCTCGCTCAGGGCGGCGTCACTCCAAGCGCGGTTGCCAATCATGGTTTGAAGCCCGACGATGCGGAAGTGATCGTCGTGCTCGCCTGTGCCCTCCATGACATCGGGCATATCGTCCATCGCGAGGAGCATGAGTTCCTATCCCTCATCCTTGCTGCGCCGCTGATTGATCAGCTCCTTGAGAACATCTACGACACGCACTCGATCGCGTTGATCAAGGGCGAGGTCCTTCACGCGATCTACGCTCACCAACGTGAGATCAGAACCCTCACAATCGAGGCCGGCGTTGTGAAGGTCGCCGATGCGTTGGACATGGAGTCGGGGCGCGCGCGGATTCCATTCCAGATCGGAGGCCCCACCATCCACTCGGTCTCCGCAATGGCAATTCGGAAGGTTCGACTCGAAAAGGGCGCACAACGCCCAATCAAGATCTCAATCGAGATGTCAAACTCAGCCGGCATCTTCCAGCTCGACAGCCTCCTGCGCGAGAAGCTTGAGAACTCAACCCTTTCCGAGTACGTCGAGGTCGAAGGGAACGTCGTCGGAGAGGAGAAGAAGATCCTTCAAAGATACTCGATCAACTGAGAGCCATCGTAAATCGCCTCCGACAACTCCGCCGGACCGCACAACGGCGCTCATTGCTTGTCGTGACTACCCCATCCTGCGAAGAGATGTCCTCGCGAGACGCCGCTATGCCCCTTCCCTAGGCTTCTTCCGCCTCCTGCTCCATGCTTTCGCAACAAAAGTACCCTTTTGTTGCGAATCTTGTCACCCATCCGCGGCAGCCGCTTCGCTACAGTGCATGTCGACTGAAGGAGGACACATGCCGCTCGATGTGACGCACGAGGACTTCCTGACACCTGACCAGGTTCAGGCGCTCAAGACCTACTGCCAACACGGTGCAGCCTCTCCTCCGTCCGACGGCCGGTCCAACACCATTCGCGACTGGGCCATCCTTCACGTCGCCCTCGACTCTGGTCTTCGAGTGTCCGAGATCTGTGCACTCGAACTGCGCGATGTCATTCTCGATCATGTCCATGCCTCGCTCATCGTCCGCGACGGCAAGGGGCACAAGAAGAGAGGCGTACGCATCGGGTCTGCATTGTGTGATCATCTAGCTCAGTTCATTGCCTGGAAGGAGACCGTCGGCCAATCCACCGCAGGTCGAGCCGCACTGTTTGTCTCCTCTCGCGGCGGCCCCCTCACTCGCACAGCGGTGTACAGGATTTTCCGGAAGCACGCTGACTGCGTCGGTATTCCCAAGCGGTTCTCTATTCACTCCTGTCGCCATACGTATGCTTCGCTGCTCTACCGTGCATCCGATTTCAACCTCCGGCTCGTCCAGAAACAGCTGGGACACCGGTCGATTCAAACGACACAGATCTACGCTGATGTGCTCAGTGAGGATGCCGCTCTGGCCGTGGAGAAGCTTCCGCAATAGGTTCTGCGCTCCCGCCCTTCTCCATCTCCGCACTTTCTTGACAATCTCCAGCTACACTCCGTTGGATGACGATAGGGCGGAATCCGAATCTCCACGTTCTTTTCGGCCTGTTGGCAGTACTGGCTCCGCTGATCCTGTACGCCGACGCTATCTTTGCTACGCCTGTCCTTGACGTCCAGATCGGGTTCGGGGGACACGTCGTCTCAGAGCGTTTTGCGCCTGTCCGGATCCGAGTTGAGGGCTACGATAGCCCAACGGCAGCCACCCTGCTGATTATCCAGTCGCTCGGCAACCCATGGCGCGGAGCCGCAACGGTCCGCCAGCAGCCAACTCTCGCCGTTGCCATCGATGGCGTGTATCACACTACTATCCCCATCTACGATCCGCTGAATCCGATCCGGATCGCGTTGGTTGACAGCAACGGTGCAACACTTGCTGAGCAAGAAGTGAATCTGCGTCCCACCCGACATCTTGATCCATTCCCGTTGACCTATGGCATCCTTCCACATCCCCTGTCTCCAGATGGGATCCCTCCAATCCATATTACTGAGCTTCCAAAGGATTGGTGGGCCCTTGATGCTGCACAGAGTCTCTGGATCTCCGGGGCGCCACCCCAAAGCGAGTGGGATACGATCGAGCAATGGGTGTTCGCAGGCGGAAGCGTCGTCATTTTCAGTGGATCCGACTTCTTCCGCCTTGACTCCCCAGTGGTCCGGAGGCTGCTCCCTTTGCGGGATCCCATCCTCGTCACCGCCCCCCCTGCAATCGCACATCTGGCGGGGACACGAAAGACTGGCAGTGACACGGTCCTCCGACGCGCCGGCGTCCCGCTTCTCGTGATTCGACGCTACGGTGCAGGATATGTCGCGCTTGTAACTGTGAGGGGCGCCGACCTTACGCGAGATGAGCTCGGGCTTGTGGCCAACACAATTCCCACCACAACACGCTTGACCTTGGCCGACTTCGCGGAAAGGGAACTCGGAGAGCTCCCTGTCGTTCGTCCCGGGCATCCGGCGGCGTTGCTTCTCGGATTGGGCGGTGTTGCAGGTCTTGCCGCATGCGGCGCCATCGGAAGAAAGCACCGATTGAGCGGGGTCCTTGCGGCACTGGGCCTGTGTGTGTTTGGCTCGGTTTGGTCCGGTTTCTATGTAAACCGAAATCACACAGTAGTGCCTCTTTATAGCATTTCTACATCTCTATCGCTTCACGCTTTGTTCGGTTCATATGTCGATACCTCCAGTTTCGTGTGGCCTCGAACAGCGCGCTTCGTTGACATTGCAGCACGTGAGTCAATCCCCGTTCAGATCGTCACGACACCTCCCGGCAATGATCCACTTGCCTCCCTCATGCCCGCCTCGCAAGCATCTCCGACCCTGTTCGAGCACTCGTTTCTCGAGGGCCGAATCTCAGTCCCGATGCAGTCAGGTGCCCGCAAGACATTCTTTTCGTGTCGTGCGTCGCCATCCTTGCTGCAGCTCGCCTACGATGACACTCTCGACGTATTCGTCCTGCATCAAGGACTTGGTGAAGCCATTGATGAGGCGTGGCTCATCCTCGATGGCTTCGGTTTCCACATCACCTCAGTTCCTCATGGCACAATAGTGTATTCGCAAGAAGCGGTCCGCAGCTTGCGGGAACTCACCTCGCTTGCCTCCAGCAGCTCGCAGTCCGCATTACGTTTCCTGTCGGACATATTCCCCTTCGATAGGGGTGTGTGGCTCATCGGACGGTCGGCTCGTTGGGTCGAATCCAGAGAGGAACCAATCCGAAAAGTGAGACTTGTGAGCCTTCACGTAGCCGAGGGGGTGCACAATGAGTAGCTCCTGCTCTCCAATCTCGCCACATGTGATTCAGGGGTACTACTTCCTCCTCGTAAGTTGCGGCATTGCACTTCTGCTCTCCATTCCACCGTCCACACATGTCGCTCAGCTAATGGAACCGCATTGGGAACCGCCTCCGCAGGCGTTCTACATGACCTACGTGATCGTCACTGCAATCCTGGGACTTGCTCGCGGGTCCGCCGCACCGTCGTGGGGACGCGTCGGCTGGCGCACAGTCTCCTCGCTTGCGCTGCTCGTCCTGTTCGGACAGTGTCTTGTCCTCCCCCATCTGCTCTTCTCCCGCGCCTTGCTGCCAAACAAGGATATCGTTCCGCTTCTCCTCTTCGTGTACGCAGCGCTTGTTGGCTGGATGTTCTCGCTTGTCGCACTCCGACTCGAGCTGTGGGGAACAGCACGTCGCACGAGGCCATTCCTTGTCCAATACGCTGTCCTCGGCCTCGTTCTAATCGCTCCTTGGCTTCTCAGTCTCTCAGAGCATGTTCCGCGGATCGTTGCGACATTCAGCCCGATCGGCGCAGCACTGGGGATCGTGCATTCAGCGCCCTCTGGAGAGCACGCTGTGGCGTTCGGCTTCGTTGCGTTGATGATTCTCCTCCAGTTACTCGGACTAAGACACCCGATCAGGAGGGCTCATGCCATTTGATTTCTCACGTCTTCTCCAGTCCATCGAGATTCGTGCTCGCAGGGTCCGCGGACTGTCAGTTGCTAGCGCTGCCACGCTATATGGGGCACTCACTTCGCTGATTGCAACGGTCGGGACCCGTCTGCTGCACATTCTCTTGCCCAGCTGGTCACTGCTCGCGTTCGCCGTACCGCCCTTCCTCGTCGGTGCGGTAGCCTACGCATGGGGACGCTCGCGCCAACCGGCGTTCCCGAACCTATTGCTCCATGTCGATGACACGCTGGGGCTGGATGCTCGCTTCAGCTCGCTCTACGAGCTGCGACATCGCGGAGGTCAATCGGTCTTCTCCCGCAGAATCGAAGCAGCAGTGAGAGACGCTTCGGATTGGCGCAGAGCGCTGCCAGTCGGGCGCCCCACCATCTTGCGCGCCTCAGCCAGTGTTTGCTGTGTCGCGACGGTGATCGGCATGTCATTCGTTCCGCTTCCTGTGCTCGTTCGATCCAAACTTGAGCTGGTCGATCACACGGTGGCATTATCGTCGGTCTCGGTGTCTGAGGATGTCGGATCGCTTGCTGCGCCTGTGAAGCAGTCCACCCATTTGCCATCGGCGCCGATCCGCGGCGACTCCAACGATGCCGCGAAAACCCCCTTGACCGGCCCTCCCGAGCAAGACCACACCCTTGAAGATGTCATGCGGGACCTCTCAGGCATCTCTCCCAATGAGGCGCTCCTGAGCCCGATACCGCGCGACGAGATCGATGAGCTCGCCAGGCGGGAGAGGGAGGCCAGGCGAGCCATCGCCGAACTGCTAGAGGACATCCGAGAGCGCCTTGAGAATGCCCCCTCTTCAGGGTCCCAAGATCTGACCGACCAGGAGCGGAGCGACCTCCAACGCGAGCTTGGCCGCGAGGGGCTTCCGCCAGGAATGCAGGAAGGAATCAACGAACTACTCAATCAGCCCGAGCATCGGACCGCAGAGGAGATGGTCGAGCAGCTGATCGAGCGGTTCGGAGAGAATGAAGAAAGTGAGACTCCGTCCTCCGAAGACCCGAACTTCTCTCCGCCGCAGAGTACGGCGGTCGCTCCCAGCGCTCAGAACATCGATGATCTGCTTGAGAGTCTCGGCCAGTCGTCCCTCGACGAAGAGGGGGGCATTGACGTAGAGGTCCCCGCTCCTCCCGGTGAGAAAGGGGAGCCATCTGAGGGAGCAAGTGGAGAGCCATCGACCACAGGCCACTCGGGCGAGCCAGGGCCTGATGGATCAGAAGACCCCGATCTGGCTGGCGGGACGGCCGGATCCGGCGGACTGCCGGGCGAGGACGGGGAGCGGACGCCAGACTTCCTTCGCGAGGAAGAGCGCGCGAATATCGGAGCAAGCGGCACCTTTGTCAACGAGTATGTCACCGAGGGAGTACCGATAGAATCCATGCCCAGCACGGATGGTAATGCGCCCTCCCTCCGGGTGAGCTATGAGCGGATTGTTTCGATCCTAAGAGAACGCGGACTGCCCGACGGGGCCATTGAGATTGTCCGGGACTACTTCAATGCGATTACAGAAGGAGGAACATGATCACGGAACGAGACTTGGAAGCAGCGCAGACCGTTTTTCAGCGCCTGACATCGTCGATTGAGGAGGTGATCGTCGGTCACGGCGAGATGATCCGCGCTGCGCTGATCGCGCTTCTCTGCCAAGGGAATCTCGTCCTCGAAGGTGTTCCCGGTCTCGGGAAGACCCTTTTGGTGAGAGCTCTGGCTGCGGCGCTGGGGTTGCCGTTCTCGCGAATTCAGTTCACCCCGGATCTCATGCCGGCTGACATCGTCGGAACGGATCTCATCACCGAAGAGTCGGGGCGCCGCACGTTTGCGTTCTCCCGCGGCCCGATCTTCGCCAATGTGGTCCTCGCTGACGAGATCAACCGCGCCACGCCTAAGACGCAATCCGCCCTACTCGAGGCAATGGAGGAACGAACAGTGACTGTTGGATCCAACACCTATGAGCTTGAGGAGCCGTACATCGTGTTGGCTACGCAGAACCCGATCGAGATGGAGGGGACCTATCCACTTCCGGAAGCCCAGATCGATCGATTCCTCCTCAAGGCGAACGTTCCCTTCCCGTCGCTCGAGGAGCTTGTAGCGATTACCGAACGAAACACCGAAGGAACAGGCATCCGGCTTCCCGATCCAGCGGCTACTGCAGAGGATATCCTCTCCGCTCGTGCCGTTGTTCGAGAGATTCCGATTGCTGTAGCCTTGCGAGAATACGTAGCTCGCCTTGTTCTGGCAACGCATCCAGACAGCGAACATGCGCCAGCGAGAGTCCGCGAGTATGTGGAGTACGGAGCAAGTCCGCGCGCTGCTCTGGCAATCATCATGGGCTCCAAGGCCAACGCCTTCCTCTCGGGAGAGGTCAACGTGCGTCGCGAGGACATTCGCCAGCTCTTCCACGCCGCATTGGCTCATCGCCTTGTGCTTAACTTCAAAGGAGAGGCCGAGGGCGTCCCGGTCAGCGAGCTGCTCGACGACGTTTGGGATCAAGTACCCACAAACTCATAATGCCGACGTTCATCGACGAAGCCTTCCTGCAACGCCTGGCAAACCTCCGCTTCATCGTGAAAGGCCGGAGGAAGGGACATCTTGCCGGCCTGCACGCATCGCCTCGCGCTGGCGTCAGTCTCGAGTTTGCAGACTACCGAGAGTATGCTCCGGGAGATGATTTCAGATACATCGACTGGAACGTCTTTGGACGGCTTGATCGGTTGTTGGTGAAGACCTACGTTCATGAGGCCGACCTTCCGATCCACCTCTTGGTTGACCTGAGCGCGTCAATGCAAATCGGTGTCCCAAGCAAGAGCAACTACGCAGCGCACCTCGCCGCGGCAATGGCATATCTTGGACTCCGCGGGCTCGATCGCGTCGGCCTGTTTCCATTCACCGACCACTTGATTTCGGGACTCCCGGCCCGTCACGGCATGGGTCAGATGGGAAAGATCCTGCGACACCTCCGTGACGTGGAACCCGGGGGGGGCACATCGATCCAGCAAGCGATTCTCGATTTCGTCTCCCAGACACGAGAGAGTGGGCTCACCATACTCATCAGCGATTTCCTCGCCGCTGGCGCGGGATTCGCCGACGGCTTGGCACGGCTGCGCTACCGAGGCGATGAAGTCATCCTCCTCCAGGTTCTCGATCCAGAAGACCTCGCCCCTCATGCCGCCGGAATGACACAGCTCGTCGACATCGAATCCTCCCGCCACGCCACACTGACGATCGGCCCCCGAACGATCGAGGAGTATTCCGCGCGGATCCGTCGGAACCTCGATCACCTCCAATCCCTCTCGTTCGAGCGCGGGATCCCCTATTTTAGAACCACCACAGACATTCCGATCGAGCGATTCCTGCATGTGGATCTCCGAAATGGGGGGCTGCTCAGATGACGTTTCTGAGTCCCGCTGCGTTCTTCCTTCTCTTCGCAGCCCTGTTGATTGTGATGCTCCACCTGCTGCGTGCCCGCGAGCGGCGGCGAACCGTGTCCGCGCTATTCCTCTGGGAGGGCCTCACCGGCGATCCCCAGTCGCGGGCTGCACGAATCCGCCAGCAATTCGACCCTCTGTTGTTACTCCAGTTGGCAGCCCTTTTTTCCATCGTCATCGCGCTCGCTCAACCCGCTTGGCAGATGCGAACTGCATCTGTCTCCGGTCTAGCGATTGTCCTCGACGGTAGCGCCAGCATGCAGACACTCACGCCTGATGGCTCGACACGCTACCAGAGCGCATTGGAGGAGGCCAACTTGCTACTCGACCGCTACCCTTCCTCTACCACAGCGGTCCTTCAGCTGTCGGCACAGCCGGAGATTCTCGCCCGCCCTGGCCTGAGCGATCCCGAGCTGCGGGAAGCGTTCCTCAGTTCAGCTCCGACATGGTATGGCGATGGAACCGTAGAAAGCTTGCACTCTCTGCTTGGTAGTCTTGGTGGTACGTCACGGTTTCAGAAAGTCGTCATCCTCTCCGATCATCCATGGCCCGATGTGCCCGATTCGTTCGACATGATCCATGTCGGAGGTGGCGACAATCTTGGTCTCATCGGCTTCTCCGTTCGGGAGAACCCCACGTCCTCCGGCGTGACTGCCTTTGTGACCGCTCTCAATGGTACCGACACGTATCAAGATGTCACCATCAAGATCGATGATCGGGAGAATCAAACCACGCTGTCTCTACTCATGCCCCCCGGTTCCATCGAGCAGTATGTCATCCCATTCCCTAGCTCGCGAGGCACGCTGTTCACTGCACTTCTTGAACAGGAAGACGACTACATGCCAGACAACCGACGCTACTTCTCTCTTGACCGCCCGATCGATGTCCGAGTCCACTGGCTCGGAACTGAGAATCGCTACATCATGGCCGCGCTTCGCTCGATCTCCCCTGTAGTGCTTGTGGACGACCCTGGCGATGCTGACCTCACGGTCGTCTACAACACAACCGCTCCGGCATCCCAATCCGGCACCGCGCTTCTCATTCACGGAGGAATAGAGAGTCTCCTGTCACCTGGGGAGAACGTTGCCGTGAGTCAAATCGAGGTCGCTTCCCCCGACCACCCGCTGTTGGATGGCATCGATCCTGCCGGCTTTCTTATCCGCGAAGCACCGGCCATTGCATTGCCGCCCGCTTCACGTGTCGTTCTCACATCAGGCGATGTGCCCCTGCTCGCAACTTATGTCGCTGAGAACAGAAGCGTCTTCTACCTTGCGCCCGACATCATGGAGACCAATCTGCCGATCACGATCGATTTCCCCATCCTGATGCGGAATATCGTCTCAACACTGGTCCGTCTTCCTTCCAAACTCTCCTACTCGGCAGCCGAGGTTGGAGACCCCGTCTCGCTCACAGGACGTGGGGCAATTGCTGGTTTGTATGATGCATCGGATAGAGCCATCTCCCTTCCAGCGGGGCTTACAGCCATTCGCCCCGTCACCCCGGGATTCCATACGCTCCTCACCGATAGAGGTGCCTTCGCGATTGCAGTGAACGTTCCAATGCAGGAGTCCGCGCTGCCCTCCTCCGAGAGCGAGGTCGATGGAATCGAGGCGACAGCAGGCCGTGCCCTTCGATACCTCCAGCTGTGGCCCACGGCAGCAGCGTTCGCCATTCTCCTTCTCGTGGTGGAAGCGCATTGGCGTTACGAACGCCGCGGTACCGTGAGGAGGACGCGATGATCCGGCTGTTGCATCCCTACATGCTGTTCGCGGCGCTTCCGGTGCTCGCCTGGATTGCGTATTCGATCCTGCATCACCGAAGCCGCCCTGTTCTTCGGGGCATCACCCTTCTGCTTCTCGTGTTCGCGCTCGCCGCACCCCGCATTGCGCAACAGCGAGCGCAACACAGTGTCGTGTTCCTCGTTGATCGCTCCGCAAGTGTCACGCTGACATCCGACGATAGCGCAACTCGAGACGCCGTCCAACGGATCGTCTCCGAGCACCCTGACTGG
Source organism: uncultured Thermotogae bacterium (assembly GCA_964582285.1). Taxonomy (GTDB): domain Bacteria; phylum Bipolaricaulota; class Bipolaricaulia; order UBA7950; family UBA9294; genus JANQEA01. Next base: position 25,202 of record CAZORQ010000032.1, read on the forward strand.
AGCTTCGCGTCGGTCGAGTTCGCCGAGACGGCGGCGCTCACCGCGCCGCTCGACTCATCCGTGTTTCCTATCGGCGTCATCCCCTTTCCCGGCGCGGCATCGAACTTGGATGCAGCCGTCGGATTGGGACTTTCGATTCTCCCCGGCGGCGGCGCCAACCATCTGATTCTGATAAGTGACGGCCTATTCACCGACGATCCCGACATTGCGCTCACGGCAGCTCGCCTTGCCGGGGTTTCCATCTCCACTCTCCCAGTCGGCGATAGCCCTCGCGCGGATGTAGCAATGGTCTCAATGCACGGTCCTACACGTGTTCCCGTGGATCGCGTGTTTTCGATCGACATCGAGATCGAGTCCGCCCAACCAACCCCTGCGAATCTCGTCGTCTACCGAGATGATGACCTCCTCTCGTTCGAAGAAATATTGCTTCGAGAAGGCGTCACCCGCGTCTCCATCGAGGACTCGTTTGCGGAACCTGTCACGCACACCTATCAGGCAATCATCAAGGCGCTAGACGACCCCATTGCGAACAACGACACCCTCTCGATTCTGGTCGAGGCGTCCGACCAGCCGTCGATCTTGATCGTTGACCGCCTGGGAGAATCGGCAATCCCTGCTCTGCTTGAAACGCTCGACCACACCTACGTTCGTTCCGGTACGATCCCATCTCTTGAGGTGCTCTCAGGGTACCGCCAGCTGATCCTCACCGGCCTCTCGCTCGCAACCCTTACACCCGCTGAGCTCGACGCCATAGGCAGTTTCGTCCGGGATCTGGGTGGAGGACTCTTCGTTGCCGAAGGCTCAGAAGAAGTCCGCGGAATCGGTGAAGGTGGGATCGAGGAGCTGCTCCCGGTCTCGTACACGCTGCCCGAGAAATCTCGAGAGGCCCAGTTGGCCTTGGTCTACGTCCTCGACCGCTCGTCAAGCATGAGATCG
>CAZORQ010000033.1:0-25942 GCA_964582285.1 uncultured Thermotogae bacterium
CATGATGTCGGTGATAAGGCCAACGAAATCATCTTGGAAGTCTCGAAGGTTATCGTCGGAAAGGACAACGTCCTCCGCCGCGTGATGAATGGCATTCTCGCTGGCGGCCACATTCTATTCGAGGACTATCCCGGACTCGCCAAGACTCTGATTGCTCGTTGCTTCGCTCAGGTCCTGGGTGTCGAGTTCAAGCGGATCCAATTCACGCCTGATCTACTCCCAAGCGACATCACAGGGTCTCATATCTACAATCGCGATCGTGGGGAGTTCGTGCTTTCACCCGGTCCGTTGTTCGCCAACATCGTCCTGAGCGATGAGATCAACCGCGCTACCCCAAAGACGCAATCGGCTCTCCTGGAAGCCATGCAGGAGGGGCAAGTTTCGATTGCCGGCGATACACAGACGCTCCCTCAACCGTTCGTCGTCATTGCAACGCAGAACCCGATCGAGTACGAGGGAACGTTTCCTCTCCCTGAAGCGCAACTCGACCGGTTCATGCTCCGTCTCGGAGTTGGGTACCCAAGCAAGGAAGAGGAGGTCGACATCCTGCAACGACGGCTTGATCGCAAGAAGGATGATGTCCAGCTCAAGGCGCTAGGCAGCGGAGACGATCTCCTCGCGATGCGCGAGGCCGTCGAGAGCGTGTTCGTCGATCCGGACATCGAGCGGTACATCGTGTCCATCACCGCCGGCACTCGCTCTCATCAATCGGTTCTTGTCGGAGTAAGCCCGCGCGGCTCTTTGGCATTGATCAAGCTCTCCCGCGCCAAGGCGGCTCTGGATGGGAGAGATTTCGTCATTCCAGATGACGTCAAGGATCTCGCGGCCGACGCGCTGGCACACCGCCTCATCCTCAGTCCGGAACTTTGGTCAAGACGCGTGACTGATCGAGATGTCATCGAAGGCATCGTCCAATCATTGCCTGTGCCGAAGATCCCCTAGCGATGGAGATCTCCTGTCTTCTTCCCCTCGGGATGGGGTTCGCTCTCGTCGCTGCAGGCCTCCTTCTGCTGAATGGCGGATTGATTGCCATGGCGATTCCCGCTCTGCTCCTCGGGGTCATTCGCGTGCTTCCCGTGTCCCGTGCGCCAGATCAGACGTTGCATTTCGAGCGCCTACCGGTCTGTTTTCGCCACACCGAAGGCGACCGGCTTGATGTGGAGTTGACCGTCACAAACATGGGCTCTTCCATTGCGCTTCTCTCGCTGACGGACAAGATCCCGGTCGGCCCCGCTCTAGTAGATGGATACCCACACGTGCTTGGGCGCATCGCCTCACGCGAGACCAAGACGATCTCCTATTCCATCTCGTTGTCGCGGGGCGTCCACAGTTTGGACAAAGTATGCGTGCGCGCATGGTCCCCATGGAGACTCGCGATGAGCGAATCACACATCTCGCTTCCAGCGACGGTCACCGTCCAGCCCCACGTGCATGACGTGGGCTTCATCTCGATTCGCCCTCGGCGCACAAGAGCGTTTGCCGGTCCCGTCAAAGCGAATCGCGGTGGCCAAGGACTCGACTTCTTCGGGTGCCGTGCCTACGCACCTGGGGATGACATCCGACGAATCAACTGGCGAGCGTATGCGCGCCAGGAATCGATGATCGTCAACGAATACGAGCTTGAGCGCATTGCGGACGTCAACGTCGTCCTGGATGCCAGGGCACGATCGCACACGCAGCTCGATGGCGAAACGACGTTCGATCACTCGGTTCGCGCTGCAGCCAGCCTCGCCAGTCACTTTCTCCATCAGGGGAACAACGTCGGACTACTCGTCTACGGTGAGTATCTGCAGTGGGTCTATCCAGGCACCGGCCGTTCAAAGAGAAACGAGATCTTCGATACGCTCGCCGTTGCGAAGCTGAGTGATCGTGCCGCGTTCGAGGAACTCCGTTTCATCCCCACACGTTTGCTTCCTCCCCGCTCCCAGTTGGTGCTTGTGAGCCCTCTCGTGGAAGAGAACGACATCGAGGTCGTCGCCCTGCTCGTCGACCGGGGCTATTCCGTGCTTCTCGCGTGCCCTCACTCACTCGAGATAGGGACCAACCGTCGCCGACCCGCAGACACACACGCGATCGCACTAGCAAGGCGCATCCTGGATCTCAAGCGACAACTCTTCCTCGGAAGCCTTGCCGCCATTGGAACAACCGTCATCGATTGGGATGTCGCCGAGCCGTTCCGCTCGGCTTGTCAACGGATCCACTACTCGCGAGTTCGCAGGTACCACACATGAGGATCGGATCGCTCCTTCTATTCGAGATTGCTGCAACCATTCTCACTACTGTGGCTTTCCTTGATGGGTTCGTCGAGCTCGGCGTCTCCGGCATCTTCCTCGGCACAATGGCGCTTCTCTCCTTCTTCGAGCCCCATCCATCTTTCGTGAATGTGTTGCTCGGGCTCTATGCTATCGCGACAGGAGCGTTTGCTGTCTTTCGCATGCCACCCCTGCTTTGCGCTGCTGCGTTTGCTGCTGCTCTGGTCGGTTGGGATGCCGGTCGCACGGCACCTCATACTGCCGGGGCGCCCCGAAGCCACCGCCGGCGCTTTGCCTTCAGCTACATGCTGCGGGCTACCGCAGCGGCCTGCCTGGGACTCCTCCTGATCGCCGCGGCACAGAGTGCTAGAATTCCAATGTCATTCGGTCTCGGGCTTAGCCTTTCGCTCGTGGGCCTCATTCTCGGTGCGCTGCTGCTTCGCCTCATTCGACGGCACGGAGAACACGCGCCGTCTGACGACGCTCCCTCATCAGAGCATGAATGAGACGAGCGACGGAGATCCCCCGCCGCTCGTCTGTAGCCGCATGCTATGAATTTTGCCGAACTACTGTGGCATGCCAAGCTCCCCTGCGATCCCACCGATGAAACGACCTTCTCCCGTGTACCCGCTCATCTCCCCGCTCATTCCATGCAGCATGGATGTGTACGCCGGATGTAGCCGGTACGTGAAGCTGACCATCTCGCCTGGAGCGAACTGGCTTCCCCAGACAGCCTCGATCTTCTTTGTCGATGGGTTCGGGTAGGCAAACGCTCCGCCCGTATCGACAACCTCGACCTGCCAACCTTGAGGCATCGCCTCCTGGAAGCCAATAGCTGAACACTCAGACGCAATGCTGATTGTGATCAACACAAGGATTGTGCCGTCTTCCTGCGGAAGCAGTTCGCGCACCGCGAATGCCGGAAGGCTCCCAACCAGAATCCCCTTCCGTCGTGTGCTTGTCCGTCTGCTTGAGTTGCTGGCGCTCAGCACCACCTCATGGTATCCAGATGTGTCAAATGCATGAGTGACAAGAGCATCTTCCGTCTCCGTATCCCAAACACCATCAGCATCGAAGTCCCATCTGTACAGATTGCCGTCACCGCCAAGGCATGACTCGCATGCCTCGAAGTTGACGATCTCGCCAACATCGGGATTGTAGATCGATGGATCGAAGTCGGCCTCGTATGCAGATGCGACAAGGCCGACGAGCATGATTGAGGCGATCGCGCAAGCAACACCGATCCGATTCGTTTTCATTCCCCCTCCTTATCACGTGGACGATGGCTTCAGCTACGGCAGCGGATCGTGTACTGAGCTCCCGGTCAGCCAGTAGGCGATCAGATCCTGCATCGTCGGCAGTGCAATCATCATGTTCCCCGTGTTCGGGACGCTCTCACCCGAGATCCACAGTGAGATGGCGTACTGGATCTGATCGAACCCGATCGTCTCACCAAGGTGCGGATCGATACACCCTTCGCCAACATCCCAGCGGGAGATCACAACTGGCACCGACAGAATCGACGATGCAATCACACGATCATCCCCGAGAATCGGCTGCGAGAACCGCGGAGAGGAGCTCCCAAGGCTTCCCGATACGGTTGCCTGCAGTGCTTCGCCAGCAGCTGCTGGAGCGGTCAGCATGTAGCGAATCTCGCGCTGCGAGTTGACCCCGTCGGGGATGAATTTCTCCAGGAACAGCCATTCGATGACCTGCCCGTTCTCACGTAGGGTTGCGCCATCGTTCTCAACTGCTGTGAACATCCACCCGTCCGGAACAACCTCCGTCACGGAAAGCCCATGGAGTGTCGTATTCAGCTCGAGCCTGAGGGCAACGAGCACCTCCCCGGAGGGGATCGTCCAATCGTCTGGCAGCCCGGTCTCGATCGTCCGTGTCGTCGTCACGGTGGCCATCACATTGACGGTCTTCTCCACCGTCGCTTGCGCGCCTTCCTGGTCCACAACGGTCAGCACAATGACAATCTCGCCGGGGTCGTTGAAGGTATATGCAACCTCGGACGTCTCCGTCGTCGTATCTACGACGCCGTCCCCGTCGAAGTCCCAGAGATACCACTCAATCGAGTCGTCGAGATCGTATGAACCGCTGGCGTCGAGAATCGTCTCCACGCCAACCCTTGGCTGATCCGCCGTCGAGATGCTCGCCTCAACATCATCGGCAAGCTCGACTTGCCGTGTGCTGAAGCTCGCAAATGGTGGCGTGTTCCCGATACTGGCCTCGGCCGCATACGCAACCGATGCAGCGCCGCGATCATCCACGACGGTCAACGTGACCTCATAGACGCCCTGCTTGGGATATCGGTGCCGCGGGTTCTGGTCGTAGCTCACGTTTCCATCTCCGAAGTCCCAGTACCAGGCCACAATTGAACCGCTGTCGTTCGTGTCACTGGACAGATCGAGGAATTCGATCATGTCCGCAGTCGTCGGCAGCATGGGGTCATACTCAAATCGAGCAATGGGAGGCCAATTCGCAACGGGAATCGCAATCGATCCGACAACTCCACGGAAGTCCGCGTACGTCAGGAGAGAGTCAGCCTCTCGGGACCACGCTCCAATCTCATCGGACGCGATCTGCATCTCGATGCTGATCTCCTGCCCGATCTGTAGCTCTGCAACTCGCCAGACAATCGACGTGGTTCCATCCGACAACGTTTCGACCTCTGCGGGTCTCGGTGTTGCCGAGACGAAGCTCAATCCCTGAGGAAGGCGCTTGTCGATGCGGATGTCGCTCGCAGCGATATCGACGTCGAAATGCGCATCGATTGCCGCCAACGCCTGAGTCGACGGGTAGCGGTAGAAAAGGCCGTCGGTCTGGTCGGCGAATTGATTCAAGAGGTTCTGATTGATCAGATTACCGATACCCACGGAAACGACATGAATTCCCGCTTCCGCAGCGACTTCACCTTCCACCGACGGCTCCAGACCGGTGTTGCTCTGGCCGTCGGAGAGCAGGATCTCGACGAGGATTGCATCTTCGCGCCCCACTTGCCCAAGTTCTCTGCGGGCCATCTGCATCGCAAGACCGAGCGCTGATTTCCCTCCGGTCGTCAGATCGCCAATCGCCATCTTGACGGCAGGCCGATCCGCGGTAAGTGGGACAGCGAGCCGCGCCGTCGTCGCATATGAGACAAGGCCAATCCGATCTTCATCAGAGAGCTGGTCGATGAGGTCGAATGCAAAGGCTTTCGCGGTAGCCAAGTCTGCCGTCGCGGATGTGTCGACAATCAGCATGCAATCCACTGGATACCCACCGATAGGGCCGACGCCCCGAACAAGAAGGTCGATGTCGGCCAGGCTCGGCTCTCCCCCGAACCTTGTGACGTTCTGATTGTCATCCCATTCGATCGTCTGTGTAACTCGAACAGATTGAGCGACTGTGCCGCCCCCTACGAGGGCCACCACAGCAAGTGCACAAAGGAGGGCGGCGAGAGGCCTCCCTCTCGCCGCGTAGCTGGTCGTTCTCATGTGTATCATCCCCTCAGACAGATTGCGCTACGTCCGTAGCGCGCATCAGTCGCAGGTCGACGCCTGTGGATCGCACGGGCCATACGGTGCACTCGGAAGCGGATCACAGATGTTCGTGTTCGTCAACCAGTAGGCGATGATCTCCTTGAGCATGTGGTAGCCGACTGTTTGATCGCACGTCCGTGGGACAATCTCATCCTCCAGCCAGAAGGCAATCGCCCGCTGAACTTGCTGGAACGAGATCTTGTCCGACAACGTGATGTCGAGCCGATCGTTCTCGACGTCCCACCGTGAGATCGCCACGATTACCGACAAGCAATCGCTGACGTCAACACCCGAATCCCCTGTCACGACCACTTCCAGGCACGGCAGAGCCGCGTCGACCAATCCGTACAGGTCTGTGCTGGTGGCGTAGCACGGATCGCTCGCTGCGATCTCGATCGCCTCCGTCTGCGGAACTTCGACCTGATAGATGATCGTCTTCATCGTTCCGGCCGGAACCTTGCTTGGGAAGACCCATTCGACCGTCGACGGCTTGTAGTAGAAGCCACCGCTGTCAACCGGGATGACCTTCCAGCCGGTCGGGAGCTCTTCTCCCAGCCCGACGCCATACAGGTCCTGGTCCGCCCAGATTTCCACTTTGACCGTGAACGTGCTACCCGCCTTGTCTCCTCCTGGCCCATAGTAATTGAGCAGAACGTTGTTGCATGGAACCGGCGTGTTGATCGTCCGGACTGCGGTGACGTTCGCTCGAGGCACAAGCGGGAGCGGCAGGTCCACCGGCGTACAAGTGTACGCGTAGGCGGACAGTTCCTTCATCATCTCAAGATTGATGGTCGCGCCCTGTGTCCATGGCACAATCTCGCCGTACTGCCACATCTCGAGCGCACGGGTCAACTGCCTTGGGTCGATCTTCTCCGACAGACGCAAGTCGATCGTGTCCTCAGTATCGAATCCAACCCGCGGTACCAAGTGGGCAATGGCCACCTTGATGTCCAGGGCATCGGTGACCTCGACCACCGTGTCGCCCTCCAATGGGATCTCCATGAACGGAGTCATCGCCTGGAACGTGCCGCTCAGCGTGAAACAGACCGGTAGCGTCGTCGCGATCAGCTCGTCGCTCTCAGGGACCGTCAGCTCATATGAGATTACCTTAGTGGTCCCAGCACGTATCTGATCCACGAATACCCACTGGACTGTCGATCGCTTGAACGCAGCGCCAGCATTCTCCAACGGCTTGATCTTCCACCCAACCGGCAGGACCTCCTGCAGCCCGACGCCGGCCAGATCAACCTCCGGCTCAATGCGTACGACAACAAGGAATGTGCTGCCCGGCAGAGCCTGTGATGTGGAGATTGTTCGCGTGACAGTCACTGCCAACTCGTCCACGGTGAGGCTGAGCGAGGTTCGTGCAATCGCGCCCTCGTTGTCAGTCGCCCGAAGCGTGACCGTCTTGAACCCAGCCGTTCCATACGTGTACGTTGCGACAGGGTCAGACGTCGCCTGATCAAACAGGCCGTCTCCGTCGAAGTCCCACTCATACGTCACAATGCTTCCATCCGGGTCGAATGAACCGGTTGCATCGAATGAGATCGCCTCGTTGATGTGCGGTTCCATCGGAGCAGCAAAGAACGCCACCTCGGGAGGCACGTTCGGTGTGCCCGAAACGATGATAGGATCGAGCAGATTCAGCACGATCTCATCACCGGCCGAGCTCCCGGAAAGGAGCTTCACCTGCGTGATCCCCGAAGTGAACTGCGGGAAAAGGGTGAGTTCGAAGTCCGGCCCGAGCGGTCCGAGGACCATTCCGTCCCCGCGTGCCTCGTCCCACGTCCATGCAATGTTCCCCGTCGGTGGCGTCAGATCCCAAGTGTCACGGAAGTCTGTCGCATCGTCCTGCACGACGAAACCAGCTGCTGCAGGCACACCAGACAGCGTCATCGATGTCGCGCCAGCTGTGCCAGCCGCACCGCCGAGGATCACGAACAGGGACAGCTCACCGCTGACCGTATCCTGGTACAGGAACAGGACTGCCGTGTTCGCCTCCTCGTATCCTGTCGCCGATTGCATGTTCGTGATGTTGTAGAACTCAGCAGCGTTGCCTGGGTTCTCCAACGGCACGATCTGGACTCGCGTCTCCCCCTGACTGACAGAGTAGAATCCCTCTCCTTGTCCCGCACCCGGTATCGGAATCAAGAGAACGACCACTGCCAGAAGGAAGGAAAGGCCAAGAGTGACCTTACGCACCTTCATTGCTACCTCCTTTGCTAACATGCTCATCTCTCATCATTATCAAAACGGCAAACCATCAACACTTTAGCAGATCCCCGCCTCTCAAGTCTGTAACACCGATTACGATGTCTCCAGTCTCCTTTCACCTCTCCCTGTCGAGCGTTCACAGCGCTACAGCGAGCTGGTACAGAGCCGAGTCAATAGCCCCCTTCGCCGCCTCCACCGGATCGGCAGTCAGCAGCGACAGAAGGGGATGATCCTCATACGTGGCCGTCGTCGAAAACTCGACGTCCCCTCGCGCGCTGAACACCGTCGCGAACAACGCAACCGTTGCTTCTTTCTCTATTCCCATAAGGAGACCCAGCGGACTGATCAGGATCTGGAGCGACGTATTCAGGAACGATGTTGCCCCGAGCAGCAACAGGGATCGTTCCGGCTTATACGATAGCTCCTTTTCCCAGCGGACTATGCGCAGGATGATAACGTGATCGACGCCCAGTGCTTGGGCTAGTGAACGCATTCCCTCAACGGTGATGCTGTTCCCGATGTATGTGTTCGTGAGTCGTTGCGCGTGCATCAGCTCGCCCTGCGTGCAAACATCCACGCCCGTAACCACGGAGCATCGCTGGGTCGCGTAGTTTCTGACGATCTCAAGATCCGAAGCCGGCACTGGTGCAGCAGCTTGGATGAAAACCGCAATCTTCTGGCGCTGCCCGAACCCCCCAATAGCAATTGAGGCGATGGCAATTACGGCAACGGCGATGGATACAACCCCACGTAGACGGTTCATTTTTCTCTTCCCCCCACCCGGATTCCGTACTGCTGCTTCGCAGACGAGTCTAGCTGCGGGCCGGTGGATGCGAGAGGAAGGGTGTCGAAACCCTCTTCCGTCTTTGTCTAGGAGATAGTGGACAGATGTCCAGATGAAGCGGAGATCCGCTGCGGTCTAGATCTCCAATTCCGTCGGCTGCTGCGCCACGTGCGGATGAGCCGGTCCTTCGTAGATCTTCAGCTTGCGGAGCATCCGTCTGCCGAGTTTGCTCTTGGGGAGCATCCGACGCACGGCTTCTCGAACCGGCACGGTCGGGCGACGCTCGATCAACCGGCGGTAGGTCATTTCTTTCAGCCCACCGATGTATCCACTGTGGCGTTGGAAGAGCTTCTTGTCCCACTTCTGCCCTGTCAGGACAATCTTCTCCGCGTTAATCACGATGACGTAGTCCCCAGTGTCAACGTGTGGTGTGTAGATCGGCTTGTGCTTACCTTGAAGAAGGACGGCAATCTCTGACGCCATTCGGCCAAGCCGCTTCCCATCGGCATTCACGACGAACCATTCCCGGTTCCAGCTCTTCCCCATCTCTTCGTTCTTCGCGACGTATGTCCGTTGCATCCGAAAGCTCCTTAGTGACGTTCCATTAAGACAGGGATTATATCTAGCGTCCTTCGACGTTTCAAAGCCCGCGGTAGATCGTTGCTTCGGGCTCAGGGCCGGTGGACACGATTCCCGCCGGCACACCGGTGGCCTTCTCGATGTAGGCTATGTATGCCCTGGCCGCGTCAGGCAGGCTCTCAAACGCATCGATCCCGTCGAGACACGCATCCCAGCCTTGCAGCGTCTCGTACACCGGCTCGCATCGCCGAAGCACTTCATCCGCCATGGGGAATCGATCGATCCGATCACCGTCCAACGTGTAGGCTTTGCAGACCTTGATCTCGTCACAGCCGCCCAGCACATCGATCTTCGTGAGCGCGAGTTCCGTGATGCCGTTTAGAGCCACCGCATAGCGGAGCGCAACCAGGTCGAGCCACCCGCAGCGCCTCGGTCGCCCGGTGGTTACACCGAATTCCCCGCCCCTCTCTTGAAGCTCAGCACCCACCTCGTCAAGAAGCTCCGTGGGGAACGCTCCTTCTCCGACACGCGTCTGATACGCCTTGGCGATCCCAAGTCGCCGCGAAACAGCCGGAACAGCGATCCCGATCGAGTTGGCAAGTCCCGCGTAGGTCGTGGGCGACGATGTCACAAATGGGTAGGTCCCATGATCAAGATCGAGCAGTGTTCCTTGCGCGCCTTCAAACACCACATCCTGCCCCGCGTCGAGCGCTGCTGCGATCGTGTTCGCCACAGTCCCGATCGAGGCAAGAAACGGTTCGCCGGCGAATAGGAGATCCTCGCTCAACGTCGTCGCGTCAAGCGCCGCTGCTTCCTCGCTTTCGGGCCATCGTCTCTTCAGCAGATCGAGCCGCCATGCCACCCGCTTCGCCAGCTCGTCTGGGCGGAGAAGGTCGCCAGCCCGCACGCCGAGCTTCGCTGCCTTGTCGCGATACGTCGGTGCAATTCCCCTGCGTGTTGTCCCAAACCGGGTGCCGCTGCCCTCCAACTCCTCGATCAGACGGTGATACGGAAGGATCAAGTGCGCATTCTCTGCGATCATCAACTGCGGCATCCATCCGACGTGTTCGGCAATCGCATCGACTTCCTCTCGGAGCACCGACAGATCGATGATCATCCCCCCCGCAAGCACGTTGACTGTGTCTGCGTAGAATGCGCCCGCAGGGACCTGATGCGTCCCGAACTTCACGCCGCGATCGATGACCGTATGCCCCGCGTTCGGCCCCCCATTGAATCGGACGACCATGTCGGCCTTCTGCGCCAACAGGTGTGCAAGCTTCCCCTTGCCCTCATCGCCCCACTGCAATCCAAGCACCGCAGTCGCCATGGCACACTCCTCTGGCTACTCTGATTTGCCCGCACGCACGCGAGCCAGCCCGATGGTGATCTCAACACCGTCCATGTCGAGAACCTCCGTATACTCCGCCGCTTCGGACACACCCTCGACGACAGCTGTCGCCAGAACCTCGCTCGCGATCTCCTCACGGTTCGCTTCGATGAAGGTTCGGTGCGATCGATCGGCGTCGTACGCAAGCTCGATCCGATCGGTCACATCGAATCCAGCCTCCTTGCGAGCCAACTGGATCCTATGCGTCAGCTCTCGAACCTTGCCTCGTTCCCGCAGCCGATCATCGATGGCTGTGTTAAGCAAGATCCGGCATGCACCTTCCGTCCCATCGATCCAATCGCTTGTCAGCGCCCTTTCATACGCAATATCGCTCTCGAGGATTTCGATCGATTCGCCATCGAGTTCGACATGCGTCGACCCGTCGTTGAGCTGCTCACGCAGCTCAACCGCGCTCCGCGCTTTGATCCAGTCGCCAACCTTCTGTGCTTTCGGTCCAAGCCGCGGCCCGAGCGAGCGGAAGTTTGGAGCGGGAACCTCACCGAAGAACATCTCGATCTCATCGGTCAGCTCGACCGATTCCACATTGAGCTCGATCTCAATGAGTTCGGCAACCTCTTCACACAGCGCTCCCTCCTTGGGGCGCTCGACAACGATCCGGGAAAGGGGCTGCCGAACACGGATCTGCGCCTGGTTCCTCGCTTGATGACCCAATGCAACGACGTTGCGAGCGAATGCCATCTCGCACTCCAACCGCTCGTCGATGTTTGCTTCACAGGCCTCCGGATAGCGACAGAGGTGAACGCTTTCCGGATCGCCCTCGATTCGGAGGTTCCGATAGATCGCCTCAGATAGGAACGGCACGTACGGCGCCAAGAGCTTCGACAGGTCGATCAGCGCGGCACGTAGCGTGTGATAGGCGACCGTCTTGTCCGGCCCCATTCCGCCACGCCAGAATCGACGTCGGGACAGTCGGACATACCAGTTGGACAAGTCATCGACAAGCGCCTCAAGCGCGTCGGTTGCGCTGATGACATCGTAGCGATCAAGCGCTTCGCCGCAGGTCTTCGTGGTGGAAGCGATCCTCGAGGCAAGCCACCGGTCCAGCACTGCCGTTGCATCGCCCGCCGGATGCTCTGTGGGATCGAATTCGTCAATCGAGGCATAGAGTGCAAAGAAGTCGTAGGTATTGCGAAGCGTGTCGAGGAATCGATACAGCGGCTCCTGAACTCCCTTCTCGGACAGGCGCCTTGTCTTCCAAGGCGTGCTCGTTGAGTACAGGTACCAACGAATGCAATCGGCGCCAAATCTAGAGATCAACTCCCATGGATCGAGCACGTTCCCTTTGCTCTTGCTCATCTTCAGTCCGTGCTCATCGAGCCCTAGACCGGTACTCATGCAGTTCCGGTATGGAGCTTCGCCATGGATGATGGTGCTCGTTGCCAGCAGCGTGTAGTACCAGCCGCGTGTCTGCTCCATCGCTTCACAGATGAAATCAGCTGGGAACTGGTCGCGAAACGCATCCTGATTCTCGAACGGGTAGTGCCACTGCGCCGTGTGCATGCTTCCCGAGTCGAACCATGTATCGATGACATATGGGACGCGTTGCATCTCCTTGCCGCATGCAGGGCACCGCAGCGTGACCTCGTCGACGTATGGGCGGTGAAGCTCCACGTCGCCAGCCAGCTTGGGATCAACCGCCCGCTCAATCAGTTCTTCGCGGCTTCCGACACACGTGACCTCTCCGCAGTCGCACACCCACAGGTTCAGTGGAGTGCCCCAATACCGATCACGCGAAAGCGCCCAATCCTTGAGATTCTCCAGGAAGTTTCCAAGACGCCCTTCCCCCACATGCGCCGGATACCAGTTGATCTTGGCATTGTGCTCGATCATCTGATCCTTGACGGCCGTCATCTTCACGTACCATGAGTCCATCGCGTAGTAGAGCAGCGGCGTATCGCACCGCCAGCAGAACGGATACTCATGCTCGTACGCTTCAGATCGATAGAGGATTCCCCTCTCCTTCAGATCATCGACGATTCTCGGATCGGCATCCTTCACAAACACACCGGCAAGCATGGGGAATAGCTCGGTGAACCGACCCTCAAGATCCACCGGTTGCACAAACGGCAATCCAACCTCCTGCCCAAGCCGGTAGTCGTCCTCTCCGAACGCACTTGCGATGTGAACGATTCCTGTACCGTCCTCCATGTTGACGAAATCGGCAGCGTAGACACAATGCGCGGCTTCGTCGTTCGTCAGACGATACGGCGGCTCATACCGGAGCCCCACAAGATCTGACCCCGGCATTTCCCGAACGATGCGGACATCGTCGGAGACAAGCGCCCGGTCGAGGAGACTCCGAACGAGAATCAGCCGCTCCCCCCCCGTCTCAACCTCCGCATACACCGCGTCATCCGCGATTGCCAGCGCCAGGTTGGCCGGAAGTGTCCACGGTGTCGTTGTCCACGTCAGCAGCGATGTCTTCTCGGCCGCCTCCAGTGAATATGCAGCGTCTTCATCGGAAACAACCGGCATCCGGATCGTTACGGATGGATCTTCGACCGTCTTGTAGCCCTGGGCCACTTCGTGGCTCGACAATCCGGTCCCACATCGTGGGCAATACGGCAAGGTCTTGTGTCCCTTGTAGAGCAGGCCGCTCTCAAAGATCGTCTTGAGCTCCCACCAGACCGTCTCGATGTAGCCGTCTGTGTACGTCACGTAGGCGTTCTCGAGGTCAAGCCAGAAACCCATCCTCTCGATCATCCGCTCCCACTCAGCCTTGTAGCGCCAGACAGACTCCTTGCACTTCTCGACGAATCGTTCGACGCCGAACGCCTCGATCTCCGGCTTGCTGTCGACGCCAATCTCTTTCTCGACCTCGAGCTCAACCGGAAGGCCATGGGTATCCCATCCGCCCTTTCGGGCGACATGGAACCCCTTCATCGTCTTGTATCTCGGGAATAGGTCCTTGTACACGCGAGGCATGAGGTGCCCCACGTGAGGCATTCCGTTCGCCGTCGGCGGCCCTTCGTAGAACACGTACCTCGGGGCGTCACTCGTTGCCGCCAGCGTCTTGTCGAACGTCTCGTGCTCCCGCCAGAACGCGAGCACCTCTTCCTCTCTAGCAATGGGATCTTTCGTCAGCTTATCGTACCGCGTCATCAGTTGCTCTCCTTGCCAAGACACTCCATCTCCACACTCAACGTACACGCCATTACGAAGACAAACACGGAAACGCCCCTAGCGGGGCTCGGCAATATAGATCAGAAGCGGCTCATAACGCTCGTTTGGGCAATTCATGGGTCGATCACGGATCATCATAGCAACCGCGAAACGCAGCGTCAAGGAGCTTGGCAGTGCCATGACTACATCAGGTAGCCTTCCGCCACGCTATGTCTCTTCCCGATCGATGTACTGCAGGATGGCTTCGATGACAAGGTAGTTCACGGACCGATCGCGCGCCTCGCTCAAGCACACCAAGCGTTCGACCATGCTCTGCTTCCGAGCCCTCTCCGGCACGTACAAAGAGATCGTGCGCGCGTTCTGACTCAATCGCATGTTCTCTCCCCCCTCTGTGTTCTGTTCTCTGATTATACCTTCTTGCCTTTCTGTTGCGCCTCCATCCGCAACCTCTTGCACCTCTTCTCTTCAAGCCAATCCGCAGTTCCGCACCGCTTCCTCGATCGCCCTGCGTCCGTGTCTGGCACAACTCGGACATCAGTCCCTTCGATCCACTAGACCAACGTACGCCCCACCATGCCCATCTTCCTTCGTCTGTGAGATCCCGTGTGGCTAGCCTCTCATCATGAACGTTCAGCCCGAACTGCTTTCATCGCTTCGCCGGCTTGTTGGAGTGCTCTGCCTGCTCGCAGTGGCGTCCCTCGCTGGGTGTCTTTCACCATCTGATCCGATCGCCATCCTTGCCAGTTCGGTCGTTACCGGACCAGCTCCACTCACCATTGGGTTTGACATTTCCTACAGCATGCACCCCAAGGGGCACACACTCTCCTTCACCCTCGACTTCGGGGATGGATCCGGGTCTGAACAAGGGACTGAGTTTGGAATCATCATCCAACACACCTACGAGCAGAGCGGTGTCTACGACGCTGTGCTCACTGTGTCCGATGATCGCGGGAACCACGCGATCGATTCGCTGACCATCACCGTAAGCGCCGACGGGCCAGAAGAGGGCATTGAGGTCGGTATGACGGCACCGGACTTCACAGCTCCAACGACTGACGGAAACGAGTTCTCCCTCTCCGATGCCCTGGGTCAAGTCGTGTTGCTTGATTTTTGGGGCGCATGGTGCAGTCCGTGCAAGAGAAGCCTCCCCCATCTCGATCAGTTGCTCAAGGACTATGCGGCCGATGGCCTGGTCGCAGTGCTCATCAGCACGGACACTGTCATGGAAGATGCGATCGACTTCCTGATGCGGAATGGCTACACCGACTTCATCAGCGTGTGGGAACCGGGAGGACGGTTCACGCCAATTGCCGAGCTATACGGTGTGCTGAGTGGCGGTCCGGTCGGGATTCCACACACGTTCCTTATCGACCGTCAAGGGGTCATCCGCTGGGTGGGACACCCGAGCGATCTGATCTCAGAGATGATCGAATCCCTTCTATAGCTCTGTCGTCGGCTTTGGCAGTTCGTCGCCCGATGCAGTCCGTTCACTCAGCCAGTACGAGACCAATCCCGATCCTACAAGCCCGACCACCGATCCGAACGGGAAGACAGCCCCGGCCCCAAACACATCCGCAATGGCTCCACATGCCATTGGACCGACCATCTGCCCCAACGCGAAAGACGATCCGTGAAGCCCGGCGAGGGTTGCCATCCCGTGCGTCCGACCGAGTTCAGTCCGGATTGCTAGGACTGATGCGCGAGAAAGCGCCGACAGTGCCCCCATCGCGAACATCACACCAATGATTCCCCACATCCCACGAACGAAGGGGACCACGACCAACAGCAACGGGGCGCCAATGCTGCCCACGAGCACCTGGGGATACCTGCGGACTCGATCGGCGAGATACCCAAATGGGATCTGGAATAGCCCTCCAGCGAAGAAATACACCGACAACACGGTCCCGACCTCCGCTTCGTTCCACCCAAGCATTGATACGGCAAACAGCGGATAGAAGGCGCTGAATCCCTGTCTCCAGAAGCCTCGCGTCGCGAAATACGCCACGATTCCCTTGACAGCCGGTCTCTCCAGGATTCGTCGCAGCGGCACAAGCTCTGGCGCTTCTCGTTGCCTGACCGCTCGTCGGCCGTGATCGCTCGGTACCGTTCGCCAAACGAGCAGAAGCGCAACAAGACTCAGTCCTCCCATCGCGCCAAATGCAGCATGGTAGGACCACAGCGCAGTTAGCTGCCCGCCAAGAAGCGGGCCCAGGGCCACGCCGAAGAACATCGCCGCATAGAGGAGATTCATCGTTCTCCCCTCGCGCCCTTGCGGCGTGATATCGCCAACGTACGCTTGGGCAATCGGCGTCACCATGACAGAAGCTGCCCCCTGGAAAAACCGGAACACGGCAAGCTCCCAGATGCTTCCGGCAAGCATGTAGAGAATCGAGATCACGGAGAACGCTGCTAGCCCCGCAAGCATGATTCGCTTCCGACCTACACGGTCGGAGAATCGACCGACCCACGGTCCAAGCAATGCGCGCGAGACGGAAAACGCAGCGAACACACCTCCGATTGCAAAACCGCTGGCTCCAAACGTATCTGCATACAACGGTAGGATCGGAGCGATAATCCCGATCCCAAGCATCGCAACTGCCACCGCTACGAACAGGCTTGCGAACGTACCCCGCATTGATCGACCCGCACTCATCCTTGACTCAGCATACTGCGAATCGGATCGAACAACCACCATCAGGACGCCTTCCCGGTACCCATCTCGACGCACCGCGCTGCGGCGCCGCGCCGTCCGCATGGCCGGTTTGTCCGTTCGTCTCCCACCGTGTATCGTCATCCGAAGTCGAAGCAGTTGGAGGACCATGTCCGAACTACATGTGATCGAGCATCCCCTGATTCAGAGCAAGCTTGCGCGCATGCGCAATGAGCGGACCGACAACGAGGCGTTCCGCCGTCTGCTCGAGGAACTGACGGCGCTCATGGTGTACGAGATCACCCGCGGCTACCCGCTGCGAGAGAAGCACATCGATACGCCGCTCGAGCGCACGACCGGACGGGTCCTTGATGTATCCATCGTCCTCGCTCCGATCCTGCGCGCGGGGACCGGCATGCTCGGCGGCGTGCTGAATCTTGTGCCGATGGCCACGGTGGGCCACATCGGGCTGTATCGAGACCCTGACACACTCCAGCCAGTTGAGTACTACTGCAAGCTTCCACCCGGACTGCCCGATGCGCAAATCATCCTCGTCGACCCAATGCTGGCTACCGCCGGAAGCGCTATCGCCGCAACGGACATCATCAAGCGTGAGGGGGGAACCCGCATCCAGTTCTTGTGCATTGTCGCGGCACCTGAGGGGGTCAATGCCTACGCGCAGGCACATCCAGATGTGGCGATCTACACCGCAGCACTTGATCGCGAACTGAACGAGAAGGGATACATCCTTCCCGGCTTGGGCGATGCAGGGGACCGCATTTTCGGGACCTAGCGGTCATCGCGACAGCTGGGGGCGAAAGGGGACACGTTATGGATGATGACATTCGAGTCGTGAAGACCCTCATTGTCGAGGAGGTGGAGCCCCGACTGCGGCTATGGTCGATCTACCGACATGCGTTTGAGCGCCTGAATCAGCGCACACCGATTCATCATGGCGGCTTCAGCGTCGCTCAGTTCGAGGCCATCCTGCAGGACAGTGACTTCGAGAAGTTTCTCGTCTACGCGGGGGATGAACTGGTCGGCGTAACGCTCCTGACCAATGTCCTTGAGAAGATCCCGTGGGTGAATGCGCCCTACTTCGAGCGACGCTACCCCAACCGATTCACAGACCGAAAGATCTACTTCTTGCCTGCAATTGTCATTGACCCAAAACATCAGGATCTACGTCGCATCGGCGCGAAACTGCTGCAGGAGGCGCTGATGCCGCTTGGCGAGGACACGGTGCTTGCCGTCGACTACTCGGAGACGCTTCGCCAGAGCCTCCCCGCATTCGTCAGCCGCGGACTGGGAATCAAGTTCAAAGAGGAGATCCTCGACCGGCTCGTCTATCAGATCTTCTTCTACGTGGATCCCAGCTAGCTGTCACGCAGACACGAATCGCTCGATCAGTTCCGGCAACTCGGCGAAATCCTCGATTACGTGGTCAGCCGCACGACGAACGCGTGCATTCTTTGGGTTGGCCGCAATGGCCAGGCCGACAATCTTCATGACCGGGACATCGTTCAGATGATCTCCGATGAAGCAGATGCGCGAGAGTGGGGTCCGATTCCGTCCTGCGATCTCTCGCATCGCGATATCTTTCTTCCACAGGTCGACTCGCGTTTGGCTCGCTCCGGTGAACTGCCCATCCTTCGTCGCAAGATGGTTTGCCCTTGCATAGTCGAACCCGAGATCCTGACAGACCCAGTCTGCAACAAAATCGATGCCCGACGACAAGATGCCAAGTTGGAACCGTCCCCGCAAGCTGTCAGCCATTGCACGAACCCCGTCCGCATAGGGAGGCGGGAGAACCGCATCACGCACCGCCTCAACTGGGATGCCACGAAGCAGCTCGGCATCCTTCATTACCCATTCAGCGTAGGCGTCCTTGCGCGGGAGATATTCCTGCAGGAGAGCGTCGGAGCGATCGGACACGCCTGCCGCGACCGCAACCGCTCCCCAGCTTGACTCGAATTCGATTCCGTGATAGCGGACAAGCGTTCCGTCAAGATCGAAGACGATGCTGTCGAGTTGAGGCACGTCTTTGCTCCTTGCTAGTCCGTCGCGGGGAGCATGAGCCGTGCGCCCTCTTCGAGTGACAGCTCCGCCAGCATGCCACTGGGCAGTTCCAACGCATACTGGAATGGCGCTGTCGCTGTGTAGAGATCCTCCGCCATTGCGGTCATGGTTGTGCTGCCCACAAGCTCGCCGTCGGAGTCGAAGAATGCGATATCAAGATCGAACGGAACCGTGACCATGGTGAATCGCAGCTCAGCCTCTTCTCCAAACGAAAACAGGATCCCCGGGAAGCCGTCAAGAAGAGTCTCGGGGAAACCTCGGAACCCAACCCAGCGCTGCGCCGCACTCTCCGCGAACAGACTTGCCACTTCGACATTCGAACCGTCGCCACGTTCAATCGACACGGTTCCCCTCCGCAGGGTTCCAAGGATGCCGACCCGCAGTTCGGCCGGATCGATCGATGCCAGCGGTGCTTCGTCCTGGCGAGCTGCAGGATAGACGACGACCGCCGTGTCTCCAATGCCATCCCCGTCCGCATCCTCCACATCTGCATCTCCCCAGAAGTTCCCGATCCCTGAAATCGACCACTGGTTTCCTGTTCCCCTATCTGTAACCAGTATGCGCGCGTCGCCGAGGAAGACATTGCCGCCGAATTCGTTGGCTTCGCAATCGAGATTCGTGTACAGGTGGTGCACGTTGTCTCCAAATACATTCTCTGAGAACACGTTCCCGCGCGTGATGGACTGTCCGTACGTTTCGGGGAACAGAACGCCCCGCGTCTGCTGTGACAGCAGATTGCCCTCAATGTCGTTGTACGAGCCCGTGACAAAGATGCCGTATCCGCCTGCAATGATGCTGTTCTCCGCAATCACGTTCCGGGACGCCTTCGCTTCGAGCGTGATCCCTATTTCGCACTCCGTCAGCGCATTGCGTTCGATCCTGTTCCCCGACGCCAGATCCAGTACAATGCCCTGCCTTCGATCCCCGTCTGCACTGACCTTGCCGATGATCACATTGTCCTCAATGCGGTTGTCCTCGGATGCTCCGGCAAGCCAGATCGCAGTGTAGCAGCCAAGCAGTTCGTTCTGCGCCAGACGGTTCTTTCTCGACCCGACCAGCCGAATACCTGTATCGTTGACACCAAGGTAGTTCTCTACGATTTCGTTCTCCGACGACAGCGTAAGTTGAATCCCGGCAAGCCGTGAGTTCTTGATCAGATTCGTCGAGATGGTATTGCGTTGGCATTCGTACAGGTGCATCGCATGCTCCGTCGGGACGTTGCTGTTGCGACCCGTGATGTTCGCCGTCACCGTCGAGTCGGTCACAAACGCAAGCTGGATGCCATCACCATCGACGACCGTGTTCCTAATAACGGTCACATCACGACTTCCAGCGATCGTAAGATGCCGAGTTTCGATCCCTTCGATCCGCTCCCCGTCGAGTCCGTAGTAGTAGAAGATCGGGGAGTTGTTGAACAGATTGGATTGCCCAATCTGATGCCGGTACTCGGCCGCTGATTCTCCCGTGACTCTAAGTCCGAATCCTTGAACGTAGAGGACGTTGCTCTCCACCGTGATGTCAGTGGAGGATGAAATCTCGATGCCGTTTGCCGAACTGGCAATCGCGCAATCCTCAATCACGCCGTTCGCCGCAAACCCGATGCGAATCGCTGCACCCTCATAATCGACGGCGCCGTTGATGACAAGTCCACGAAGCACAAACGACGCCGTGACGTTCTCAACTCTGACACCGTAGTACTCGCCGGACGCCACACTGATCTCCCACCCCGCGATGATGTACGGATCATCCTGTGTGCCACGACCGGAGATCACTCCGTTCTGCTCTGTGAAGTCGCCGTTCCCAAGAATCGCGATCGAACCCCTCGATGCTCCGAATCCCGTGAGCGCAACACTTCCCACGGCAAGCACAAGCAAAGCAATCAGTCCTATACGTTTCATATGAAGTATCTCCTTTGCAGTCCGTGCACCACCCGAGGCACGCATGATTGCACCTTCAGCACCATTATACCCATGCCCGAATTGCCGACAAAGCGATGAATCAAGTTCCTGTCTGTTGTTCAGTCTATGCCATCCTCTTGAATCGACGATGGGTTTCATGTGGCCATCCAATGAAGCTCGTGTCGGATGAAGGCGTCCGACGCAGACGTGCCCGACGTCCCACAATCGTCGTACCGATATGACATCAGGTGGCTCATCATACGACTAAGCTTGGATCGTGATGAAACACACCAAGACCCTGGGCATCCTCGCTGCCCTTCTCACCGTACTCATCGTCGCATTCTGTCCATCTGACCCACGCGTACAGGGGGACCCGCCTCCGAGCAAACCAGACGGAGCTGCGCGCGTCGGCGTCTACCTCACATCCTATTCGCTCACCAAGCGTGAAATCGTCGAGGGGATCTTCACTGCCCTTCGGGCCGGCACCATTAACACCGTAGTGATCAATGTCAAGAACATGCACGGCGAACTGACCTACTCCAGTCGTGTTCCATTAGCGACTCAGATCGGCGCTTCTACAGGCCTACTCGATCTGAGCCCCCTTGTCTCGACGTTGCGCAAGCATGGTTTCTACGTCATTGCGCGACACGTGCTGTTCTTCGATCCTCTCCTTTCACGGCATTTGGACTTGATCGAGGACTGGGTTCCCGTCGACAATCCAACGGCCGTCGAATACAACTTGGCTGTTGCCCAGGAAGTCGCATCCCTCGGGTTCGACGAGATCCAATTCGACTACATCCGCTACGCCGATAGTGGGGACCTCGAGTCGGTCTACGAGGATCGCTATGCAGCAGTCGATAGCTTCCTCACCGCGGCACGGGAACGTCTTGGGGGGAAGATCACGCTGTCCGCCGACGTGTTCGGACGCGTATTGTGGCCTTGGAACCAACGCCGGATCGATCCCATCGGCCAGTCGCTCGAAGAGATGTGCGTCCATCTCGACTACGTCTCTCCGATGCTGTATCCGTCGCACTACAGTGAGCAGGTCTATTGTGATGATCCATACCGCGTCGTCCGCGAGGCGCTCCTGTCGGGGCAACAGCGCATGGCTTCCAACTACCGCCCATTCCTGCAAGCGTTCGACATGGCCTTGCCCATGGGGATGACCCTCGAGACGTATATCAAGGAGCAGGTACGCGCCGCAGAGGACGCCGGCGCCAATGGTTATCTGTTCTGGCATCCAGCTTGTGAGTATGGTCCACTCTATCGGGCGCTCAGCAGCAACTAGCAGCCCCTCGAGTCCATCGGATACAGTCTCCCCAGCTATCTCTCACATGAGGAGGCATCCTTGTCGGAACGTATCGGTCCGATCTCCTTTGCGGTCGATCATCGGGCGACCGATTCGTTTGCCCGAACCGGTCGACTGACGACGTCGCACGGCGCCGTGGACACGCCGGCGTTCGCCGGTGTCGCTACACAGGCAACGATCAAGGCTGTCGAGCCACAGGCCCTGAACGACCACGGGCTGCAGATCCTCATCGCCAACACGTACCATCTCCACCTCCGTCCCGGGGAGGACACCATTGCGGCGCTCGGTGGGATTCAAGGATTCTCCGGGTGGACTGGACCGACCATGACCGATTCGGGAGGTTTCCAGGTGTTCAGCCTCGGGGCCGGGAAGGAACATGGTGTCGGGAAGGTCGCATCGATCTTCCCGGGCAAGGCTCATGCTCTCGCCAAACGCCGCAGCGGTCGATCTCTCGTTCGCCTCACTGAGCAAGGAGCCGACTTCCGATCAATCGTGGATGGCTCCCTGCACACGTTCACCCCCGAATCGGTGATCACGGTAGAACGCAAGCTCGGCGCAGATATCATCCTACCGCTCGACGAGTGCACATCTCCCTTTCATGACTACACGTACACAAAGCGCGCGATGGAGCGAACCCACCGTTGGGCGCGGCGTGGCCTGGCAGCATTCCGATTGCTTCAGAACGATCCATCGTTTCCCAATGCACATCAAGGCCTCTACGGGATCGTTCAAGGGGGAGCGTATCGCGATCTGCGCGAGGAGAGTGCTCGAGTGATTGGGGGGATGGCGTTCGATGGGATGGCAATCGGCGGATCTCTCGGACGATCAAAGGACGAGATGTTTCGTGTGCTGGATTGGACGATCCCTCTCCTACCGGACCAGCGACCGCGTCACTTGCTCGGTATTGGTGAGATCGAGGACCTGTTCGCCGCCGTACGGCGCGGGATCGACACATTCGACTGTGCCGCTCCGACACGCCTTGCGCGAAACGGAACCGTCTTCCTCAAGGGAGAAACGCGTCACCGGATCAACCTTCGGAATGCGAGATTCGCGCGCGATGATCGCCCGATCGATGCCGCCTGTGATTGCTTCACGTGTCGTCATCACTCACGGGCCTATCTTCGCCATCTCTGCCGGGCGGGGGAGTACTCCTTCTATCGGCTAGCCACGCTCCACAACCTGCATTTCCTCGTTCGCCTCATGGCGGAGATCCGAGAAGCAATCGATGCAGATCGGCTCGGCGCTTTGGCCGATGAGTGGGCCGCAGGGCACTGACTGCTGGCCCGTCTTCTGAAAGCCCAGCACGGCCATGAACACGTAGATGCGAGCAGTGACCACACCCCGCGTCTGACAACCTGCTACGGCAACAAGCGGCGCATCGAGCGGCTCAGAGCAGTGATATCCAGACTCGAGAAGTCAAGCGTCAATGACACGCGATGCGTCCCTCCGAGCGTATGACTGACGTATGCGTAGTCCAGAAGGAATCCCTCGACATTGACGCCCAACCCGGCAGTCAGTGAGAGGCCTCCGTAGCGCGAGATCAGTCCGGCACGAAGCGCAAACGTTGGAATCGGCTCGTAGATCACGCCAACATGCAACGATCCGCCAAGATGCAGGTCGAGCGCCACGCGAGCCGCGTCCGCAACTCGCGCCGAGATGCCCGCCTGGATATCCATCTTGTAGCTGTTGCTCAACGTGTCGTATGCGACATCGCCAAACAGGTTAATCGTCGTGATGCCAAGAGCAATATCCGAGAGTGGCACGGGCCCTATCTGCATGTCCGGGAAGACCGTCCGGAACCCAAGATCAAACGAGAAGCCCGTTCCCGCATCATCTCCCACTTGAGCGGTCATGACCTTGATCCGTGCTCCAAGCGACATGTCAATCGCGAAGTTCGGAAGGAACGCGAGACTGCTCGGGTCAACCCCAGCGCCAAACAGGAACCCCGTGTTCCGAAACGCAATGGCGTCCGTGGGGTTCCCTGCATCATCGTATCCGTCGATTCCCGTAGAACCCAACAGCAGCGCTGCAACGCCCCAGTTGCGGAACGTCAGCGCTACCGCCGAGTAGTTCGCCAACCCAAAATGCGACGCGTAGAACGAGCTGAGGCTGATTCCGGGAAGCTCCGACAGACCAGCTGGATTGTAATAGAGCGTCTCTGCCCCGCTGACGATCGAGAGGCCCGAGCCTCCAGCGCCGAGCATCCCAACACCCGGATCCACATCGAAGACGGTTTGCGCCGGTTGAGCCGCTCCGGCGATCCATGCCGCCACCCCGAGGAGGGCCACCCACAAGACAATCTTGGTTCGTTGTTTCACAGTCATTCCCTCCTTCTAGCGTGCAATCAGCAGCCGGAAGACCTCGGAGCGCCTAGCGCCCGTCACGGTGACAACACAGAAGAACAACCCGTTCGGCAGGTCTTCTCCCCCCGTCGTACGAAGATTCCACTCGAAGGTCGAACTCCCCTCCGGAAGCTCCTGCTCGAACATCAGCTCGCCAAGCAGGCTGCGGACCTGCAGGACCGGATTCGTCGCGCCGCCCGGCAGGTCGTACCTGAACGTTACTGCTGTGCTCGCCGGGTTTGGATATGCTTGCAGCCCGGTGTCTGAGCCGGTTCCTGTGGTCACAACGATGGTTCGGGCCGTCGAATGGGTCAGTTCTCCAGCATCTGTTACTGTCAGTGTCACCGTGTAGCTTCCAGCAGCTGTGTATGTGTGCGTTGGGTTGCTTTCAGTACTCGTTGCACCATCGCCGAAATCCCACGAACGCTGTGTGATGTTGCTCTCCGCATCGGTTGATTGATCCGTGAACTGGACCTGACTCTCAGTCCCCGGCGAGGCGGGCGAGAAACTGAAGGCGGCAACCGGTGCGGCATTCGTTGGAGATGCAACGACAACATTCTTCGTCGTCTCGCTCTCATCCCCTTCGTTGTCCGTAACCTTGAGCTTCACCTCGTATGTTCCTGAGGCTGCGTACTTGTGTGTGGGGTTCTGCGTGGTGCTTGTTGACTCATCGCCAAAGTCCCACGCATACGTCTCAACTGTGCCATCCGCATCCGTTGACTTGTCCGTGAATTCGATGGTATCCGCAACGGTCGGATTCTCCGGGGTGAAGTCGAAGTCGGCGGCAGGTTCGTTATTGACCCTGACCGGAACAGCCTTGGTCACAAAATCGGTAACACCATCATCATCGGTAACCGTAAGGGTAACCGGCTTGCTCCCTCCCGTATTGAAGATGTGCGTCACCGTCTGGCCCGTCGCATCGATAACTCCATCGTCATCGAAGTCCCACTCAAAAAAGTCTACTCTGCCATCCGGATCCGTCGATGTAGTCGCATCGAAACTCACGACATCTCCACGATCGGGCAGTTCCGGCAAGAAAGTGAAGTCAGCGATCGGTCGAACGAATTGAACGGCAACCACCTTGGTCTTGAATCCAGCCGCCCCATCGTTGTCCATCACCCGCAGTGTGACGATTTTCGCGCCACCAGCATTGTAGATGTGGGACACATTCATGCCGGTTGCGTCGTACACCCCATCGTTGTCGAAGTCCCACTCATAGGCCTCGATGGTGCCGTCAGGATCACTGCATCCATCGGCGTGGAAGTTCACGACCTCGTTGATGTCGACCTGCGTGTCCTCTTCCGGTTCGAAGATGAAGTCCGCAATGGGAGGCTGATTGGCGCCGCCTACTCCTCCCATCTCAACGGGAACAGGCTTCGTTTCGGCGCCGACGGACGCATCATTGTCCGTCACGATGAGCGTAACCGGGTACGCGCCCGGGTTTGGCCAGCTGTGGGTCACTGCCATGCCGGTTGCATCTGTCGTTCCGTTGTTGTCGAAATCCCACTCGTAGAGAATAATGCTCCCATCGGGATCTGTGGAGCCGCTCGCGTCAAACGATACGGCTTGACCTGTCGCAGGTGTCTGAGGAGTGAACGTAAATGCAGCTGTCGGAGCACTTCCTTGCACCGGCACGACATGCGTCGTGAAGTCCGCAGCGTTGTCATCATCTGTCACCTTCAGTGTCACGGGCTGAGCGCCCACTGTATTGAATGTGTACGTCGCCGTGTTCCCTACGGCATCCGTTTGGCCGTCATTGTTGAAATCCCACTCGTAA
>CAZORQ010000034.1:0-10083 GCA_964582285.1 uncultured Thermotogae bacterium
CCTCGAGCGGCTTCAGGTAGTTGAAGCCCGAGGGGTTTGCCCAATCAGTGCAGTTGATAACGATTGCATGTTCTTGATCGTGCAGTCGGATTTCATCGACTGCGCGTTGCGCCAATGAATGCCATTCGTCCGCGAGCTTCTGTCCGCCGTACGCGGCGTGAGGCTCATTGAGCAGTTCGTAGGCGTAGATTACGTTGCCGCGATCAGCGTAGCGTTTTGCCATCAAGCCCCAGAACTTCACGAAGGAACTCTGATACTCGGGGCTCTGCCAGATCCGCATTGTCGCCAAGTTGTTCAGATATCCGTAGCCCATCCACTGGTGCAAATCGATGCTCACGCGTATGCCATGCGTCTCGCAGTCATCAAGGAACCGATCAAGTCTCTCCCAATGCGATTCAGGGAATGCTGTCTGCGCATTGGGGCTGGGCACGAAGTATCCCCAGTCCCCGGCCATGTACAAGCAGACTCGGACGAGATTCGCGTTCCATTCCCTTGCCAAGTACTCGATGTCGATTGGGTGCGCCATCTCCAGTGCCATGTTGACACCTCGGTACTCGGTCGAGGCGCAAGCAGCAACCGAACATGTTAGGAAGAGGACAGCGGAAAGCACAGCAAGGAATCGAGTCATGGGACCTCCTTGTGCGTAAGTCTACAGGAAGTGAATCGAGACGGGGAAGGGAGAGCTCTGGAGCAGCTTCAGAATAGCGTTTTGGAGCCTGGGGGACTGAATGTAGAACGCGTTCGTACATGGCTGCATGGTGAGCGATGTCCTCTGCGCAAAGGGCGTGTTTGGAGGACATCCAGTTGGAGACTGGCAATACGTGATGTCAGCTTCTAGGTGAGGCCTGCTCATCACAACCAGTTCCGGCACTATGCCTGTAGCAGGTCTTGGGCGAAGGTCACTGGCAGTCTAGACTAACTCTCAAGGTGAACTCCAATTGGTGGGGCAGGTCATAGGCAGTGTCAGTCAATGACCAACT
This sequence comes from uncultured Thermotogae bacterium, assembly GCA_964582285.1. GTDB lineage: Bacteria > Bipolaricaulota > Bipolaricaulia > UBA7950 > UBA9294 > JANQEA01. The sequence continues at coordinate 981 of CAZORQ010000034.1, forward strand.
CGATGACGACTGGCAGGTGGTCAGATAGGCGATACAGCTCGTCCTTCTCCATATCGATCTCTAGTTCCTGTGCCGCAGGAAGAAGACCAGAGGGGACCCAGGCCTGCTCGTACCCCGCCTCCTCATAAGCCACCAGGCTCCAGCCCGCTTGCTCGAGCAACTGCCCGGGCTTGATTCTCCATGCATCCGGCCTTCCGAGACAACATGAAGGACACTCTGCGCAGCGAAGCAGCTCCTGAATCTTGAAGTTGAGATCCCCTACCAGGACAGCCAGTCCCTCCGAGTACGGCTCCATTTGCTCTATGAGTCTCTTGGCTTCCTGTTGCCGTACCCAGTCGCTATTGAAATCAGGCCGCTCTCCTATGAAATGCGTGTTGAATACATGTAGAATATCCCTAGAGTCTAGTTGTATTCCAGCGTGCATGGCTCCGGTGACGAACAAGTCAGGCCAGTTTTCCGCACTTACGATCTCGAAGCGACTGAACAACACGAGGGAAGAACACCCATCCTCGTTAGGCGGTGATGCGAAATACGGCAGCCCAAGTTTGCTGCCGACAGATTCCAGTGGAGGCCAGTTGTGTTCCCACTCCCAAGCTTCTTGAATGGCCAAGATATCAGGATTGACACCGACGATGAGATCGATGATCTCGTCTAGTCGATACCAATCGTGACTGTAGTCATCTGTTGGCATCCCCGCATCCAGAATGTTGTAGGTCATGATCACAACGCGAGTCTTGGAGAGGCTGGTAACAGCCATGCCAGTGCACACTGCCAGAACAACGATCAAGGCGAGACTGCATTTCGCCATGGCTCTCTTTCCCATTGCTGACCACCTTTCAGCGATTGACGTGGTAGGATCGTCAGTTTGTCATCGAAGAAGTAGGGCTTGTTCTTCCGGCCTGACCAGCCCCCACTGGCGACCGACGTCTAGAGGAGTTTAGTCAAGCTCCTCCTTGAAGACGAGTTGACCTTCGCTCGTGAATCCGGCCTGACCATGATGTCAGAACCGATATGGACTGACATAGGGAGGAGGAAGGCGCGCATGCAAACGACGAGGCTCTTGCAGACCTAGACAGGAATGACAGTTTGGAGCCTGGGGGACTGATTCTAGAACGTGTGTGGCATCGTGGTGATGAGCATCTCTGTCTGACTTGCCGCACGGACTGGAACGTCAATTGGCGCAGTGCTTCGGGAGACGGAGCTGTCCTGCCAGCCGCACCATGACGTCCGGTTCCGACGCGCCGCTTGGGAAGGACTGGAAGCGAAGGCGGATTGCCTGTGGATGAACCGGCAGGTACTCTGACTGTTGACTGGAGGGGAGGAGAAATGAGCGCAAGACGTTGCTTGATGGTTGTTGCTGCAGCAGTTTCGTTGAGTCTGCCTCTGCTTGTCGGCCAGGCTCAACAGGCGACGAGTATCGCGGGAGCTGTTGTCTCGTTTGATGACGCCTTCGGAAGCGTCATCACTAACATCAGCCAAGAGGAGCTCGACGCATTGGGAGCTGAGGTTGGAGATTGGATCGAGATCACACTGTCCGGCCAAACGTTGGAGATGCCCGTCGTATCCGGCATATTCCCAGACCTTCCACAGTCTCTACCAGGCCTCATCGTGTTCGGGGATGCCTACATCGTGGGGTGGTACACAAACATCGCGGAAACGTACCGCGTCGCTCTGGGGGATGACATAACGGTCAGGCTGTTGGAGAAGGAGCGGTACCTGCATGAGTTGGAAGCACGCGAAGTGGATCGTGTCGAGACACGGGGGGAGTGTGACACAGACGAGGAGTACGCCAACTTCGGAGAGATTGAGTACGGAGACGTGGCGAGCGGTGTACTCTTCAGGTCGTCTCATCCGGCTGACGGTTCCGACAGATCCGACTATGCGCACTCTCTGATGGTCTCGGCAGGCGTTCGCACGATCATCAACGTTGGCTCCTACTGGAACGACCCGCAGCTGGCATTCGACAACAGCAGCTACTACAGAGACCGCGGAGACTCCGGGAGTGTTCTCGCGACGAACGTCGGGCTGGCTGTGACGTGGGATCACTTCAAGAGAGAGATTGCGAGGGTAGTACGCTTCATTATTGCCAACGAGCCCCCATACCTCATCCATTGCCAGATTGGCCAGGATCGGACAGGGATGACGATTGCGATTCTTGAAGCGCTTTCTGGCGCCACTCTTCCTGATCTGATCAACGACTACGCGCTGACATTCCGCAACTACTACGAAATTGAATACGGCCGCATGCTCTACTTCGAGGTCGTGGAGCAGCTTCTCAGCAAACTGCGAGAGATGAACGACGGGCGAGTTGTGACATCCCACAATCTGAGGTCAGTGGTCGAGCTATACCTGATGAATGAAGTTGGGCTAAGCGAATCAGAGTTGGCTCTTCTGCATCGGCGTCTCGTGACTGAGCTGTAGACGTCCGAAGCCCCCATCCGACTGTTCGCTATTCGGGTGTTGGTGGCTGCGTGTGAGTCTGTTTCGGCGTGCGCTTTGCCTCGAGTTCGCCCAGACACCGAGCCGAGACTGACTCGGACCGATGCCTATGGAGAACGAAGGGCACGCGGTCATCGTAGTTCTCCGAGACCAGCCCAGGAAGGGCGTTTTGGAGCCTGGGGGATTCGAACCCCTGACCTCTTGCATGCCATGCATGAGGTCGCCCAGCTGAGCTAAGGCCCTACAGTCTCAGTGACTCGAAGGGAGCGGCTTGTGCTCACCCGCAAACGCTGGCTCTGTTGCTGGGCTTCTGGACGGCGTCTTGCACTCGAACGTTCTAGCGGCTGCCTGCTCCGCGTTCTCCGAGCCATCGCTCCAGCTCGGTTCGCAGGGTTTGCGCTTCTCCGATGGCCTCTTCGGCTTGGCGAACCGTGACATGAATGCCGCCCGTGTAGAGATCTTTGTTGCGAAGGTTGCGCAGCATTTGGAAGTAGTCGACACGATCATCCGAGATTCCGAGCGTATCACTCAGAGACTCCAAGGCGACGACATGGTGCCCGCGGCGGTCGGTTGGCCGCAGACCGTTCACCCGCAATCCGACCAGAGCGCAGTTGAGGATTGCATGGTATGCCTGCAGCAGCCTGGTCTCCGGGTGGTTGGCCTCGTTTCCAGCGTCCTCCAGTCGGCGGCCAACCGCCCCGAGGAGCCGCGTGACCTCTCCGGGTGCTTCAGGTTCTCGCCGCACTTCATCACGAAGCAGCATTTCCGCCAGGCTCATGCGTTTCCTCCGATGACACCGATGCGAGGTCCGTTGTGAACACGGGAGACGAATGAGTCTTCTGTACGAAGCGCAGCCGCATACTCGTCGGACGCGTAGGATGTTGGATTGACGACGCGGCGGAGTGTTCGCCCCGCCGCACGGATCGCTGAGCTGACCTCGCGGAGTGACACAGCGCCCACAATCATGAGATCGACATCGCTGTCCGGCCGCACCTCGCCGCGCGCGAAGCTGCCGTAGATGTAGGCGAGATCGATGCGGTCGGCGAACGGCTCGAGCGCCTCGCGCAGCACACCAGCCAGGCCGACCGTCTTGCGGACGATCGATCGCAACTCGTCGTAGATTGGGCACTCCGGGTTCAGGCGATAGATGATCTGGTTGCCAACTTGTGTGGATGCGAGAATGCCGGCATCTCGCAACGCATGAAGCTCGCGTGCCAAACCATGCTTGTTCAAGCCGCTACGGCGCTCAAGCTCGCGCAGGTGGAACCCGTCCTCCGTGTCGGCGAGCCACCGCAGTACGGCGAGTCGCGCAGCCGGGAAGAGGGTTGGGGCAATCTGTCGCGGGGACATGATGTATCCAATCGTACACTTCGTGTCCCCGTAGTCAAGTTGCTCATCTCGAGTCGGCCAAGGAATGTACGGCGAAAAAAACGAAACCGCCAGGTAGTTGCCGGCAGTTCGAGTCTCTTCATTGGAGCCTAGGGGATTGAATGTAGAACGCGTTCGTTTATAGCTATGTGGTGATGGATGTCGCTTTGCATAGGTTGCGGCCGGCCTAAAGGTTGGGTTCAGGCTTCAGCTCTCCAGTGATAACGTGTCTGGCTTTGTCATCGACTTGTCCGCTGCTATCCTAGCACCCGCGTGCGTCATGGAGTTCAAGGACCGCGGGTTCTGACACTCAATGTGGACCGCGCTCCGAGATGAAGGCCATCCCGATTCCAGGCGGAGGCGCTTTGCAGACGGCGATGCTGCTCACTTGTGTCGTCGTAGTACTTCAGATCCAGGATCAGCTCGCCAGGATATCCATCGATGAGCTCTGGGTGCGGGTAATCGTACTTGACCATTTCACGAAGCGGATCGAGTATCGCTTGAGGCAGATCTGGACGGGACAGAACTTTGGCAATCTCATCCTGGAAGAAGGCCCTGGTCCTTGAATAGGTCCCCGCGAACGCCTCTTCCACAGATACGTACAAGTCGCCATCCGCATCCAGTGAGAAGTCGTTGAGTGCCCCATGCAGGAAGAACGTCATGTAACCTCCCAGAATGGGCAGACCTTCTCCGATAGATCCGGAGATTCCGCTTTCATCATGTCTGCAGCCAGCTATGGCCAGGCCAGTCATCAGTTGATCTGAGTGTCTCGCCCGTTGCTCCGGCTCGATGAACTCGCCGTACATCGCGCTTGTAGTGATCATCCCTGCACCACAGGAGTTCACGACGAAGACCTTGCGCTCCGTGGGGAGCGCTCGCCAGAGCGGCGGGAAAGCCCATCCAAGGCCGACGGTCTCTCGGAGGTGTCCGCCGTGACCACAGGCGTAGATGAACACCAGATCCTCTTCAGTCACTCGCTCCATGAGCCAATCCATCGCTTGCCCTACAGTCTCTACCGTCACATCGTGGTCGAGCAGAATGTACATGTTCTCCTCTGTCCATCCTTTGGCAAGGAGCGCATCAACGATTCGATTGCGATTGGCGTACCCGGTCATGATGTCGTTGTCGCCCGGATGATCATCGACGTTGACGATAACGGCGTAGCCGTCCACACCGGGACTCGCAAGGTCTGCATGTGGAATAGCGGCCGATTCCTGCTCAGACGTCCGATAGACATGAACGGATTCAACGGTCATAGTCAGGCTCTCGCCGCTCACAAAGAACACGAGTTCCATGAAGCAGTCGAGACCTGGGAGATCCGCAGCTTCGGCACCTACCATCACGAATGAACTGAACGGCACACGAACCGCTACGCCTTGTGCATCACACTGAATCGTTGAATCCAGCTCCATGAAAGCGTTCTTCGCTTCATCGCAGGTCAGATTGAGGGCCAATCCGACTTCTGCGGGACTGTTTGATCGGAAGCGGATCTCGAACCCATCGTAGCTCGAAATGTCTGTTGGCTGCCTCATTTGCAGGACTAGTTTCCCTAGATTCCCATCCTCGGGATAGTGGTAGGTAACGGCCGACTCCCACCTCTTAACTGAGAAGCCAGTGAATGTCTTCTCACCATTGACGTGGGAGGGGGAATACCACCAGCCAATCGGGATGGAGAGAGAAGAGAAACCGTCGATTGCGCGCAGGTCGGCTGGCTCGAACTCAGCCTCGTACTCGATAGAGGTTTCAGCGGCAAGACCACCCTGAGCTGCAAACAGAGCAATGGAAAGAAGCAGAACCATCATGCCGATCCAAGCCGTGCGAATCATGAGACCTCCACAGAAGTCAGTCTAACTCAAGCGCAGCGGAGCATCCAGCTAAAGCAGACGCAGTGACCCTTGGATGACGCTCGGTGATGTGTCCTGCTAACAGGAGAACGTGCTTCATCAACCCTCTTCGTGGGAGAGACTTCGGGAAGCCGAGCAACGTGTATGTGGTCGAGCTCGGAAGATCTGTGCAGGAAACAGGTTTGGAGCCTAGGGGATTCGAACCCCTGACCTCTTGCATGCCATGCAAGCGCTCTCCCAGCTGAGCTAAGGCCCCGGTTGGTGGTCCATTCTCGCAAATTCCCGAGTTCTGTTCAACGGCCGCCATCCACGGCGTGCGATCGATAACCGAAGTGCGTAGCTAGGTGCCATCCGGCACGTGCTTCGTCAGGGCAGCGTTCTTGACGATTAGATCCACGGCTGCGGGCAGATCATCAACGATGTGATCGGGTGTGGCTTCGGCTTTTCCGTCGGTGCCGGCGAAGCCGGTCTTGACGAGAATCGTCCTGCAGCCGGCGCGGTTCCCGGCGAGGATGTCGCTGGTTGCATCGCCAACCAGATGCGAGCGATGCGGATCGATCCCAAGGTCGTCGCGTGCCCGATCGATCATCCCTGTGGCGGGTTTGCGGTACTCGGAGACCTTCGCTAGCTCCGGAACGGTTCCCTCGGGATGCGCGAGTGCCGAATACACGGCGTCGACGTGCGCCCCCTTCGCAGCGAGGAGCTTCTCCATCTTGTCGTGGATCCGCTCGAGGTCGGCGGGCGTGAGGTACTCCAGCGCGACGCTGCCTTGGTTGGTGATGACGACGACGGGGATCCCGGCGGCGTTCAGCCGCCGGATCGCATCGGCGGCACCGGGGAGCAGGGCGAACGCCTCGACCGTGTTGACATACCGACCGTCATTGTTAATCACACCATCGCGGTCGAGGAATGCAGCTGGCATGCCGTCGAAGCGACGACCGGGCCGATGGAAACGAACGACAAGCTCAACGGGCACGGGACGACCGTTTGCCATCATCGCTACTTCACCACAAGGCTGACCATCTTCCCCGGGATGGCGATCGCCTTGATGAGTTCCTTGCCTTCCAGATTGGCTCGTATTCGGTCGTTGGCGAGCGCGGCTCCCTTCAGCTCGTCGGCGTCGGCCGCGGTGGCGGCCGATACGGTGATTCGGGCACGCAGCTTGCCGTTGACCTGTACCGGGATCTCGAGGCTGTCTTCCTCGAGGGCGGATTCATCATACTCGGGCCAACGCTGTTCGAGCACGGCGTCTTCATGACCGGTTCTGCGCCACAGCTCCTCGCAGATGAACGGCGTGAACGGCGATAGGAGGAGGATCAGTCCGTCGAGCGTCTCCCGAAGAAGCGATGGATCGGCCGTGCCGCTCGCGTAGGGGACGAGTTCGTTCACCAGTTCCATGATCGCAGCGACGGCGGTATTGAAGCTGAACCGCGCTTCGATGTCTTCGGTCACCTTCTTCACGGTGCGGTGGTATCGTCGCCAGACGGCGAGTCCGTCGGCATCGAGTGTGTCCGGATCGGCCGTTTGACCGGTACTGGCGAGGCGCTCGCTGTTCTCGAGAACGAGCGTCCACACCCGTTTGAGGAAACGGAACGAACCGCGAATCCCTTCATCGGACCAATCGATGTCTCGATCCGGCGGCCCCATGAACATCGTGTAAAGCCGTTCGGTGTCGGCGCCGTACGCCTCGATGATCTGCGATGGATCGACGACGTTGCGCTTGGATTTCGACATCTTGAAGCTCGACGTCTCGAGCGGCTTGCCGCAGGTGGGACAGACGGTCGAATCGCCGACGTCGTGCGGGTAGAGCCAGCCGTGGTCGGGGCAGCGATGGGCCGGATGGCAGACCATCCCTTGCGTGAACAGGCGCGCGAATGGCTCCTCGAATCCGATGTGGCCAAGGTCGTGGAGCGCTTTGGTGACGAACCGCGCGTACAGAAGATGAAGGATGGCGTGCTCGACGCCGCCGACGTACTGATCGACGGGAAGCCAATGGTCGACGTCCTCACGCACGAACGCGTGCTCGGCGTCGTCGGCGTTGATGAAGCGAAGGAAGTACCACGCCGAGTCGACGAACGTGTCCATGGTGTCCGTATCGCGCCGTGCGGGTCCGCCGCAGTTGGGGCATGTCGTGTCGGCGAAGCCGGGGATATCGGCCAGTCCCATCTTGCCGATGAACTCGGTTTCGGGAAGCAGCACCGGCAGCTGATCGAGGGGCACGGGGACCTCGCCGCATCCGTCACAGTGGACGATCGGAATCGGTGCGCCCCAATACCGCTGGCGGGAGATGAGCCAATCGTGGAGGCGGAAGTTGATCGCCCCTTCGCCGACCGCTTGGGATTCCAACCACTCGGTGACCATCGCCTTGGCGCGATCGCCGGGCGTGCCCGTGAACTCGGCCGAGTGAATCATGTCGCCGTACTCGGCGTGGAACAGCACATCGCCGTAGAACGGGATGGCGCTGAGGATCTCCATCGTACTGCGGTTCGACGAGAGCTCGGGAGACAGGGTCTTGCACCGCTCGAGGATCTCGGCGTCCGCAGCCGGGGATTCGAGGGCGATCTGCTTGTCATCGAACGTGAACAGCCAGCGGTTCCCGACGATGGCGTTCCAGTGCCCGGGATGGATCTCGTCGCGGATGAGTACGCTGAACCGATCGAAGTCCGCCTCGTCCTCCAGCGTGATGTGAAGCGCCCCGTCGACGCGGTCGTAGGCGATGCCGAGGAGATCGAGCTTGTCCGTGAAGTCCCCGGAAACGGATTCGCTGTGGACGATGCTCTTACAGATGCGGTCGACCCGCGCCAAGACGGGAACGATCGGGACACCGAACTTGATCGCGAACGCGAAATCGCGCTCATCGTGTGCGGGGACGGCCATGATCGCGCCGGTGCCGTAGGTCATCAGAACATAGTCGGCGATCCAGATCGGCACGCGGTCACCGTTGACCGGGTTGATCGCGTAGCCGCCGGTGAATACGCCGGTCTTCTCTCGCTCGGTCGACATCCGATCGATCTCGGTCTCTCGAGCGGCTTGATCCCGGTAGTTGGCTACGGTGTCACGGTAGGCGTCGGTTGTCAGCGTCTCGACCAGCGGATGCTCGGGCGCGAGCACCATGAACGTCGCGCCCCACAGGGTGTCGGGGCGTGTCGTGAACACGCGGATCGGGTCGCCGTTCTCGGTGGTGAACACGACTTCAGCGCCCTCGCTGCGACCGATCCAGTTCTCCTGCATCTTGACGACGTTTTCCGGCCACGCCTCGAGCTTGTCGAGATCGTCGAGCAGCCGTTGGGCGTACGCCGTGATCTTGAAGAACCACTGTTCGAGATCTTTCTTCTCCGGCGGCGTGCCGCAACGTTCGCACGCTCCGCCGACGACCTGCTCGTTGGCCAGCACCGTATCGCAGGTTGGACAGTAGTTGACGGTCGCCTTCTTCTTGTAGGCGAGGCCATTCT
>CAZORQ010000034.1:10183-25274 GCA_964582285.1 uncultured Thermotogae bacterium
TCGCAGGTTGGACAGTAGTTGACGGTCGCCTTCTTCTTGTAGGCGAGGCCATTCTTGTGCAGCTCGAGGAACAGCCACTGTGTCCAACGGTAGTAGTCGGGGAGGCAGGTGGTGACTTCGCGATCCCAGTCAAACTGGACACCCCAGGCGCGGAATTGCTGCTTCGACTTCTCGATGTTCGCCTTCGTGTACGTCCACGGATGGGTGCTGTTCTCGATGGCGGCGTTCTCGGCAGGAAGACCGAATGCGTCCCACCCCATCGGGTTGAGGACCTGAAGGCCGCGCATGATCTTCACCCGTGCGACCAGATCCCCGATGATGTAGTTGCGCCCGTGTCCGACATGTAGGTAGCCCGAGGGGTAGGGGAACATGTTCAGGTAGTAGAACGTATTCTCGCGCGACGTTGTGTCGGCGCGGAAGAATCCCTTCTCGGACCAGAAGTCTCGCCAACGTGCCTCGATGGCGGTGAAGTCGTAGGGCTCGGTCTTATGTGCTGCCATGGTGTTACTCACCTCGTGCCAGTTCTTCTGCCGCGTCCAGCAGCTGCCGGACATCCTCTTCCGTTGTCATCTCGCAGTAGATGCGCAGAATCGGCTCGGTTCCGGATGCGCGAAAGAGGAGCCATCCGTCCTTGAACCGGAGCTTGATTCCATCGAGTGTTTCGACCGATCGGACCGAGTGTCCGGCGAACTGCTCGGGCGGAGACGCCTTCAAGTTGGACACGATCTGGAGACGTGCCTCGACGTGAAGATCTCGGCGGGCATACGCTTGAGGACCGAACTCGGCGTGGAGATCCGCGACCAGCTCGCTGGCTGTCTTCGATGAGGTTGCCAGGATCTCGGCCAAGAGCAGCGACACCAAGACGCCATCTCGCTCGGGGATGTTCCCACGCACCGTGTAGCTGCCGGACTCCTCGCCGGCCATCAGAATGTCGCGCTGAACGATGTGCTCGGCGGCATGCTTGAAGCCGATCGGGATCTCGATCAGTTCCAGGCCATACGCGTTGGCCATCCGGCGGACGAGATCGGACAGGTTGAACGAGACGACGATGGGGCCACGCCAGCCACGCTCCTCCACCAGATAGCGAAGAAGCAGCGCGGAGGTGCGGTGCGGATCGATGAATTGACCCTTCTCGTCCATTGCGCAGGCGCGATCGCCATCGCCATCGGTGACAACGCCGATTGTCCGCTCGACGCTACGCATCGAGAGCATCGCCTCGCGCAGCGGTCCGAGGTTCTTCTCTAGCGGTTCGGGGCCATGTCCTCCGAACGTGACATCCACTGTTCCACGAACTTCGGTGCATGAGATGCCGGAGGCACTTAGGAAGCCGGAGATCAGTCCTTGCGCCGAGCCGTACATCGCGTCGACCACTACGTGAATCGGAGACGCGGTCAGCCGATCACGATCAATGAGTTCCTCGATTTTCGCCATATACGGCGTGATCAGATCGACGCGCTCGATCTCCGACGGAGAAACTGCGGGAGCTTCCGCGGGCAATCGCTGCTCGACCTGCCGTGTAATCGATCCCGGCGCCGAACCGCCGTAGTCTGCCTTAAGCTTCAGGCCGTTGTACTCGGGCGGATTGTGGCTGCTGGTGATCACGATCCCCATGGCGGCCTGCCGGTTGACGACGGCGTAGGAGACGGCCGGCGTCGGTACAAACGGATCGGAAACGACGACTGGAATGCCGTTCTGCTGAAGCACGGCGGCGCAGTGGAGCGCGAACGATTCGGAGAGGAAACGCGTGTCGTAGCCGATCACAACGCCTCCTGACAGTGGGTGGCAGGGGCTGTTCCAATCAGTGTAGATGGGATCGGAAACGCGTTCATCGGATTGGAGGAAGTCGGCGACCGCCTGAGCGACACGCGCGACATTGTCGAACGTGTACTCCTTGGCAATGATTGCTCGCCAGCCGTCGGTGCCGAATCTAACGCTTTCTGCGTCGCTTCGAGCCGCCACCTTGTGCTCCTTTTCGTACACGCGATTTCAGGTTGATCCGATCGACGTTCTCCGGAAGCTCTAGATCCTTGCGCTGCAGTAGCTTGCGAAGGAGATCGTACGGGATCGACATCTCGATCCAGATGGCATCGATGTCCACCACGCCGTTCTTCACCGGGAGGCGGGCAATGACGTCTTCGAGGGCCTTCTTGTAGTTGACAAGCATCTCATCCCCCTCGACCAAGGGGCGTGCGGCGCTTGCCTGTTCGGGCTTCATATCATCCTCCGTCGAGCTGCTCGTGGTGCCGGAACCCTATCGATTCGGCTGCCAGGCGATTGCATCTGTACACGCCGTATCCGGAAGTCCAGATCTGACCTGCCTTGCGGATGATACTACAGGGGTTGCGATGGTGTAAAGGAATTCGGGCAGCTGCTGCGGTCGCAACGGACGTATCGCAGCGCATTGTGGGCCTGGAAACGGATGTGCTACAATGACCGTTCAGCCTGAGGGGGAATGTGTGAAACAACCAATCGTTGTGATCCTCTGTCTGTTCTGTCTTGGTCTGTGCGTTTTCGCCGGAGGCGCTGCAGATGATCCGAGCGGACTGAATCGCCTTCATCCGGCGCTCCGGATGCTTGTCGTCGATACGGCGGTGCAACCGGAAGGCGGGCCCGTTTCGCTGCAGTCGTACTTCGATGCCGAGCGCCACGAGCTGAGCGTCTCTGCGGAGACGGGCGAAACGCGCATCGGGGTTCTCGTCAAGCTGTCCCGATCGTTCTCGGGACGCAGCTGTGCGGGTGTTCCGGTGCGGGGGAGCACGGGGAGCATTCTGGCGCTGGATGTCACGGCGCACGAACTGATCCAGTTGCTCGATCGGCGAGACATCATTTACATCGAGCCGGCATGGAAGACGAAACCCCATCTGGATACCAGCGTCCCAGCAGTCGGAGCGGATAAGGCGCACGGGTTGAGCCCGGCGGTGCTCGGCGAAGATGTGATCGTTGGTGCTGCGGACACAGGAATTGACTATTCCCATCTGGATTTTCGGTACGATTCGGACGGGGACGGATTCGAGGAGTCGTCCAGGATTCTGGGAATCTGGGATCAAACGTTCGGTGTTTTTGGTGTTCGCTACTCGCATGAGGAGATCGAAGAGGATCTGGCGGCAGGGCATGGCGCGGACACCGGGACGGTTCGTCAGACGGACACGGATGGACACGGAACGCATGTGATGGGCATTGCCGCGGGCGACGGGTCATCCTCCGCGTACGGTTTCGTCGGCGTGGCGCCGGAAGCGTCGCTGGTGATGGTCAAGACGACCTTCTTCACATCCGACATCCTGCGCGGTGTGGAGTACATCTTCGACGTTGCAGACTCATACGGACTTCCTGCCGTGGTCAATCTGAGTCTCGGCGGACACGAAGGACCGCATGACGGAACGAGCCTATTCGAGCAGGGACTAGATGAATTGGCGGCGGCCCCCGGCCGGGCGATCGTCGTATCGGCAGGAAACGAGGGCGATCTGGCGATCCACGGCTCGGCGACGCTGAATGGCAACTCGAAGACGTACGAGATCGATCCGCACGACACCCAGGTTGAACTCAGCATCTGGTACCCGGGCAGCTCGCAGTTCATGATTACGATCACACCACCCGGAGAGACAGCCATCGCTGTTCCGTGGGGGACGGAGACAGGACAGATTGTCACGTCTGCCGGGGTGGTTCGTGTCGACAACGCTTGGAGCGGCGTGAATCCCAACAACCAGGACAACGAGGCGTTCGTTCGTCTGTACGGGATGAGTGATTTCTCCCACTGGAGAATGACGATTAGCGACACGCTCGGCGGCGGGAGATTCGACCTGTGGGTAACCAGTGGGACCGCGACGCTGATTGGTGGGGATTCGGCGCTTACGATCGATGAACCCGGGAATGCGGATCAGGTCATCACGGTTGGGGCGTATACAACGAAGGCTACATGGCCGTCGCAAAGCGGCGATCAGGACTACACCTCGCAGTATACGGTCGGAACCGTGGCGTCGTTCTCCAGTCGCGGGCCGACGCGGGATGGGCGGATGAAGCCGGAGCTGGCTGCACCGGGGGCGTGGATCTGTGCCGCCTTGTCAGCGGACGCGGGGTGGCAATCCGTGTATGTCCATCCGGATGCCGTGCACACGATGGAGCTGGGAACGAGCATGGCGGCGCCGCATGTCGCCGGCGCGATCGCGCTGCTGTTCGATGTCGATCCGGATCTGAGCTCATCGGAGATTCGCAGCATGCTGACGGCGGCGGCGATGCAAGATGGCCGTACGGGGAGCGTGCCAAACCCAACCTGGGGATGGGGAAAGCTCGACGTGTTCGCGGCGGTGGAGATGGCGTTGGAGGCTGGACCTGAGCCGCCAACGCCATCGGAGAAGCCGGTGGTTGTCGTTGGCGAGAATCCGGTGAGCAGCAGTGCTCAATTTGCGTATTCGGTGCCCTCTGGAACGACGATGGCGTTACTTCGGATCTACGATGTCACCGGTATGCTCGTCTATGCTGTGGCGGTGGACCCCTCCGATGACACGGTCTCGTGGAATCTTCGAGCCGATCGCGGGGAAATGCTTGCGTCGGGCCTGTACACCTATGTGTTGCTCACCGATCGGGGAAGTTCGGATGTGGGAAGGCTGGTGATCGCTCGATGACGCGGCGCGTGCGGAACCTCGTTCTTGGGGTGTTGCTCGTCGGGATGATCCCGATTGGCGCGATGGCATACGATGGCGTTGGAGCGGTGTTCTCGCTCGGCTCGTCCGGAAGGAGTCTTGGGATGGGCGGCGCGTTCATGGCGCTGGCCGACGATGAAGGCTGCGTCTTGAGCAGCCCGGCGGGTCTAGGCTGGGTTCGACAGATCGGAATTACATCGCTTCTTGCAAGTGGGTTCGGAGGGATCGGATACGGTGCTGTCGGGTTCGCGATGCCGTACGTCGGCGCCGGCGCGGTCATCCTCGATTCGGGAGCGATTCCGACGAACGATGGGTCGTTCCGCTACGCGAGCCAAGGGGGCGTAGCATCGCTGGGAATCCCGATTGGACCGGTTGCGCTTGGTGTTCGCGGGCGATTGCTTCGTGTTTCGTCGCCGATCGAAGGCAGTGGCTGGGCGATCGATCCAGCGATTCTGGTCGCAGCGAACGGAATCCGTGTGGCGATGATGTTCGAAGGAGCGATGTCCGGTCCGGTGGTGTACGCGAGTGGATCGAGCGAGGCGTGGAGCCCGTCGATCCGTCTCGGCGCAGCGGTTACGCTGGAGCCATCTGCGGATGTCCTGTGGAGCGCATCGTTCGAGGCGGTCGGGTTGTTCTCCGTTTCGCCACACCTGACGGCAGGGTTGGAAGCATGGATCGGTGGTTTGGGGGCAAGGGCCGGATTTGACGGCCGGGGCCCGACCTTTGGGCTGTCGGTTCGATTCGCGAGCCTGCAGTTCGATTGGGCGTACGCCATGCGCAACGATCTGGGCGACAGCCATCGCGTGTCGTTCACGTTCCGATTCTAAGAGGGGGATTCCATCGTGTCGGGAAGCGTCAAGCGAGGCACACTGTGCTGCGTCGTCCTGTTGCTGTCCGCGTGTTTCTTGGCGGGCGCATCTGCGCAAACGGAAGAGACGTACTCTGTCGAGCTGGATGGACGAAAGACATGGACGTTGCGTTGGGGTCTCGGCGATGCCATGGGCCTTGCGGCGTCAGGGCTCTCGGCGGGGCATGTGATGCTCGATCAGACACTGGCGGTCGATATCAGCGGCAAGGCTCTGTCGGTCCTGTCTGTGGAAGCTCACTTCGACGATCGACAGGCGGACAGCCTGCAATCGCTGGCGATCCTGCTTGACACCGAACAGCTCGACGGTGTGCTCGGCGATTTCACCGCGAAGCGAATGGGAAGCTTCGCTTCCTACGGGAAGAAGATGAAGGGCCTGCAACTCGAGTACACCCTCGGAGAGACAGTATGGACCGCGGTGGCGTCGAAGCTTGAAGGGATCACCGAGTCGAAGACATTCGTTGGAGAGAAGGCACACGAAGAGATGACGTACGCTGCCTACTCGGACACCGACCCGTCCAAGCGGCGGCCGTACAAACAGGCGATCGACGGTCTGTATGCCTATCCGATCGATGGGCTGTACGTCGAGGAGTTCAGTGAGGTGGTGGTGAGCTTCGATCTGTCCGGGACACTGGGGAAGATCCTCGGCGAATATGGTCTGGGCTATCTTGTGGACACGTTGGCCGACGATCCATCATCTGAGCTGGCGGACTGGGAGTTCGTGGTCGTCGGTGAGGAGCCTCAGACCCTTCTTCTCAACCAGGAAGCGCGCGACCTTGTGCGGGATCGCTTGGAGACGGCGATCAAGCTGTACAACAAGGCGAACGACCTGTCAGGCGACGACGCCAAGGAGTACCCATTCAGCAGGAACACGGCGTTCGAGCACAGATTCTTGGCTGATGTGTCCACATCGGTTCGCATCGTCGTGGACGGCAAGGAGTCCGCGATTCTCGATGCTGTTCGACAGCGGTTCTTCGACTTGGGGCGCGAAGGCATTGTGAGCGAGTCGTTGCTGGTGGAGATCAGCCTCGATGGCGTGGCGTTCGATCCGATCAGCAGCCCGAGACTCGCCGAGTACGACATGGATCTCGTTGCAGATGCCGGAATACTTGAGGTCGACTTCCCGGACGCGTTTTTCACAGACCAGAGCGCGATGCGAGTGAACTTCGACTACAGTGTGTCCGGTGGTGTGTTCATGCTCGGTCTATCGATTATCCCAGGCAGCGATCAGGTCCGCCTCAACGAGAGCCTTCTCGAGCGCGACGAGGACTACATGATCGACTACGAGATCGGCATGCTCGTACTGCTTGTCGAAGTTCAGGAGACGGATGTCGTTCGAGTGGACTACGAGCGGTTCGCCGGCGGCGTCTTCGGGAGCGCGGCCGACTACGCCACTTACTTTTTTGGGCTGACGTTGGATTGGCCGATCTCCGAGCACCTGACAATCCAAGCCAGCCTGCTTCAGTCCGCAGAAGATCCCGGATCGGTCAGTGATCCGGCCAGCGTGAAGACGATGCCGAATCGGCATACCGTTGCGGGAATCTCCGGGACGATTAGGATGGATGGATTCAACGCTGACTTCCTCGTTGCCTACAGCCACGATCGGTTTCCGTTCGACGAGAACGAAAGAACTCATCTGCTGAATGAGATCACGGCGATTGCCGTGTCGGAGGAGTACGTGTTTTTCGGTCATCGCAGCGGACTGACGGTGAAGCGGGGAGATGAGTGGAACACGTACGGAGCCGGCCAAGGATTGGCTGGGAGGGCCATTCGGGCGATCGCGCATGCGGAAGAGCGGTTGTTCCTCGGTACGAGTTCGGGACTGAGCGTTGTCAGCCTAGAGGGTTCCGAGCCATTCGACCGGATTGGGAACTGGACGAGCTACTACGCGGATGAGGACGAAGGACTTCCGAGCGCCTCGATTACCGCGTTATTGGTCGTTGACGGGCGGCTTTGGGTTGGCACCGATGTGGGCCTCGCGTCCGTGCAACTTGAGCAGATGGATGAGCCGGAGGCATGGACTCGGCTCGAAGACGACAGCGATGTAGGCGCGGTCCGCGCACTGGCGGGCGACAGCAGTACGCTGTTCATCGGTACGGACGACGGTGTGTATCAGTACTCTCCCTCCAGCGGACGTGTGGTCCAAATGCAGGGCAGCGCGGGGATCCGGATCCACGATCTGTCTCTGTTCGATGGTTCACTCTACGTCGCATCCAGCAGAGGGCTCCGAAACTACAGAAACGGCGTCGGATCGGGCTGGTTGATTCTGGGCGAACCGGTGTACGCGGTCGAAGCGAGCGATGAGTTCCTCGTATACGGCACCGGGAACGGATTGATCGATACGACAAGCTCTGATGGCGAGGGGAGAATCATTGACGCAGCGGTCACTGCCATTGGCGTATCCGCTGACGGATTGTGGGTGGGAACACGCGCGAACGCCGAGTACGAGTTGACGGTTTGGGCGTACGGGGAATCGGTCGAGTCATATGGGTCTGGAGAGACGAAGATCAATGGGCAAGATCCGCTTGGATTTGCCGATACCGTTGCCGAGGAACACACGGTGGAAGGCGTCATCGGGAGGGCGTCGTTCCGCCACGCCGCGGATGGTTTCAGCATATGGGGACGAGTCGAGAACGTTTCTCCGGCGTATCGGTCGATCGGTGCCCTTAACCGGAGCGACACGACCGGCTGGGATCTCGCGGCGGCGTGGGTGCTGAGCGAAGATGCCGACGTATCGATATCTCATGGATACGACATCATCGGACTGCGACGAGGACGGCCGGAGATCGCCATGGTGAACGATGCGGCGTTGCAGTGGACATTCGGGCCGGTCCTTACGATGAACGTGCACCATGAGATGGCGAATGACGAGCCAGGCCATGACGGACCGGAATCGAGCCGTGCCTCATATCGATTCTCGCTGCATGACAAGCTGTTCACCGATCGGCTCGATGTAGGGATCTCGTGGAGTGAAGGGTATGTCTGGAATCACGAGCTGGTGACCCCGCAACGTGACACGCAGCTGTCGTTCACCGCAGATGTCACGCTCCTGCCTGCCTGGTCGGTGAGCGTGGATTGGGGACGCCCTATCGGAACATGCGCTGGGGCATGGAGCGGAAGTGAGAGCCTGTCCCTGAGCAGCGGGTGGTCTGGAGACACAACGTGGGCGAGCTGTGTCGTCGACTATGGCCTCGCGTGGAGCCGGTCAGTCCCGGATGGAGTCGGCAGCCGACATCATGAGATCGAGTTCGATGTGGACGCGGTGCCGTTTGACGCGTGGGAGTGGGAGATCACGCCGGGTGCCGTGCTTGGGGCATCGAGCGACGAATCCACACTCGATCTCGACGGCAGGGTATCGGCTCGTGGGCGTCGCGGCGGTCTAACGATCCAGACGGCGCTCCAAGCGGGACTGAGCGGGCTTGGGGATCCGGTTGTGCGTGAGAGTGAGAAGATCTCCATTTTGGCCTCCTACTCGGGGATGGAGTCGTTCCGCCCGTCCGTCACCTGTTCGATCGATCGGCACGTCGCGAGCTATGCAGCGCAGCGTCAAGTGACGATCGGGCGATCGCTTACGGCACG
This sequence comes from uncultured Thermotogae bacterium, assembly GCA_964582285.1. Classification (GTDB taxonomy): domain Bacteria; phylum Bipolaricaulota; class Bipolaricaulia; order UBA7950; family UBA9294; genus JANQEA01. Next base: position 19,265 of record CAZORQ010000034.1, read on the forward strand.
GCTGACGTGGTCACCCGCTGAGATTCATCATGACGAACTGTCGCTGTCACTTACGAGCAAGGGAGGGGCAGGAAGTCGAACCGTCACCGCCCGGGTCGAGAACTCATATCGGATCGATCTGCGCGAATGGACTGGCAGTTGGCAGGGAGATGCGGGCGAGGCCTATCCAGTACTCACAGCCCGAATTGACACAGACATGGACTACCGACGAAGTGACGCACAGCCTGACATCGATATGACGACGACGGGGCAGCTGGATGTTGCATTCTCCCCAACGTGGAGTGGATCGCTGGGGATCTCCTATCTCGGAGGAACCGGCTCGACTGGCACCTTCTATCACAGCCTGCTGTTCGAGCTAACGGTGGCCATCGATTTCTAGCGGTGTGCAAGCGCTAGCCGCCTCCAACCGGCGGAAGGACCGCCACGGTATCCCCGTCGGTGAGTTTCGTCTGAGCACCTTCAAGGAACACGATGTTTCGCCCGTTGAGAAGGACATGGAGATAGCCGCCGGCGATGCCGTCCCGAAGCTTCTCTACGAAGATCGGTGCGCCGAGTGCCAGCTTGCTCCAAAGGTCGTCGATCGTGCAGTTTGCAGGGACGGTGAGATCCTCAGGGGTGGATGGTCGCAGCTGCCGCAATCCGCCGAAGACCTTGAGCGTAATGCGGATCGAGTGTCCTTCTGCTTGCGGTCGCTTTCGTCCATTCATGGCCTACGGTTGATACCCGGTGCTCGTCTGGTTCGCAACCAGTGCTCGACAGTGTGGTGGACGGCTGCGTGCCGATTCCGTTGGTCCGCGTTTCGAGGATCGGTATAATCCGGTCCAAATCACGTTTTCATAGGCGGATATCGATGGACAAGTCCAGGGTTCTCGTCTGCAGCGCGTGGCCGTACGCTTCTGACGTTCCCCATTTGGGGAATCTCGTCGGGTCCTTGCTGTCGGGCGACGCGTTTGCACGCTACTATCGGCTACGCGGAAAGGACGTGCTCTACGTTTCCGGCTCCGATGCCCATGGAACCCGTGTGGAGTACGAAGCACAGAGTGAAGGCATCAGCCCCGCGGAACTGGCGCAACGCAACCACGAGCGGATTCTGGACATCCTTGATGGGTTTCACATCGATTTCGACAACTACACGACGACGGAGACGACAGTTCACAGGCGGTTCGTCCGCGAGATCTACTTGCAGATGGAGGAGAACGGATACATCTGCACGAGTGTGGAGCAGCGCGCATTCTGTCGGGAGTGCAAGAAGTTCCTCGCGGACCGCTTCATCTCCGGAACCTGTCCCAAATGTGGCTCCACGGATGCCTTGGGCAATCAATGCGACGCGTGCGGAAGCTTTCTCGAACCGGAGGAGCTGCTCGAGCCACGCTGCAATTTTTGTGGTAAGAGCGAGATCGATTTTCGCGAGACGAAACACTGGTACCTCGACCTGGAGAAGCTCTCTGGACCGCTCGAATCGTACGTCGGCACACGGGATTTCCAAGGGAATGTGCAGCGGTACACGCAGCAGATGATCGACGAAGGGCTGCGTCCGCGGGCGATGACCCGTGACATCGATTGGGGGATCGCGGCACCATTCGACGGCGCGAAAGGGAAGGTCATCTACGTTTGGGGAGAAGCGGCACTCGGGTATGTCTCCGCAGTGGTCGAGCACTTCAGCGGAGATGATCGGTGGAAGGAGTTCTGGTTCGGGGAGGACATCCACCAGGTCTACGCGTTGGGGAAGGACAACATCGCGTTTCACACGCTGATCTTCCCCGGCCAGCTGATTGCCTCCGGACAGGGATATCACCTTCCTGATCAGATCGCTGCGACCGAATACCTCAACTGGATCGGCGGCAGTAGCTTCTCCAAGAGCCGAGGGGTCGGGCTGTACTGTGACGATGCGCTTCGTGTGATGGATGGAGAGCTTTGGCGGTTCTACCTTCTGTACAACCGCCCCGAGGGGCGCGACACGAACTTCTCTTGGGAGGAACTCGAGAAAGCTGTCAATGGCGTGCTGATCTCCAATATCGCCAATCTGATGAACCGCGTGGTATCGTTTGCGCAGACACGGTTCGAAGGAGCTGTACCGGATGCAGAACCGGACGCGGAGGCGGTGGATCGTCTTGCGAACGGGATCGAGGCGTATGAGCGCGCGATTGAAGAGGGTCTCCTTGGACAGGCGCTGCGAAGCGTTTGTGACCTGGCGGTGTTCGGGAACGAGTACTTCCAACGGAAGAAGCCGTGGGAGACGTTGGACGGTGAAGCGGTCGCCGGGGCACTACACTTGGTTCGTGGGATGGCCGTGCTGCTCGTTCCATACATGCCACAATTCGCCGGCAGGATCCTCGGGCTGATGGGGATCGAGAAGCCGTCATGGGACGCGCTCGAGATCCAGCTCCGCGGACGCGAACTGAGCGAAGAGCGTGTCCTGCTTGAGAGAATTGAGGTCGATGAGATACGCGGCCAGGTGGAGGAAATGCAGCGTGCTCCGGAGGCAAACAAGACGCAGGAAACGATTGCGTTCGCGGAGTTCGCGAAGCTGGACCTTCGTGTTGGCGTGATCGGCTCTGCGGAAGACGTCCCTGGCGCGGAGAGACTGCTTCAGCTGACGGTCGATCTGGGCAGCGAGACCAAAGCCTGTGTTGCAGGGATCAAAGGGAGCTACGCGGCCGAGGAGCTCGTTGGTCGAGCGGTCGTGGTGGTCACGAATTTGGAGCCGCGAACGATTCGCGGGCTCCAATCGGAGTGCATGCTGCTCGCTGCGAAGGGTGAGGGACTGTCTCTCATTATCCCGGATCGACCTGCGGAGCCGGGAACGTCCGTTGCCTAGTGCTGTTGAAATGGCCAAGGACGACTGCTAGAATCTGACGCGAATTGGGGTGTTGAATCGATGTATGCAGTGATTGAGACTGGCGGAAAGCAATATCGAGTGGAAGAGGGGACGGTGTTCGAGCACGAGCGCCTTGACGGTGTTGAGGTTGGACAAGCGATCGACTTCGACAAGGTCCTTCTGTTGGTCGAGGATGGGGCAGTACGCGTTGGCAAGCCCTACCTCGACAACGTTGTGGTGAAGGGCGAACTCCGACAAGACGATCGAGGACCCAAGATCATTGTCTACAAGTACAAGGCGAAAAAGGGATATCGTCGCAAGGCCGGGCATCGCCAACCTTTCATGGCTACGGCAATTACGGCGATCGAAAGGTAGCAGCCGCGTGGGAGAAGCACTTGTCCATCGAGATGAGCGAGGCAGGATCGTCGGGTTGACGTTGCGGGATGTCGATTCGTCGACCGCGGCCGGAACGAGTGCGAATCATTTCGTGCTAGCGGCTTCGGCCTCGTTGTCGGAGTACCTCCACGCGCCGGTCACCGACTCTGGTGGCAGTGACGCGGGGTTTGCGATTGATCGGAGCGATACGCATCTGGACCGGGAGATCGACGCAGTGCTTGAGACGCTCGTCATTGGGCTACGGATGCTGGAGCGGGAATACCCATCCGATCTCGTCGTTCAGGAAGCGACGATTGGGGTCGAGGTGTGAGAAGGAGAAACGATGGCTCATAAGACGAGCACTGGATCAACCCAGAACGTTCACGACAGCCCGGGCAAGCGGCTGGGCGTGAAGCGGTACGGCGGAGAATGGGTGAATGCGGGAACGATTATCGTTCGCCAAAGAGGCACGGTCTTCAAGCCTGGCAGGAACGTAGGGCTTGGCCGCGATTTCACAATCTTCGCAACAGCCCCAGGGTATGTGCACTTCGAAGACCGGGGCAAGAAGTACGTCAACGTTCTTCCCACCCGTGGGGACTGAGCTGTCACGGATCATCCTCATGAGCCCGAATGTTCATCGATGAGGCGACCATCCGTGTCCGTGGAGGGTGCGGCGGAAGCGGGATGATTCATTTTGCCTCCGACGGCCGAAACTGGCGGGGAGGACCCGATGGTGGGACGGGCGGCCCCGGAGGGGCGGTCGTGCTTCGGGCGTCACCGAGCGTGTCTACACTGTATCCGTTTCGCCATAGACCGCTGTTTGCCGCCGAGAACGGCGTGAACGGCGCGCGAAGCGATCGCCGTGGCGGCCGAGGTGCAGACCGCGTTGTCCTCGTACCTGTCGGAACGCTGGTTCGAGACGTGGCGACAGGAGAGACGGTCTTCGACCTGGCAACCCCTGGAGACGAGATCGTCGTTGCCGGGGGCGGGGAGGGCGGGCGCGGGAACAGCAGCTTCGTCACATCGACCCGACGTGCGCCAAGAATCTGCGAGCGCGGACTCCCCGGCGAGTCGCGTACGTTGAAGCTCGAACTCAAGCTGATCGCGGACGTCGGGATCATTGGCTACCCCAACGTTGGGAAGTCAAGTCTGATCTCAGCGATCTCCGGTGTGCGTGCAAAGGTTGCCGACTATCCGTTCACCACGATTACGCCGAACCTGGGTGTCGTGGATGTCGATGGGCGCCGGCAATTCGTTGTCGTGGATATTCCTGGTCTGATCGATGGAGCACATGAGGGGAAGGGACTGGGCGATCGGTTCCTGCGCCACGTTGAGCGAACGCGTTTGTTCATCCACATGATCGATCTTGCCTCACTCGATGGAAGAGACCCTCTAGAAGATTTCCGGCGGATCAATGCGGAGTTGGGCGCGTTCAATCGCGTGTTGGCGGAACGTCCCCAGGTTGTCGTCGGCAACAAGATTGACCTGATCGCCGCACAGGATGTGGCCAGCATCCTGGAACGCTTCCAGCAAGAGGGGATCAGGATGCTTCCGATCTCCGTAGCAACACGCAGCGGCCTGCCGGAGCTGATCGCTCGAACCTACCGAGACTTGGAGCAACTGAAGAGCGGGGAGGTTGGCGGAGCCGAGCAAACGGCTCCACGCCGCAAGGTGTACCGCTTCCATGGAGAGACCGGGTTCCACATCGACCGGGAGGGGGAAGCGTTTGTCGTTCGCGGGGATGTTGTCGAGAATCTGGTGCGGAAGCTGGTCTTGGACAGCCGTGATGCGATGGAGTATCTGACCGATCGACTGGAGAAGATGGGCGTGATGAAGGGGCTGCGGAAACAGGGCTTCAAGACTGGCGACACGATCCTGATTGCGGAGGCCGAGTTTGAACTTGAAGGGTAGGGTAGGGCTGTTCGGAGGAACGTTCAATCCACTTCACAACGCACACATCCAAGTCGCTTGTGCCGCGGTTGAGGAGTGTGGATTGTCGAGAGTTCTGCTCGTCCCAAACGGAGTCCCGCCCCACAAGGGTCCACTGAAAGGGATCAGCGGCGAGGATCGCTATCAGATGGTTCGTACGGCGATCGCACAGTACGATCAACTGGATGTGTCCCGGATCGAGATCGATCGGGAGGGACCATCCTACACCATTGACACAATCCGAGCTATGAAGGATGATTACCGCCAAGGGATCTGCTTCATCGTTGGAGCGGATCGCTTGTTGGACATCACCACGTGGAAGGAACCGGAAGCGCTCCTTAGGAGTGTGCCGTTTATTATTGCGCCGCGTGAAGGGGTGTCGAGAGATGTGTTCACCTACGCGCCGTTTGGTGTGGCTCGGATGCACACTCTGGACATGGGTGAAGTAGACCTCTCGTCATCGTGGGTGAGGGACAAGGTCGCACGTGGTGAGAACATCAGCGAGTGGGTCCCACCGGAAGTGGAGGCCTACATCGCGGAGAACGGGCTGTATCGGAACCGGGAACGGACCGGGATCCGAAGCACATAGAGATAGGAGGCTAGGATCGACAGCAGACGAATGCGCGTCAATGACCGGATCCGCGTGCCGGAGGTCCGGGTTGTTGACGATACCGGGGAAAACCTGGGCGTGATACCGACGGAGCAAGCGAGATCGCTTGCCAAGGAAAAGGGACTCGATCTGGTCGAGGTGGCGCCGCAGGCGAACCCCCCGGTGTGCAAGATCGTGGACTATGGCAAGTTCCACTACCAACAGGAGAAGCGAGAGAGAAAGGGGAAACACCGCTCCAAGCTGAAGGAGGTCAAGTTCACGATCAAGATCGGCGAGCA
>CAZORQ010000035.1:0-24463 GCA_964582285.1 uncultured Thermotogae bacterium
TCTCCGACATGAAACGGCACGTCCGGGAGCCGTCTCTGCGCGACGTCGAGCAACTCTGGACATAGGTCAATCCCCTCGATGTCAAACATCGATCGGAAATGCTCCAAGTGAAGGCCGGTTCCGCAGGCAACGTCGAGCAGTCGCCGCCCTTTGGTACACCCTTCGTTCTCGACAATCGCGACGATCTTCCCCACCTCGTCCGCATAGTCCTTAAACGCGTAGATTCTGTCGTAGTACTGCGCCATGTCAGCGTACATGCCGTCTCCTTCCGCTCGTCGATCCTAAGGCGTCCCAACGATCGTACCGATCACGTCCGGGAGGGGCCAGCTCCTTTGATGGCCAGGTCGTACGTCAAGCGAATCGGCGCTACACTCGAACCCATCGAATGCAGACTGGAGGATCGCCAAGGCGCTATCGTGTGATGGATCGGTTCGAGCAGCTTCCCGACTCAGAGAAGATCGAGCGGTATGCACGCCTCGCGCAGAAGGCGCTCTCGGCCTACGGACTGTCCGACGTTGGGTTTGCGCACCTACAAACGTCGACCCACGCCACGTTCGAGGTAACGACGGGCGATCCGTCCAGACACTATGCCCTGCGGATCTGCCGCGCTGAGTGGCCGTACGATATGCTTCAGCGGGAGATCCTCTGGCTCACATCTCTCTGTCGTGACACGGATCTTGTCGTCCCCGAGCCGATGCTATCGACCGATGGCCAGTTGATTCGCAAGGTGGCGATCGCCGGCGTTCCTGGCTTTCGCCTGTGCACGTTGCTGCGCTGGGTCGACGGCGAGCAACGCAACTCCGAGCTGACGGCGGAGAATCTGAATCGCATCGGCAGCACGCTGGCCACACTGCATGCTCACGCGACGACGTTCCGCTGGCCGGACGAGATCGAGCCGTCTCGCAGAGATGCAACGCACGTGTCGCAGACCCTCAACGAAGACTCGTTGCTCTCTCTGTTCACCGAAACACAGATTGACACCATCCGCCAGGCCATCGCGTGGATCGGAAGGACCATGGTCGAGCTTGGAAGTGGTTCAGCTGTTGCGGGAGCGATCCACGGCCGGTTCACGCCGTCCCATCTGCGCTTCGCCAACGGCGATGCGCACGCGATCGGCTTCGGGCATTGCCGTTGGGGATACTATCTGTACGATATCGCGACGCTCCGCCGTCATGTTGTCTCGCGGGAGAACGGCGTTGCGTTGGTTGCCGCGTTGCTCGATGGGTACCGGTCGGTTCGGGCTCTCCCAGACGACACCGAGAATCGCATTCCGGCGTTCTCTGCCTTACAGTCGATCGATCGAATTCGTTCTCTGCTTTCTGAATCCGACCTCACAGGCCGTGCCTCACGCAACCTCGATCGTGAGCATGCTGTGCTTCAATCTCTGATTGAGACCATCTGATCGTGAAACCGGCAGCAAGAAGGGGCACGACGCGCAACGCATCGTGCCCCAGCGAGCTGCAATCGTTGATCGTGTCTAGATGTCCCAGTTCTCCCACCAATCTTCCCAATTGAGCCCCATGAGGTTCTCTGGATCAAAGACCTCATCTGGGATCTCATCGTCAGGTCGATGTCGATCGATCACGGTGATCAGTGTTGAAAGCTCTTCGAGGACGTCGGTGCTCAACATCTCGGAGAAAGTGAGCATCCCCTCGAATTCCGTGAGTGCCACGACCTCGATCGTATCCGAGAGATTCCCGAGGTCGTTGTACGACTCCGCCTTCAGCATTAGGAACGCCTCGGTGTCGACCCAGATAATCGAACGTGGCGTTTCAGTATCGATGCCTTCCTTCGCGATCGACTCGATGACGTACGCGGTTCGCGTCTCCTCCCCAATCACGAAATCCTCCTCGCGAAGCAGGGTCGCAACGTAGTCTTCCCGGTCGTCCTCTCCGCCCAGATCGTCATACGACATCGAGCTTCCGGCGAAGCTCCCACTGCGCTCTTCATCCGACACAAGCTCCTTCGGAATCCCAAGAAGTGGCAAGTACAGGAAGAGCCGCGCCTCCTCTCCGTCTTTGGCCTCATGGGTGAGGAAGATTGTGTTTCTCACATCGGCCGGTTCCATGAAGTAGAGCAGCGCGTAGTCCGGCTTCGAGAGCATTCCGAACAGATTCCCCCCGGTCGTTCCATCCCGATAGGTGATATCAAACCGCATCGTGCCAACCATGCTTCCTTCGGCCAGTTTGTCCCCCTCGATCTCCATCTGGTCGAGGATCTCGTCGGCGGTCAGCGCCATGGCGGCAAGGCCGGTGAGCAGAATCATCGCCGCCGCCATCGTCCATTGAATGGTCTTCTTGTACATATCGTTCCTCCTCTGGGTCATGTACCCGGATTGGTTGATTCCGTTTGCTACGAGCCCCGTTTCCATGCGGCGCGTGACAGGAACTTCGGCTGCCATTGCACCAGGATCGCCGGGATAATCGAGATCGCCGACAGAGCGCTCACGCCCATCGTCAATGCGATCTGCCACCCGAACGTCCGAATCCCCTTGAACGAGGCGAAGATCAGGATGAAGAATCCGAGCGCCACGGTTAGCGCGTTGTAGGTGATGCCGCGCCCGGTGGTTTGAATCGTTGCCTGTAGCGATCGTTCCGCGTCGCCGTCCTTTCGGTACTCCGTTCGGAAGCGGGAGATGAAGTGGATCGAGTAGTCAACGCCGATCCCTACTGCAACAACCGAGACCATCAGCGTCATGATGTCGAGCGGCTGCCCGGTATAGGCCATGATGCCCATCGAGAATGTTACGGTGAGGATCAGCGGGATCGCCGCGATCAGTCCGGCGACCACGGATCCCATCAGAATCATGACCAAGATCGCGACCGCGACAATCGTCGTCGCCAGGCCGATCATCTGGCTGTTCTGCATCTGGGTGAACATCCGATCCATCAGGGTGGTCGCGCCGATCATTCGCACCCGCAGATCGCCGCCTTCGGGGAACTGCTCATCAAGATAGTCTTGTACGAGGCCTGCAAGGCGCGATACGTCACCCGATGAGCTCATTGAATACAGCCCGGTCACCGTTCCGGCAGAGAAGTCACCCACGGCCATGTCCCCAAGTGTCCCCCCTTGGAACGTGTACAGCAGTAGCAGCTGGGAGATCATCTCCCGGCTGTCGGGGATCACGTAGTATGCCGGATCATCGGCGTTGAAGCGCTCGTTCATCTGCCGAACAAGCATCGTCATCGAGAACGTCTTGGCAACCCCGTTGTCAAGCAGGAACTCCTCAAGATCGAGCATCGCGTTGAGCACCGCTGGATCCTTCAACCCGTCGCGGCGTCCGGTGTCGAACTCGATCATCACAGCCATGTCGCCGGAGAAGTAGTCCGAGGTGAAATCGAGCACCTGAACCGCTTCGTGGTCCTTGCCGAGGAACTCCTCGTTTGAGGTCTCCACCCGCAGGCGAGGAATCCCGGCCAGCATGACGCCGAAAATAATCAGCGAGACGAAGAGTACCGTTCTGCGATGCCCGATGATGATCTTCTCGAATCCCAGCAGGACTCGCGTCAGCGGTCGAAGCCCTTTCTTCAGATCACGCACCCGCGGCTTCTTCAGGATCGAGAAGATCGCGGGAATCAGTACGAGTGAGAACAACATGGCTGCCAGTACGCCAATGGCCGTGACGATGCCGAAGTGTCGTTGCGGCACGAGGAACGCGGACAGGAGCGACAAGAACCCGGCCGCGGTGGTCAGGGAGGTCATCACAACCGGCGTCTTCATCTCCTGCATCGTGGTCAGGATCGCCTGTCGCTTCTCCACGCCCTTCGCGATCTCCTCGTTGTACCGATTCAGCACGTGGATCGCATCCGCAATGCCAATCGCCAGCAGAAGAATCGGCGCGATGAACGACATCATCGTCATCGGGAACCCAAGAAGAGCCATTGCCCCCATCGCAACAGCCACGGAGAGCAATACAATCGCGATCGGTAGGAGAATTCCACGGATCGTCACGAAGCTGGCAAAAAGAAGCGCAACCATGATCAGAATCGCCAGCGGAAACAGGATGACAAGGTCGGACTCCATCTCCTCACTCATGACCGTGTCGAAGTACGCATCGCCATAAATATAGAGCGTATCGCCGTCCCCGCGATGGGCATCGACAATGTCGACGACGTCCGGCGTGAGGCCGTACTCGTCCGCGCCGACTTCCAGCTCGATGTTGATCAACGCCGCCTGCCCGTTCTCGCTGACCACGCCGCCGATCAAGTTCTCATCGGCCATCAGGCGGGAGCGGAGTGTCTCCATATCATCGGGCGTCCGTGGGGCAATGCCTCCCGGTGCCGCCTTGCGCACGGAGATCGCGGTTTCGGTCCCAACGATCGTCTGGGAGTTGAGCGGCGTGCTGACGGACTTGACCCCAGGGATCGCCTCGATCGCATCGGTCATCGCTTCGATCTTCCCGAGCGTGGTGTCGTTGAAGATGCCGTTCTCGTTGAACACCATCACCATGATCCCCCACGATCGCCCATAGCGCGCTTCGGCTTCGTCCATCAGAACGATGATCGGATCGTCATCGGCCATGAACTCCGCGAAGTCGGTCTCCTGAGTCATGAACCGGATCGGATACGCCAGCCCGACAGCCAAAATGAGCGTAGCGACAATCGTCCAGATGGGGTGGTCAACCGCGAATCGAATCAATCGGTTCATCGAATCCATCCCTTCGTTGCGTAGACGGCCCAGAGCAGGCCGGGCCACAGATCCTCTGAAACGTCGATCGCCTCCCCGATGCCGGCGAAGACAAGGTCGACCATTCCGGCCACTGCGTTGACTCCTGCGGCCACGGGCGGCATGAGCTCATGAAGCCCTGCGGAGACAATCCATATCTGGTCGATTGATCCGTCGTCGAGTCCCCGCGGCAGAATCACCATCAGATCGTACGGTCCCTCCCCATCGGCCGGAAGGCGCCCGGCAAGCGGATCGTCGTAATTCGTTGAGACATCTCCCAACGCAACATTCACGTCAAACATCCCCGCAGAGCGAAGCCCTCCGATCAAGCCGGCTACAAGCATGGTCGACGTAAAGGTCTTCGTTTCGTCCACGACGAGGACACGCACAAGCGGAGGCGCTTCTTGCGCGACGCCCCAAAGCGGAACCATTGCCATAATGCCGGAAACCACCAGCATCAGTATCGTCCATCGTTTCTTCATCACGATCCTCCTCCGTGCTCCGCCATGCGCTTTGCCCTAAGTTCCGGGTAGCGTGTCTTCCACCGATCGACAAGCTTCGGCATCTCCGCTTCGACGAAGTCAAAGAAGACCATCATCTCCAGGAGTCGTTCTTTGGCGTCAATCGGTTCATTCTCCAGCGCAGCAAGCCCCAAGGCTGCCAACTCTCTGTGGTGTCTCAAGTGCTCGGTTCGCTGGCAGAACAGGTTCATCCAGACATCCGGGCGGATCCGGTAGTAGTGTCTCCGGTCCCCCGGGATGCTGAGCTTTTCGATGACGCCAAGGCGCAGCAGGAAACGCGTCGCCATGCTGATCGATCCCTTGCTCGCTTGCAGCTCCTTGGCAAGCTCGTCCATCGACATGTACGGCGGCACGCAGATCTGAAGCGCACCGAAGATCCTACCGGACATGTGTGAGAGACCGTGATCCTCCATGCTGTCTCCGGTCTTTTCGATGAACCGGTGGCGTGCGTCAAGTGCGTTTGGCATCCTTCCTCCTTCAAGCGAACAAACAATTCTAAACATTTTAGTTGTTCAGTCAAGCGTGAAACCGATGACCAAAACAGAGATTGTTCTCAGACGGACCGTGCGGACTCGCGAGGTTGCGCAAGGAACAGCGTGGCCACCTGGGGACGATCGATCGTCCCGCTGCATTGCTCGATCGTCGTTCCGACTGCCCCAAGGAGTCGATCGAGCGCTGCGGGCTCCAAAGCGAGATGGTCGGAGAACGTTCGCAGAAGGGTTGTGTATTCCATCTTTGTGTAGGAAGCCACCCACGGATATTGGCGGATCTCTGGCTTGAGGAACAGGCCGGAGGCATCGATCTCTCTCATGGTTCTCTCGACGCGCTCTTCGAGCGGTCTTCGTCCCGGACGCCGACAGAGCTGTGGTGCATGAGTGCGATACAGCTTGTGCAGTGCCCGATAGACCGGCGTGTTGCTTCCTGGGAAGAGGTTCCAGATCAATGCCAAATGCCCATCCGGGCGGAGCGCTGTATGTGCCTTCGGATACCCGATCTCCGGATCGATCCAATGGAACGCTTGCGCCGATGTGATCAGATCGAACGTATCGGGCTCCGGCTCCCATCGCTCGAAATCTGCACAGATCACCGTGGCGTCCAGGTACGGATTGAGGTTCTCGGAAGCGATTCGGGCCAGGTCTTCGCCGAGCTCAACGGCCACTATCTCATACCCGCGCGCAGCAAGCGGGGCCGTCAGCTGGCCGGTCCCACAGCCAATCTCAAGGATCCTGCCGGCATCGGGAATCGCAGATTGCCGAATGAGATCTTCGATCAGCGCCTCAGGATAGCCGGGACGAATGGCGTCGTACTCGTTCGCACTTCGATCGAACAACCTCCGGTCGTCGCGGCGAAACGTCATCGCTGTCTCCTTTCCCTCCCGCTCATTCGAGCGTCGCTGGGCGGCATTATAGGCAAGGCAATCGCTCTCAGCGAGATTGCGATAGAGCACCGCGCACTCTACAGTGGGGCATCTTCCCGAGGAGTCGCCGAGGTGGGAAATGCTGCCGCTCAATCTTCATCGATGGGATCTTTCCCCAAAGCAGGCCGTGCAGCTACAGCTGCGTCTCGCAAAGCAGCTTCTGCTGTCGTGGGACGATCGAGAGGTTTCATCGGTCGCCGGCATTGATGTCTCTGTGAAGGCTGGACGTGCGCGCGCAGCGATCGTCGTTCTAGGCTTCCCAGATCTGGCTCCACTGGAGGCGGCAACAGCGGGCGCGGATGCCGCCTTCCCTTACGTGCCCGGCCTGCTTACCTTCCGCGAGGGACCGGTGATTCTTGCCGCATGGAGAAAGCTGTCCCTGCAACCGGATCTCCTCCTGTTCGACGGCCAGGGGATCGCGCACCCACGAGGCATGGGACTCGCCGCCCACATGGGTCTGTGGCTCGACCGCCCGAGCATCGGCGTCGCGAAATCGCGGCTCTACGGGGTACACGAGCCTCTCGGGCCGAACCGCGGCGATCGGGCCACGCTCTTCGATCCGAAGCATCCCGACTGCGTCTTGGGAACCGTCCTCCGAACTCGCACAAACGTGAGTCCCGTCTTCGTCTCACCCGGTTGTCGAATCGATGTCGAGCACGCCGCAGCGTTCACATTGGCGTGTTGCACGCGGTACCGTCTTCCGGAAACGACCCGATGGGCCCATCGAGTAGCGGGCGGCGCATCGTTCCAAACGTAGGTGGAGCAGCACATGCCGCTGCCTCATGTCTTGCGAGAGACGTTGCCGAGACGTTGCCGAGCATGCTCTCCCGGCATGATTACGGACACGCCACAAGATACGAAGGAGATCGATGATGGACTCGATCGGTGTTCAGGCCAAGTGGGTGGGACCGCAGACCGTCGCCGCCAAGCGATGCTTCGCCCATGATCAGCAGGATATTCAGACAGCCATTAAAGAACTGAGGAAGAGGGTCGGCACAGCCGCAGATGGCTCGCCGATCTGCCTCTTCCTGCGACACGATCCCGAGAAGGGATTCGAGGTGGAGATTGCCTTTCCCGTGGAGGCTGGCTCCTCGATCGAGGAGGTTCAGGTCAAGGAGCTTGCCGGAGATCACGTGCTCTGGGCCGTGCACGCCGGACCACACACGAAGTCCGACGGTATCTCGGGACTCCGCGAGACCGCCGAGAAGATGTGGAGTTTCATCGCGGAACGCCACCTCCTCGCCGGGGATAATCCTACGCGCTACGTCTACCTGGAGGGTCCTGAGACGCACGGCGATCATCCCGACCGCTTCATCACCGAGATCCAGATCTCCTACCATTTCCCGGTGTGGATCGAGTCACTCGAGAAGGGGCTGACGGAGCAAACCGACGCAGACACAGCCATCGCCGTTGCCGCCGGAGCAGACGCTGTCCGCCATGACTTCGATGCCGAGAAACTGCGTTCCTGGGTGCTTGGGGCGCTTGAGCGTCTCGACGAGAGCGTCCCATGCGAGCGAACGCGCGCCTGTGTTCTCAATGGCTGCGCCCACCACTACCCGAAGGTTCAGCTGCTACGGATGAAGGCGGCGTATGAAGAGGAAGGAGACATCGTTCGTTTCATCGAGCGGCTGAACCGCGACGATGACCTGTTCCCCTCTCGTATCTTCTGGAAAGAGGGAACCCCGAAGCACATCGTCTACACCGAGAAGCTCATCCCACCCTGGAACCGCGAGGCATACGATCAGGCGACCGATCCGGTCGAAAAGCGGTACTACGGCTGCTTCTGCTCGCTGGTCAAGGAGGTCATCCGCACCGGCGAGGAGCTGTCTCCGACGTTCTGTAACTGCTCCGCCGGTTGGTTCGTCCAGATGTGGGAGACGATCCTTGGGCGTAGCCCGATTCGCGTCGACGTCGTCGAGTCGGTCCTCCGCGGCGACGATCAGTGCGTTTTTGCCATCCACCTGCCCGAGGAGCTGTTCGAGTAGTCTGTGGCGCGTAGCCTGGAGCTGGCCATTCCATTTGCAGGTGGTCGCTTGCTCTGGGGATCCCGCCCCACTCAGCCTACTCCTGTCACAGACTGAGGGAACAGCGTTGCCCAGATAGAATACCCGGTCAGAGCAAGGAGGATCAACAGTACAAGCATGTAGAATACGCGAATTAGATACGTCGTCCTCAACTTGATAATCCCGGATGGTTCGCGTAGTCCGATGTTCCGCAGGACGCGGGGGTGATAGATGTGCAATCCGCTGCCCCTGAGGAGCTTCGAAGGAGCTTCCAACGCGTCATCTGTCTCAGATGGGCCGCAGTGCTTTTCCAGTGTCTCCAATACGATTCCAAGTGCTGCTTCCGTTCCTTTTCTGTAGTAGGTATCTTTGATAACTGAAACAAGCATAATCATGGTGTATGCGCTTGCTAGAATGAAGATCCCGATGAGAAATGGCCATTGCGCCTGCGTTTTGCCGGAGAGCCACCCGATGGCAACTCCTAGCAACGAATAGACGAAAGCCGAGCGGATGAATTTCGTCTGGATGTAATCGTCTCGCATGCGCCAATCGGCACTCAACTGCCGATATTCCTCGCGAAGCAAGCTGCAATCCCTCATACCGTCCTCCTGAAACCGTGTGTTATCCATTTATGTCCTGCATTGTCCATGAAGTCAAATCAATTTGCGCTCAAGGTTCGCGGCATCCTGTGCTGGATCCAACAGCGATTTCAGGCTCAAGCTTCATGTTCTCTTCCCTATCCCACCTCCAAATCATCACTTGCCATGAAGAACCCGCCGACGTGTTGGGGGATCGGCCGGACGAGAAGCGATGTTCCCAGGCGGATCGATCGGTCGCCGTACCGGTCGCGGATTCGATCGACGGCCGCGTTCAATCGTTCCCGTCGTTGATCCGTTTCCAACAGCGAACATAACGTCTTCTCCGTCGGCACGAGGTTCCCGATGGAAACCCCGATGTTGGAAACCTTCTCCGGCTTCACGGGAATCTTGTCGAGCACTGTGAGGCAAGCTTTGTAGATCATCTCTCCGTCGTCGGCCGGGAGGGCAAGCGTGGTTTGCTTCCCATGGTGCGGTCCGATTGATCCGACGCGGAACCCGCAGTGCACCGTCCGTCCCATGTACCCGAGGCGGCGCATTCGGCGTGCCGCTTTGTCGCATAGATCGCGCAGGACAATCAACGCCAACGAGAACTCTCGAAGCTCCGGCGGCAACGATTTGGAGTGACCGACCGATTTCGGTGGAGGAACGTCCGTATAGGGAACAAGCGGCGTGGAGTCTCTCCCCTGACCGATCTCATGAAGATGAAGACCGTAGACCCCGAATTCGCGCTTTAGGAACTGCTCCGATGCGCTCCCAAGCTCTCGTAACGTCCGAATTCCAACCCGGTTCAGCCGGGCCTCGATCCGGCGTCCGATTCCCCAGACATCGCCAACGCGGGTCGATTCCAACAGCTCCGGCATTTCCTCCTGATCGAGTCGGCCGATCCCATCCGGCTTGTTCCGTGCTCCGATCAGTTTGGCAAACGTCTTCCCCTCTGCAATCCCGACTGTTGCCGTAATGTACTCTCCTAGCTCGTCGTGAAACCGATGCCGGATCTCTTCCGCCATCCGAACCGGGCCACCGCGCTTCGGCGCTTCCTGCGTGACGTCCATGAACACTTCGTCAACGCTATACACCTCGAGCAGCGCCGTATACGCCTTGAGGATCTCGATGAACCGTTTCGTGACCGAGAGATACCGTTCCGGGTTGCCTGAGACTAAAACAAGATCCGGACAAGCCTTCAACGCCTCCCAGACCGGCATTCCCGTCCATACGCTGTATTGCTTCGCTTCGCGCGAGGCCGCAACGACGATCGACCGTTCCGTTGGGCGCCCGGTGACCCCGATCGGTTTCCCACGCAAGGTCGGACGGCATTGTTGTTCTACCGAAGCGAAGTACGAATCCATGTCGACATGCATGATCATGCGTCGCATGGCACCACGTTCCGATCAATCGCCCATCTCGAGTGCGTCGAGTGTCCATCGCCCGCGCCCGATATCGAGACGGAGGATGTACGTGTCCTGTTGGCAGCCCACCGAATACACAAGATAGACCGCCTCGCCTTCCCTTTCTCGATGGATCAGGTGTGTCGCGGTAATGTCATACCGTCGGTTCTTCCATCGAAAGGCATGAAGAAGGGGGTGCGGGGCCCCGCGGCGGTAGATTACAACTGCATCGATGGGTTCGTTCACCGTGGTCAACATATTCGCACACATCGCCTAGTGTACGACGTGCACTAACGGATGTCAACTACTCACGATGGAGTAAAGCTCAAAAATATCCTGTGGTCCCTTCATCCCAATCTTCCGTCGCCGAATCAGACGGAGTCCGGCAAGGCGAGCCACTCGATTGACACATGCGTTCATCTGAAGATCAAGCTCAACCGCCAGTTCTCGCGCCGTTGTGCGCTTCTTCTCGATGATCCGCTGTACCGTCTCGCTCAACGCAGGACTTCGGAATCCGACCAGATCCCATCTCCCGTTGTGCTGACAGAGCAGCGCCAAACGACGTTGGGAGAGCTTCACGTCGATCCCTTCGGCCAGCTCGAGCGATGGCGTGATAAGGACCATCGTTCGATCTCCGAACTCCCCATGTACAACATGCTGAAGCGCTTTGCCGATCAGCTCATCGGCAAATGATGTGCTCAACACCTCAAGGCCTTCGAGCGAAATCCGGACTTGTCCCTCTTCCGGCAAGGAAAGCAACAGCGATTCGAGTATCTCCCGAGCGCGTTCTCCTTCCAGACGCGTCCCAAGACGCGTGCCGAATTGCGCAATGCGGAACTCCTCGATATGCATGAGTGTCATTGAACTGAAAACGACTCTAGGGATCAACCATCTCCGTATCGAACAGACGGAGCGGAATTTGAATCGCCAGCTGGACTCCCGGGAAATCCGGGACATCGTAGATATCCCCGCGATGCTCATCGAAGTAGAGAAGCGCCGCCCCACTCCGAAGCGCAAACGTAACATCCCAGGAACGAACAATGCCGATGATCCGCTGTAGCTCGCCGCCACGTCCGGCGTCGGCGAATCGGCTGAGTCCCTTCCGAGAAATCGCATCGAGTGCCTGCACGTCGGTGATCTTTTCGTAGCCAAGTCTTAAACCGAGGCTCCCGCGCAATCCGATCCCTTTGTCGGCAATCGCCAGGAAAATGGACTCCTTATAGTCTTGCATGGCGGCGATTCCGTGCGGATTGCCGATTTCGCCCGTCGCGTTGCTGTGATGCGGGATATTCTGAAACAGTTCGATCATCATCGCAGTCAGCGTTCGTCGGGACGCCTCGGGCAACGGATATCTGTTTGCAAGTCGTTGATGGAATCCATCAACAACGCGGCCAATCCCCTCCTCATCGGAGATTGCGGTAATCGGTTGCAATGCGCTCTGACGGTCGCCTGCTGACGATCCCGTTTTGGGAGCCATTCCAATGTTCGCGAAGAACCCCATGGCCGTCATCCATCGCCGGACAACTGGTGTTCCGGGCCAATCAATCCGCGGCGTTGAACCGCGTTCGATCGCTTCAAGCACGAGAAGCTCGAGCAACAAAAGCGCATAGGGATCAACGAAGCGGGCACCGCGCAAGTCGATCCGGGAGATTCTGCCGTCCACGACCTGGGCAAGAACATCGTCAATCGTCTCGACCGTCAGCCGACTCAATCCCTGCCGCAAAACTCACCACCCATTCGTGAGGCCGCGTCTAGTATTTGTACCCCTCCAGTTCGTCTTCGCTGAACTCGACGCCAAGACCGAGTGCGATCCGGTTGGAGAAGTTGAAGTAGCTGACCACCAGGTTCACCGAGAGGATCTCCTCATCGCTCAATCCGACATCCCGTAGACGGGCGATGTCCAATTCCTCGATGCCGGACGGCCTCTCGGTGAGCAGGGTTGCGTAGTCAAGGACGGCGCGCATTCTCGGAGAGACGTCAACCGACCGGGGCTCCTCGATGAACCGCGCCAACCGCGCCTCATCCTTCCAGTAGTGGTTCAACGCCTTGCCGTGGTGAAGGATGCCGTACGGGCACTGGTCGATTGCCGAGACGACAACGGCAATCATTTCCCGCTCCTCCCGTGTCAAGCTGGATGACTCGAACATGATCGCCATGTATAGATCCATATGCGCTGTCATTGCCTTGGGATGAAGGCTGTGCACCGCGAGGATGTTGGAGAGCTTCCCTCGCCTTCCAACAATCGCATCCAGAGCAGCGCGCAGTTCGTCGCCCGCCTCGTCCTCACCGGCCCTGCGTATCCAAGCCATCCTTGCCTCCCTGTTGCCCAAGATGACCCATCATACCGTGGTGGCGCCCGTTCGGCAGACTGGTTCTGTAGCGAGTCGTGCGTTGGTCCCGTTTGACGGACTTGACGTATGCTTCTGGAGATGGTATTGTACAGAGAACTTTGCCGTGCAAAGTACTTGACGGGAGAGCGTATGGACAACCTGAACCTTCGACACATTGAGCAGCGCAGTTGGAAAGCGACGATGCAGGGCGGATCGATCGAAATCCTCTTTGGCATCATGATGATTGCCGGCGCCATCTCTTGCCTCATCACGGACCTCGGCGCCCCGTCCGCAGCGGGCACTACGACATTGATTGCACTTCACGCTGTGGGTGTGCTGTTGATGTTCTGGATGCGTAAGAGGTACGTCCTTCCACGCGTCGGCCGAGCCGTGTTCGGGACAACTCGGAAGCGACGGCTGCGTTGGATGATCGTCCTGTTGACGGTCTGCGTGCTCGCCACAATCACGTTGGTCGTCCTGACGGTCCTCGCTCAACGGACGGAGATCTCCCTCCTCGGTCCGATCAGTGCGGCTCCGATCGTCGCGATCGTCGCAGTCATCGTTCTCGTGCCGCTTGGGGCGATGTCCCTCTTCCTCGATACACCCCGCTTTCTGCTGCTCGGCGGGATGATCGTCGGTGCGGAAGGCCTCTGCGCAGTGTTCGAACAGATCGGTACCCCGCCGCATCACCGGACGCTTGTGTATGGCATCCTCGGTGTTGTCGGCTTGGCCATCGGGTCTGTGACGTTCATGCGCTTTGTCCGGCGCATCCCGAGATGCGATTCGATGGTGATCGACCATGAAACGTAGTCCCGCACTTCAAGACCTGGAACGGCGCGTCTGGCTCCGAACCTTCGAGCATGGGCTGTGGGACGTCGTAATTGGGCTGCTGCTGCTTTCGTTCGGCGTGGGGATTCTCACGCAGTTCTACTGGCTCTCGGCAATCGTTGTCCCGGTCGGGCTGCCAGTGATGCGCGACGTGGCACGACGCGTGATCGTCCCGCGGATCGGCCAGGCAACATTCCGTGGACGTCGAAAGCGAAGCATGGTCCGCATCCAGTTGCTTCTCGCCGGCCTCGCCCTCGCGGGTGTCGTCATGTTCATGTTCACAAGTTTCGCCACGCGAGACACCGCCCCGGCATGGATGGCGTGGGTTCGACATCACTTCGTGATCGTGATTGGTTCGATCTGGGGCGGCGCGCTTGCCGTCGCTGGATGGGCAGTTCAGCTCCCAAGGCTCTACGCATACGGAGCACTTCTTCTGGGGGCATTGGTGGGCGTCGATTTGATTTCGACCGGCTATCACCTTGGACACGCCCTGATCGGTGTCGGCGCCGTGATCACCATGGTTGGCTTCGGGCTGTTCATCCGTTTCATCTGCCGGTATCCCGCGCACCTCGAGCCGATCGAGGAAGCACCCGATGGGTAGAAAGCACGAAGAGGGACCCGGATTGCAGATCGATCGGACGATCCATGAGCCTGCTCGCCTGCTGATTACGGCCCACCTTTATGTCATTGAGTCCGCCGATTACGTCTTCCTGATGCAGAACACCGGGCTGACGTGGGGAAACCTTTCCTCCCACCTGAGCAAGCTCGAAGCCGCCGGATATGTCGAGATCATCAAGGAGTTCGTCGAGCGGAAACCGCACACGATGATCAGACTGACCGAGGAGGGACGGGCGGCATTCGATGGCTATCGTCGCCAGATGAAGGCGTTGTTCGACGACCTTCCGGAGTAGAGAGGTCATCCTAGCATGAGGAGGTGAACCATGGAAGGAACCACGTGGATTATGATTGCCCTCGGTATCCTCGCCGTCATCGGCGGGATTGTTCTCGTGATGCAAGCGAAATAGGCACCGTCCTGCCCGGCTTGGCCGGTGGGCCAGCCGGGCGGGTGAGGCACCTCAATCCGCCTCCTGCGTGTCGGCATGAGACTCGATGTATTCGCCCACGATCCGCTCCAATACGTTCATTGGAACCGGCCCAATCTGCAGGACCAAATCGTGGTAGTCCTTCAACCGAAAGCCGCCGTTCAAAGCCAAATGCATCCGCTCGCGATATCGAGTAAGGCATACACAGCCCGTATAGGCCGCCGTTGCAGCTGCCGGGCTCCCTCTCATATACGCGATACGTTCCCCGGCCTCTCGCTCATCGATGCCAAGCGTATCCATCAGAAACACCTCCACATCCCGCTCGTCCCATCCAATGGCATGAAGGGCAATGTCCGCCATCGCAAATGCAGATCGGAACAGCTTCGATTCGTGGAACCCGAGGCGATGAAGAAGATCTGCGTTCTCGTAGAGACCAACATCCCATGCCAGTTGTTCTCCATACAGTGCCCATGCTTCGGAGTACGCCGAAAAGCCCCACCTCTCCCGGAATTCCGGCAAGTGAGCCAGCTGCTTCTGGTTGTACTCCTGGACGTAGTGTCCGGGGAATGCTTCGTGGTATGAGACCGTCCGCCGTAGCACGTACGGTATACCGTCGCGCCCCGGCAAGATCTGCACCTGGTTGGGTCTCCCCTGGGCCTCCGAGCCCCATCGGAATCCGGCCAGCGCGGACAACCCCGGAACCTGCGTGACAATCGCCGGTTCGCTTGGATACCATGTGAAGTACTCGCTCAATGAACGCTGCGCGCCGTCAACGTATGACTGCATCTCTTCCGTGACCGATCGTCCTGTCGTCTTGGCCCTCTCCTCACCAATCGCCACTGCTTGTGCACGCCGATCAGCCATCGTATCGCCATTGATGCTTAGTTGCGTGTACAGCGCATCAACTGCTGAGTGGTTCCCGTCAACTTCGGTGGAGAGGATCGCGAACAACTCCTCAGGCAACCACGCCGTCGTCGTATAATGGCATAGCAAGTCAGCGTACGGCACATCACTCGCCGGCATATCGCCCAGCGCGATCGGCCAGAAGAAGAGCTTGTCCTCAAGGTACCACTCGTACAAGTCATACGACAGTTGGTCCTCGGGCGTGAGCGCTGCCCGATCGAATGACTCCAGCACCTCAAGGCTTTCCTCGAACCTTGTATGCCTCCGATATGAGAGATCGAGGAACTGCCGAAACTCCGTGTTCTCAGCTTCCGCAAAGCATGCCCCATAGAGAACGATACATGCCAAAACCAACCAAAGGACGCCTCGGATCCATGAATTCACCTGTGAACTTTACGAGATTCGTTGGGTGAAAATCTATCCGCTGTGATCGGCGAGGCAACCTTCCTGACGCAGGCGACGTAGGCTGTATCTCCCTGGGCCTGCCGACGCATCCAAGCGAGATGCTATGTTTCCGTGGGCGGCTTCGCCGTCTCCTTCAGCAGCTCAACCACCAGGCGGTACGCTGTGGCAACAGCGGGGAAACAGACGTTCTGCGCCACATCGGAGTTCATCAGCTCGTTGATCCCCTCAGGCGTTGTGAGATCGAGGCCCGTCAGCTCGCGACAGCTGATCGTCTTCTTCTCCGCCTCGAAACGCTTGCGGAACTCGGCTGCCAGGCCGAAGACGCTGAACATCTCCTCCATTGTCTCGCCTCGAGGCCGAATGAGTCCGATCGCCATGATGGCTCCGGTGACCGCCCCGCAAACACTCCCCGTGTTCCCAATGCCTCCTCCAAACGCGAACGCGATCTTCGGGATGGTCTTCTCATCCACGTCGATTCCGAACTCCTCGCACGTCGCCAGCAACACCGATTCCGCACATACCAGGTGATTCGCCATATGCTCCGTCGCTCGATTCGTTTCCATATCGTGCCTCCTCTCGCATCCTCAATGAAGCATCCTATCCTCTGGCAGCAGTTCCTGGCGTGCTCATCCCAGCCCCACGACACGTCAGGTTCCATCACAACGTACGTGTCTCTCCGAAGCTGTCATGTTCAACGCCAAGAGCGACAGCTATGTCCTTCGAAGGCTACTGTCAGCTGTCACTCATGCCGAACCCGCAGGGTGATCCCTTGTACAGTAGGTCGGCAACAAGGCTGGAGAGAACCATGCCGGCATCGCAATCACGAAGGTAACGAGCACAAGCATCAACGGACCGCGTATATCCTCCAGTGAGAGCAGCCGATCTTGCGATGTCCGCGCTTTTTTCCTAGAAGGGAAAGCGAAACCGTGTCCCGACGGCGCTGATGCTGCAGAGATCGCCGAGCGTTTCACGCATGCGGGAGACGGCGTCGACGCCTGTGCAATGCATCGGAACGACGTGCGCGGGCTTCTCGTCACGCAGCGCTGAGATCGTCGGTTCGATCGCCGCCCGGAACGGCTCGCCGCTCAGATGGAATCCTCCAAGCACTGCGTGGATCGGTCGGTCGTCGGTCAGCTCTCGTGCGTACCGAACCGAGTTGACGATCCCCGCATGCGCACATCCCGAGATCACGACCAGCCCATGTCCGCGGATGTCCACAATGATCGCTTGATCATCGACCACCAGGTCGGGAACGAGCTTTCCGTTCACGCCTTTCACCGAACCGGGCAGCCCGTGCTCGAAGCTGGTCTTGCGGGGGATCTCTCCGGTGGTGAGGAACAGTCCGTCTCCGATGAGAGTCGGGCCCCGGCTTTCCACGATCTGGACGCCCCGATCGACCATCTCTTCACGTGTGAGCAACACGGGCACTTGGTAGAGCGTGCCATCATCGGCACACCAGTAGCGTGGGACATGAAACGCCTCGGGATGAACGACAAGCATCGGGCGTCCAAGGCGGTCGAGTAGCGAGGTGACCGCACCGACATGGTCCTCATGTCCGTGGCTGATGACCAGTGCCTCAACGTCGCCCAGATCCTCGCCCAGCCGGTCGATGTTCCGGGGCGCAGCCACCGGGCTGTATCCGGCGTCGAGGAGAATCGCGCTCGTGTGATCTCCAGATCGAGCCTTCAGGAGCAGGCAGAGCCCATGCTCGGCCAGCAACGTGTCCGCCGCCAATTGCCCATCCTCTCCGACAGGATGGCGTGCAACACCCGGTTCCGACGGAAGCAACGTGTCGGCGTAGTTGTCCACAACGACGAGGATCTCGAGTTCATCGACTGCTTCTAGCATCAGCCTTCACCTCGGCTGAGGTTCCGACGAAGGAGGATGAAAGTCAATCTCGCGGCAGTCGCTGCATCCAACAGGAGCCTTGACGCGCTTCTGAGAAGCCTGTGTCTCCGAGATTCCAGGACTTGCCCTGGAGAATGTGACAATGCAAGACCCGAATCCCGCTTGGATTGTCACGCTGTGGAGTGAAGGTCCTCGCAGATCTAGTAGTCACGGCCGTCTCGCAGCATCGCCTAGATGACACGCACCAAGTGGCGCCCCAGCGATCGGATCGCCTGGTTGTGTGGAGTTACCTCAGTTTCGCGGACAGTGTAACGCTTGACATTCGTGACGTTCCAGCGAGGACTGGTCTGATGTCGTCGTCTGTCCTGCTATTCTCTGTTTCGGAGTCCGCCAGCTCCTCCTTTCGCTCTGCTGCAATCAGCGCTGCGTACTGTCTTTCGTAATGTGCTGGCGTGTCGTACCCGAGGGATGAGTGCAGCCGATGGAGGTTGTACCACCCTTCGATAAAATCGAACACGGCTCGCTTCCGTCTGTAGCTCCGGCAAGACGCGGCGATCCGGTTAGAATGCAACGACGATGAACGATCGAGTCCATCCACCGCATCGCAGACTCTGGAGCGGTCTGGCAGTCCACGCCGGCGAGAGCGCCGGAGCGCACGGCATTGGCATCCTCGGCTTGCCGTTCGACGGGGCATCGAGCTTTCGCCGCGGCTCAGCCGAGGCGCCGGATCGGATCCGGTCGCTGACGCCACATATCGCCCCAGTTACCGAAGACGGTGAACCCCTCGAGGGGCTTCACATCCGCGATCATGGGAACGTCGAGACGTCAGCGACATGGGACGCGTTCGCCGCGGCCGCGGAAACGGCGGCAGCAGCAGTCCTGCAGCATCGATTCGCCCTGTTCCTCGGTGGAGATCATGCGGTGACGATTCCAGTGTTCGCCGCTGCAGCACGCTTACTTCGCGGCCCGATCGGCCTCCTGCACCTCGATGCCCATCTCGACCTGATGGACAGGTTCGAGGGACGCGACTGGTCGCACGCGTGCACTGCCCGCCGCCTGATCGAGGCAGCGAACGTCGACCGGTCGAGGGTCGCGTTCGTCGGAATCCGGTCCTGGCTCGACGAAGAGCGGGCATTCGCCGGCGAGCATCCCGAAATGGCGATTCACACAGCGCGGGCTGTCTGGCAGCGCGGTCCGACGGAGATCTCCGGCGCCGTGTGCGCTCAGCTGCGGGGCGCTACGTCGGTCTACGTCACGATCGACATCGACGTCCTCGATCCGGCGTTCGCACCGGGCACCGGAACGCCGGAGGCCGGAGGCCGGAGGCCTGTCGACCCGAGATCTCCTCGAACTCCTGAGGATCGTTTTCCGGGAGCTGCCGGTCCGGGCGCTGGACGTCGTCGAGGTCTCGCCACCGCTCGACGACTCGGACATCACGTCCTTCGCTGCAGTGAAGGTGATCTACGAGGTCTTCGGTTGGGTCCGCGCTTGGGGGTTCGCGGAGGCTCTCGACACGGGCACGAAGCTCCCCAGCTAGATCCGATGGACCTTGATGAAATTGGTCTTCCCCGCACCGCCTACCGGAATTCCTCCCGCAATCACTACCGTGTCCCCTGGCGTCGCCTCCCCACGCTCTTTGAGACGACGTTCCACCATCTCCAGCATCTCGTCTGTCGATCCGTATGGCGGGACAAGTACAGGCGTCACCCCCCAAACGAGAGCAAGCTGTCGAACGACCGTCTCCCGAGGTGTGAATGCGACGATCGGGCGGTGCGGGCGTTCTCGCGCGACTTGCCTCGCAGTGTAGCCGCTCCATGTTGATGTCGCGATTAATGAGGCGCCGATCTCGCGGCCGACGCGCACCGTTGCCCTTCCGATCGCATCGGTGATCGGATGGATACGCTCGCTTGTGTCATTGCGGGTCTCATCCACGCGGCAGATGACCTCGCGCTCAGCGATCGCTGAGATCTCCCGGATGATCGCTACTGCCTCCACTGGATGCCGGCCGGCCGCCGTCTCCGCCGAGAGCATGACCGCATCGGTCCCATCGAAGATGGCGTTGGCCACATCGCTCGCTTCGGCGCGGGTCGGTCTCGGATGTTCGATCATCGATTGCAGCATCTGTGTCGCCGTGATCACCGGCACGCCTCGCCGGTTGCACTGTCGGATGATCTCTTTCTGCAGCACCGGGACCTGCTGCGGCGAGGTCTCTACACCGAGGTCTCCTCGCGCAACCATCACCGCATCGCAAACCGGGAGGATCTCCGACAAGTGATCAACCGCCTCACGCCGTTCGATCTTGGCAATGACCCCGATCTCGTCCCCCCGCTCATCATCGCAAAGGAGCTCCCGAAGTTCCGCAAGATCCTCTGCCCTCTGAACGAACGACAAGGCGATGAAATCGACGCCGTGCTCCGCCGCAAGGCGTGCATCCATTCGATCCTTTGTGGTAAGCGCGCCAATCGCCGCCATGTTCCCGGGAGCAGCGATCCCCTTGTGAGACGACAGCGTTCCCCCGACGACCACTCGGCCGATCAGTGTCTCCGTCTCGCGGACCTCGCAGATCTCGATCTCGATCGCTCCGTCATCGAGAAGAAGCCGATCGCCGATGCGTGCCCCCGCGATCAGCTGCGAATGCGGCAAGGGGATGATGTGTCCGGCGCCGTCAGCGTCTCGTACGGTGAACGAAATCCAATCCCCGGAGACCAAATCCAAAGGACACGTCAGTCGGCCGATTCTCAGTTTCGGTCCTTGGAGGTCGGCCATGATCGCGATGATCGCGTTCTCTTCTGCTGCGACGTCGCGAACCAGGTGGATTGCTTGCACATTGGTTTCCGCCGTCCCGTGGGAGAAGTTGATCCGCGCGACATCCATTCCCTCACGGATCAGCGCCCGGAGGATCTCGCGACGATCCGAGGCCGGGCCAATTGTGCAGACGATCTTCGTCTTCGTCTCTGACGCGTGGCTGACCATCGCTAGCTGTTTCCTTCCCCAATCGGCTCGAACCGATACTGGACAGCATCGCAAACCGCCCTGAAACCGATTCGCTGGTAGATCTTGTTCGACGTTGGATTCAACAGGTCCGCATACAGGACGCAGAAAAGATACCCCTGGTCGAGAAGCTGCCGGCTGAGCGTCGCGACCGCCGCGGATGCGTAGCCGTTTCCCCGCTTCTCAGGAGGTGTGTACACCGCGCTAATCGCCGCACCGTGGGCTGTCCCTCGCGAGCTGCCAACCATCGATACTGGCCCTTCGTTGTCCCAGACGGCCAGCGTACCGGCATCCAAGAATCGAAGCACCGTCTTGCGTGCGTCGGGAGACGGATCGTTCGGAACGGCCTCGGCATGAAAGCGCTGCATCCACTCGGTAAGGAGTGCGAGATCCTCCTGTTGTGCCAGCCGCATTGTTCCCGGGATTCCGGTGGGCGGATGAGTCTCACGCAGGCAGTAGATCCGCATCTTCATTGCGATTCTTGCTTGAGTCTCGGTTGTTTGGGTCCATCGCGCGGCGAACGCCTCGGCGGTCTTGGGCTCTCCGTTGATTCCAGGAAGCTGCGGAACGGTCTCCCTCAGATGCTTGACAAGCAGTTCGATCGCAGCAGGCTGCACGTCGTTGCCGTGAAGGATCAACGGATATGGCGGTGTCCGAATCGCTGCGACGATGAGATCACCATCATCATCGATTGTCAGGAAAACAGGCGGGTCGTCTCCGTAGCTGTGTCCGTCTCTGACCCGTGCAGCAATCCCAAGGATCAGGTTGTTCCTCGCTTCATCTTTGGCCAGCGGTACCTCCGCGACAGAGAGGAACTCCCCAGCGCCTGGATAGGTTGTCAGCTGCATCGCGTCTCCTCGCCCAGCAGATCGATGTACGCCCCCGAAACGCGATCGTCTTCCAAAACACCAAGTTTGCGCATCAGTTCCTCGGCGATTTTTGTCCCTTGCTCCGCAGTCTGCCCTTCGGACAGCACGACCTCGATTTCCATGAATGTGCCCAGCTGCTCGACCTCATCCACATGAATCCTCGTCCGCCCGACAAGATAAAGGGAACGGGTCTTGGCTACCACTCCTCGAATCGGGAGGGCCGCAGCAAGAATCGTCTCGAAGGTTTCCGGATCATCGGAGCGGATAATCGCATACTCCGACTCCTTCGCTCCGACTCTGTCGGACCGCTCATAGTAAATCAGCTCACAACTGTCGGGTCTTAGCACGCGAAGCTTCAGCCGTCCATTGCTCACGTCATAGAATGTATCGACCTGCAGCAGCACCTCGACGTCTTTGTCGCTCAGCGCGCGTGCTCGCCGCCGAAGCCCTTCGGGGTCGCGAACGCGAGCCTTGATCTCAATGTTCCTCGGCATCGTTCTCCTCCCATTGCTCCAGCGCCCGATCAATGGCCCGCCGCATTGCCTTGTCTATCCGCTCACGGCCAGGATCGTCTCGTAGGTGTACCGTCTGCTCGCGCTCGCCCTGGAACGGGACAAAGCGCAATGCTACATGCTCGAGGTAGAATTGCCGGTCCTCCCGTCTCGCGCCCGAATCGTACACCCAATCATCAACCAACGGCATATCAAGAGCGGCCATTGTTGCACGGATTTGATGATATCTCCCGGTGTGAAGGCGCAAAAGCACATGGGCCTCGTCATGTCTCTCCGGGGCAGGGTCGATCGCCAAGACCTCGGTGATCGCTCGCTTCCCTCCGCTGCGGACCACCACTGCGCGCCTGTCTTCGATTCGAAGGTGCAGACGATGCACTCCCAGAAGACCCTCGAATCCCTGCCCCTGCCGACAGCGAACCCGTGCAAGGTAGAGCTTGACCCAATCGCCTTCCCGAATGCACGCGTTGTGAAAGCGAATCGCTTCATCTGACAGCGCAGCAACAACGATGCCGCGTGTTACACGATCGAGTCGGTGTGGAAGCTTCGGCGTTATGTTCGGGGCCGCCATGCGAAGTCGGGACAATAGCGATACACCCTTCGGATCGCTTGTCAGCTCGCTCGCCATTCCGGCCGGTTTCACCACGACGATTTCATGGTCGCTCTCGAACAGAATTGGCAGACTGAGGCGTTTTCGATCGACGTGTCCTCCCCTGTCCGTTTGCCTCAATTCCACAGCATGTTCCTCCGCCAGCACGTCCCTCTAGTCTACTGTGCGAAGACGGCTCATCACGGCACGATGATCGAGTCCTCTCCTTCTCTTCGGGGAAAGAAGAACCGACCCGAAGAAGACCACCGCACAGCACAAAGCAATCGATGCGCCAATCGGAAGATCTGCGCACAGGGAGACGACGAATCCCGACAGGGACGCACCGATCCCCAACAGCGGGGCAATCAGGAACACCTTCTTGATGTCATATGCCCACTGAAACGCCGCGGAGGCAGGAAGGATCATCAAGGCATAGATCAAGAGACCTCCGGTAATGCGTAGCGACACCGCCACGACAATCGCAACGAGGAAGAGAAGGACGTGGAATGCTCGCGCTGCATTCAAGCCTGAGGCTTGTGCAAGCTTCCGATCGAGCAGCAACGCGAAGAACTGCTTGCCGAATAGCAGAAGCACGGCAATCACTCCCGCGAAGACGCCTGCGAGAACGTACACCTGATGCATCGTGATCCCGAGAACGCTTCCCCAAAGGAGAGCCAAGGCACCGCTTCCGATCCCAGAACTTGGTGCCTTGTTGATGAAGATAAGCCCCAATGCCATGGTGAGCGGAAAGGTCGCTCCGACGACGGTGTCCACTTGAAGACGAGAGAAATCTGCGATCGGACCGAGTACAGCTGCCATCGACACGGCGAACAGAATTGCCATCCAGACCGGATCGATCGCCGCAATCATCAATCCAAGCGCAGCCCCCGCAAACGCCGCGTGAGACATCGCGAAGCCAAGCGAAGACAGTTTCATCCGAACAACAAATGTCCCGATCGCGCTGCACATCGCACCAACAAGAATGCTCCCAAGGAGCGTCGGCAAAACAATGTGCCATGGGAGTCCAAACATGCCCCACCTCTTCTAGTGTGTCGGCGCAGGAGTCCGAATAGTGTTCGCCAACTCGCCCATTCGCCCCGCCTCGATCCTAGCCACCCGATCTGATGCAGCAAGCAGAGGGCCCGCTTCGTGACTGACCACGACGGCTGCTGCGCCAAGCTCCCGACGAACCCTACCTACAAGGCCTGCAACCTCTTGTTTCGCCTCCGGATCGAGATTCGCCGTCGGTTCGTCGAGCAAGAGAAGCTCCGCCTGCTGCGCCATCGCCCGAGCCAGCAGCACCTTCCGCTGTTGTCCTCCCGACAGCCGGCCGATTGGCCGTCGCCGGAGATCGGAGATACCCACGGCTGAGAGTGCTCTCATGACATGCTGTCTCTCTCCAGCCGAAGGGAATACCGAGACCCCCTGTCCCGCAAACCGTGCGGCCAGGACAACATCCCCCACAAGAAACGGCGTGTCGGGCGGGAAAAAGAGATTCTGTGGAACATAGGCAATTCGAGAGCGAAGCCCATGGCTTGCTGGAGTCACCGTCTCGCCG
>CAZORQ010000036.1:0-24303 GCA_964582285.1 uncultured Thermotogae bacterium
CATCGTAGTCGTCGCCCATGCCGTCGTTGGGGGTGGAGTCATGATCGGTCTGATCTGCGGCAGAGACCTCGGCCTCGTTGAGGTAGGTCCCGCTGCCAAGCACCGTTGCGGTGATCTGCAGGGTGGTGTTGGCGCCGGCGGCCAGTGCGCCGATGTCCCAAACGCCGGTGGAATCGTTGTACGCCCCGCCGGAGTGAGAGACGTAGCTGTAACCCGAAGGCAGGAGGTCGGAGACCTCGACGCCGGTGGCATTCGAGAAGCCGGTCGCATTGGCGACGACGATGGTGAACGTCACGTTCTCGCCGACGTTAGGGGTGTTGTCATCGACGGACTTGTCGAGCGAGAGGTCGATGATCGGAACAGGGGTGAGATCAACGGTGGCATCATCATCATCACCGGTCGAGTCATCGCCGGGGTCCGAGTCAGGGTCGGTCTCGCTCGAGCTCTCGACCTGGGCGTAGTTGTCGTAGTCGCCGGAGGCGAGGACGGTGGCGGTGATGTACAGGGTCTCGCTGTCGCCGTTCCCGAGCGAACCGATATCCCAGATGCCGGTCGTGCTGCTGTAGGTGCCGCCGGAGTGGGAAACGTAGGCGAGACCGCTGGGAAGAACATCCTCAACCGTCACGCTCGAGGTGTCCTGTGGGCCATCGTTG
Source organism: uncultured Thermotogae bacterium (assembly GCA_964582285.1). GTDB lineage: Bacteria > Bipolaricaulota > Bipolaricaulia > UBA7950 > UBA9294 > JANQEA01. The sequence continues at coordinate 654 of CAZORQ010000036.1, forward strand.
GTGACGGTGAGGGTGAACGTCACGTTGGAGCCGACGTTGGGGGTGGTGTCGTCGGCCGACTTCTCCAGACGAAGATCGGCATCGATGCATGTCACGAGTGCCTGGAGATCGACGGTTGTGGACGCATCCTCTGAGGTATAGATTGTTGAAGCGGCGCCGGAGAACGCAAGATCAAAGGTATAGGTTCTTCCGTCCTTGACAAACGTATGTGTTCCGGGCGACGTCACGAACGTCACGATATCGTCGCAACAGTTGTCTCCGCTGTTCGGCGTCTCCTCGAAGTCGATGTCGTAGACGTACGTGTTGGAAATATCGCCTGACAGCGTCATGCGCAGTTCGAGATCCGTGGGATAGCCGCCGTAGATTACGTAGTTGCGGTGGGTGAACTGGGCAATGGTTGTCCATGCGTTCTCCGGCAACGTGACGGACTGCCCGGTGAACGTGAATCCGCTCTGCTGGCTCCAGGATATACAGTCCCCGTCCGAGCCATAGTTGCCCCAGCGAATCTCGTGGCTTTGGACAGAGATACAGGACCATGCCGGGCTCCAATTCTGCCAAGTCCCGGAGGAAGACACACTGAAGCTGTCTCCCATTCCGGCAAGCGAGACACCCAGCAGAAGCACTGCAAGGACCAACGCCACGGCGATGGTCTTCGTCCCCCTCTCCTTGTTCCCCCGAGCCGTGGTTGCCTTCGTTCTCATGCTACCCTCCTAGGAACATGGCAACCCAGCCACCTGTGTCCTCCGATAGTCGCAGAGAGGAACCGTGTCGGTTCGCCCTTGCGTCCCCCTGGAAGAACACAGGCCCGTGGCTTTGCGTCCCATCCTCGCGGATGGTTTGCCTTTTCGATCTGTCCGGTACCAATCGTGTCTCTCATCATAGCGGATTCATCCCCTAATCAATGGGAGATGGAACGCCGTCCAACTGGGTTCGTCCCTGAATGCACAACGCGCGCTCGACGGCTGCCGGGGAGACCAACTGCTCTTCCAGCAGGATATCGCCAAGCAACTTGTCGGTGAATTTCGTCTTCTGCAGTTCGAGTCCCTTGGCCAATTCGGAGCGGGAGAGCACACCAAGGTCGACGAGGATCTCTCCGAGGCGCTTCCTGCTCTCGAAATACTCCTCGAGGATCGACAGAATAACTGAGCTTCGGCTCTTGCGCTCGTGCTGCCCCTTCGCGTCGACCAGTTTCACAAGGTAGGCGTCATCTTCGTTGTAGTAGATCGTCGTTTGCATTCCCTCTCCTCCCATCTCCTTGCTGCACAACAAAAGCGCCGGGCACCAGTTTCCTGGTAACCCGGCGTCCCTCGCACTCTCTTCAGTACGTCGCATGCGCTGTGCGCATGGGCCCGTGGTTTTGCGAACCTACCTCACGATAGGGTTGCCCTTTTCAGGAGTATGAACTAAGTGGAACCACTATATTAGCCATAGATGAGAATGTCAAGGGGAAGAGGACAGTTGCTCAGGAGCGACTTCAGACGGCGATCCAGAACCCCCCGCACACTCCGGTCGATTGCGGGGTCCTGACAACCGACCGTATACTGACCTCCTCATGACCAAGGCGTCGAAGCAGACTCCGATGATCCGCCAGTACATGCGGTTCAAAGCGGACTATCCAGATACGATCCTTTTTTTTCACTTGGGGGACTTCTACGAAACGTTCTTCGACGATGCGGAGGTAGCAGCACGGGAGCTTGATATCGTCCTGACCTCGCGAAATGGTCACCCGATGGCCGGTGTCCCGGTGCGACGGGGAGAAGCGTACATCAACCAACTGCTCAAGCGGGGCCACAAAGTCGCGATATGCCAACAGGTCGAGGATCCGAAAGCGGCGAAGGGTCTCGTGAAGCGAGATGTCATTCGTGTCGTGACGCCTGGCACGGCGATCGAGGAGCCGGTTCTCGATGAGGGTGTCAACAACTACCTATGTGCGGTCGCTCCTCCTGCGGAGGGGCAACGGTACGGTGTCTCGTTTCTCGATTTGTCGACCGGCGAGTTCTTAGTCACAGTCGCGGAAGGGAACGAGATGCTTCGGGACGAGATAGAGAGGCGTGGACCAAGCGAAATCCTTCTCCCCGAGACTGCGGATGCTGAGACGGCAGACGTAGGCGATGGATGGCTTGTTACGCGTGTACCGTCGCAGGCGTTCTCTGCCGATGCTATGAAGGATGCAGCGCTGGGCGCCATTGAGGAGTGCGGACTGCGGGCGGCGGGAGCAATCCTTGCGTACGTAAAGCGCACACAGAAGGGAGTTCTGGAACACATCAGACCGGTTCATCCGTACAGCTTGGCCGAGCACATGGATCTCGATGCATTCACGACGGCCAGCCTTGAGCTGGTTAAGCCGCTTCGCGATGGGCAAGAGCGGGGGACGCTTCTGCACATGCTCGATCGCACCGGGACGAGCATGGGACGGAGGTTGCTCCGAAGGATGCTCCTCGCCCCTCTCACCGATCGCGTCGCGATTGAGCAACAGCTCGACGTGGTAGAGCGGTTGACCGATGCGACACGAGCTCGGCAGTCGCTACGCGAGCAAATCGGCGAAGTGCACGACATCGAGCGGTTGATCGGTAAGCTCGGCGCACGGCGGATGCGCCCAATCGACTTGCTCCGTCTACTGAAATCGCTTGAACCGATCGGGAAGATCGCGCAAGCCGTGCGCGATCTGAACGAGGACCGACCGATTGCTCGCATACATGCGATGGCCGACATGCTGACCGATCCGGAACTCGACCGTGTCGCGGAGCAGTTCGCCCACATGCTGGTTGATCAACCACCGCCGGAAGCTCGCGATGGAGGGGTCATCCGCAACGGCTACAGCGAAGAGCTTGACACGCTTCGCCAGGAGACGAAATCGGTTCGCGGGTGTCTCGCAGAGATGGAGCAGAAGGAGCGCGAGAAGACGGGGATCCCGTCATTGAAGATCGGATTCAATCGTGTCTTTGGGTATTACTTGGAAGTCACGCGCAAGCATCTGGACAAGGTTCCCGAAGCGTATCATCGTCGGCAGACTCTGGCCAACGCCGAACGGTTTGTCACCGAAGAGCTCAAGGCGTTCGAAGAGAGGATCTCAAGCGGGGAGGAAAAGACTCGAGCGCTGGAGATCGACCTGTTTGAGGGTGCGCTCAAACGCCTGGGGGAAGTGATCCCGCAGCTTCAGCGGCTCGCAGATGCGATTGCGAAACTCGATGTTGGGCTGTCGTTGGCCGAGAACGCGCACCGCTACGGGTATGTCCGACCGGTGTTTCATGAAAAGCATGAGCTTCGCATTCGCGAGGGGCGCCATCCGGTCGTCGAGAGGATTGAAGAGTTTGTCCCGAACGGGCTCGACCTGGAAGAGGGCTGCGATCTCGTGATCCTTACCGGGCCGAACATGGCTGGCAAGTCGGTCTTTCTCAGACAGACGGCATTGATCTGCTTGATGGCTCAGATCGGTTCGTTCGTGCCGGCCGCCGAGGCGCATCTGCCGATCGTCGACCGCGTATTTGCGCGTGTTGGGGCAAGTGACATGCTGTCGGCCGGGATTAGCACATTCATGATGGAGATGCTCGAGGTCGCGGCGATTCTCAAGCGAGCAACGGAGCGCAGCCTGATCATTCTCGATGAGATGGGCCGGGGAACGAGTACATTCGATGGCGTCTCGATTGCTTGGGCGGTTGCGAAGGAGCTTGCATCCCGCGTCCGGGCGAAGACGCTGTTCGCAACGCACTACCAGGAGCTGACGCGGCTTGTCGGCGAAATCCCCAATGCGGTGAATCTGCACGTTGCAGTCAAGGAAGTTGGTCGAGAGGTCGTGTTCCTTCACCGGGTTGAGCTGGGAACGGCGGCTGGAAGCTACGGGGTTCACGTGGCGAGACTCGCCGGGCTGCCGGACCATGTGACGGACACGGCGGACCGGATCTTAGCCGAGTTGCTGGCCGAAGCACCGCTATCGCAGCTTGGCAACCATGCGGTTGAGGAAACGCTGCTTCCCCTGTTTGGTGCGGAAGACCACCCGGTCATTGCCGAGCTGCGGAAAATCGACCCGGAGCGGATGACACCACTTGATGCGCTTCGGGTGTTGGCGGATCTTCGGAGCCGGATCGACTGAACGGAGCGCTCGATGTCTGACCACCGATCAATGGATCACGTCCCGGTGCTGTGCTCCAGAGTTGTCGATCTGCTAGGCGCGCGTTCCAATGGCACGGTCGTAGACGGGACGGTCGGACTTGGCGGTCATGCCGAGGCTCTCCTCGATGCGGAAGCGACCGTGCGGCTGATTGGAGTTGACCGTGATCGGGAAGCGCTCAAGAGGGCGGGAGAACGCCTTGCCCGGTTCGGTCCGCGTGCAAAGCTAATCCACGGCAACTACCGTAGTCTGGATCGATTGCTGGACAGGATCGGAATCGATCAGATTGATGGCCTTCTTCTCGACGTAGGGGTCTCATCGCTTCAGCTCGATGACATGCGCCGCGGGTTCAGCTTCCGTGGGGACGGTCCGCTTGACATGAGGATGGATCCGACCGAGGGGCCATCGGCGGCCGAGTGGCTCGCGACGGCATCGCAGGTGGAGATCGCCGAAACGCTACGCACGTATGGTGAAGAACGGTATGCCGAGCGGATCGCCCGCGCAATCGACGAAGCCCGGCACCGTCAGCCAATTCGGATGACAGGAGCGCTCGCGGAGATCGTTCACAGTGCCGTTCCCGGGAGCTACCGCCGCGGCCGGATCGATCCTGCGACAAGGACATTCCAGGCAGTGCGGATCCGCATCAATGGTGAATTGGATGCACTGGCCGAAGGATTACAGGTTGGATTCGACCGTCTTGTATGTGGCGGCGTACTGGTTGCGATCAGCTTCCACTCGTTGGAGGACCGGATCGTCAAACGGTTTCTTCTGCACAAGGCGGCAGATTGCGTTTGCCCTCCCGACTTGCCGGAATGCGTTTGCGGCAAGGAGATGGAGGCGGAGATCCTAACCAAGCATCCCGAAACGGCGACGACAGCCGAGGTTGAGGCGAATCCGCGATCTCGAAGTGCGAAGCTCCGGGCGGCGAGGAAAGTCGTCTAGTTCAGTTTCGAACACGACACGTGTCCACCAAGCATCGGCCCGTCTGCCCTACGCTCAGGTTCGTGATGCCGTATCGATCCGGGTCGAGGTCGCTTGTCCATTCGCGGAGTCGCTCGCGGAGCATATCGCGAGCGCGGACCGTATCGATCGGTACCATCACATTCATCCTCGTTGCGGGACTTGGTGCGGGATTCTGCTTCTTGCATCTGTGGCAGACGACGCGGATCCACGAACTAACGGCATCCAAGCACAGCGCTGTCGCCCTGCTTGAGGACATCGAAGGGGTCAATCGGGTTCTCGAATTTCGGATTGAACAGGCGTTCTCCCTGGAGCGGGTCGCGCGGATTGCGCGCGAACAGTTGGGGATGATCGAGCCGACCATTGTTCACTATGTTCCCGTCACCACGAACAGATCCGACTGAACAGACGACGCGGCGAAGAGGACGTATCGCCGCTGCGATCCTGATCGTCCTTGCGATGGTGGTCGTGGGCCGGTTGTTTCAATTACAGATCGTCGAGCACAGATCTTGGGCGGCAGCTGCAGCGGCGATCCAGGAGCGAACGATCGAGCTTCCGCCCCGCCGGGGATCGATCACCGACAAAGATGGCGAGCTGCTTGCATTCGATGTGAAAGCGATGGCAGTCGCGTTTGACGGAATCAACGGAACCGAGCGAGAGGCCATGGCGAAAATCCTTGCGGAAGAGCTGGGTCTCACAATCGGAGAGGCTTCGGATCTTGTCCATCGCAGAAGCTACTTCACATGGATCGATCGGCGTGTCGATATCGAGACCGCCCAGCGGATGGAGCAGCGAGCGGAAGCGGCAGAAGCATATGGACTCATTCTCCTCGACACGTGGAAACGCTGCTATCCACAAGGATCCCTCGCGTCGAACGTCATTGGGTTTGTCGGAACGGACGGCGTGGGGCTTGAGGGGATCGAGCTGGCGTTTGACGATCACCTCCGCGGCGACGTGCGGCGACTTCGTATCCTCGAAGGAGCGGACGGACGTGCCTACGAGGTTGAGGTTCTCGAAGACGGTTGTCCCGGAAGAGATCTGACCCTGACGCTTGATGCGGAGCTTCAGTTCATTTGTGAACAGGAGATCGAGTCGGGCGTATCGACATTCCGAGCCGATAACGGGATGATCCTCATCCTTGATCCGATGAGCGGTGACGTGCTCGCAATGGCTCAGGACAAGACGTACGACCTGAACCGGTTCTGGATCTCAACCGCCGAAGAGCGGAGAAACCTTGCGGTGACATACCTGTTCGAGCCCGGGTCGATCTTCAAGGTATTCACCGGATTGGCGGCACTCGAGGCGGGCGTCGTATCTCCGGAAGACACGTTCGATGGCGACGACGGGATCGACGTCCACGGGCACGTAATGCATAACTCCGAGTATCACTCGTATGGACAGGTGACCTTCGCACAGATCATCGAAGACTCGGTTAATACGGGGATGATTCGGGTCGCGCAACAGCTTGGCGAACAGCCGCTGCACGCGATGCTTACGGCATTGGGATTCGGGCGACCGACCGGCATAGAATTGCCTGGCGAAATCGGCGGGATTCTGCGTGACGTCGAGCAATGGTCCGGCTTGGCGTTGGCATCGACGTCCATTGGTCAGTCGGTGGCCGCAAGCGGTATCCAACTTGCCCGTGCGATGGCTGCTGTGGCGAGCGGCGGAACGATCGTTGTGCCGCATATCGTCCGTGTCGATCCCTCGTCGGATTGCGATACCACGGCCGGGGCTGTCGCGTCAAGTGCTGCCTGTGACACGATGCGAGGCCTGATGGTTCGCGTTGTAGAGAGCGGAACGGGCACGTTGGCCGCAGTCGAGGGGTTCTCGGTGGCCGGGAAGACGGGAACCGCCCAGAAAGCGGTCCCCGGCCAAGGGTATGTCGACGGCAAATACACGTCGTTGTTCTCAGGGATCCTGCCGGCCGGGAGGCCCGAATATGTAGTGCTCGTCGTGCTCGATGAGGTGAAGACGACGCCTGTGTGGGGCGGGTACACGGCCGGGCAAATCTTCCGCGACACGGTGTCGCGGTTGGTGCATCAAGAACAGCTTGTGCCGGCGGCTGCGTACTGAGTCAACGGCGCAGGTGAATGGCGAGCATCGACAGGTCGGCCTGGGAGACCCCTGGGACACGGCAGGCCTGGGCAAACGACTGCGGGCGGACGCGCCCGAGGAGATCGCGTCCCTCGATAGAGAGATTGTGCAATCCGTCGTAGTCCAGGTTGCTCGGAATCGTGAGTTTCTCGGTCCGTTTCAATCGATCGATGTCTCGCTCGTGTTGGGCCAGATAGCCGGCGTATTTTCCTTCGACTTCCACTTCGTCGATCACATCCTGCGGGAGTTCGTTCTCAGGTAGAAGGTTCGTGAGTCGGACGTCCGGGCGGCGGAGTAGCTCGAACAAGCTGGCCCCGTTGTGTTGGAGCGGAGAGCTTCCACAGGCAGCCAGCTGTCCATTGAGCGGGTGAGAGGGCCCGATGCGGGTTGTCCTCAGCTCTGTGGTCAGCTGCTCGATCTTCACCCTCCTGGCTACGACCTGCTCATAGCGGTGTTCGGGAAGCAGTCCGATGCTGTGCCCGATCTCGGACAGTCGCAAGTCGGCGTTCCCCTCGCGCAGGGAGATTCTGTATTCGGCGCGCGACGGGAGCATGCGGTATGGCTCGGTAATCCCCTTTGTGATCAGGTCGTCAACGAGTACCCCGATGAACGCATTGCCACGCGACAGGACGATGGGATCCTTCGCCTGGACCGATCGTGCCGCATTGACCCCGGCGAGCAGCCCCTGCGCGGCGGCCTCCTCATAGCCGGTCGTGCCGTTGATCTGACCGGCGAAGTACAGCCCGACGATCTGGTCCGCCTCGAGCGAGTCATGAAGGTGTATCGGGTCGATGAAGTCATACTCGATGTTGTAGCCGTAGCGCTCGATGTGGGCGGATTCCAGCCCTTCGATGCTGTGGACGATCTCTTCTTGCACCTCGGGGGCCATGGCCGTGTAGATCCCCTGGAGGTAGATCTCGGCGCTCTCCCGCCCCTCCGGCTCGAGAAACACCTTGTGGCTCGCTCTCGCTGGAAACTTGACGATCTTCGTTTCCAGCGATGGGCAATGCCGCGGGCCTTCGCCGCTCATCAACCCGGCATAGATTGCGCTCTTAGCAAGGCTCTCACGGATGATTCGGTGGGTCTCCTCATTGGTATGCGTGACGAAGACAGGGAAGTCATCAGGCAGCGTGCGTGGCTCGTTCCAGAAAGAGAACGCGAGCGGCTCGTCGGCCGTTGGCTGTCGCTCGAGGCGATCGACATCGACTGTCCGGCGATGCACGCGAGGCGGCGTTCCGGTCTTGAGCCGCTCCAGCGTGAATCCGATCTTCTCAAGCGATGTGGCGAGTCCGTGGACGGCGGGCTCGCCTGCACGGCCAGCATCGTAGCCGACCTCACCCATCAGAACGCGCCCCCTCAGGAAGGTCCCCACGGCGATGATTGCTGTGTGCGTAGAGAACTCAATCCCTTCTCGAAGTCGCACGCCTGCGATTCCGCGCTCGCGGACGACGAGTTCATCTACCATCCCTTCGATCAGATCGAGGCCGTCCTGTGCTTCGAGGACGCGTTTCCATATCCGCTTGTACGCGATGCGATCTGTCTGGGCGCGACGGACTTGCATCGCCATCCCTTTGCTTGTGTTGAGTCTGCGGACGTGCAGCATGGCCTCATCGGCGACCTGCGCCATCTCACCGCCGAGCGCATCGATCTCCCGAACGAGCTGCGACTTGCCGGGTCCGCCGATGGCTGGATTGCATGGCATTTTTCCAATCTCGTTCAGGTTGACCGTGATCAGTGCAGTGGACGCGCCGAGTCGCGAGGCGGCCAACGCCGCCTCGCAACCGGCATGGCCGGCCCCGACGACGATCACATCGTAGGCTCTCATCTTGCGTTGATCTCCGGTTGGGGAGCTCCTATCCCTGGTCCTTGCCGCGGAGCCAACTGAGCAGTTCGATCGGAACGGGGAACACAATTGTCGATGCGTTCTCAGCCGAGATGTCATTCAGCGTCTGGAGGTAACGAAGCTGAAGCGCTGCAGGGTTCCGCTCCATAATTCCGGCGGCTTCGCCGAGCTTCGTTGCCGCTTGCAGTTCACCTTCCGCGTTGATCACCTTGGCGCGTCGATCTCGTTCCGCCTCTGCCTGTCGCGCAATCGCGCGCTGCATGTCGCTTGGGAGCTTGACGTCCTTGATCTCCATGTTCTTGACCTTGATACCCCATGGGTCCGTCTGCTCATCAACGATCTGCTGCAACTGCATGTTGATCTTCTCACGCTCGCCGAGAACCTGGTCGAGCTCGAAGCCCCCAAGCACACTCCGAAGTGTCGTCATGGCAATCTGCCGTGTGGCCTCCATGTAGTTCTGCACTTCGACGACCGCAGCGCTTGGATCGAGCACGCGGAAGAACAGCACAGCGTTGACTTGCGTGGACACATTGTCCTTGGTGATCACTTCCTGTGGCGGGACGTCCAGTGTGATCGTACGCAGTGTGATTTTCACCATCTTGTCGATCACGGGAATGATGAGGAAGATCCCGGGTCCCTTGGCGCCGACAAGGCGACCCAGGCGGAAGATGACACCTCGTTCATACTCGCGAACGATCTTGATCGCGTTCGCCAGGAACAGCACCACCAGAACGACAATCGCTCCAAGCGCGGTATACATTGGATCTCGCCTCCTTGTGTGAATCGTGGTTCGATCAACACGGATGGTAGGTGGGGTGTCTGGCCGTGTCAATCGTGCCTCGCGTCGCGGTTCGATATACTCTCCCCTGACCTGAACGAAAGGGGACGATCATGGGGCGCCATTGCCTGATTGCTGGTAACTGGAAGATGCACAAGACACCGCAGGAATCTCTCGCATTCCTGGAGGCATTTCTGTCGAAGCTCGGTGATCTGCGTGGTTTGGAAGTCCTGCTGATCCCGTCGTACACAAGTCTCGAATCGATGGGACGCCGGCTGGCCGGCTCCCCGGTCCGGCTCGGTGCCCAAGACGTGTACCATGAGGCCTCCGGGGCGTACACGGCTGCCGTCTCCGTAGAGATGATTGCTGCGTGCGGATGTCGGTACACGTTGGTTGGACACTCCGAGCGGAGGCACGTGTTCGGCGATGATGACGAGATGGTCCACCGGAAGCTATCCGCTGCGCTAGCCGGAGGTCTGTCGCCGATTCTCTGTGTCGGTGAGACACTCGAGCAACGCCGCGCCGGTGAAACGGAAGCCATCTTGACTCAACAGCTCGCGGCCGGACTAAGAGACGTCGAGTCCGAGACCTTGCCGGAGATCGTCGTGGCCTACGAACCGGTTTGGGCGATTGGCACAGGAGAGACGGCGACCCCCCAACAGGCCCAGCAATCGATTGCCGGAATTCGCCGCTGGATCGAAGACTACGACAGCAAGCTATCTGCAGCGCGTGTTCGCATACTATATGGGGGAAGCGTCAAGCCGGGGAACGCCTCCGAGCTGCTTTGCCAACCGGACATCGATGGAGCGCTGGTCGGTGGTGCGTCGCTGGATCCAGAGGCGTTTGCGGCGATTGTCCAGGTAGGGGGAGGCTTGGCAATCGAGACATGAGAATCCTGAGAACGATCCCAAACCAAATCACGGTTGCGAGAATCGCATTCGTGCCGCTGCTGATGTTTCTCATCCTCTTCGAGTCGAATGTGACGCATATCCTCGCGATGGTCCTCTTCTTCCTCGCTGCCGTCTCCGATGCAGTGGACGGGTACATCGCGCGGAGCCTGAAGCAAACGTCGCTGTTCGGGAAGTTCGCCGATCCGATCGCCGACAAGCTGCTTATTGCAGGTGCGTTGATTGCACTCCTGCAGCTTGGTGACCTAAGCGCGTGGGCTGTAATGGTGATCATCGCTCGAGAGTTTCTTGTGACCGGTCTTAGGATCCTTGCCATCTCGGAAGGGGAAGCCATCGGGGCAAGCATCCTTGGCAAGGCGAAGACGATCTCTCACGTGGCTCTTGTCTTGGTGATTCTCGTGGCTCGTTCGTTTGCGCTTGGCCATGCGGGAGCCGTGGCCAAGAGCACCTGCCTTGGGCTTGCGCTTGCGCTCTCTGTCGTTTCCGGAGTTGAGTACTTCTATCGTTCGCGGCAGCTGTTCGCCTAGGTGCATCTGTCGCCTATCTGCGTGATCAACGCGCTCCTGAAGCTGAACACGCAGCCCCTTCTCACCTTCTCGGACGGCCGATACTTGATGCGTGATGAGACGAAAGACTCGGATCTTTGGATCCGTGGCCATGTTGCTTTGCGTGCTTGCCGGGGTAGAGGTCTCCACCGTTGCACAGCCTGACCTTGACTTGGCATTTAACCCATCTCCGGCCTCTCGCGGAAGCATGCTGACGATAACCGCAATGCTTGATTGTACGGGGATCGGTCCGCTTGAAGGAGCTACGCTCTACCTTCCGCTTCCGATTGGGTTCGATCAGTGGGCGAGCAAAGCACGAATCGATCAAGGTGCGTGGTTTGGGTATCCTGCGAATGGCTTGATTCCGCTTGGCCCTATTCCACCTTCGAAGCAATGCACGATAGATATTCAAGCGTTCGTTGAGCTTGCTGCGCCGCGAGCGTTTTCGATTACGGCACAGGTCCACGACAATGGCGGAGATCTGGTCGATGCGAGCGCGTGGGTCAATGTCCTTCCATCGGTCGATGCAGGTGCTGACCTGTTGGTTGATCTGGGAACAGATGTGGAACTCGACGGGGCGTCGGTTGCTGACGGGGGAGGCGCGATAGCGGCCTACGATTGGAGTGATCACGGAGCAGGTGGCCTGTTCGATGCCCCGGACACGATCCACCCGACCTACACCCCCCCGATGCACAGTGGGGTTGTTGAACTCACACTACGGGCGACCGATATCGATGGCGGCTTCGCGACAGACTCGCTACGGCTGCGCGTGAACTCGCCTCCGGACGTCGAGGCAGGACCGGATTGCGCGGGCGACGAAGGCGAAGCGATCCCCCTCTCCGGAGCGTCTACGTCGGACGTGGATGGATGGGTTGCATCTCATGCGTGGAGTGATGGCGGAGCCGGTGGTAGATTTGAGCCATCGGAAACAGTTCTGGATCCAACCTACGTGTTTCCGAGACTCGAAGGGCGCGACGATCGGCAGGTCGAGCTGACGCTGACTGCGGTCGATGACTGGGGGGCGGTGGGAAGCGACTCGCTGATGCTGGTCATCAGAAACGTGAATTCACCGCCGGATGTCAGCGCTGGACCGGACCGCTTCGCCGCCGGGGGAGCCTCGATCGGCCTCAGCGATGCAACCGCTTCGGACGAGGATGGGTGGATTGTTTCACATGTATGGAGTGATGGCGGAGCCGGGGGCGTGTTCGAGCCATCGGCAGCCGTACTGAACCCCGCCTACCGAGTTCCGCGGTTCGATGGTTGCGAGGATATCGAGATTCCCCTAGAGCTGACGGTCACGGACGATCAAGGGGCACAAGGACGTGACACGTTCGTCCTCACGGTTGGCGGAACCAATGCGCCGCCGGATATCGATATTGGGGGCGATGTGGAGGTCCAGGAGGGCGAGACGGTCGCGCTCTTGGCAAATGCATGCGATGAGGACGGTGAGATCGCTTCCATCCTGTGGGAGCAGACGAGTGGACCGCGTGTCTCGATCCTCCCAAGCGAGAATGGATCTACGATTCGATTCGAGGCGCCAGCTGTGGAGATCCGGGAAACGCTGGCGTTTCGTGCAACGGCCTTCGATAACTGCGGCGCGAGCACATCCGACGGGGTTCTCGTTGATGTCCTGCCGCACGATGTAGACTCCCAACGATCGTCGCTCGCAGTACGCATGGAGGCGTTCGATGCGGGAGGGTTCCCGTTGCTTCCGTGGGATGTCGTATCTCTCTCTGAGCGGGTCTCGTTTCGAGTCATCGTGACGAATATCGGACAGACATCGCTGTCCGACCTCGAGGTCGTGTTCGACGATGGACAGGTCATTGGCGTGACTCCAAGCTGGCTTGATCCATGGGACAGCGTGTCGCTCGATATCACTCGATCTGCCGAACTCAGTGCGCCAAATGATACGTTCGAGATCAGGATCCAAGCTGTTGGTGTGGACCCGAGAGGCGCAATGGTTGAGAGGAGGAGTTCGTTTGTGCTGTACGTCCGTGCAGGAGAGCAGGGGCTGGCCTTGGACAAGACCATTGACCGGACCGAGGCACTGGTAGGGGACACGGTTACGTACACGTACACGGTTCGGAATACCGGCGACATCATGATGGCTGGTCTTGCACTCGACGACGATCGTCTTGGGAGAATCCCGCTTCCGTCCACCGAAGCGGGCGCAGGTGACGTGATTGTGGCAAACGTTACATATACCGTCCGTTCGGCGGATCTTCCGGGGCCGCTGGTCAATACCGCCACTCTTTCAGGATACACCCAGGAAGGGCATCGAGTGGAGGCGGAGGCTGTCGCGAGCATCGAGCTTTCATCGGACCCCATCGGCGGCGGTGGTGCGTCTTCTCGAGCGTCAACGTTTGCCGGCCGACTCGCCATCAGCGAAGTCGCCTGGGCCGGAACGTGTAGTGACTCCAAGGCGGAATGGATCGAAATCGCGAATCTCAGCTCGCAGGCGGTAGACCTCACCGGCTGGCGGCTTTGCTGGAACGAGGGAGGGATTATCCCTCCGGAGGAGGGCGTGGGATGCTGGATAGATCTTGAGGGATCCGTGGACCCGCTCCCGAATGTGGCGCTATCAGGCGGCATGCTACGCTTCGAGGATACAGGCGGGGACTCGCTTTGGCGGATTGAGCACCCGTCAAAGGCCGCCGGCTACTTCCTCCTCGAGCGGGGAAGTGACAGTGCTATTTCCAACATCCATGCCGATCAGATCTATGATGTCGCGTTCGATCTCCCGAATGCCGGTGCAGCGCTGTTCTTGGTCTCTCCGGACGGAACCGTTGTGGACACGGCCAATGCGCGAGCCTCAACGGAGGGCGGATGGCCCGCCGGAGAGAGCAACTCAAAGGCGACGATGGAGCGCATCCGGCTTGATCTTGGAGATCACCCAGGCAACTGGCAGACGCATCCGGGCGTGCTGATGTACGGTAGGGATGCCGAGGGCCGACCACTACTCGCGACAGCGGGGAAGCCGAACTGCCCGTCCTCTGAAGAGCTGATTCGGGCCGCCGAGGAACAGGTCCATCCCGCTGCGGTGAGTGGCACGATAACGGTCCCCTTGCTATACAGTGAAACAGCAGGTCCGGCGAGCATTCGGATCACTGCTGCGCCGGGCGGCACTGCCGGAGGCGGTGGAACGATTGACATGCCAAAAACCTCTACACGGCGGAGCAGAAAAGGATCATGGCTCGATGTGAACCTGCAGAGAGCAACCGCCGGAACATACTACATCTGGATTTCGTATCCGGATGGTCAGTCTTTTCTCCTGGCGCTGTCGAAATGACGTGAGCGGGGTAGGAACTCACCCCGCCTGTTCAAGACGAGACTGCGGTCGCTAGAATACCCTGTGGGAGGTTCGACTGTGAGAGCCCGTAGCTCAGTTCTGCACTATCTTGGCGTGATCCTCGTGGCATTCTCTGTGCTGCAGGCCGCCCCGTTGATCGCTAGCGCTGTCTTCAACGAGACCGTTCGATTTCCAGTTCGGATCTATGCCGTGCCAGCGGCGATCGCTGCTGGTCTTGGGGTGGGGTTGGCCGTTCTGTTTCGGCCCCGAACACTATCAGCCGGGGCAGCGATGGCGATCGGTGCACTTGGTTGGTTCGTTCTCTCACTGGTGGGCGCGATTCCATTCTGGCTGGCACTTGACATCACGTATCTCGACGCTTTCTTCGAGACGGTCAGCGGATTCACGACGACCGGGGCAACCCTTCTTACCGGACTCGATCTGTTGCCGAAGAGCCTTCTACTATGGCGTGGGATGACGCAATGGATCGGCGGATTGGGAATCTTCACGCTGTTCCTGTTCGTCATCCGCGGAGGGGGACAACGGCATGTTCTCCTCGGAGCGGAGGCGCACAAGGCGCGGTCCCAGCGGTTCGCCCCCGGTGTGTTCAGCTCACTCCGCATTCTGTGGGGAGTGTACGGAGGCCTGACGGTGGTGTGTGCGTTGTTCCTGTGGGCCGAAGGAATGGGATTGTTCGATGCAGCTGTTCATGCGCTGACGACGCTGTCGACTGGAGGGTTCTCGACGTACGACGATAGCATCGCGCACTTCGCTTCGGCTGGAATCGGCCACGCGGTCGCTATTGAGTACACCATCTTTGGGTTCATGCTGCTCGGAGGGACCAGCTTCCTCGTGCATTGGGGGGCGGTACGGCGCCGATGGCAGGCGATCTGGAGCAACCAGGAGCTGCGCGCATGGCTTCTCCTCCTCCTGTGCGCATCGATCCTGGTCATTGTCGGCGACCGGGGGCGGATCTCCGAGGTGGGCCTCCACGAGCATGTACGCCGGTCGTTGTTTCATGTGGCTTCAATTGCGACCACAACAGGATTTACGATTCGCGAGCTTGCCTCTCCGTGGTTCTCCCCGCTAACAGTGCAAGTCTTCTTCTTGCTGATGATCGTTGGTGGGTGTGTTGCATCGACGGCGGGCGGTCTCAAGGTTCAACGAGTTGCCATCCTCGGCCGCTTGCTTCACCGACAGCTACGAGATGTGAGTCGATCCCCACGGGAGGCGAACCCGCTGACGTTTGACGGGCGGATTCTCCCCTCGATGGAGGCGGAACGAACCGTGGCCATCGCTGTCGTGTGGGCGGGGCTAACGGCGGCGATCTGGCTGGTTACGCTCTTGTTGTCGGACCTCGGAACCTGGGAGGCTCTCTCCGCCTCCGCGTCGGCTCTTGGGAATGTCGGGCCGAGCGCGGTCGAGACGTCTGCATTCATGCAGCTCGGTCCAGCAGTCAAGGTCTGTTATATTCTTGCGATGGTTGCGGGAAGGCTTGAGATCCTGCCGTTTCTGTTGATCTTCTCGCGTCGAGTATGGAGGTAGGTGTTCGCATGAGGGTTGTGATTGCAGGAGTAGGCGTCGTCGGGAGGCGGCTTGCGGCGCGGCTCGCGCGCGGGCGGCACGATGTCACAGTCATCGATCTGAATCGGGAGCTGTGCGATGCTGTCAGTGCCGAGTACGGTGTCGTGGCGATCTGCGGCAATGCGACGGATATCGCATCCCTTGAGGAGGCTGAGATCGGGCGGGCCGATATTGCTGTCGCTCTGATGGGACTCTCAGCCGACAACCTAGCCTTCTCGCTCCTTGCTCATGGAGCCGGCGTTGCACGGATCATCGCTCGCATGCCGAATCCGCGATATCGTGCTGCATACGAGAGGGCGGGCGTTACGAGTATCCTGGATGCCACCGGCCTGTTCCTGGATCGACTTGTCCTTGAGATCGAGCGGCCACCCGTTCACCAAGTGGCTGCAATCGCCGACGGGCAAGCGGTGATCGTCTGGGTTACGGTGGCCGATGGCTCTGCGGCGAGTGGACAGGCAGTTGATGAGGTGCGGAGCGACCGCCGCTTTCCCCGCGGCTGCATGATCTCGGGTCTGCTGCGTGCGGAGGGTGGACGGCTCCTGTTTCCCACTGGCCGCGACCGCCTACTGCCGGGTGATCAAGTTCTCCTTGTCGGCACAATCGATGGCGTGACGCGCATGGCCGATCTACTCGGTCAGAAGGAAGGGCTGGCGTCGCGGCTGTTCCGCCGGCGCGGCACCGGAGCGGCGGCCGATGAGCAGGCGATGGCGAGGCTTGACACGGCGGGAGAGAGCGAGTCAGAAGCACAGGAACCGTCCGGTGAAGACGCTGTGGATCTCGATGTACCTGAGCCGCAATAGCGGCTAGAGCGTGCCAAGCGATCGCTCGACATGCACGTCTTGGAACACTACATGGAGGAGTACATCGTCATCCATCCCCTTCTCGTAGAGAAGAAGCGTCAGCTCCAATCGCGTCGGATCGGAGAAGCCGGTCTTGTCTCGAAGCAGCGGGCTGAAGACGAGTCCCTGCTGGCGGATGGATCCGTCGTCCTGACGAAGCGCGTCGGCAATCGACCAATACCCTGCTAGGTCACTCAACCGTCGAACGCCGTCCACTATGAGATCGAACTGGCTCCGTCCGGCGATTAGCGCAACGGTCTCGGGCAGGCGGTTATCACCGATGCCGGTATCACCATGCACTGGCACTGAGATCCACACATCGGAGATAGGCCCGACGCTTGCGATGAGGGTCCAATTCTCGCCGACAAGCGCTCCCTCACGCAGGGAAAGCGGCGGATCCGCCTCCGAAGTCCTGAGGGAGAGGCGGAGGGAGCCCTGGCCGTTGGTGGCGATTCGCAGGCGTCCTTCCCCTGCGACCGGTCGAATCGATCCTTCGCCGTTGTAGCTGAACGCATCGTCCGAATGGCCAATCACGCGGGGTTCCTCCGCAGCAATCGACCAATCCGGAGGGACAACCAGGGGGGCGACAAGGAACCATCCGGCGACCGCTAGGGCGATACCTATCCCCAGCCAGATCAGTGTTCGCAGGTTTCCCATGGGTCTGTCTCCCTAGGGGGACACGGTGAACGGCTCTTGGAACGCAAGCGTTCCTGCGAGCGAGGCGCGGACGAAATAGCGCCCTGGGGCAAGCGCTGTGAGGTCAAGCGTGTAAACGCGCCAATCCGTTTTCCCGATGACATCCTCGCTGTGCTGTACCGTCTCGCCGCTCGATGTGATCCAATCGATATCGAATAGCTCATGATCCTGCATCGACGTAAAATGGACGATCAAGTGTGCGACATCATCGGAAATGCTGAACCGATCCGTCTCCTGACGGCCCACGTACCCGCCCCGTTTCTCCTCGACATTGCGAAACAGCCCGTAGCGGAGTTCCCTGAAATAGGAGCTTGTCAGCGCTGAGGCGATCTCTTCCGAGATGTCTGATGCTGCGCTTGCGAGCAGCGTATCGAATCCACCGAACGCGCTTTGCACAGGAAGCGAGATACTGTCCGAGCCATCCAGATCGAATACCCGCTCGATGATTCCGGTCTCCACATCGATGATCTCAATCTGGGCGAGGACGCGAACCGAGTATCGGGTTCCGGGTGCATGTGCGATGCAATCTCCGCCCTCCCAATCGGTGCACACCGTCGTTGGGTCGGATCGCGTGTCGACTGCATAAACAGATCCTGTCATCAGCTTGCTGACTCCCGTGAGCGATCCAATCTCAATCGCGGTTGCGGCATCGATTGACCCGCTTGTGTCCAATGCCCGCTCGATGAGTAAAGCATCGAGTTGCGCACGGGAGAAGACGTCGATTGCCTCGATACGGACGAGCTTCGCCTCGACTCTCGATCGGACGGTCTCCTCGACTCCGGACCATGTCGAGCTGTTGCGGAATTCCATCACGGCCACGTCGAACCGTGTGTCGGCGACATGGACGGTATTCGGCGGCTCGGGGATGTAGAAAATCATCAATGTGGCGACGAGCAGGACGCCGACCACGACGGCGATCAGAATGGATGCCGATTCGTCCATGGATTCCCTCCCCTGTCAATCCTCCCGGTCAGAGTATGAGCCGATGGCGGGCGGAATCAAGCAACTACGCCGATCGGAGACTTGCGACTGCTTCGGCGACTGCACGAACACGCTCGACATCAACCGCTGCATCAATCGTTCCATCCTGTTTGAGGAGCGTCCCCACGATGAAACCGTCGGCATCCCTGTATGTGGATACGTTGTCAATCCGAACGCCGCTTCCGACGAATACGGGAAGCGAGGCAACCCCTTTGACCGCCTGAAGATCATCCGGTGATGTCCGATGCCCGGTCGCGATTCCGGACACGATCAACGCATCAGGGCTGTTCCGCTCGGTGTCGATTGCCGCCTCCACGACGCTCGTCAAGTGGGCGGCGTGTTTGACGTGGACGTCGGCAAGGATTTTCGTTTCCGTCCCAACATTGCGACGGAGTCGGTGGATCTCCCGGGCCTGTCCCTCGATGATTCCCTGATCGGAGAATGCGACGCCGCAGAAGACGTTGATCCGCACGAATGCTGCGCCGGTTGCCGCAGCGATCGCCAACGCGGCAAGGCCGTCGTTGCGAAGCACGTTGACGCCGACCGGGATGTGGGCTTTCTCGACAAGCTGATGAACAACGACTGACATCATTGCGACCGTCTCTGGAGGCGCCTTGATTGCGTACGGTGCGTCGCCGAGGTTCTCCACAATAACGCCATCTGCGCGGCCGCTCTCGAGCGCATACAGGTCGTGCAACGCGGCATCGAGCAGGGCACGCGAACTCCCCGACGCATACTTGACGCTTCCAGCGAGCGGAGGGAGGTGAATCATCCCGATCAACGGCTTCTCAACAGCAAATAGCTCAATCATGGAGTAACTATAAGGAGCGGACAGGAGCCGTGCCAGCACAGCGGTGCGCGAGGTATGATTGGGTGCGCAACGGGGAGACACCGCATGGATACCAGCAAAGCGGATCGAAATCGGGAACGACCACATCCGATCGATGTTCGTCAAATGCCTGCTGTGGATGGAGTTGTAGTGCCGGACGAGTTCTACACGGTCCTTGAGGCGCCCGCACGTCTTGCCGGCATGCGACGGCCATCCTCTCGAACACCGTGGGCCAGGCTATCTCGGCTGGGGTTTCGCTACGTCGTTTGCTTGACCGACGATCAAGCGCCATACGACCCATCCCCGATTGAGGTGCTTCATGCGGTGTACTTGGAAGATCTCTACGGAGGGCTCATCCCGACAGATCCAAGCTGTGAAGCAGAGCGGGTGAGCGAGGCGATCGATCGGGTTGTGGCCGCGCTCCGTGTCGGAGACGGCGTTATTGTGCACTGCGCAGGGGGGACGGGTCGAACGGGGACGGTGATTGGAGGGGTATTGCGACGGTTCGGCCACCCGGCGAGTGATGTCATAGGCTACCTCGATCGTCTCCATCGACAACGTGGAACAAGATGGCCGGAGTCTTCGTGGGCTGGTGAATTTGTGAGGATGGAACGTCCGAGGGTTTGATCGGTTCTATCCGGATTAGCAGATGGTGACCGATTCACACGTTGATCCGAAGCGGGCGTCGGCAGGCGGGGCGTATCTCAGCGATCTTGCATCGCAACAAGGGAGCGAAGCGGGATGATCGTCGGCTCCGATCGATATCGAACAGGGATTTCGCCGATGCCCCATCCCATGCTCGTTGGCTCGACGTAGTAGAACGTGCTGCCATTCCACTCGTACGGAGGATGATCGCGTGGCGTGGGAGGATCGACGCGGATTCCCAGGGCCATGTGGTCCTCGGGGAGAAACGCCAGAAGAGCAACATCGTAGTGCATCTGCCTCAGTAGCGACGCTGCAAGGATTGCCGCATCCTCGCAGTCGCCTTGCCGCTCGACCAGCATCTCCAGCGGGTAGCGGGGATACTCGCATGACTCGCTGGCATAGGGGATTGCCTGCACGAACGCGATGACAAGATTGAGCTTCTCCCAAGCGCTCAGTCCGGCGTCGGCGGCAAGCCGCTCAAGTTTGTCAATCAGCAGTCGAAGGCGATCATCGTCGCGGGGGTCCTCGACGTAGCTAGCGTACGCTGTGTAGTCAAGGATTCGAGGAAGTGTCCGGAAAAATCCATAGTATGCAGTAGAAAAGCGGTGCGTAATGTTCCACGCGCGATTGGCGTACTGCCATGAGAAGTGCTGTTCGATAGAAGCACTCTGAGCGGCGGCGGTGAGGACGCCAGACACGAAGAGGAGAAACGCCGCGACGATCGGCCGTCTGCGCATGAGACCACCCGTAAGCCGGTCGCCTGCCCGGCGATCGGAGTGTTGCGGATCGTATCCTCAGTCCGCACGAGAAGATCGTAGGATGTAGCTGTCAAATGGTCGTGGATGTGGAATGGAGATCTCGTGTGACGAGGCGCTCGAACGCGTGAGCAGTGTCGTCTGGAGGTATCGTTCTTCGCACGCTACAGCGGTGTCAGAGCCATGCTTCGATCGTCTCTTCCCGGAGGAAACTAAGATGGCCGTTGAAGCGCACAACCCCGGTGCGATCGATCAGAAATGCATGCGGAACGCGGACCACTCCGTATGCGGCCATCGTAGCCTTCGGTGCCGTGTCTGTCTCTCGCACGGTGACAAATCCCGTGTAGCCGCCCTTGGCGAGTAGCGTCTGGGCATCACGGTAGTTGAAGTTGGTAACAACATCGACGATGACAAGGCCTCGATCCTCATATTCCAGTCGGAGCGATTCGAGGTACGGAAGCGCCGAGACACAAGCCGAGCAGCCGCTAGACCAGAATTCGAGCAGGACTACCTTGCCAAGGAAGTCAGATAGTCGGACGATCGAATCCGTGAAGCCAGGCAGTGCGAACTCCGGTGCCCGCGCTCCGATGTACGTCCCGATGGGAGCATTGGCCGCAACTGCCGGTACGTTATCCGCTTCCTCGCGAACGGGGGCAACTGATGCCGCTCGCGGCTGGGTCAAGTCGATGGAGCGACTTGTCAAGTGACTCGTGCCGTTATCGTCCGTCACGACGAGCGTGACGGTGTATGTGGAGACGTTGGGGTATGTGTGCTCTCTTGTCGCGCCCGAACCGGTCGTTCCATCGCCGAACAGCCACTGGTAAGTGACGATGGTTCCATCCGAGTCGTGCGAGGCGGTCGCATCGAACAGCACGGATGCTGACGAGCCACTTGCCGCGGCGAGCACTTCGAAAGCGGCAATCGGCGGCGTATTGGCCCAGCCGATTGACACAACCATCAAGACAGCCCCCATGGCAATCACGGGCGCAAGACGGATCCATCGTGTCGTCACTCGAGAGTCCCTCCGTTCCTATCGGCGAGATGATCTCGCCAATCTTGCCTTCAAGGTCCAGTATTGTACACGAAGCCAATCGGATGGTTTCCACTTGCTCGCCTGAGATCGCGTTTCCGGTAGGATAGGAAGATGATCAAGGAGATCAGGGCGAGGACACTCGTCTCAAGGGTCAGAGGGATTGACACGTACTTCGGCCTCGACTACGGCATGAACCTCTATCGAGGCTGTCAGCACCGTTGCATCTACTGCGATTCGCGAAGCGAGTGCTATGGGATCGAACGATTCGATGAGGATGTACTCATCAAGGTCAATGCGATCGAGCTGCTGCGTGATGAGTTGGCGCGAAAGCGGCGAAAGGGTGTCATCGGAACCGGTTCGATGAACGACCCGTACATGCCTCTGGAAGAGACCGTGAAATTGACGCAACGGGCGCTTGAGGTGATTGCTGAGCATATGTTCGGCGTTCACATCGTGACGAAGAGCGACCTGGTTGTGCGGGACATTCCAATTCTCAAGCGAATCGCCCGAGTGGGCGCCACCGTGTCCTTCACGATCACAACCATCGATGATGCATTGGCGAGGAAGGTCGAGCCGCACTCCCCTCCATCATCGGCTCGATTTCGTGCACTCAAACGGCTCGCAGATCATGGGATCGAGACGCGGATTGCCCTAATGCCTACGCTCCCGTTCATTGCAGACAACTGGGAGAACGTTTCCGGAATTGTTGATCGGGCCAGCGAGTGCGGTGTGAGAGCGATCATTCCCTGGTTCGGGATGAGTATGCGAGATCGACAGCGAGATTACTTCTATGCTCGGCTCGATGAGCTGTTTCCCGGGCTGCGCGTGAAGTACGAGGCTGCATTCGGGAATGACTACGCTTGCCCGTCGCCGAACGCGAAAAAGCTATTCAAGCGGTTCACGAAGCTCTGTGCGTTGCATGGAATCGCGACATCGGTTCGGCCGCATTTGGCGCCGACTGCGGAGCAGATGCCGCTGGCATAGCTGAATTGCGAGACCAGCTCAGAGGGGCGCCTGGAGGCTCATCGTCGTGCTGTCGGCCCGCAGGCTCGGGCGCTACGACGTGGCGCCGCCTGGGGCTGGAGAAGAGAGGCTCATGAGACATCCGGTTGCCAGGAAGAATGTCAGGGCCGAGATGGCGTGACAACTTCCCCCCGGTACCGGAATGGGCTACTCTGTCTGCGCGAGCAGACCGGAAAGGGAGGCAATGATGAGGAAGGCAATTGCGGTCGGCGTGATCATCCTGTCGGTGGGCCTTGCGGTGGCGGCACAGTTCCACTACGCGTTCTACTACGACCTGTCGGGAGGGCAGGATCTGGAGATCAACATCATGAACACCATGCCGTGGACGAACGACACGACCGTCCAGGTTCATGATGCGTATGGAGGATTGATCTGGGAGTCGGCTGCTTCCATCAACGCAAATGCGACGGCGTACGTTCGGCTGGGAAACAGCATCTCGGCGGAAGGAACGCACTGGGGTGTGGTGACGGTCGACAGTGAAAGTCAGGTAATCATCGGTCTTGAATACTACAAGGACGATCTTCTTGTCTCTGTGGATACGGTGTATAGCAGCGTTCCTACGATCAATCCAGATGAATTGTACTGGTTGGGGACGTACTACACGCAGGTCGGCGATGCATCGACGGCGTTCGTCGTGATGAATCCATGGGAGACGACAGGATCATGCACTGTGGCCGTGTACGATGGCAACGGGGGAACGATCTATTCGCAGGAATTCATCCTGGGTCCCTACGAGT
>CAZORQ010000037.1:0-21481 GCA_964582285.1 uncultured Thermotogae bacterium
ATCCGGGAGGACCACCACCCCACAGCTTGACAATCCAAGAGGGATGTTCAGATCTAGATTCTTGGGGTTTCGTCTCCTCAGTCCCTTGTCTTGCCTACTCCAACTCGGTAAGCACGACGATTGGGAATCCCACATGGATGTCCTGGCTGCCTTTGGGGTTCGCGGCGATGACGCCGATACCGCCGCGTTGAAACGACGCATCGGAGGCTTCGAGGACGAGTTGCTCATTGACGTAGAAGTCAAACTCGGAGCCGTCGGCGATGACGGTGATCTGATTGCAGTCGGCGCCTTGGCTGACTGCGGTGCATGATGTCAGCGGCACGATGTCGGTCCACGTCCCGCCTTGGCGCTTCCGGAATCGCATCATCCCGTTTCCGGTGATCGTGAACCGGAGGAAGTCGTCGTTGCTGTCGCGATAGAAGAGCACACCGAATTCACTCTCTTCGGGGCCGGCGATCTTGCAGACGCCGACATCGAGGCGGAATACGTCCCCGGTCTCAACGGCCTCGGGATAGCTCGATTGGTAATGATCCTCATTGTGAACCGTGATCTGGAGGGCTCCGTCAGCGACCCACACCCGAGATATGGCGGTATCGACCGTGGCCCATGTGTGCGTGCCGGCGTAGCTCGCAGGGTTTTCAAACGCCTCTTCATAGGTGACGACCGGTTGAGCGTCCGGCTCGCGGGGAAGCCACAGGCATCCGGACAGGCAAAGCAACAGCAGGCCGACGATCAGAGCGGAACGCGTGCGCAATCGTCTCTCCTTCCTACATCCAATCTCGGATGGAGCTGTCAGTGTAGTGGGCAGGATCGGGTTTGCCAATGAGCATGTGTTGGTACGGCACCGAGCTGCCGCAGTGTTCGCACCGGGTTGCCAGCGGTGTTGCTGTCTTGCATCCTTGACCCATCTCGAGATCGAGGAGAGACCGAATGGCGAGGATCGCCCTGACGCGGGAAGTCAGTGAAGCGATCGGGCAATGCGAGCTGACGCACGTCACGCGCATGCCGATCGATGTCGCCCGAGCGCGCCGGCAGCATGCGGCGTACGAGCAGGCGCTACGGGAGCTGGGCTGCCGGGTCGAGCGGGTTCCGGCCGCCCCGGAGAGCCCCGATTCAGTATTCATTGAGGATACGGCCGTTGTGCTCCCCGATTGCGCACTCATTACCCGCCCGGGTGCGTTGTCTCGCCGGGCGGAGACCGCCGCGGTTGCGGAGGCGCTCCAAGCGTATCGCCGTCTGTTCACGATCGAAGCGCCCGGCACGCTGGACGGCGGCGATGTCCTGACGATCGGGCGCACGTTGTATATCGGGCAGACAGCACGATCGAACGAGAGTGGTATCGCGCAGGCGAGGGCGCATCTCTTGCCGCTGGGCTACACGGTGATCGGCGTTCCTGTGCGCGGATGCCTGCACCTCAAGTCGGCCGCTACGCAGGTCGCCGAGCGGACGGTGTTGATCCAGCCGTCGTGGATTGATGGGGATCTGTTCGCGGACTTCGAGCGGATCGAGGTCGATCCGTCCGAGCTGTACGCCGCCAATGCGCTTCGGATCGGTGAGCAGATCATCTACCCGGCGGCGTTCCCGAAGACCGCCCGGCGGCTTGAGACACGTGGAATCCGAATCCGAGCTGTAGACGCGAGCGAGCTGGCGAAGGCCGAGGGCGCGGTCACGTGTTGTAGTCTTGTGTTCGATGTGTGATGCGGTTGATGCGACGACAGTACTGCGCGACCTTAGGGAGCGATCTGACGATGGGCAGATGCGAGATGACGGAGTATCCTCCCTGTATGAGGCGTAGAGCGTTCATTCATCGATTGTGGGTCGGAATCGGGCTTGTGGCGCTCCTCCTGCTTGGCGGATGCGTGCTCCCGGAAGGCTTTCCGATGGCTTCGTTCACGATGTCGCCTTCGCAGGGGGAGAGTCCACTGGTGGTCCGGTTCGACGCGTCGGGGTCGGACGATCCGGATGGTGCGATTGTTCACTATGACTGGCAATTTGGCGATGGGGCCACGGGCACCGGAATCTCACAGGCCCACACGTACGAGGCCGACGAGGAGACAGTGTTCACGGTTCGTCTTACGGTGACCGACAACGACGGGAACGAGGCGAGCGGAACGGAGGATGTGAAGGTCTCTCCAGCAGCGACAGCGCCGGGAGCGGCGAGCCTGGAATTCGTGTGGCCGTTCCACTACAACGCGTCCGGGGACGATGCGGTGAATCTCAACGATGAGTACTTCACCCTACAGAACACCGGTACCGAACCGATCGACCTTGGCGGGTGGACGGTCAGCAACGAGCGGGGCAGGCTGTTCCGCTTTCCCAACGGATACATCCTTGGCGTCGGCGCGGTCGTCTTCGTCCATAGCGGTGCGGGGATCCACACCGACAACATCTTCTACTGGAACGCGGGCGAGCCGGTCTGGAACGATGACAGCGACATCGCCGTGCTCAAGGATCCGACGGGGCTGATCATCGACGTCTACGCATACGTATCCTGCTAGCATGCGTCCCGTGGCGCCAATCCTAGGGTACTGTAGATGTTCTCCTTCTATTGACAGTGTTCTTCGGAGTACCTACGCTAGGGTGTCAACGATCGATGAGAGGTCCCTTCCGAAGGCGGATGGGAGCGAACCGATCCACGGGACAAGGAGGTACCCCATGCGCAGACTTCTCGGATTCGCCCTGGCGATTGCAGTGATCCTGTCGATCTCCGGATTCGCCCAGGACATAGGGACCTACGACCATCCGATTTTGATGATCCTCGCACCTTCGACGCACGGGGGAGACGTGGTCGGCTTCGGCGAGCGGATCGCAGCGGAGCTGTTCGAGATGACAGGCTTCACCATCGAACCGATCTTCCTCCCGGATCTCCCAGCGATGGTTGAAGCGTTTGCGGCATCGTACGGCAACACCTTCGGGTTCCCCGCGACGCGGGATTACTTGCATCTCCACGAGCGGACGGAAGGGGAGCTTTCGCTTCGCCTTGCGGCCGTGTTCCGGGACGAGGGCGCCTTGGATGACAGGGCGGGCAGCGATTGCGTCTGTTTCGGTCCCGGGTTTCCTGCAGATGTCGAGGATGCGTTGGTGGAGGCGATACAGGCTCATATCGACACCCCAAGAGGAGATTTCCTGTGGAGCGATCCGCGGTTCTACGGATGGACCGGCGTGGTGGAGGTCAGCGAGGGGTTCCTGTCCGCTCTCCGGGCTTCGGTCGGGTTAGCGATCCCGTATCGCCCGTGTGTCACCGAAACGCCTCCGCCGTCCGGAACCGAGCCGGAAGGCGTGATCCGATATGCTGAGGATCCGACCGAGGATTTCGAGATCGACCACCCGATGTTTGCCGAGCTGTACGACATCGTGTTCGAGTTGAACACGCCGATCCCTCCGGCGCTGGATCTTGTGGAGGTTGTGGTCGAGAGCGGCGAGGGAAGACACACCTTCTATCTGCGAACCCGCGATGGGGGCGTGATCCAGGAGATGCGAAATACTGACCAGCGGGTCACGTTCGGCGTGTACATCGACAGCGACGGCAACGGCGTCAGCGATGTCATCGTGACGACGACGATCGGGGGAGAGCGCAGCCTGATCCTGACACCGGAGTTCGAGCCCATCGATGCGCCGACGGAGCTGTGCATCAACGACGATCTGATCGCCCTGACGATCCCGGAGTGGGTGATCGGGACCGGGTTCAACTGGATCGCGTTCTCCGGCTTCTCGCCGAATCCGAACGCTGCGTACACGACGACGATGGACGATGTGGTCGTCGTGCCGGACGTCGATGTGGTCAGCTCGCAGGTGGGCATGAACGCCCTGCTCTCCTTCTTCGACGGGCCCGGCACATGCCAGATCACCGAGAAGCTGGCGCTTGCCTGTTGTGGAGGAGCTTGCGCGAAATCGGCACCGGTTCCATACACAACGGTCCCCGGCACAAGCCAGACGGGGCGTCTGTTCTATCGGAAGCAGTGCGGCCAAAGAATCTATGAGTTCTGGTGCCTTGGGGCTTGCTTCGGATCGAGAGTCTATGGAGGTGCCACCACTGGCTGGGTCGGCCGATGTCCGTATCCGTGCGGATACAACAGCGTCAACATCTGGAAGCAGGGACCATCGGTTCAGCTGGACAAGGTTTACCACACGGTTCGCGATGCAAGCTGCGCGAGCTTGGCGGACATGAAGAATCCGCTCAAGCACGAAGACTCGTCGATCGGGGGCAAGGACGGCAAGATGGATTCGATGCACCACGCGTATTGGTACGCCACCGATCAGCTGACGAGCTGCAACGTGGAGCGACAGCCGGGGACGGCGGCGTTCATTGACCAGCGCTGCTGCAACGTCCGGAAGCCATATGCCAGCCTGAACGCTGTCCCGGGAAGGATCGATAGCAAGGCAACCGATTGCCCCACGGCGCCGTAGGGAGCACCGGCGGCACTCACGGCTGAGCTGTGGCTACGAAGGTGTCTGGATATCGGGAACCCCGTCTCGATCGAGGTCGATGATCGCGGCGAGGCCGCCGAGAGAGGTCTCCTTGTACCGGCTTCTCATGTCCAATCCGGTTTGGTGCATGACTTCCAGTGTTGCGTCGAAGCTGACCCGGTCGCGCCCTCCGGAGATCATCGCCATATTCGCGGCATTGAGTGCTGAGACTGCACCGGCAGCATTGCGCTCGATGCACGGGATCTGAACCAGTCCGGCCACCGGATCGCAGGTGAGTCCAAGGTAGTGTTCGAGCGCTGTCTCAGCAGCGCGATCGATCTGATCGGCGACCGAGCCGCCGAGCAGGTGGCAGACCGCCGCCGCGGCCATCGCGCTGGCCACGCCGATCTCTCCTTGGCAGCCGACCAGCGCCCCGGCGATCGATGCCTTGGCGATCGCCAGTTCGCCGACGATGCCAGCCACTAGGAGCGCATCGCCGATCTGCTCGTCCGTGAGGTCAAGCGACTCCTGCATGACGCGCAGGCAAGCGGGCAGGACACCAGCCGAGCCGCACGTTGGTGCGGTGACGACCGCGCCGCCTCCGGCGTTCTCTTCCGCCACCGCAATGGCATAGACGGAGGCGCGTGTGGTGTCCGATGAGATGATTCCCGGCGTTCCCTGCTGCTTCTCGAATTGCTTCAGCATTGCTGCTGCCCGCCGCTCAACGCCAAGCGGACCGGGAAGCACGCCGCTGCAATGCAGACCGCTATGGATCGATCGCGACATCAGGGTCCACGTCTTCTGCAGGTGATCGGCGACGCGGTCCTTCGAGCGCCCATGGATGGACTCCTCCATTGCCAAGGCGTAGTCCACCAGCGTCTCGCCGTGACGCTGACAGGCATCGACGATATCACGAGCCTCGACGGGGTTGGATTCCCGTCTGTTCTGGAGGGCTGCGAGATGGGAAGCATCGACGACGGTTCCACCGCCGATCGAGAGGTAGGACACCGAGAGCTCGACGAGCCCGCGGTGGTCATGTAACGCAAACCGCAACGTGTTTGGATGGTGCTCTGGGGGCGTCTCCGTATCGAACACGATGTCGGCGCCCGGCTGGAAGACGATGCCGTACGACGGAAGAAGGAGGACGCCGGTCGATGAGATCTCCCCATAGATGGACTGCATCGACCGCTGGGCGATATCCTCCGGGCTGCATCCCGCGAGCCCCGCGACCACCGCGAGATCCGTGAGGTGTCCTTTGCCGGTGTGGGCGAGACTGCCATACAGGGTAACAGAGATGCGATCTCCGGGACGCGGATCGGGCCGCCGTTCGAGCTGCCTGCGAAACAAGAGGCCAGCACGCATCGGTCCCAAGGTGTGTGATGAGCTCGGACCGACCGCCGGCTTCAGAACGTCGATCACGCTGGGAAGAGAAATCTGCTTCCGGCTATTCACGGCAGCACTATCCTCTACGTCGGGCTGCCGATCAACTCTGCGCTGGATCCGACTCCAATGACAGCAACCCCGTGTCGACCACCAGACGGTCGATCGATCGATGCAGAGCCTCGAGCGTGTCATCGTTCACTACGGTATGGTCGGCGTACGATGCGGCTTCGGAGACGCGGAACTGGGCCTCCTCGCGGGCGTCGAGCGCCTGGAAGTGATCGAAGTCGCTCGGATCGCGGGCCTCGGCGCGTTGCATCATCCGCTCGAACCGTATGCGGGGATCGCTGACAGTCACGTGGATCAACACGAAGTCGTCTCCATGAGCTGCTTTGAGCAGGCGAACGTCATCGGCGGAACGGATCCCGCTGATCCCGGCGACGGGCCACCCTTCTTCGCGGATTCGCCCGGCGGCCATGGCCACGAAACAGCCGGCGCCTTGCTCGGCGAAACATCGCTCCGAGATGGCGCCGAGATTCTCGCGTGTTGGCTCGATGCCGTCACGGGCAGCGAGCGATCGCACCATCTCTCCAGTTGATAGGAACGGCACACTGTAGCGCTGCTTGAGGTACTTCAACACCTCGTCCTTGCCAGAGCCGTTTGCCCCGATAGCCCCGATGATTCGCATCTCACTCCTTTCCGTCGGTTCGTGCCTATCCCTGCGATGCGCGGCGGTCGCGCAGGAGCAAGACGATCGCCACAACGAAGATCACGGAAGACAATCCGTCGAGCAGCCCACTGGCGAAGTGGGTTGCGGCCCCAAGAAAGGCGATGCGTTCACAAAGAGCCGAGAGACTCACGGCCAGGAGCCCGGCGCCCAATGCGATCAGGCCGCGGAAGAGGGTTCGGTTTTCCATGCTAGCTTCCTCCCAGATTCGTGTGTGTTTGCGAATCCTTCACCAACCAGTGGTTCGACGCGTTGGCTTCGATCATTTCGTTCAGCTCGTATGATTGATAGTACTGCTCGGCGATGAACGGATCCGCTTCGATCCACGCAGTGGCCTCTTCTATCGTGGGCGCGCGCAGAATCTGGATGGCATCCGCGTTGCTGGCAAACGGTCCGCAGAGGACCAACTTGCCGTCTTGATCGAGCTGCTGCAAGTACGTGATGTGGCGCTGCAACAACTCTTCTGTCAGATGCCCTTTGTCCTTGTTACGCAAGAGAACGACGAATGTGCCCATGGGTCTCCTTTGCCTTCACCTGCCCTCGTTTCAGGTGGCCTACACTTGGTTCACGATGTTGTACTGGGATAGTTGCCGAAGTTCAGATGGGCCAGCCGAGCCTCGTCGTTCTGTACCACATAGACGAGCGTGACGGGGCCGCGTTGCACCTTCCCGAAGGGGCGCTGGAAGCACCAAATTCCGGTGACGATGGCCATCGATCCGAAGTTGGCGGTATCGAGATCTTCTACCCAAAGCTTGCTCTCGGATGCCTTGCCGCCTTCGACGAAGCCGAAGCTTCGATGATGCTCTCGGACGGCATCGATTCCTCGGAATGCTCCCTCGCGCTCCGAGGAGAAGTACGTCAACCGTTCGTCATGGAGGAACAGCGCGTCGATCTGCGAAAGGTCGTACGTGTTCCACATCTCCACCCAGCGCTCCACCATCCGCTTGATTGCAGGCACAGCACCCTCCTGATCTTGGTTGGCTCGAGCATCCTGGAACGCAGCGACCCCTGTGGCGTTGCGGCCTGTGCCGATCTTATCCCGGGGTGCGGGTGCTTCGCGAGCGTCCTTCCCAATCAATGATTGCTACATTGGAAGCGGATCGATGGGGTCTGTTGCTGAGTCTCCGTGAGAGTGGATACACTCGGGATAGCTCACAAGACAGCTGGAGGAACCTATGCCCCTGCTGCTGACGAGAGAGAATGTGATCCAGGTCCTTGGCATGGCGGACTGCATTGACGTTGTGGAGAAGGCGTTTGCCGAGCTGGCGTCCGGCACCGCCGAGTTGCCTCTTCGGATTGGGATCAAACCGCCCGGAGGCCTCTCGCTGTACATGCCGGCGTATCTAAAGGAGCTGGGTGCGCTGGCCTGCAAGGTTGTGACCGTCTACAAGGAGAACCCGACGAAGCATAACATGCCGACGACGATTGGCAAGGTGTTGCTACAGGATCCCGAAACCGGGGATGTCATCTGCATTATGGACGGCGGCTACCTGACCGCGATGCGAACTGGAGCGGTCAGCGGCGTGGCGACGAAGTACCTTGCTCGCAAGGAAGAAGGACAGGTCGCGGGAATCTTCGGAGCGGGCGTCCAAGCGAGGATGCAGCTTTGGGCGGTCTCCGTCGCGCGGAAGCTGAGCAAGGCGCTCGTGTACGATCTCGTTCCGGAGGCGGCGCAGAGTTTCATCGACGATCTCGGTGCCAAGCTCGGACTGGAGATCGAGGCGGTCGGCTCGGTCGAGGAGATGATCGAGCGATCCGACATTCTCTGTGCGGCAACCTCCTCCCCCACCCCGCTGTTCGACGGGGATGCGGTGCGTCCGGGCACGCACATCAATGGGATCGGGAGCCACACGCCAAACGCGCGCGAACTCGATACGGCAATCGTCAAGCGATCCAAGTTCATTGCGGATTCCGCCGAAGCTTGTCTGAGCGAAGCGGGCGACCTGATGATCCCTATCGACGAAGGTGCGATCAGCGCGGACCACATCTACGCTGAGCTGGGCGAGATCGTC
Source organism: uncultured Thermotogae bacterium (assembly GCA_964582285.1). GTDB lineage: Bacteria > Bipolaricaulota > Bipolaricaulia > UBA7950 > UBA9294 > JANQEA01. The sequence continues at coordinate 8,527 of CAZORQ010000037.1, forward strand.
CTTGGCAGGAAGCCGGCCCGCGAGAACAACGACGAGATCACGCTGTTCAAGTCGAACGGTCTTGCGATCCAAGACGTGGCGACTGCCAAGCTGGTGTACGATCGCGCCGTCGAGGCAGGGATCGGAACGACGGTCGATCTATAGACCGCGCCTACGTCAACAGGGCATCGAGGGCTTGACCAAGATCGGCAAGCAGATCGTCGATCGGCTCAAGGCCCACGGAGAGGCGGACAAGGCTGTCGGAGATGGCGGCCTTCTCCCTCTCTTCCTCGGTCATCGAGGCATGTGTGTTGGTGACCGACTGGTTGGCAAGGCTCGTGACGCCGCCAAGGCTTGTCGCCAGCTTGATTGTGGATAGCCGATCCATGAACCGGGCCGTCCCGTTGAAGTCAGCATTCAGCTCGAAACTAACGATGCCACCGAAGCCAGCCATCTGCCGAGACGCCAACGCGTAGTCGGGATGGCCAGGGAGCCCCGGGTAGTGCACGGCGAGGATGCCGGGCTGCTCGGCAAGCCATCGGGCGACTTGGCCCGCGGACTCGTTCTGCCGCTTCACGCGAAGATCGAGGGTCTGCAATCCCCTCCAGATGAGGTATGCCTGCGTGGGATCGAGGATGCCGCCGAGCATTCGTCGAAGCATCCAGACGCGATGGGCCGGCGTGGCGTCACAGCAGGCGAACCCCGCTGTGACATCGTGATGGCCGCCGAGGAACTTCGTAGCGCTGTGCAAAGTGATGTCGACGCCGAGGGCACGCGGCCGGAGGTTGGCCGGAGAGGCGAACGTGGCATCGAGAAGGACGGTCGCGCCTCTCTTGTGGGCGGTGGCGGCCAACGCTTTGACATCGAGGATTCTCAGCAGCGGATTCATTGGGGACTCGAGGTATAGCACGGTGACCCCGCGCCGGAGCAGCTCCTGGCACGCATCGGCTTCATCGGCGGAGAAGAGCGTGGTTTGCACGCCAATTTTGGGGAGGAAGTCGGTAAGGAACCGTACAGTCTCGCCATAGGTTGCGATCGCGGCGACGTGATCGCCCGGTCGAACGTGTGACAGAGTCGCGGTGGTGATCGCGGCCATGCCGGATGCAAACGCGACCGACTCCTCGTATGTCTCGAGGGCTGCAAGCCGCCTCTCCACCGCGCGAACGGTTGGGTTATCCCAACGGGAGTAAATATAGCCGGAACTGCGGTCGCCGACGGCGTCGATCAGATCAGCGCTGCGCTCGAACCGGTACGTGGCGGAATGGACGATTGGCGGGACGATGGGTTCGCCGTTCATCATGTACCTCCAGGCAGTGACGTGGGGCGCCTCGCAGGGCGCGATGTCACCGTATCCGACGATGACGGGCAGCGTCAATCCTGGGTTGGCTCCGGACTTCGCGGAGAGGGGACCACGAGGAGCCAAACGTGCGCATGTCTCGCTTGAGCGGCGATGCACGGGTGGCTTTCTCATGGTCACCGGACACGACCGATTGCTGAAGTCGGCAGATGGGCGCGATCGGGCTCATCCTCGGAGGCACGCTTGCGCTGGCGTCCAAGGAAACGTGGCCGGTGGTCCTGGGAATCGGTCTCGGTAGGGGGATCTCGCTGCTCCAGCTCCCGGTTCGCCTTGCTATCGTGTTGAGGATCAGGCGACTCCGTGCGTCGCTGGCGCTGGATATCCTTGCCGGCAACATCGTGATGCTGTCCCGGTTGCGAAACAATCGATTGCAAAGCAGTTTGCGCGCATGATCCACGACAAGCTACGATGCAATTGTCATATCGCAGATGTAAGCGTGCTATCGGATCGAGGGAGGGACGGATGAGCTCAGGGAGAGTCGTCGCACTGATCGTAGGTAGCTTGGTTCTGATTGTAGGCATTGCGCTGCTGTTCGGAGGCGGGGCGCTGATTGGGATCGATCGTGGATTCACCGATGCAGACGGATTCTTGACGGTGCCGCGGTCGGATCTCGAGCGGGACACATACGCCGTCGCGGCAACGGCTTCTTTCGAGGGAGAGTGGATCTGGTGGTACCGCCATCCGACCAAGGTGCGCATCCGAATGACGGGTGACTCGCCGGTCTTCCTCGGCATTGCGCCACGGGGAGATCTCGAGACGTACTTGTCCGATGTCTCCTACTCGAAGATTGCGGATATCGATCTGGATGATTACCAGCAGGATCGTGCATGGACAGCGGAGTACGAAGATTTCATCGGCGGCGGCGTCCCGGAGCTGCCGGCAGACCAAACGTTCTGGCACGCGAGCGTCCAAGGAGAAGGAACCCAAACACTCATCTGGACGCTCGAGCCGGGCGACTGGATGCTGGTGGTAATGAACGCGGACGGGGCGCGAGGCATCCAGGTGACCGGTACGGTCGGTGCAGAGGCTCCATGGCTCCTGGCTGTGGGGATTGGGATTCTTGCCGCCGGTGTTCTGCTGACCGGCTTGGGTCTGTGCCTTGTATTGCTTGTTGCTCGACGCTCACGGACCGAATCGCCGCAAGAGGTCACGGAATCTCCCGAGGCTCCGCAGGGCGGCTCTCCGCTGACATTCAAGGCAGAACTGACCGAACCGCTCTCCCCGGCGCTGTGGTTGGTGAAGTGGTTCCTGTTGATTCCTCACTTCGTCTTGCTGGCGTTCCTTTCGGTTGGCTTCGCAGGGTCCTGGATTCTGTCGCTGTTCGCGATTCTATTCACGGGCCGGTACCCGCGTGGGCTGTTTGATTTCAACGTCGGTGTTATGCGTTGGTCATGGCGCGTTGCTTTCTACAGCTACGATGCGTTGGGAACGGACCAGTACCCGCCATTCTCGATGAAGGCTGGCGGCTATCCGGCCGATCTCGATGTGCGGTATCCGGACCGGCTTTCACCGGGACTGGCACTTGTGAAATGGTGGCTGCTGGCGATTCCGCACTACATCGTGCTTGGGATCTTCCAGGGCGGCGCCGGGTTCTACCAATTCGGCCTTGGTTTCATTCTGACGGTGTTCGCCGCAGTGACCTTGCTGTTTACCGGCCGCTACCCGAAGGACTTGTTCCGGTTGATCGTGGGGCTCAACCGTTGGACGTTCCGGGTCTTTGCCTATGTCGCGCTGATGACCGACGAGTATCCTCCGTTCCGGCTGGAAGAATAGGATGTGATCAAGACACTCCTTGGCCTGATCGTCGGTTGTTGGATCGACTCCTGGGCGGAGTTCGAGTTGGTACTCGTGAGATAGCTCATCGACGTGCATCCCGCACGACTCGTAGAGCCGCGTGGCGCCAGTGAGGCTCTGCGCATCGACGTGCAACGCGACGCGGAACGTCCCTCGGCGATGGAACTCGGCAAACGCATGAGACAGCAGTGCACGCCCGATCCCACGGTGCCGCCATCCGGGCCGGACGCCGAGTGTTTGCACGTACCCAGTGGTTGTATCTCCCGACGCTGTTGGTGCACAGAAACAGAGACCGGCGATTACATCAGTCTCCGTGTCGATGGCCAGGAACCATAGCGATGGGTCGAACGTGGGGTCGTTCTCGATCCGATGGCGCACTCGCTGGATTTCTTGCTCGATAGAGCCAGCGACGAATCCGTACTGATCCTGAAACGCATCCCACGATGCGCGAATGCTTGCCTCAAGGTCCTCCTGCGGATTGCACAGGCGTACTGCGACTCCTTCCGGCCACTCGGGAGATCCGGGAGGCTTGACGAGTTCAATCAGCATCCGCCAGAAATGACGCGTACGGACGTAGCCTCTGGCACGGAGAAATGCCTCTGCTGCGTGGTCGCCTGCAAAAATGCTCTGATGCATCGCCACACGAGCATTGTCCGGTGCCATCTCGACGGCTCTTTGACCCTGCTGCATCAGCCACTCGTGAAGATACTGGCCGATCCCAATGCCTTGATGGGCTTCGGTGACCAACCCCCACGCGTGAGCCATCACATGGGAATCGCGGTGAAAGATTAGACTGACAGCAGTAGATTCGTTGCTCGGGCCGACGATCCATCGGGAGGGTTCCTCGGGATCTGTCCCAGGATCGGAGAGCATCATCCGGACCTGGGCTTCGCTGACGGTGTCCCGGCTGACCCAGCGGCGTGCGTACGCATTGACGACCCGTGCGATCTGCGGAGCATTGTCGGAGGCTAGCGGCATTGCCGAGTAGCCACGGGGAGGGTTCTCATCGGGTCTCCTTTGAGTGCCCCAGTCTATCCGATGGTTCAGTGCGTTGGTGTGCGTCGTTCCTGCGCGGACCGAGGACCGTGTCAGTGGAGACGGTGTGGATTCATCCGCCATCTCTGGATTGGTGCGACGTCAGGGTAGGCAATGGATGATGTCGGTGTAGAATAGCAGTGCGCTGTGAGTCGGTTGCGGTGCACGATGTACAGGAGGATCGACGATGCCACGATACCTCTGGGGGCCGGACGAGCGGCGATGGGAGATCGTCTACCATCAGGCGTTTCATATGTGGGAGATCGTCGATTTCGAGACGTGTCCGTTTGACTTGCAGTATGCCGGGATGTCGGGCATCGAGCTGATCAATTGCCGCATCTGTGCCCGCGAAGCAGATCCCGCGGTGTTCCTCCGCAGTCCCGAGACGGGGACTGTCCTACGGGATACCGGGCCGATCTGCCTTGATTGCGTGTGCGGAAATCGACTGTGGCATACCCTCGTGCCGATCTCGATCCCCAGCGCGCTTCTCGGCGGGTCACGTGATGCGGTGGTCTCGGTGCATGGGGACGAAGCGCATCGGAAATCGGCACGCTAGTGCGGCCGTCCACAATGCTCTTTGGATATCGGAGCTTGCTCTTTGACTTGACTTGTATTGGCCGCATGATCGGCGTAGAGTGGCGACGGCAGAGCATGTTCGAAGGCTGTGATTGTGGTTATCCGCAGGCGGGGTTCTGAGCTGACTTCTTGGTGGTCTTCTCGGGCAGAGCGCCCCGCCTGCTTCCATTCCGGATGTCCGACGAGACGCCATCGATCGCACCGATACTCCCGAACGGAGCCCCCTGTTTGGTCACCGGATATCGGATCTGTCCTCGGAGCGGTTGCATGCAGGATTGCGTTTGGCGGAACGCTTCGATACACTGGCGATAATGTTGGTAGATGTGCAGTTGCTCTCTCGGAGTCCGGGGTATTCCTGAAATCGCGGAGATGGCTCTGTTTCGCTAAGGCTCCCAGCATGGAGGAGGATTTCCACATGTCCGATCGCATGACGGGTACCGTCAAGTGGTTCAACGATGACAAGGGCTTCGGCTTCATTGAGCGCGAAGGCGGCGAGGATGTCTTTGTTCACTTCAGCTCGATACGGGGTGAAGGCTACAAGTCACTTCAAGACGGCCAACAGGTCGAATTTACCCTGGGGGAGGGCCAGAAAGGCCCCCAGGCTCTCGACGTCACGCCACTCTAGTAGCTTGGTAGGACGATCATACTGCCCGCGATGCGTCACAGCGCGCATCGCGGGCTTGTCTATCTACACCTTCTATCGGGGCGAGGTCATTCGTGCTCCGTCCTGCCATCGGGTATGGTAGATGAGATCAATCTGCATTCGGCTGCGAGCGGCGTGGCCGCAACGAGACCGGTATAGGAGACTCATGGCTTCAGAAGGTCGCAAGATGTATGACGTCCGGGTCTACAATCTCAAGTGTGAAAAGTGTGGCAAGCCGATTGAGGAACTTCCGTTCCAACCACTGACGTCCACACGTCCCGTCTACTGCATGGAGTGCAATCAGAAGCGACGACCTGCCAAGAAGAAGCCGTACCGAGGGAAGGCGAAACGGCGAAGGCGGTAGACGGCACCTCCTGTGGCATCACGTTGCTTGCCCGCCAACGAAAGATGGCGCCTCGGTGCAGGACGGTCCGACGACGTTTCCCGTGAGGCGGAATCACTTCGTTGCCTCATCTCTCCTCCATTGGTGTTCCGAGCAGTGCTTGCCCCGACTGCATGCGCCGAGCCACAAAGCGTGACCCAATGATTGGCACACTGAGTGCTGGCTGCGAAAGCGGAAGGCGGATAAGGTTCTGGAAGAAGGGGCTGACAGTTCATGTCGCGGAACCGCAATAACCTCGTTTGGATCGACTTGGAGACGACGGGTTTGAGTGTCGGCAACCGTGTGATTCTCGAGATCGCGAGCATCGTTACGGACAAGGATCTCAACATCATTGACGAGGGACCGGTTGTGATCATTCACCACGAGGATACTGTCCTCGTGCGGATCGATCCATGGTGCGATCAGCAACACGGATTCTCGGGGCTGCTCGAGGCATCGCGGGCATCCGATGTATCCCTTCGCGAGGCCGAACAGCAAACGCTCTCATTCATCCGGAAGCACACCCATCGTGGCGTCGCCCCGCTTTGCGGTAATTCGATTCTTCTGGATCGCCGATTCATGATGCGTTACATGCCCGACCTGAATGCGCACCTGAGTCACCGCAATATCGATGTCAGTGCGATCAACGAGCTCGCGATTCGGTGGTTTCCCGGTATGGCGGCCATTCTCGACAAGGATGTTCCGCATCGCGCTGCAGATGACATCCGTGAGTCAATCGAGGAGCTCAGACTCTATCGACGTCTAATATTCAAGGAGTAGATGAACGGATCACCGCGTGACAGGCGACGAAACGCATTTCGGCACGTAGCAGGTCTGAGGGCGCTGTCCGGCTTGCTGTTTCTACTTGTGACAACCGCAGCCATCTGCATGCCGGCAATGGCGAGCGAACTGATCGTTGGACGTCTCATACTGGTGGAGGCGTCGGATGCCGTTCCCTACGCATACTGGTACTACGTTCCCGAAGCGATGCTCAACGGGGGAATGGCGGGTCTTGTCTGGCATGCTACGCCTGGGGGCACAGCTCCAGACGATCCGATCTTCTGGGCGCGATTCGACTTGCCGCAGTTCCTCGCCTGTCAGCCCGGGTGGGCGAAGTCTCCGATCAACCTGCCCGAGATGTATGGGATGATTCTCTTCTCGGTGGCCGTGGCACGCCCGAACCCGGCGTTCTACGCTGCACAGACCGACACTCCACTTGGGTACCCGGATGCACTGAGTTCACTCGGAAATCTTGGACACGCCGCTGCAATCTTCAGAGATCCGGATCTCAAAGCGCTTGCGTCAATCGATGATCTGAAACGCCGGTTGACGTGCGCGGGGGTCCGGTTCGATCCCCGGCTGTTCCTGACCGGCGTCTACAACGGGGCGGAGTGGGCTACCCGATTCGCACTCCTTCATCCCTCGCACGTGCGAGCCGTGGCGCCGACCTGTGGGAATCTCCACACCATGCCGGTGGAAGCTCTCGAGGACGGACCGCTTCGTTGGCCGCTTGGACTCGCGGGGTTCGAAGCGCTTGAACGGGGTCCGCTAGAGTGGGACAACTATCTCGCGGTGCCGCATTACGTGACCACATCGATCCACGAAAGCGTCTGGTACAACAAGATGACGCCGGAGGAGCAAGGGATCGGATTGCACGATCTCAGTCGGTATGTCGAGCAGTTCGGCTCGATTCCACCCGAACGGGAGAAGGCGTTTGCCATGCAACTGGCTGCGAAAGGTGTCGACTGTGCGTTGGCTTGGTCGGAGGGAGGACACGGCTGGATCGATTCCGTGAGAGTTCGCGTTTTCGAGTTCTTCGCCGGCTTCTCTCTGGATGAAACTCCCTGAGGGACTTGCCGGTATCCATGCTACAGAAGCCCGTCCTCTACCGCCTGAGGAGCTTGCGGTGGTTCACGAGTCTGTCGGAGATACCGAAGGCGAATCCGCTGGCCACTCCGGAGGCTTCTGCAGGCAGAATGCACGTGCCACGGCGATGGCTTTCGAGATCTCGTCCGGATTGATCACGATCCGGCCACCCGATCGCTGAAGCCAGCTGCAGTTGTCCACCGCGCGACTGGCATGTTCGTCATGGGCCGAGATCGCGCGAAGCACAGACATTCCATCTCGCAGGGAGACACGATCGATGTTGATCTTCTCCGCCCAGAGGAGAAGGAGTGTAACAGCGAGCACGGCGTTGCTTACGGAATTTCGCCCCCGCTCAGGTGTCTGGCGCTTGAATGCTTCCCAGTGATGGCGATTGAGAAACAAGTACGGTGGCATGGTCCTGGGGTGACAGGAGCCAAGGACGTCCTTGACCTCGATCCTGAGTTCGGCAGCAAGCGATCGGATGGCGACGCGCTCGTCTTCCGGGACCCACTCCGCTAGATCTGCATCCGCCTTCCTCAGCGGGCTCGTACTGAGTCCTGCTTGGATTGCTTCGAACGCAGCTTGCCAGATCTCCGGATCGTCGGACTCCGCTACCGTGACATCATCCGCCTTAAGAATCAATGTAAGTCGCGCTTTGAGCGCCATAATTCGCCTCCTAGGATCGAGAGCGCACCTTTTATTGTACGCATGTGACGCGATTAATCAACAGTAAGGAGACACATGGGGACATAGATACGCAATAATGGGGTTGATAAGGTCCGCCACATATGTATGATAGGGTGGCGCGAGCCGCCCAAACACCAGGCGACCCGTGGCGAGGAGGACACACATGGTGATCATCAGCGTGAAGAGCAAAGCAATGCAGGACGGATCAGCGAAGGACATCGGAGAGCATATTGCTCCGATGGAACGATTCCCGCGAGTGTCGACCGGAGGGCAGACTGACCCACGGATCGAGAGGACGCCGGCCCATGACAGCGAGACCACCCTGCTCTCGCTGTCTCTGCTTGGACTGATTGAGATCTCCTGTACGAAGATCGTTGGGCATTCCAAGTAGCGATCAGCAATCGTCGGGAGCGTCCCGTGCAATGCATAGGCGTGTTCCTGCAAGCGATCTTCGGTAGACTGCCGCTCAACGGAGGGACGATGGCAAGTGCCGCGCGGAGTCGATCGCAGATTGTCCTACTTGGGACCGGAACGCCGAACGCCGATCCATCTCGGTCGGGTCCATCGGTCGCGATTGTAGTGGACGGGGTGTCCTACCTTGTCGATTTCGGTCCGGGGATCGTTCGTCGAGCGGCGGCAGCGCACGCAGCAGGCATCGAAGCACTTGCCGTCCCGCAGCTTCGCCTTGCGTTCTTGACCCATCTTCATTCGGATCACACGGCAGGCTACCCCGACCTGATTCTCACGCCATGGGTTCTGGGTCGAAAGCGCCCACTTCAAGTCTATGGCCCTCCCGGGCTGAATCGGATGACGAAGTACGTGTTGTCTGCCTATCAGTGCGATATTCGTGAACGGCTCGACGGACTCGAGCCGGCCAATCGGACAGGGCATGCCGTTCAATCGTTCGAGATCGAGCCCGGGATCGCCTACCGTGACGCGCATGTCACGGTCGAAGCGTTTGCCGTGAATCACGGGATCGGTCCGGCGTATGGGTACAGGTTCACGACGAGGGATCGTGTGATCGCAATCTCCGGCGACACGGCGCCATTCGAGGGATGGGCTGAGGTGTACGCGGGATGTGACACGCTGGTGCATGAGGTGCAGTCGGCTGACGGCTTGTCTCATCGCGAAGAGGAGTGGCAAGCGTATCACTGTGCTATGCATACGACGACGAGGGAACTTGCAGACATTGCCTCGACGGTTAACCCTAAGCTCCTGGTTCTCTACCATCAGCTGTTTCACGGCGTATCGGAGGAACAGCTTCTTCAGGAGGTTCGGCAGAGCTACCCGGGAGAGGTCGTCTTGGGCAGCGATCTTGGCATCTACTGAACGGGCCGGACAGAAGCGCTAGAATGACGCCATTCGAGGTGATGCACTGTGGAGAAGCTGCATGTTGCCGATGGGATCATCCAGTACATGTTTCCCCCCGAGCCGGGGAAGCACTTCGGATTCAACATTGTGGTCCTGCTGGACGAAGAGGCGAAGCGAGCCCTGCTCATCGACACGGCGTTCGAAAAACAGGCCGCCGCTGTCCATGCCGATCTAAGAGCTGACGGAATCGAGCTCGAGGGGGTCGTCATCTCTCACTTCCATCCCGATCACGTGATGGGGCTCTTGGCGCTTCCCCATGTGCCCATCTACGGAAGCGAGCGTTTCGAGGAGACGGTTCGCCACTACACCGAAGAAGAGGAACGCAGGAGATTCACACCTACGAATCCTGTGTCCGATGACAACCGCCTCGTATTCGGGGCGTTCGACCTTGGGTTCCGCCTCGCGCCGGGACACTCTCCTTGCTCGATGCATACTCTGATCGGAGATCGTTTCGTCCACGTGGCGGACAACATCATGACGTCGAACACTGGTGGGGACATTCTGCCGTGGGCTGCTTTCGACCTTATCGAGGATCACATTGAGTCGCTGAAAATGCTGTACGAGTATGACGAACGCGTCCTCCTGTTGAGTCATGGCGTGGTTCTCGATGCCAAGGAAACGGTGCGTGACGCCATTCTCAATCGGGTGAGATACTTCGATGCAGTGCGCACGGGAGATGGGAAGATCTCCTACGAAGAAGCGACGGAGGCATGCACCTGTGATTTTCTGCACAAGGAGTGGCTGATTCGCAACGACTGACGCTGTCCGGCCTCATGTCTCGATCGACGTGTCCTGCGGCGACGAAGGTCTCCGTAAGCGATAACAGCCTTCCGCGCAGCACAGGCTGCTTCCGGATGTGTATGATGATGATCCATGAAGGAACAGACAGATCGCCCGTGGGCGCTCCTGCGCGCGAGGGTGCTGCCGCTTGGAGAGGCCTTGCTTGTTGCAGGAATCTGGGGATCGTCGTTTGTCGGAGTCAAGGTGGCGCTGGCGCACACAGGGCCGCTGACCGTTGCGGCGATTCGCTACGCGATGGCAGCGGCGATTCTCGTGCCGTGGACCTTGTGGAAGGGAGATCTCTCACTGGGAATCCCGGGCCGAGTGTGGATGCGTCTTGCAGCGATTGGAGTCGCGCAGTATGCCGTTGGGAACGGCGCGCTGTTCTTCGCACTTCGAACCGTGTCGTCGACGGCTGCCTCCCTGGCGATTTCTCTTGTACCGATTCCCGTCTTTCTCCTTGAAGTTGCGTATCTGAAAGAGCGTCCTAACCGAGTCCATCTGTTGGGAATACTCATCGCGATCGGAGGGAGCGTCTTGTTCTTCTCGTCCGCGCTCGAGCCGATGACTGGCGGCGAAGCGGGCTTGCTGGCATTGGCAACGATCAGCTTTGCCGTCATGCCGATCCTCGGGAGGGATCTTGCCCGAGCCCGAGCCGTGAGCAACACGGCACTGACCGCCGCGCCGCTTGCAATCGGCGGCGTTCTTCTGCTTGTCGCGGCTGTAGCAATGGAAGGAGTTCCAAACCTGCCGCTCTCGACATGGGGCGTCCTTGTTGGACTTGCACTGGTCAATACGCTGGCAGCCTACCTCTTGTTCAACCACGCACTGCATCGACTTCATGCTGGAGAGGCCAATGTGCTGCTCAACCTCACGCCCGTCGCGACAGCGCTCATTGCTTGGGGGACATTCGGAGACTGCCTCACCGCTATCCAAGTTGCGGCGATGGCTGTTGTCATCCTGGGTGCGAGTTTGGCGCAGCTACGCAAGACGCGTCGCGGCAATGGCGCGGCAGCCTAGCAACCGTATCGGGCAAGTACGCGACAAGTCCAAGCAGAAGCCTTGCGATATCGGAATTGATAAGATAGTCTCAGACATGTCATGATCCTCCATGTACAGCAAGGGCTCATCCAAGTCTTCATTCGCGTGGCCTTGGTGAGTGTTCTTCTCCTCGGAATCGCTTTGCCGTGTTCGGTTGGAGCACAGAGCATGGAATGGAGCGGGGCTTGGGAGGCGCAGATCAGCCTCGATACGGAGGATAGAGACTGGATGGTCGAGCAAGAGCTGACAGTTGGCTTGGCGGGGACAGTCTGGGAGGTTGAGGGGGCGCTGGAGATCGATTCCGAAGGATGGGACAAGCTCGAGATCGAGGCGTCATGGAAGATTGGGGGAGTCGAGGTTGAGTCGAAGATCACATTCGACGCAAGCCGAGTCCGGTTCAAGAAGCTGACAACAGATATCTCGCTTGCCTTGGGAGGACTGGATCTCGATGTCGGTCTCGATTTGTACTCGAATCACTGCTGGATGGATGTGCGTGCGCAGTACGAGCGTGATGGATTCGAGGTCGATCTCAAGACACGCCTCGGTGCGTCGAAGGCGTTCTGTCTCGACTTCTATCGGAGCGACATCGAGTTATCGTTTACGACGTTCGGAGTCCCTGTCGATGTGGAGAGTCGCATCTCCGCCAAGAAGGGATTCGAAAGGGTCGATGTGGAGACGGTCTTTCCGCTTTCGCCGATCCTCACCTGGCTCACGATCGAAGCGGATATCCGGTGGACCATGGATGGCAGGACGATGTCGCTTGAGCCGGAACTTGAGGCGATGATGGCGTGGGAGGGATTGCTCGCATCGATCACGTTGTACGCCGAGGCTCGCACTGGAGGAGTCCTCTGCATCGACACGTTGGCTGTCGTCGGCGCTGCACTCAATGCATCCTGGGATGAGGTGTGGATCGAGAGCTGTGTGAGCTTCGACCCGGCTTGGAACAAGAAGATCACCGGAGAGAAGACGTACGGATGGGCCGCGGGGGTCGGCGCTGAAGTGGACGGAGAGGGTGACTGGGACGTGTCAATTCAGGCCTGGAGCTACGCTGTCGATCCGTCTTGCTCGCTCGATCCGGATCGGAGCTTGGCCGTCGCTGCTCAGCTATCAGAGGCGTGGGAGCTGGTTTGTGAGGTGTTCATCGAAGCGAAGCGACTCTCGGGTGTGTCACTGGGGCTCGATATTGGGTGGTAGAGCGAAGGTTGGTCGGACGCGAAGAACGATTGGGCGGCGAACAGGATCGCGAAGTGCGTTGCCCCGCGTCCTTGCACCGGCCTGGGTGACGCGGGTACACTACGAGTGTTGTTGGTAGTTTTGCAGTTGGTTCATTGGCGTCCTGATTACTGAGGTCCAGTGAGAACACTCTGCTTCGCTAAAGCTCCCAACATAGAGGAGGATTGGTAGGAATGTCCGACCGTGAGACCGGTACCGTGAAGTGGTTCAA
>CAZORQ010000038.1:0-20965 GCA_964582285.1 uncultured Thermotogae bacterium
GTTATAGAACAAGTATAACAGTTGGTCACGAAAACGCAACCCATCCAACAAGGAAGATCCTGCATGCTGCGGGCAACCGCGATCGCGTGCTACGCTTTTCACTCCGAGAATCCTCAATTGCTCTGCGAAGTCGCTCTTCGCGACTGCTCTCGGACGGCGCCTCGCGTAGCACACATCCATCCGATTCGGGCGGATCGATCTCCGCTTTGATCCAGCCGAGTCGTTTCGCGATGACCTTGAAGTTGATCGACCAGCCGAGCAGCCGGGGTACGAAAAGCTGGTTCTCATCGCTCCAGAAGCTGGGACTCATTGGTTCTCCTCAGTTCTCCACTCCTGTTCCAGCATCGACATGACGTGGTGATCATGGAAGCGCCCGTGCCGGTAGTATGCCTCGCGAAGGATGCCTTCGTGGGTGAATCCCGCTTTCTCATAGGCGCGGATGGCATGCTTATTGAACGAGAACGCCCACAACCAAACTCGGTGTAGACCGAGTTCCTCAAACCCGTACTTCAACATCAGGCGAGCTGCCTCGGGGCCGTAGCCCTTTCCCCATGCGTCCCGCTCGGCAATGAGAATCCCGAACTCAGCGCTGCGGTTGACGAAATCGATCTGATTGAAGCCGCAGTTTCCGACGTGCCGATCGCCATCCTTGAGGATGATCGCCAGGTTCATGTGATCCTCGCGCTTGTACTGGCCGGCAAGCCACTCCTGCTCCTGCACCCGTCCCATCGGATGCCGACGCCCGATCCGCGCCTGAAGCTCGGGATCGTTAATCCAGCCAAGGCATCGATCGAGATCCGCCTCCGCGTCCAGAGGGCGGAGATAGATCCTCTCGCCGACGATGAACGGATTTCGCATGATCTCCTCCCTTCCAGTAGGAACGGGCTCCGGCGATCGATCCGCCGGAGCCCGCCAATCGAATTCTGCTGTTCCTGCCCCCTAGAGGAAGATAGGGTACAGCGGGAACAGCGACGCAAACACTAGCGCAATCACCGACATCAGCTTGATCAGGATATCGAGCGATGGGCCAACGGTGTCCTTGAGCGGATCGCCGACTGTGTCACCGGTGACGGCCGCCTCGTGTGCCTCGGAGTTCTTGCCACCGAAGTGCCCTTCCTCGATATACTTCTTGGCGTTGTCCATCGCACCGCCCGAGTTGGCACAGTAAATCGCTAATTGGATCGCGGAAAGAAGCGCACCGATCAGGAACCCACCCAACGCGTATCGACCGAAGATCAATCCGAACACGATAGGCGTCAGCACGGCGATCATCGCCGGCATGAACATCTTGTTCAGTCCGCCATGCGCCGTGATCGAGATACAGCGGTTGTAGTCCGGCGTCTCCTCACCGGTCATGATTCCCGGCTTTTCCTTGAACTGGTTGCGGACCTCCTGCACGAGGACATCGGCCGTACGACTCACACCTCGGATCAACAGCGCCGAGAAAACATATGGGACCATCGCGCCGAGCATCAGGCCGGCAATGACGAACGCGCCAACCCGGATTACCTCTCCCGACGGAGAGAACTCAGCTGCAATCTGTCCAACAATCGGCAGCTGCGGAAGCGTCACCATGTCGGCACTACCGATCGCCGACCACATGAACGCCGCGATGAGACCCAGTGCAGCAAAGGCGGCGGACCCAATCGCGAACCCTTTGCCGATCGCTGCCGTTGTGTTGCCAATCGAATCCAGCTTGTCGGTCTTCTCCCGGACTTCCGGTGGCAATTCGGCCATGGACGAGATACCGCCCGCGTTATCGGCGATCGGCCCATATGTGTCGACAGCTACGGTCATCGCTACAAAGGAGAGCATCCCCATCGCGGTAAACGCCACGCCGAGGAGTCCACCCAGCTGATACGCTCCAATCGTCGCCCCTGCTATTAGGATCACCGGGAAGAAGGTGGAGAGCATGCCGAGCGCCATTCCCTCGGTCACACCGACTGCTGCGCCGGACTGGTTCATCTTTGCCAGTTCTTTCGTCGGCCGGAAACCGGAGGATGTGTAGTACTCCGAGAAGAATCCGATACCAACGCCTGCGATCAACCCAAGAACGGCTTCCCAGAAGATGTTGAGCGACAACGGTGAGAGCCAGCAGAACACGAACGTCGTGATGGCCGTCAGCAATGCCGCGAGCCGCGTTCCGTTCATGAGTACTGTCTGCATACCCTCTTGCCGCCGGCTGAAACGGATATACAGAATCGCCAGGAGGCTGGCGAACATGCCGCCGCCCACGATGACCAGTGGCGCCAGCATGAGCCACCAGTAGTTCGCTTCCGTCAGCCCGGAGCCAAACCCGATCCGGGCAATCAGCTCCTGCAAGCTTGCATTGCCTCGACCAACGAAGATGTAGGCCACCATGACCATGACCGAGATGATCGCACCGACGAACGACTCAAAAAGGTCAGCACCCAAGCCGCCGACATCCCCGACGTTGTCCCCGACGTTGTCCGCGATTGTCGCCGGGTTCCGCGGATCGTCTTCGGGGATGTGCATCTCCACCTTGCCAACCATATCGGCCGCCATGTCTGCCGCCTTGGTGTAGATGCCTCCACCGACACGATCAAACAGCGCCACGAGCGAAGCGCCCATCGAATAGGCGCTGACAATGAGCGCACCGCGGATGAAGTTGACCCCAAGAGATTGGATGCCAAACAGGTACCGTGTCTCGATGTGCAGCGCACCTGGGATGAACCATTTGCGGAACAAGACGACGATCAGCACCAGCCCGATCACCGCAAGACCGGCCACGGAGAGTCCCATCACGCTTCCGCCGGAGAACGCCACATTGAGCGCGCTCTTGAACGACTTTTGCGCCGCGTTTGCAGTTCGGGCGTTGGCATGGGTCGCAGCGTTCATCCCGATGAACCCTGCGGCAAGCGAGAGAAGTGATCCAATCCAGAATGCAATCGCAATCTCCCAGTAGAAAAGGATCCATAGGATCGCGCCGATCACGGCCATGGTGATCAGCATGACTTTCGCTTCGGAGATCATGAACGTGAACGCCCCAGAGCGGATGTAGCCCTGAAGCTCCTTCATGCGGTCCGTGCCTTGCGCCTTCAGCACAACCGATCGGTTGAACAGAAAGGCACTAACAAGCGCCAGAACGGCAATCGCAGCCGGAATGGCAATCAGTACATACTCACTCATTGGATTGAGCGCACCCCCGTTTCGTGTTTCGTGCCTCCTCCGATGATCAGGAATGCACGATAACGCCCGCGCCATATGAATTTCATCGGTTGCGCGGAACGGCCGCATTGTAGCATGGGTATCTACAGGTCGCAAGGATTGTAGATGGACGCCAACACAATCCTGTTCGTGCTTCTCTTTCCGTGTTCCGTCCTGCAATCCCGCGCACACGTGACGATGTGCGTGGCCGTCTGGACACGTGTCCAGGCATTGGCTGACAAACGGTCGACAGGCATGCGGCAGCAGTCCTCTCCCATTTCGCCCGCAAACGCTAATCTCAAGCGAACATACGGAATCGTACAAAGGAGGACGACGATGAAGAGAGCGCTTTCTGTCACGGCGGTGACCGCCTTGTCGCTCCTTGTTTTCCTGTTCGTTGGCTATGGCCAGGAAGAAGGCGCCCAGGCGGTCTCGGAACTACTGGAGCAGGAGCTCTCAGCAATGGAGGCCACGTTCGGCGGCCTTCAGGCGCTGATGGGCGAGCTGATCAGCGAGATCAAGGGAAACATGGCGGACATCGACGAACTCGACGCACGAATCGAGGACTACAAAGATGTCGTAACCGCCGTATCGGTGGAGATCAAAGAAGCCGAGGGGAAGATCATCGGACTGCGCAGCGATGTGGACGCGCTGACCCAGACACAGCAAGAGCTGATGGTTCGCGTTGTCGCACTTGAAGCTGGCTTGTCCGAGCTGTCAGCGTTCGTCGACGAGTTGAAGGCCCTGCTTGATCTTGATATTGCCGATCTCGCAGCGCTTCGCGAGGAGTTTGACGTGCTGGCTGAAGCCTTCGCTGCACACGTGCTGGAGTTCGAAGCGTTCAAGGCCAACGTCTACGCTGACCTTGCCGCGCTTCGCGACGGTCTCTACGGCGATCTCGCTGCACTTCGAGACAGCACGACCGCCGATATCTCCATGCTGCAAGGGCAGGTCGGAGATCTCAGCGGACGTCTCCAGGCCCTCGAAGATGAGGACGTTGGGACATTCAAGAAGAAGGTCATCGAGCTCGAGCGATCCATGGCAGCACTTGCAATCCGGATTGACAACAACCGGGCCAAACTCGAAGGGTTCGATCACGCCATCGCCGGACTGTCGCAGCAGATCAATGTCGAGCTTCAGGACTGGTCCGCGAGCCGTTCTCTCGAGATGGAGGGCCTCGCAGCCCGTGTCTCCGCGCTGGAAGAGAACAACGACATTCAGACTCAGATCGACACGCTATTCTTCATCTCGATCGTCGCTCTGCTTGCGGGCGTCGGCGCATTGATCTGGGGATTCCTCGGCAACAACTAGCCGAGCTGATCATGAAACGGTGAGGGGGAATCAACAAAGCGTGAGGGGTCCACTCGACCCCTCACGTTCTCTTTGCGCTAAGATGTAACAGAAGTTATATTGGTAAACACGTGAGGGGGGCTCCCGGATGGACACGCTGGGAAGACGCCTACAGGGGTTCCGGCTGAGAAACGGGTGGAGCAAACGAGCTGTTGCGAAGCAACTGGGAGTCTCGATCCCATCGATCATCCGATGGGAGGAGGAGATCTCAGAGCCGAACGACTACAACCGGTACAAGATTGAACAGCTCCTTCTCGAAAATCCTCCACCGGCACGTCGCGAGATCGTCCAGCTGAGCCTTTTCTCATATGGCAGGAACGAGACGAGCGAGGAACTCAGATGACAAGGATCAAGAAGCTCGAACTCACCGGCTTCAAGTCATTTCGCAAGCATACGGTCGTGCCATTCTTCGACGGCATGACCGCGATCGTTGGCGAAAATGGATCCGGAAAATCCAACCTATTCGACGCCGTGAGCTTCGTCATGGGAAGGCGCTCATCACAGCTTCGTGCAGATCGTCTTGAACACCTCGTGTTCAACGGCGGAGACCGCTACAAGCCCTCAGATACAGCCGAAGTCGTCCTCCTTCTCGACAATGCCGACGGAGCGTTTAATCAGTTCCTGGAAAACGGACAACCGACACCCGAGGTCACGATCGGTCGACGGATCACGCGCAAGTCCGGAACCTACACGTTCATGGGGAAGAGCTGCCCCAGAAGCCTCATCGACAGTGTCCTTGAGGCCGCTCGAATCGATCCTGACGGCCAGCAGCTGATCGCCCAGGGGCGAATCACCGAGATTGTCCGCAGAAGCCCCACACGGCGGCGCGAGATTCTCGACGAGGTCAGTGGTATCGCCGCCTACGACGACAAGCGCCGCAAGGCAATCCTTGAATTGAAAGACGTCAAGTCGAAACTGAATACGCATCGCGTCATCCTCGCCGAACGAAGGAGGCGGCTGCTCGCGCTGCAGAAGGAACGCGATGCCGCACTCGAGTATCAGCGTTTGGTGGAGGAACAGGAGCGACTCGGTCATTCAATCACGCACAAACAGCGGGAGAAGATCGCCGAGAAGCTCGCCCGTGCCCAGGAAGAGCGCAAGGGAATGGACGAGCGGATCGAGGAGTTCGAGAAACAGGTCACGCGCCTTGATCAGGAAATCGAGAACAAGGAGTGGGAACTCGAGGGCATGCAGGACGACCTGACCAGTGAAGGACAGGTAACTCTGGTCAAGGATGTCGAGCGCCTCCGCTCCGAGATCCTCCACAAGCGCAGCGAGATCAGCTTCAAGCAGCAGCAGACCAAGAACCTTGAGGAGATGATCGACGAGATCACCCGGATGAAGGCTGCGGAGGCTGCGCGCAGCTCGACATCTCCTGGCGGACGACGCGCAAACCCTGCTGTCGAGGCGCTTCTCGAGCGGAAGCGCGGCGGTGTGTATGGCACGATCGTCTCGCTCGCAACACCGAAGTCGGGGTTCGAGATCGCATTCGAGACTGCCGCCGGCGGCAACTTGAACGATCTGGTCGTCGACACACGTGAAACTGCGATCGAATCGATCAACTACCTCAAGGAGAAGCGCCTCGGCCGAGCACGAATCTTGCCCCTGCGCCGCCTCGTGACCATGCGCAAGGGGCTTGCATCCACAGAAGCGCTCAAGCGCCCGGGAATCATCGACTACGCGATCAATTTGGTTGAGTTCGACGAGAAGTATCGCCGGGCCTTTGAGTACGTCCTCTCGGATACAGTCGTCGCCGAGAATCTGGAGTCACTGAAAGATGTGGACGGGGTGCGAGCCGTCACGCTCGATGGCGATCTTCAAAGCAAGGGCGGTGCGATGACAGGAGGCTGGCGACCGGGCAGCCGTAAGGCAAAGGGCCCAGCCAAGCCGAAGGATAGTGGTTTCGATGTCACGCAGCGCCGCCAGCAAATCTCGAAACTCCGCAAGGAGATCGAGGAGTTGCAGGATCAGATTGCTCAGGCCGAGACCCAACTAGAGACGAGGGAACGAGAACTCTCCGATCATCAGCAGAACAAGACTCGTGTGAAAGGCGAAGCGTCCACGCGAAGCGATGAGCTCCACGCGCTGCGCGAGCGGCGTCGCGAGGCGTACCAAGGCCTTGAGAACCTCCGTCGCGCCATGTCGCGCTACGAACGCGAGGAGGCCGAAGCACAGGCGGAATTGGATACGCTCGGAGCCGAGGACGGTCAACACGATCCAGATTACTTCATCGACGAACCGCTGAAGGAACTCGAACGCCGCGTCGAACAGGGTAGGCGACGTATCCGCCGACTGGAACCGATTAACATGCGCGCGATCGACGAACACGATGCGTATGAGGAAGAGTTCAACCTGTTTCGAGAACGGGTTGACGCGCTGGAGCGGGAGAAACTCGAGATCGAACGGCTGATCGGGGAGATCGAAGAGAAGAAGCGTGCTCGGTTCCTCGAGACCCTTGAATCCGTCGACGCCGCATTCAAGCGGATCTTCGAGCGACTGTTCGAGGGGGGAAGCGCATCGCTCGAGCTGGAGAATGAAGGCGATATCTCTTCCGGGTTGCTGATCAAAGCCCATCCTCCCGACAAGGATCCGCACATCATCGATTCTCTGTCCGGAGGCGAGCAAACCCTGGTCGCTACAGCATTCATCTTTGCACTCCAGGAGCATCAGAGTGCTCCGTTCTTCATTCTGGATGAAGTCGATGCAGCGCTTGACATGATGAACACGACACGCCTATCCCGGATGCTTCTGGACTATGCCGGACGAATTCAGGTGATCGTTGTCTCGCATAACGAGGAAACAGTTCGTCATGCGGACCGCGCCTACGGAGTGACAATCAAGAACGGTGTCTCGGAGATACTGGCACTGAGTTTGAGTTAGGAGGAGTCACCAAGCGTGGAGACAACGCGAATCGCCGAGATCCCCATCGAAGAGCTGATCGGGAGCACATGGGAAGGGGTTCTCGAACGCCTTACATCGGATATGGACCCGTGGGATATCGATCTCACGGTTCTGGCAAGACGCTATCGGGAATACATGCAAGTCCTCCGAGATCTTGAATTCGAGATCCCGGGGCGTATGGTTCTCACGTGCTCGATCCTCTTGCGCATGAAGTCGGATGTACTCCTCGCGATGGAACGCTCGACCGATCGCGATGCGCTCGTCGCTGAGCTGGAGGATGCCATCGACCAGGATCTCGACACCTGGGAGCTGCCAACCGATCCAGACGCGTTCTATCTACCTGTTCTGCGTCGCCCCCGTCGGCAAGTCACGTTGCTCGACCTTCGTGACGCGCTTACCGCCGCAATGAAGGTCAGCCGTCGTCGAGCCGAGCGTCTCATCGAGCAAGTCGAGCTCGATGAAACTGACCCCTTCGACAACTATGAGATCGGCGGCACGGACTTCTCAGGACGCCTGCATGCGTTGTTCGAGAAGATCGCAGGCCTTCTCTCCGGACGTCGCGTGTTGAGCTTCTTTAAGCTTCTGGATCGTGGAGACAAGGCAGAACGCGTGGAGAGATTCTTCGAAGTTCTTCATCTGTCTGCCGAGGGACAGATTTCCTGTTCTCAACAGGAGTTTCTTGGCGACATCCTGATCCAGTTGACCGCGGAAGAGTGATGATTCCTTCCCGGTCCATCGACTAACCATGTCCGAGAGACGCACGGCAACCGAGGCGGAGGATCGCGCACTGACTGAGGCTGCTCTGTTTCTAGCTCCACAGCCGCTTACACGTCGAGGATTGGCGAAGATCCTTGGAGACGTCCAGCTTGAGTATGTCGATCGTCTGCTCGCCGAGCTGAGGAAGGCGTATGACAGCGAGACGCACGGCCTAGAGCTTCATATCGAAGAGGGACGTGCCGGCTTTCGCGTCAAGACAGCCTTCATCGACCGCGTATCGCATTTGGCTCCTCAACAGGATATCCCGCGGCCGATTCTGCGTTCTCTGGCCGTCATCGCATACAACCATCCGATGCTCCAATCCGACCTGATCAAGGTGCGCGGAAACAAGGCGTACGGTCATGTTCAAGAGCTACTGAGCCGGAACCTGCTTCGCGCAGAGGAGAGCGGGAGGACCCTTCTTCTTCACGTGACGAGAGAGTTCCTCCGTCACTTCGGCCTAAGCACCGTCGAGGAATTCCGCTTCCATGTGGCCGGCTTGCCCGAGATGGAAAGCGAGCCGGATCCCGAAGGCGAAAACGAGACGGCACCAGCCCCCCCGGCCAATACTGAGCAATCGTCGGATGCGGTGGACGATGAGCCCGCCGCCGAGATTCCACGCGAGACTGAAGCGCCACCATCAGAAGGAGGTGGATAATGGACAAGTGGGAATGCACTGTCTGTGGGTACATATACGATCCGGCTATGGGCGATCCCACAACCGACATTAAGCCGGGAACCGCCTTTGAGGATCTTCCTGAAGGATGGACGTGCCCGGACTGCGGTGCGACAAAGGAATACTTCGAGCAGATCTGAAGACGATGTTCCACTGCACAGCCGCTCGGAAGCCTCCGAGCGGCTTCCTTGTTGACTAATCCGGACCGATTTGGTAGGATTTACGCTGGTGATCCATGATGACACATGCAATCTACCTGGACAACAGCGCCACAACACCGACGGCTACAGAGATCGTCGCAGCAATGCAGCCTTATTTCTCGGTATCCTATGGCAACCCATCGAGTCTCCATGCTTTCGGTCGCGAAGCGCGGTCCGCGGTCGACACGAGCCGCGCAACGATCGCCGGGCTCCTTGGCATCCAGCCCAACGAAATCATCTTCACCGCAGGTGCAACTGAAGCGAACAACCTGGCGATCATCGGTACGGCGTTCTCCTCCGGTACCCGCAAACACCTGATCACCACCGCCGTTGAGCATCACGCGGTGCTGCACGCGGTTGAGTGGCTCCAGACCCTTGGGTTCGATATGACCATCCTCGATGTCGACGCAACAGGGAGGATCGATCCCACCCAGGTCGATCAGTCGATCCGACCCGATACCCTCCTTGTATCGGTGATGACCGGGAATAACGAGATCGGGACGTTGCAGCCGATCGCTGAGCTCGGCCGGATCTGTCGCGCACGGGGTGTGATGCTCCACACAGACGCTGTGCAGGCGCTGGGCAAGATTGATCTTCCCATAGACTCGGTCGACTTGCTCTCGATTTCCGCGCACAAGTTCCATGGCCCGAAAGGTGTCGGGTTTCTGTATGCCCGGAAGGGAACTGATCTCACACCGCTCCTACATGGTGGGGGCCATGAGCACGGTCGACGGAGTGGGACCGAGAACGTCCCAGGGATTGTCGGCCTGGCTGCAGCCGTGAGCCTTGCCCTCGACGAGCAAGAGGCTCTCGCCGCTCGATTGGGGGCACTTCGCTCTCGGATGATCGATGCGGTGGCTCAGATCCCCGGGACTCGACTGAATGGTCATCCCGAAGCGTGTCTTCCTCACATTGCCAACTTCAGTTTCGAGGCAATCGAGGGGGAGAGTCTAGTGATGAAGCTTGACGAGCATGGGATCGCCGTGTCTACCGGATCCGCCTGTTCTTCGCCGAACCTCGAGCCAAGTCACGTTCTTGTCGCAATCGGAGTCCCGATGTCCATGGCGCATGGCAGCCTCCGCGTGAGCATGGGACGCCAGACGACCGACCGAGATATCGATGCATTCCTCGGCGTCCTGCCGGACGTCGTTTCCGAACTTCGCTTGATCTCTCCATTCAAGGTAGGTGAGTAACATGTATACGGAAAAGGTCATCGAGCATTTCCGCACGCCGCACAACATGGGGAAGCTTGAGAACTACTCGGCCATTGGGAAAGTCGGCAATATCGTGTGCGGCGACGTCATGTGGCTCTATATCAAGGTCGATCGGGACGACGCCGGCCGCGACATCATTTCGGACATCTCGTGGGAAACGTTCGGCTGCACAGCAGCCATCGCGACATCCTCGATGGTCTCCGATCTGGCCAAGGGGAAGACGCTTGACGAGGCAATCGCGCTCACGAATCGTGACGTCGCCGAGGAGCTTGGCGGCTTGCCTCCGGTGAAGATGCACTGCTCCGCACTGGCAGCTGACGCGCTGAACGAGGCGATCCACGCCTATCTCTCGCAGGAGGGCAAAGCGATTCCGGATGCCCTCCGCAAGCGGCATGAACGGATCGCCAAAGAGGTCGCCACACTCGAGAAGAGATACGAAGCGTTCGCTGACACAGCGCCGGAATCGGGATAGCGGAACCGTGCAACTGACGAAGAAATCCAGCTACGGACTGATCGCCGCACTTGAGCTCGCTCGCGTATCCGCTGAGGGACCGCTTCCCGCCTCGGCGATCGCTGAGCGCTACTCCCTGCCCCGCGCCTTCGTAGAGAAGATCCTCCATCAACTACGACAGGCGGACCTCGTGTCATCGACACAGGGCCGGAACGGCGGGTACTGTTTGGCCCGAAACCCTCAGCAGATAACGGTTCGGCAGATCCTCGAAGCGTTGGATGAATCGTTGGATCTGGTCGGCTGCCTTGGCCCTGGGATGTCATGCGAGTTGATCGACATCTGTCCGACGAAAAGCGCGTGGGCGCGCATCGATCAACGCTTCAAGGAGATGCTTGATTCGCTGTCTCTCGGGGATCTCACCGGAACTGAACAGACGCGAGAAGGCACGCCGTAGATCGTGCAGCCGCTATGCCAGAGGGCATCGCTGGTATCGCGATGTACGTGATGTACATTACGGACAACCGCTGCCGATTATGCTATAGTCGCCCCGAGAAAGAACCCCCTCATCTTTTTCACCACCCGGAGAGGGCGGCCGAGCGACAAGCGCGGCCGCCCTTCACTTTCTGCACTCCGTATCGATCCGTAACGAAAAGCAGGATTGCCGTTGGGAAAAAGGTTTCCGCCGTCTCGTCAGCCAGCCCGATTCAAGGCTTGGGTCACAGCAGTTGGACGACGTAGTGGTAGTAGAAGTAGAACACTGGAAGCGCAAACAGCAGTCCGTCAATCCGATCGAGCGCGCCGCCATGGCCCGGAAGGAAGGTTCCCGAATCCTTGACATCCGCCGCTCGTTTTAGTTTCGATGCGAAAACATCGCCAAGCTGGACCGCCCATCCCACCAAGAAGGATGACAACAACACATGCGGAAGCCCTTGCCAGAATACGAACTCCCGCCAGACCGGCGAGAACGAAGCCGCGACAAGAGCTCCGATGACGGTGAAGACGAACCCCCCGATGATCCCCTCCCACGTCTTGCTCGGACTGACCGTTGGGAACGCCTTGTGCCGTCCAATCGCACTCCCCACAAAGAAGGCTCCACTATCGTAGCCCCACACCATCAACAGCACGACCAACGCGTTGACTGCCCCCACATGAGGCGGTTGCCCCTCGGCTCCAATGTAGATGAGATAGAAGTACTGCAGTAGCCAAGGGATGTACAGTAGACCGAATACGCCCGCGACAGCTTGGAGCAGACCTGTCCGGTGCGGCAGATCGCCAAGGTAGCGCAGGACCTGATACGCAATCGCGAGCATCAGGACAACATCCGCATACTGCCCGTCAAACACGATGTAGCTCAGCGTCAGTACCGGGATCCAAATCAGGAACTCCGGTGCGGCAAGGCGAATGCCCAGTCGCTTCATCAGCTGCAGGTACTCCACAGCGGATGGATAGGCCACAAATAGGATCAGCGGTCCGACCACCCATTGCTGCTCGTACCGCCCTCCGAGATAAAGGATTGCGAAGACCGCTGAGCCGGCGACCAGTGCGCTCGCAATGCGTTTGACCAGGTTCACTCCCCACGCCCCCTTTTCAGTCCACCGAACCTGCGCTCTCGAGACTGGAATGCAGCCAGGATCTGAACGAACTCCGCTGGGGCAAACGCCGGCCAGAAGGTTCCCGTGAAATGAAGCTCAGCATACGCCGCTTGCCACAAGAGGAAGTTCGACAGCCTGGTCTCTCCACTTGTGCGAACGACCAGATCAGGGTCCGGAATCCCCGCCGTGTACAACCCGCTCGTCAAGACGGCTTCGTCAATTGAATCCACGTCCTGCTCTCCTGCGATCACTGCACGCCCAATCCGCTGGCAAGCGCGGACAATCTCCTGACGCGATCCGTAGTTCAGCGCGATGATGAGCTGGAGCCTATCTCCCTGTTCTGTTCGACGAATCGCTTCGCGGACCGTCTGGGTGAGTTTCGGCGGTAGCTCATCGATGTCTCCAGCCACATGCAACCGAATCCCTTCATCGACAAATTCACCTATCTTGTCGTTGATGAAGCGTCGGAGAAGTCCCATCAGATCGTTGATCTCTGACGGAGGTCGCGACCAGTTTTCCGAAGAGAATGCGAACAGGGTGAGATACTCGATGCCGAGGCGCTGCCCCACAAACCGGATCAGCCGCTCGGCGGCCTCCGCTCCAGCTCGATGTCCAGCCGATCGCGGCAAGCCACGCGCTGCAGCCCAACGACCGTTCCCGTCCATGATCAGCGCAACATGCCTCGGCACACCCGCCTCGACAACCTGCTCTACCAGCGTCTTCAACAGCCCTCCTCGAACCACCGACGCGCCTCGCCAACGACCGACAGCGACCCGGCGATGATCAAGACATCGTTACCGGATAGCAACGGCATCTGTCGATCCAGCGCTCCCGCAACTGAATCATAGCACGTGGACTCCAAGAACAGACCGCCCACCCTCTCGTTGAGCTGGGCTGCCGGCAGTGACCGAGGACTCCCTGAGGAGCAAAACGTCACCCAATCCACCGTTGTGGCCAGTGTTCGTCCGATCCCTTCGACATCCTTGTCCCCAAGCATCCCCAGAAGAACATGGCGATGCTCTCGCTGCGGCACGAACGTCTCGATGTCCTCTACAAGTCGCTTTGCTGCCGCTACATTGTGCGCCCCTTCGAGCACGACATACGGCGCTCGCCGGACAACCTCGAAGCGGCCCGGCCATCTGGCTTCACGAAGCCCATCCACAACGGCCTCATCCGGAATAGCAACCCCTCCTTGCCGAAGACATCCGATCGCTCCAAGAACGATGGCGAGGTTGTCACGTTGGTATCCACCGAGGAGGCCAAGCTCGACCGTTTCTGGGAACCCGTCCTGTGTGATGCAGTATCGTGCACCCTTCCAGTCAGCACCTATCCGCTCGACCTCCATGCGATCCGCGCGGATCGGAATGGCTCCAACTTCATCGCACACCGCGAGTACAACCTCTTCCGCCTCCGAAAGCAGATCGCCAAGCAGCAGCGGGACTCCCGCCTTGGCGATTCCGGCCTTCTCCCATGCGATTTCCTCGATCGACTCGCCAAGGATCGCGCAGTGGTCGAGTGACACGTTGCACAAAACGGACATGAGCGGCCGAACGAGATTCGTCGCGTCGAACCGGCCGCCGAGCCCAACCTCAACGAGCGCGATGTCAACCGCTTTCCGAGAGAACAGGTCGAAGGCCAACGCAGCAATGGCCTCGAACTGCGTGGGAGGATCGGAGGCGTCAACGAGCAGGGACCTCATTCGCGTAATCCCTGCAGCCCATTCGACCTCGGGGACCCATTTGCCGTCAACGGCAATACGATCACGGAAGTCAATCAGTTCTGGAGATGTGAACCGTCCCACGCAGTACCCGGCCCGTCGCAGCACTGCATCGAGCATCGCAACAACGGAGCCCTTGCCGTTCGTGCCCGCGATATGAACCGCGGGAAAGGCACGCTCAGGGTGTCCCAGCCCGTCGAGAAGTCTCTCCGTACGGGATAGACCGGGCTTCACCTCAAGTCGCGGGAGTTGATCGAGAAGTGCTCTGGCCTCTCGATAGTCCATTACGTGCCGAACGAAGCGAGGTTCGCCTCCAGTCGCTCTTTCTTCTGGGCAAGTTGCTCTCGCTTGCCCCGCTCCTTGTCCACAACGTCAGCCGGCGCACGGGAGAGGAACTGCTCGTTGGCCAGTTTGGCCTCGACCTTCGACAGATCGGCCTCCACGCCCGCGAGCTCCCCGCTCAATCGCGTTCGCTCCGCGTTCATGTCGATCAAGTCAACCAGCGGAACGAACAGCTCTCCGAACGAGAGAACCTTCCGGGCTGACCCTTCAGCCGGCGTCAACGTGTCCCCGAACTCCCACATCGAGGCGCCGGTGAGTGTCTTGAGCGACTCCACGCTCGCCTGCAGCACGTCGACAATCACTGGATTCGATGATTTGAGGGACACCGAGAGCTTCGCCTTCGCCGGCACGTTGAGATCGGATCGGATCGCCCGAACTCCAGATACCGCTTCCTGAAACGCGGCGATCGCATCTTCGGCCGCCATGTCTCGATCCGCCGCCCGTACCTCCGGATATGGGGAGACCGAGACGGATGAGTCCTCGCCGAGCGCCTGCCAGATCTCCTCTGTGATGAACGGGACGAGCGGATGCAGGAGGAGAACGACCTGCCTGAGTACATGATTGAGGACGCCCTTGACTCCGTCATCCGGACTGTTCTGCAAGCGGACCTTAGCCATTTCCAGGTACCAATCGCAGACGTCGTGCCACGTGTAGTCGTAGGCCACCTCGGCAGCCAGGTTGAAGTTGTAGCTCTCGAGATGGTCGCGTACCGTGGCTACGGTTGCCGCGAGCTTTGACAGGACATAGCGATCCTCAATGGCCGTCAACTGATCGGGCAGCGCCGGACGTTCGTCTCCGAGTTGCATCAACACGAACCGAGACATGTTCCAGATCTTGTTGAGGAAGTTCCGTGCATCCGCAAGCTGCGTCCAAGGCATCCGAACGGTCCGACCCTTTCCCGTGACGTGAGCCATCGCGAGGCGCAGGGCATCCGCGCCGTACTCCTCGATCAGCTCCATCGGGTCGATCGCGTTCCCCTTCGATTTCGACATCTTCTGCCCGTTCTCGTCGACGATCAGCGGCGTGATGTACACCGTTTCGAACGGAATCTCATCTCGGAAGTGAAGCGATGCCATCACCATCCGGGCCACCCAGAAGAACAGAATGTCGAATCCAGTCAGCAACAACGATGTCGGGAAGTACGTTGCCAGCTCCTCGCTCTCCTCCGGCCATCCCATCACCGAGAACGGCCATAGCCAAGACGAGAACCATGTATCGAGAACGTCTTCGTCTTGGCGAAGCTCGACATCGTGTCCGTAATGAGATCGTGCCGCCTCCGCAGCCGCCGCCTCATTGCGGGCGGCAAACGGATGATCATCGGGTCCGTACCAAACCGGAATCCGATGCCCCCACCACAGCTGCCTTGAGATGCACCAATCGCGAATGTTGTCCAGCCAATCGAGGTACAACTTACTCCAACGGTCAGGCACGAAGCGGATTCGGCCGTTCTCCACGACCTCCATCGCCCGCTGTGCCAGCGACGCCATCTTCACGAACCACTGCGTCGAAATAAGGGGCTCAACGGTCGTGTGGCATCGCTCACAATGGCCAACCGCATGCCGGTATGGCTCGACCTTCACCAGGAGACCGTCAGCCTCCAGCCGCTCCACAACCGCCTTGCGTGCCGTTTCGCGATCCATGCCCGCAAACGACCCGCCATTGTCGTTGATCGTTCCATCCACATTCAGGATGTTGACCGATTCCAGACCGTTCGCCCGGCCGATTTCGAAGTCGATCGGGTCATGTGCCGGCGTGATCTTGAGTGTTCCCGTCCCGAACGTCGGATCGACCTGCTCGGCCGCGATAATCGGCAACTCTCGATCCAGAATCGGGAGCCGTGCCGTCTTGCCGATGAGATGAGCAAACCGCTCGTCGTCCGGATGAACGGCAATGCCCGTATCGCCAAGCATCGTCTCGGGGCGGGTCGTCGCAATCGTCAGTGCTTCGCCGTCCTCCAACGGGTATCGGATGTAGTACAGCGCCCCCTCGATCTCTTCGTGCTCGACCTCCAGGTCGGAGATCGCGGTCTGACACCGCGGGCACCAATTTACGAGATACGCCCCGCGGTAGATGAGGCCTTCCTCGTACAGCGCTACGAACACCTCGCGAACCGCGTGCGACAGCCCCTCGTCGAGGGTGAACCGCAACCGCGACCAGTCGCAGGAACAGCCGAGCGCTTTCAGCTGGTCGATGATTTCCGAGCCGTACTTCGCTTTCCACTCCCACACACGTTCGACGAACGCCTCGCGTCCCAAATCGTGGCGAGAGGTTCCCTCATTGGCCAGCGTCTTTTCGACGACATTCTGGGTGGCAATCCCAGCGTGATCCGTCCCGGGAAACCAACACGTATCATCGCCGTTCATCCGGTGGTAGCGGATGACAATATCCTGAAGCGAGTTGTTCAGGGCGTGCCCCATGTGGAGCCGACCGGTGACGTTCGGCGGCGGGATGACAATGGAGAACCGACCTTCCGAGGCACTACCGACGACAGCCCGGAAGAACCCGCCTTCTTCCCAATAGCGGTGGTTCTTCGCTTCGACTTCCGCCGGTCCGTAGCGCTTCGACAGATCCATCAGTGTCCTCCATTCGTCGATCGGCTCGCGGAGCATCGATGCTCCACGCTCTCCTTGTTGGGTGGTGCTACATCCACGCTCGCATCGTCAACTCGTAGTCAAACAGCTCATCCGGTTCGAAGAACAGTGCAATCTCACGCTCGGCCGATGCCAGTGAATCCGAGCCATGAACCAGATTCATCGTCAAGTTGAGCCCGAAATCGCCGCGGATCGTGCCCGATGCCGCCTTCTGTGGATTGGTCACGCCCACCAGATTCCGGACAACTTCCACCGCATTGTCTCCCTCAATTACCATCGCAACGACCGGCGACGACGTGATGAAGTCGCGAAGCTCCGGGTAGAACGGTTTCTCGATGTGCTCGGCATAGTGACGGGAGGCAAGATCCTCATCGACCTCCATCATCTTCAGGCCGGCAAGCTTCAATCCCTTTCGCTCGAATCGGGCAACGATCTGCCCGACGGCGCCACGTTGAACGGCATCCGGTTTGCAGAGTACCAGCGTACGTTGTGTCGGCATCATTCCTCCTACGGCTTTCGAATGAAGCGGCCTCCCTCGACCTCGTCGATAAGATCCTCCAGTTGAAGGAGGAGAAGAACATGCGACGCCTCGGTTGGGGAGAGATCCGCCCGAGCAATGATATCGTCGACGTGAACCGGTTCAAGACCGATCAGGTCGTAGACAAGGCGTTCCCGCTCGGCCAGCTCAGGCGCCTCTTCCGTGCCCGATTCGCTCCCCGCCTCCAACTGCTTCCACAGATCCGGGAACTCCATCAGCACGTCGTCTACTGTTTCGACCAGCTTCGCCCCATCTCTGATCAGCCGATTCGTTCCGGCGGACGTGACCGTCGTAATATTCCCGGGCACAGAGAACACCTCGCGTCCCTGTTCGAGTGCGAGCCGCGCGGTGATCAGCGACCCGCTGCGCTCCGGAGCTTGAACCACAATCACGCCACGGCTCAGCCCGGCAAGAATTCGATTCCGTTGTGGGAAGGTCCACTTGGCCGGACGCATGCCCAAAGGGTACTCGCTGATCGCAACACCGTTCTCCACCAGCTGCGCCAGCATCGGTTGATTCCGCTTCGGATACGGATAATCGAGCCCACATCCCAGAACGGCCACTGTTCGCCCACCCACGTCGAGAACCCCTTGATGCGCCGCCGTGTCGATCCCCGCAGCCAACCCGCTGACCACCGTCAGCCCCTTGAGCGCAAGCTGACTGGCAAAGCGACCGGCCACCATCTTGCCGTAGCGCGTCCCCCGTCGTGTTCCGACGATCGCAATCGAGCGCGCTGGATCGATCGGCAGGTTGCCTCGCGCATAAAGGACCATCGGGGGATCGTCGATCTCGCGGAGCAGTACCGGATACGCCTCATCGACCAGCGTGACGATCTGCACACCCAGCTCCTCCGCCCGGGCGAACTCGTCGTCAATCGCTGACTCGCTCCGTGCCGAGGCAATCGCCTCCCCTACCACCGCGGATCCGTAGATCGAAGCAAAGGCGGATCCGGGTGCATCCCAAATCGCTCGAAACGTGTCGAATCGAGCGAACAGCTTGTTTGCCCGCTTCGGGGTGAGTTGAGGGATCAGATTCAGGCCCACCAGAAGCTCTCGATCGGATCTGGCCATCTCAACGAAGACTATACCCTACCTGAAGCCACGTCAATCGGCCTTGAGCGCTCGTTGTCTGCCTCGCCACGGTTCGCTACCATCCGGCCGGGAGATTGATATGCCATTCATTACGTTTGTCATCTTGTGCATCGAGATTGCTATGCTGATCAAGTTCGGGCAGGCGTTCGGCGGCGGCCCGGTTCTACTCGAGATCCTGGTCTCCGGAGGACTCGGAATCCTGTTGCTTCGAATGGCGGGACGTTCGGTCTTCGAGCCGGCCCGCATGATTGAACTCCTGACACGACGCCCAACCCGGGATCTCATCCAATCCCTCGGGCTGCTCTTCCTCGGCGGCCTGCTTCTGCTGATCCCCGGCCTGCTGAGCGACGTGGTCGGACTCGTTCTCGCCGCTCGATTCTTCCTTCAGGGCGGCCGACGCGCTCCCGAACGAGGCCCTGAAGATCCGACGGCGATCGATGTAGAGTTCGACGTCCAGGAGGACGACACTCGGTCGTAGGCCGCCACGGCGAATACGAACACCACCATCGCCCCAAGCCACAACCCCACCCAGCGCGAAACCTCCAGTTCCACTAGCGGGATCCTCGAGAGACCGGTGACGATCGTTTTCACTCCCCGCAGCACCGCCGAAAACGGAGTGATTGCATACGGGAAGAGCGCTGTCCCGGAAAAGAGAAGCGCTCCGAAACCGCACCAGAGCGCCAACCCAGCCAGCGGAACAACGAGCAGATTCGCCACCAGAGCTACCGGATGGATCGTCTCGAAGTGCCAGGCGATGACCGGCGCCGCACCGGCCTGTGCGGCACACGCCGCCGTGACGAGTGTCAACGCGTAGCGCACCGGAATGCGCCAGCGCCCCAGTCGCGCGGTGTACTGGTCGATTCGTCGACGCCACTCGAACGGCATCGAGAACACCATCAGGATCGACGCCGTCGCCGCGAATGTCAGCTGGAATCCGGCATCGCAAAGCGCTCCGGGCCGTAGCGCCAGGATACAGATCGCCGCCGCGGCAAGACCGTTCAGCGGACGGATCGATCGCCGCAGGATCAGCCCCACATCTGCCAGCACACTGCCGGCGCCAAGGAAGGCAAACAACAGCGCCGCGCGGACGAGGCTGATCCTTGGACCGACAATCCACAGTGCCAAGAGAACCAGAACGCCGACCACAGGGTAGGCGATCCTTGGTCGCAGCCCCAGCTTGCGGAGAATCCACCATGCGCCTCCGAGGAAGATTCCCAGATGAAGGCCCGACACGGCAAGAAGATGCATCAAGCCCGATCGTGAAAACGCCTCCTCGATCGGCTCCGGCAAGGCCGTCCTGTCTCCGAACAGAAGGCTCCGAGCCATCGCGCTCTCGTCCGGCTGTAGCCGGTGATGAAGCCGCTCGAAGAGCGTCTGCCGGATCCTGTCCCCGCGGTGGAGAAACGATGTGTCGCGCGATTCGGTCACATCAAGCCCTCGTTCATCGACGGTCATGGTCGCGAAGATCCCCTGTCGCGCGAGATAGCCGGGATAGTCGAACCCCTCGAACGGTTCGGGGAGCTTCGCGGAGCCAACTACGCAGATCCGATCGCCGTAGTGCACCGTGTTCGGCTCCACACCATCGCGAAACCACGTGACGCGGATAGCCCTTGAGAACGTGTCCGGACGCAACGTGAACACGGTGTGGGACCGACCGATGCTCGGATAGGAGACGACGGTTCCGCGAACCGCCTGTAGACTCGGGATGCGGAGACTCAACCAGTCGGGGCACGGCTGCTCGCATGCAATGCGAAGCACTCCCAGGCACAGCACCGCCAAGCAAAGCGCGGTCCGGCGGGATATCGACCATCGATGCAGCAGCGCCGAAGCAGCCAGGCAACCTCCCGCACAGACAAGCCATCCCCAGACCGGCAAGCCGTGTCCGATTGGCTGGCCAAGAGCGATTCCGATGCCGAATGCAACGGCTGTCCAGATCAAGACGTATTGCATCTTGTCCTATAGGATCTTATCTTTCCGGTTTTGTCAACTCGTACGCCAACGATTACAATGAGTCGTTGGTCATTGACATGGGGGTGTCACGGCTTCGACGGAGTTACCAAACGAAGGCTGCAAGCGGAGTGCTATCTCCTAAAACTGGCAAAACAAACAACAACTGCGAATAACTACGCTTTCGCTGCTCCTTCCCTAAGCTAGGGAGGGCCGTCTGATGAGGCTCCCCGCGCGCCTCAATCGGGCGTCAACTTAGCGGGTATACCACATTCGAGCGCTTCCCCCGGGTGTGGCGAATCTTAGGAAGCTAGGCTCGGATCATCCTGCCCGCGGGAGGATCCGTTCCGAAACCAAAACACGGGTCTAAGCTTGTAGACGCTGACCGGCGGTATCTTCGGACGCGGGTTCGACTCCCGCCACCTCCACCA